>JBDWUA010000007.1:0-27776 GCA_039984715.1 Paracoccaceae bacterium | reverse complement strand
GATGGCCATCTTCGAATACATCAATGGCTTCTACAACCCGCGTCGCCGCCACTCAGCACTGGGTTGGAAAAGCCCCGTCGCATTCGAGCGTAAGGTGGCTTAAACGAGCATTTGGAGCGGCACAAAAGCGTGACAGGTCCAGTTTGACGAATAACGGATTGGAGCACTTTGTTTCGATGAACAGTGCAAGTTTGCAGGGGCTATGGACGGGCGTAAATGCGGGTTTGGGCATTGCGGTCAGAACGCTGATCCAACTTCCACCACATCTAATGGTCTTGGGTAAAGAGGCTGGTCTGCCGCCTCTACCATCAGTGAAAATCAGACTGCATCATGCAGAACGTATTACCAGCGAAGCCGTGATTAGGCTGAAGAGCATTCTAAAAGAAGAGATCGCGGCTCATCTGCCTATGCATCTCATGCATTAGTGGCAGATGACCAACACCTAACCCATAGCTGGTCTACAAAAGTAACTGCCGTGCCTTACTTAGCATAGCAGGTAACTGATCGATGCGGACATTCGTGCAATGCGCAGCATCGGTCAAGGCGGTCTCAAACCTGCCGTTCGCTGCAGTCGCCAACGCTGTTTGGTCAAACGTCGCATACCAGTGCCCGCTGAGCGGACTTTGCCGCCGTTCAAGCTCTGGGCATCAATGGCTTCTTTTGGTGAGCTAACCAATCCGTTGTTGCATTCGCGATCACTGCACCACCCAATGCACTTGGCTCAATTGGATTTGCAAAATGCTCGGCATGTATAAACAATCTGCGTAGTTCCAAAATTGAATGCCCGGCGGCGCACGCTTCTTCCTGAATGACATCATTGAATGCAGTCAGCATTCCAACGGACGGCTTTTTAATTGGTTCAGTCGAAGGATGCTCGAACATCGGATTGTAAATTGTTGCGACAAGTGTCTGCCGGTTTTTTATTTCGGCTAGCACTTCGAGATACTTGGTTCGAAACTGCTCTTTGATGTTTACCAGCAATCCCAAAACTTCGGGAAACGTTCTGTCTGTGTCGTCTTCGAGAACCCACATTGTATCCAAGGCGTCGTTGCCACCACCGGTAAGTAGAATATGGGCGTCGGAAGGTGCAGGGTTTTCTTTCAACTGAACTGCTATGTCAGCGCAACGAGCTCCGTCGGTTGCAAATGAAATCACGTCCCAATCTGATAAGAGAGAGGAAATTTGTTGGGCGACGTGAGGTTCGTTCGAACCGACGTAGTTGCCATTGTCGATAATACTATCGCCATAGATAAAAAGCTGCTTGGACAAGGGCCGCACACTCCTAATTTTTCGAGAATTAAGTCTCGCGACTTCGACCAGCTTAACCTGATCAAAAGTCACTTTGGACTCCTTGTCTCTTAGCCAAAGCTAAGCGGACAGTCAATAAATTCAGACATTCGTGCATCGCGCGGCACAAAGCACTTTGGGCTCGAAGGAGACCTTCGCTGCATTCGCGAACACGGCAAGGCGTTGTAGAGCAGGCTAGAGGTCTGTTCTGCGGGACAAACCGGACTTGTGCAGTTGCAGCTAATGCTAACGCAGCATCCGTTCACGCATGCCGCGCATACAATACCGCTGGGCTGTCGATGTCGTTAAAGCGGTCATTCAAAGCGATCACAGAATGAGCAACATGGTTTATTCCTTAAGTGCGTTTTTTCGTATTTGACGGACACATGACGAAGTTGTCCCCAATGGCCATCTGTTTCTCGGCAACGTCGAAGGTGTGGTCGATTTCGCTTATGGCCGCCAATCAACGTCTAAATAACCAGCTTGATGGCGTAGGCCACCACTCCAAGGACGCTTACACTGGCGAGCCATAATGCCAAAAACCACGCCCATTTCGACAAAAGGGGATATTTCATTAGTGATACCCCTCTGCCGGGTCCATTTTACCACGGAATACCCAATAGGCGTAGGCTGTGTATACGAGGATGATCGGGATTAGAATTACAGCCCCGACCAGTGCAAACGCGAGGCTGCTGTCAGGGGCTGCGACTTGCCAGATGGTCAACGACGGTGGCACCATCATCGGATAAAAGCTGATCCCGATGCCGATGAAGCTGACGACGAAGAAGCCGAGTGCAGACAGGAATGGTTGCAAGTCCTTACCGTCATTCAAGCTGGTAAAGAACGCCCAAACAAGGCCGAGCATGACAACTGGCACCACCATTGAAACCAAGCTGCCCGGCAGGTTGAACCAGCGCTCGAAATAGATTGGGTCCAGGAACGGGGTTATCAGGCTGACAATGCCGATGAGGCCAAGCGTGCCAGCCCCAAGCCACCACGCGTAGCGGCGCATCTGAACGTTTAGATCTCCTTCGGTTTTGAGGACGAGCCACGTTGCTCCAAGCAACGCGTAGCCGACAACAACGGCAAAGCCAGTGAGGATCGAAAATGCTGTCAGCCAGTCGAACCAACCGCCCGCATAGGCACGACCAGAGACCTCGATACCTTGGACAATTGCGCCAAGTGCAATGCCTTGTGTAAAGGCCGCCACAATGGAACCGCCGAAGAATGCATAATTCCAGAAGCCTTTCCATCGGACGGTGCGCCAGCGATATTCAAAAGACACACCACGAAAAACCAACGCAAGCAGCATGATCGTGATCGGCATATAAAGCGCTGGCATGATGATTGCGTAAGCCAGCGGGAAGACGGCGAACAGACCGCCGCCGCCCAAGACCAGCCAAGTCTCATTTCCATCCCAGACGGGTGCCACAGAGTTCATCATCAAGTCGCGATCCTTTTCGGACCTAGCGAAGGGATACAAAATCCCAATTCCAAGGTCGAAACCATCGAGGATGACATAGACGAGTACGGCGAAAGCAATGAGGCCGGCCCAGATGAAAGCAAGATCGAATATCATAGCGGTCTCCTTATGCTCCAGTGATGACGTCGGGATCGACTTGAGGAGCGGGCGTGATGCCTGCAGTTCGAATAGGGCCGTCGTTGAGATCAAGGTTCGGGGTTGTCGGTCTCTTGTTCATCATCCGTAGGATGTAGAATGTGCCCGCTCCGAAGACGAAGAAGTAGACGACGATAAAGGCCACAAGGGAAGCAGCGACTGCAGGTGCCGCTACGGGAGCAAGGCTATCGGATGTGCGCAGCAATCCGTAAACTGTGAATGGCTGTCGTCCGACCTCTGTTGTGATCCAACCCGCCAACACAGCCACAAAACCTGTGGGTCCCATCAAAATCGCTGTTCGGTGTAGCCAAGGCGCATTGTACAGATGACCTCTCCAGCGGGCCAAAAGCGACCACGCCCCAAGGCCCAACATCGCAAAGCCAAGACCGACCATGATCCGGAAGCTCCAGAACACAATCGCGACTGGCGGTTCATTTTCGTCGGGGACCGTATCGAGACCGTCCAACGGCGCGTCCCAATGATGCTTTAGGATCAGCGAGCTAAGGTAAGGAATTTCGATTGCGTAGTCGATGCGCTTTTCTTCTGCGTTTGGAATGCCAAACAAGATCAACGGCGCACCATGTGGATGACTGTCGTAATGGCCTTCCATTGCCATGATCTTCGCGGGCTGATGTTCAAGCGTGTTCAGGCCATGCAGGTCACCCGCATAGATTTGCAGAGGCGTCACAATGGCCAACATCCACATCGCCATGGAAAACATGCGGCGCGACTCTTTATCGGCTTTGTCGCGTAGCAGATGAACGGCACCGACTGCACCAACCACAAGCGCGGTCGTCAGGAAGGCAGCAATGACCATGTGAACAAGGCGGTATGGGAAGGAGGGGTTGAAGACGATTTCCCACCAGTCTTCGGGGACGAACTGTCCTACCTCGTTGATGCTGAAGCCTGTTGGTGTCTGCATCCAGCTGTTCACAGACAAAATCCATGTGGCTGACATCAAGGTGCCGAAAGCGACCATTGCCGTGGCAAACATATGCAGCTTTTCGCCAACACGTTCGCGGCCGAATAGCATGATACCCAAAAAGCCAGCCTCTAAGAAAAAGGCCGACATCACTTCATAGGCCATCAGTGGTCCAACGACGGGTCCTGCTTTGTCCGAGAAGACTGACCAGTTTGTTCCAAACTGATAAGACATGATGATGCCCGAAACGACGCCCATGCCAAAGGCAACTGCAAAGATCTTTTTCCAATAGGTGAACAGCGTGAGATACGTCTCGTCCCGCGTCTTTATCCAAAGCCCGTTGAGCACCGCCAGATAGCTGGCGAGACCAATGGAAAAGCATGGAAAGATAATGTGAAAGGACACAGTGAATGCGAATTGTACGCGGGCGAGTGTTTCGGCGGAAAAGCTATCCAACATGGCAGGCCTCTTAATGAATCGTAGGACCCGAGGCCTGCTGGTAGACCTCGGTTTTTCTCTTAGCTTTGCGGACCGAAGTCCGCGGACGTCACATCGCCACTTTCATTGCGATCGATAAGCGCCAACCAATTTTCGGCATTCGCGAGGAACTCGGCCTCACTGACTTGACCATCGCTGTTCGTGTCGTTGAATGCCATGATCATACCTTCCTGTACACGGCCCATCTTACCTTGAGCGTGTTCACCTTGGCCATCCATATCGGCCTGCCGCGCATCGTCGAAGTAGCTGTATTCTTCGGCATTTAAGAAGCCGTTTTCGTCAGAGTCGAACGTATAAAAAACGTCTCCGCGCTTTTCCCTGAGTTCCGCCAAAGTCACGATACCATCGTTGTTTTGATCCCAGTTTTCAATGAAGTGAGAACCGCGGCCGCCTTGGGCGGCAGCGGTCATTGGGAGTAGAATGAGTACAGAGAGGGTAGCAATTTTCATGTGTCTAGTCCTTTGTTTAAGCGGCGTCGATGTCGACCGTACGCAGGTAGGGGCGGATTTCTTCGAAACCCTGTGGAAACTTGGCAGTGGCTTCGGCATTTGAAACCGATGGTGGGATGATCGCACGATCACCGGGTCGCCAGTCGGCTGGCAAGGCCACGCCTTTGGCATCACCGGTCTGCAGCGCATCGATCACGCGGATGATTTCATCAAAGCTGCGACCGACGTTCATCGGATAGGTCATCGACAGGCGCAGCTTTTTGTCTGGATCAATGATGAAGACAGATCGCACGGCTGCTGTGGTGGACTCGCCTGGATGGATCATTTCGTAGAGTGCTGCGACCTTACACTCTGGATCAGCCACGATTGGAAACCGCAGGGTCGTGTTTTGCGTATCGTTGACATCCTCAATCCACTTGAGGTGCTCTTCAGCCGTGTCGGTGCTCAGGCCAATGGGCTTCACCCCCCGCGCGGCAAACTTGGATGCAAGTTGCGCCGTGCGGCCCATTTCAGTGGTGCAAACTGGTGTGAAGTCCGCAGGGTGGCTGAAGAAGAAGGCCCATTCATTTCCAATCCAGTCATGAAACGAAATCGGACCCGTTGTTGTGTCAGCGGTAAAGTCTGGAACGATATCCCCAAGAAGCAATGTCATTGTATTCTCCTATTGTTGTCTGAACCTCATCTAGGTGGTGCCTGTGCCAGCTTCAGTGACAATGTCACCTATCTTGTCAAAAGATATAAAATAAATATAAGTTAATGACGGGAGGCACTATGAAACTCACATCATATACCAATTTCGCCATGCGCTCTTTGCAGTTGGCCGCGCTGAAAGCACCGGATTTGATTCGTGTTGATGATGTCGTTCGTGTCCATGGACTTGCGCGTCCGCATATCGTGAAGATCGTGCATGAACTGGGGCAAGCCGGTTATATCGTGACCCAGCGTGGGCGAGGTGGTGGGTTTCGGCTCGCCAAGCCAGCCGAGGACATCATCGTCGGCGATGTCGTCCGTCTGACCGAAGGCCCTTTGGATCTGGTTGAGTGTTTCAATCCAGAGAATAACACCTGTCCGCTGATTGGCATCTGCAAACTGTCACGCGCCCTGCACGACGCAACACGTGCGTTCATGGCTGTCCTCGACGATTTGACGCTGGCCGATATCGCATCAAATCGCGGCGACCTGCTCGCGCGGATCGCTCCCTTAGAGGAAGGCATAGTTGCCCCCGTCAGGAGTGCAAAATGACCATTTTAGATTGGACCGAAAGATTTAAAGGGACGGCCGCACTCCCGATGGATGTACGGAATCGGTTGAACAAATCCGCACGTATTATGCATATGAAGAAGGGCGATCAGGTGTTCGGGCCAATGAATATCCCCGACAGCCTGTTCTTTTTGTATGACGGGCGCATCCGCGTATCCCAAACCTCTGATGCCGGGCGTGAGATTGTGCTGTACCGGATTGAAGCGGGCGACAGCTGTGTGCTGACGACGGCCTGCATGCTGGCCGAAGAGGCGTATAATGCGGAAGGGATTGCCGAGACCGACGTGAGCGTCGTGGTCTTGCCCAAGCCGGCTTTTGATCGACTGGCTGCGGAAGAAGATGCGTTTCGTAACTTCGTCTTCTCGGCCTATTCACGCCGCTTGATTGACTTGCTGCGCGTTGTGGATGACGTCGCCTTCGGGCGCATCGATGTCCGTTTGGCTGAGCGGCTTTTGACGCTGGGCGATGGGCTGAAAGAAGTCCGTGCGACCCATCAAGACCTTGCAAGCGAGCTTGGCACCGCCCGCGAAGTGATTTCGCGGGTATTGAACGACTTTCAAAAGCGCGACCTGATCGAGCAATCGCGCGGATTGATTACGTTCAAAGATAAGGCTGGGCTTGGCGCGATTGCACACTCCGCCTGACAGCTCGTTTTCAGTATTTGCCGGTTAGGTGACAATGTCACTGACGATCCATTTTTGAAGTTATATCTCAATCCTAACTTAAAACGTTAGGAGATCGCTATGACAACCAATGTAGGCACCATCGACCGCATCCTTCGCGCAGCTTTGGGCGCGGTTTTGCTCTATCTTGTATTTGCCAGTGGTATGCAGCTTTTCGCAACACCGCTGTTTAAATACGGCGCAGCAATTGTCGGTATTGTCATGTTGGCCACATCCACGCTGAAGATGTGCCCGATCTATTCGATCCTCGGCCTCAAGACCTGCAAGGACTGCTAAGGTGGAAACGTTGTTCACACCTTTCGCGTCTTTTGGCGGCGGTTTGTTGATTGGTCTTGGCGCTGTTCTGCTGATGTTGGGATTGGGCCGCATTCTAGGCGCAACTGGGATTATGTCTGGCCTTGTTTTCGCGGAAAACGGGGATGAGTTTGCGTGGCGCGCCGCGATGGTCGTCGGAATGATTTTGGCTCCGGGTCTGATCTTTCTGGTCACAGGGGCGATGCCAGAATTATCTGTTCCCGTCAGCCCAGCAATGATCGTCATAGGCGGCGTAATCGTCGGGTTTGGCGCAAGCCTTGGGTCCGGCTGTACGTCCGGACACGGCGTCTGTGGCCTCTCACGGTTGTCGGTGCGCTCGATCGTGGCCGTCCCGACTTTTATGCTGACCGCAGCGATCACAGTCTACCTCATCCGTCACGTGTTTGGAGCATAGCGCCATGAAACTGATCTTTGCTCTCTTTACCGGCCTTGTCTTCGGCACAGGCATCGCAATCTCTGGCATGATGAACCCGGCCAAAGTCTTCAATTTCTTCGACGTGGCGGGCATGTGGGACCCAAGCCTTGCGTTCGTGATGGGCGGTGCCGTTGTCATCACCTTCATTGGCTACCGTTTGGTTTGGCGTCGTGATGCACCGCTGTTTGGTGGCAAGTTTCAAATACCAACCTCGAACGCCATTGATGTGCGTCTGATCGGTGGATCGGCCGTCTTTGGGATTGGGTGGGGGATCGCAGGCTTTTGTCCCGGTGCCGCCATCCCAGCACTTGGAACAGGTCGCTGGGAAGTCGCACTGTTCTTGATCGCGGTCGCCGCTGGGTTCTACGTGCGCCGTCTGATCCCTGCGCCCCAAAACAGTGCAAAGGCAACGTAACAATGGAACAATCCTCACTTCGCAAAACTGGGTTTATCGTGGTGGCGGTCGTTCTGGCAGGCGCGTTGGGTGCGGGCGGTATGTATCTGGCAATGTCACCGCATAACGGAATGGCCCATCATAGCGGAATGGCCGGACATCATGGTGCAGGGATGCAGCACGATGAGGTAAACATGCCCGGCTTGCGCGGTGAAAACGCGACGGCTGAAGAAAGTGCAGAACTGGCGCTGTTATTCCGAAACTTCGATACGATCACGCGCGAGGTTGAAAACCTGCCCAATGGCATTCGAACAGTAACAAGGTCATCGGACAGGGCGGTCATGGATGCGCTTATCAATCATTCTGTCGGAATGATCGACCGTGTCGGACAGATGGATGATCCACAAATTCTGATCCAAAGTCCGACGTTGGATATCTTCTTTCTGCACGGAAATGAAATATTGTCTGATGTTTCGGTCGAGGACGAAAGCCTGGTCGTCATCCAAACTTCAGACAATCCGCAGATCATCGACGCCTTACAAAAATATGCAGCAGAAGTCACCGCAATGACAGAGCGCGGCATGCAAGCCGTGCATGAGATGATGGCGGCTGACGGTCGCTCGCACTGAAATGGAGGGAACAATGAACTATCCCGTAGATATGGACATCACCCCAGAGGTCGAAGCCTTTTTTGATGAGCCAACGAACACGATCAGCTACATCGTCAAAGACCCGACGTCTGACGCATGCGCAATCATCGATAGCGTCATGGACTTGGACTATGCCGCTGGCCGGATCACACATGTGAGCGCCGATCTGATGATTGAGCACATCAAAGAACACGGTCTGAAGCTGGAGTGGATCATTGAAACCCACGTCCATGCAGATCACTTGAGCGCCGCGCCTTATATTCAGCAGAAATTGGGCGGCAAGATTGGTGTCGGTGAAGGCATTATGGTCGTGCAGGAAACTTTCGGGAAGGTCTTTAACGAGGGCACGGAATTCCAGCGTGACGGGTCGCAGTTTGACGCGTTGTTCAAGGATGGCGACACTTATCAAGTCGGCAACATGACGGCTTTTGCGATGTACACACCCGGCCACACACCTGCCTGCATGGTCCACGTAATGGGCAATGCTGCCTTCGCGGGGGATACGTTGTTCATGCCAGACGGCGGCTCGGCGCGGGCGGATTTCCCCGGTGGGGACGCAGGCGTTCTTTACGATTCAATCATGACAGTTCTGAGCTTGCCCGACGCGATGCGCTTGTTCATGTGCCACGATTACGGCCCGAACGGTCGCGCAATCGCGTGGGAAACCACGGTGTCCGAGCAAAAGGCCAGCAACATTCACGTGGGCGGCGGCAAAACCAAAGAGGACTTTGTCAAATTCCGGACCGAACGGGACGCGCAACTGGCGATGCCAAAGCTGATCATCCCGTCTTTGCAGGTGAACATGCGGGCAGGCGAAGTGCCGACGGATGAAGACGGCAACCCGATGCTCAAAGTGCCAATCAACGGTCTGTAACGCCCAAACGTCGCAGTTCTACAATCTAATGGGAACATCACATGTCTAACAACGCAACGATCAACAACCTAAACAAAGCGCTTCAAATGGAAATGACTGCTGCTCATCAATATCAGTTGCACGCGCATGTGCTTGATGATTGGGGACTGAACCTGCTGGCCGATAAGATGCGCGAAGAACAAGTCGAAGAAATTGGGCATTCCGACCTCTATATCGAGCGCATCCTGTTCTTAAAGGGCACGCCCGAGATTGCTTTTGCGAAACCGCCAAAACGCGCAAAGGTTCTGGAAGAGATGTTCAAGGCAGACCTCGCTGACGAAGAAGAGGCTATCGACTTTTATCTCAAGGCAGCGAGGCAGGCCAATGAAGCGAATGATGTCGGATCGCGCATGCTTTTTGAGAAGATTGCGATCGACGAAGAAGGCCACAAAGCGTGGCTGGAGCTGCAACTTGAACTGATCAATCGCCTTGGTGAACAGGCCTACAGCGCGAAGCTTGTTTCATTCACCCAAAATAACGCTGCTGCATCTGAGTAAGGCTCCCGCCTTGTGTGCCCCAGTCCACAGCGGGCGGGTGCAAAGATACTGAACGCGAAAAGGTAAGACTATGGATATCAAGAAAATCAGCGATAAGGTCTCTGTCTCTGCGCAGATTTCTGTCGATAACATTGCAGAAATCAAAAAGGCAGGTTTTCGCGCCCTCATTTGCAACCGTCCTGACGGCGAAGGGGCAGACCAGCCCAGTTTTGAGGAAATAGAAAAGGCCGCTGAGAAAGCGGGCCTTGTCGCGGTCTACCTACCAATCGACTCTGGAATGGTCACTGATGAAAACGTGGATGCGTTCGGGGCGGTCCTAAAGGATCTGCCGCGACCTGTTCTGGGGTATTGTCGGTCCGGAACACGCTCGGCGACGCTTTGGTCGTTGCACGAAGCGCAAAAGCGCCCTTTGGCTGAAATTTTGGCTGCAACCAAGGCTGCGGGTTATGACATGAACGGTGTTGCGCGCCGTGTGGCGAACGGTGGCAAAACCCCAACCCAGCAGGGCGACGCGAAGTTCGATGTTGTGATTGTCGGTGGAGGTGCTGGTGGAATCGCGACCGCATCCAGCTTGCTTGCCCGCAAGTCTGGGTTGTCGATTGCAATCATCGACCCGTCAGACGTCCATTATTGCCAACCGGGTTGGACGATGGTTGGCGGGGGCGTTTTTGAGGCACGCGAGACAGCAAAAACGATGGGCTCGTTGATCCCCCGTGGCGTGAAGTGGATCAAGGCCGCAGTCGCCGCGTTTGAGCCAAAGAACAACGCTGTCATTCTCGAAGGATGCACAGTGGTTTCCTATGATCGTCTTGTTGTGGCTCCGGGGCACAAGCTCGATTGGGGTGCTGTTGAAGGGCTCGAAGAAACGCTGGGCCGCAATGGCGTGACGTCGAACTATCGGTACGACCTCGCTCCCTATACGTGGCAGCTTGTCCAAGAGATGAAAGAAGGGCGCGCGCTGTTTACCCAGCCGCCAATGCCGATCAAATGCGCAGGTGCGCCACAAAAGGCGTTGTATCTTTCAGGTGATGCTTGGTTCCGGAATGGGGCGCTCAAAGACATCGATATTCAATTCATGAACGCAGGTGGGGTTCTGTTCGGGGTTAAGGACTATGTGCCTGCCTTGATTAAATACATCGAAAAGTATGACGCCACATTGAACTTCTTCTACACCCTGACCTCCGTTGATGGTGCCGCGAAGAAGGCGACGTTCAAGGTGACCAAGCCAGATACCGACCCAACAGAAATCACCGTCGATTTTGACATGATGCATGTATGCCCACCACAAGTCGCGCCGGATTTCATCCGCGTGTCCCCACTCGCTGATGCCGCCGGATGGGTGGACGTCGATCAAGCAACGCTGCGGCACAAGACCTTTGACAATATCTGGTCATTGGGTGACGTGATGTACGCGCCAAATGCCAAAACGATGGCCGCAGCCCGCAAGCAGGCCCCGACCGTCGCGGAGAACATCGTGGCCGATATGAGAGGTGGTTCACCGGTGGCGCAATACGATGGCTACGGTTCCTGTCCCCTGACAGTCGAGCGCGGTAAAATCGTGTTGGCGGAATTTGGCTATGGCGGCGCGCTCAAACCGAGCTTTCCATCCTTCCTTCTGGACGGCACAAAACCAAGCCGTGCGGCATGGTTCCTCAAGGAAAAACTACTGCCGCCGATCTACTGGCAGGCCATGCTCAAAGGCAAAGAATGGATGGCCAAACCCGAAGAGATCAAGGTTGCCGCTGAGTAAGCAGTTTCTTTGATTTTTACCGCAGCCCGTCTGGTTGTCCCTGCCAGGGCGGGTTGCGGTCATTAGTTTACCGACGCCATGCAAACTGTGCGAAGCGCCGCCAATTCTGGACCCACTGCCATGAGAATACTTCGCCAATACCTCCCAATCCTTGATTGGGGCAGCCGCTACGGGCGCACCGCGTTGTCCAATGACATGATTGCAGCTGTGATCGTGACGATTATGCTGATCCCGCAATCCTTGGCTTACGCTCTGCTGGCCGGGCTGCCGCCTGAGGCTGGTATCTATGCATCAATTGCCCCCATCGTACTTTAACTGACCGTTTCGAGCGCAAACTTGGCTTTGCGCCGCAAGCCGAGGCGGGAGACTCTAGGTAAAGGTGTCAGCATGGATATCATTTCGAAATACGATAAGGCCGCATTAGGTTGGGACAAGAAGGTCCTGCGCATGAGGTATTCTAACGCATATCAGTGCTTTCTTCAGGACCATCTTGAGACTAGGCGACCGGTTTTGGACATTGGAACAGGAACGGGTCTTTTTGCGGCTGCATGGCTCGCCGCTGGCGGCAGCCGTGATCTGACATTGATTGAGCCATCAAAACCGATGCTGCACGTGGCGCGCGCCCGTTTTGCTGGGGCATCAGTCCCTGTCAAAGACATTGCAACCACACTTGAAAACTACCAACCCACGCATCCGTTTCAAACGGTATTGGCCGCCCACGTCATTGAACATTGTGACGACCCCTTGAACGCAATGGAAAAGCTGTCTCAGTGCCTTTGCACAGGTGGAAAGCTCATTCTCGTCGTTTCCAAACCGCATTGGTGTAATTGGTTCATCTGGCTGCGTTACCGCCATCGTTGGTACGCGCCCGATGCCCTGTATGAATGGGCGCAAGCCGCAGGCTTGGATCATGAAACAACACACCGGTTCACGTCTGGCCCGCCTTCGCGCACCAGCATTGGATATGTTTTTACAAAACCCAAAAAGGAAAACCTATGTTAATCGCTCACGTCACATTCACAGTAGCTCTTGAAGACAGCCGCAAAGCGCTTGATGCACTTGTCGCAGAATCCGATCAAGTCCGCGCTATGCCTGGATCAATTGCATTCATCCCGTTTCAAGATGCCACAGACCCGCAAAAGGTTGGTGTAATTCACGAATGGAAAACCCAGCAAGACTTCGAAGGCTACACATCGTCTGATGAGTTTGCTCGGGTCGGACAGACCCTACGCCCCATGATGCTGGCTCCGCCAGTTAGTCACCGCTTTGACGCTACTTTGTTAACAGTCTAAATGAATTAGGGTATGGAAGACGCTTATTGTTTTCATAAACACTTTGAACCTTCTGATCCGATGGAGTTTCAGACCGAACAGCATTACTTTTTGTATTCGCTGAAAGGAACTCTTCGGTTGGAGGCGCTTGGAAAACGGTGGACGTTGCCCCCCGCGCGAGCAGCGCTTATTCGCGCGGGGCGTACAATTCAGATTTCAGTCCTCTCTAACGCGACGACCGCGTCTGTCTTGTTCCCATGCGACGTGATCGACACGCCGCAGGATGTTCTATCTGTTTTTGACATGACCCCCTTGGCGCGTGAATTGGTAACTGAGTGTCGCAACTGGGGCCAAGACGCACATCCGTTGACCCCATACGCACAGGGGATTTTCAAGACGCTGGGCAATGTCATTTCAAGGCTTGCGCAGACACCCAGTCGCTGCGTACTTCCGGCGCCGACATCGCCGGGGCTCGCAAAGGCTGTCACCTTGACGGAAGAACGATTTGATCAAGCACTGACATTCGAAGTAATTGCAGATCTGTGTGGTCAATCACCACGCGCATTGGCACGGCGGTTTGCAAACGAGATGGGCATGACGTGGACCCAAACGCTGGCGCGCATCCGTATTATTCAAGCAATTGAACGCCTCGCGATGAGTGAATCCTCGGTCACAGATATTGCGTTATCTGTTGGGTATAATTCTCTGTCAGGCTTTAATGCCGCATTTCGCGACCTGACGGATATGACGCCAACTCAATACCGTGCCAGTTTTTCGATTTGAACAAATCGACGTTCCTGCGGTTAACGTTACTTTCGAGCGGTCACGAAAAATGCAAACGAAGTCGTTACAGTTGCCATTAGTCGCTCGCAATCACGTCCAGAAAATAGATTGAAGATCTTCGACTTACCCAAGGAAAGCAAGATGAATCACGATATCTCTTTTGCCCGATTGCCGCAGATTGCACCGTGCGAAATCATTGCGCACATGTCCGACCCACGTGTTGCGGAACACATGCCGCTTCTGACTTTTGAATGGGATGTCGATACTGTTATCAACTTTATTGCAACCAAAGAAGACCGATGGAAACAAGATGGGCTTTGCCATTGGGCCATTTTGTCAAATGGTAAATACGTAGGTTGGGGAGGCTTTCAAAAAGAAGGCGACGAGTGGGACTATGGTCTGGTCCTAAAGCCCGAATGTTTTGGATTGGGGGCAAGCATTTCAAGAAAGGCAATCGCGTTTGCCTTTGCTGACGACCGCATTCCCTTTGTGACGTTTCTACTGCCACCTTCGCGCAAGAACTTAGGTGCGCTTACAAGGTTCGGGGCTAAATTCGTTGATAAGACAGATTATGATGGGGTTGCTTATCTTAAGTACCGCCTCGAAACAAAATGATGATTATTTTCAATAGCGTCCGAACCAGTGATTTGCAGTTGCATTTTTTGAGCCCCGTGGAAAGAATGCTCTCATGCGCAAGAAGTACACAGGGAAATGCCTTTGCGGCGAGATCACGTACATTGCCAAAGGACCGCCTATCGTGATCGCCCAGTGCCATTGCGAAGAATGTCGCCGATTAAGCGAGACTGGTCATACTGTCCGTAGTCAGGTTTTTTGGAACCAAGAGCTGTGTAAACTAAGAAAGAGTTCGGCTCATCTGGTTGGTTTGATTACCCGCATCCTCAAAGCCGTGTTTGGGGCGGTCAGGCCGAAACGCCGACTATTTTGTAAAGTACGCTTATCATTTCGAGGATAATCTACCGAAATGATAAGCGTACTTTACAATTCGCAGTAACGAATGGGAGCAATGTCTTCCACATCATGCGGCCCAAGTCCCGCAGACGGGATGTTAATTGGAAACGACCACACTGAAGTGCGCTACTTCGCGTGGGGTTCGCGAACTGTATGGCTTCAATCGGATGGCCAGAAAACATCCCATACCTTTTCGAGCTCGTGATCTAGTTTTGTTTCTAACGCCCGCACTGAGCGAAGCGTCGCTTGCCGTTCACGAAATGCGTCACGTAGCTGGCCGTAGGTACTATCGGGTTCGTAGCGGTCAGTTTTGGAATTCGCCAGCTTCTTGTCGATAATCAGCCCTTCCGGTAATGCGAACCTTTCGATTTCTCTGATGGGGATTGCTGGGCTTCGATCTCCGACCTTGAGCTGGCACGCAATGGCGAAGCCGCCGCGCGCAAGAAGTTCCGGCCGGTGCGGAACGGTATCTCGGTGACGCGTCCATTGGAGCGGGTGGAGATTGACGAGTGGACAGTTGACGTCATCACTTTCATGACAAGCACCGGCATGTATGCGTTGATGTCAGATGAAGATAAGAGGTCTTTGGGGCTCTACGTTGAAGACGAACAAGACCTGGATGACCCCAAATTGCGCAAGAAGCTTGGGCGCTGGACCCTGACAGCTGCGATCTGTTGCGCGACGCGTTGTATTGTCGGGATGGTCTTGAGCCGCAATCCTGGGAGCGAGGCGGCCGTTCAACTTTTGGAGATGATCACGACCAACAAGGGCGCATGGAGCGATGCAGTCGGGGCGCTGACTTCTTGGGATATGCACGGCACGCCCGAACTAATTGTCTTCGACGGTGGGGCAGCCTTTAAATCGCAACGATTTCGCATGGCCGTCAATGATCTTGGGGTCATGTGGGAAATGGCGATGAATGGCGTCCCCGAAAACCGTGGTACAATCGAGCGTGTATTTAGAACTTTTGCGACTGTTTAAGCATTTCTAATGTTACGTTCAGCCTTACGTCAGGCGCGGGATGTTGCGCGCCTATGCGAGCGAATTCAACCTGCCTTGCAACTGTAACGCTCACATCTTGACCATCGACGCAGAAGTCTAAGACCAAATTTGTCTCTTTTGATTTTTCTGGATTGAGCCGCAAGGCGTAGGCGTCGAACCAATCTTTGGCGCTCAGCGTTGCTGCAAGATCGGCGTTGCGCCCTCTAGCAGCCGGAAGCCGTGTTATCCCTTCCTCCAACTCCTTAGCGCCAGTCAAAAAGATGTTGCGCATGATGCCGTTTTCTTCGTGAAACTCTTGATGGCGATACACAATTGCCAAGAGACGCTTTGCGTCCCACCCCGCCGTTTCGGGAAAAAACCAAGTGGGATAGCAATGTCGCGACCCATTGTAGATCATCAAGCGCCATAGACCCGCTTGCCGCTGCCAAGACGGCCTCAGTCTCGCCTATTGCCTCGACGGTCTTTTGCCCCAAAAGCTCTGGTGGCAACGAATCCAAGTTCACAGGATTGCCATCGAAGAAGCCGAAGTATCGCTGGTAAACCGCGCGGGCATTAAATTTGAGAGTGCCGTAGCATCCCCGCGCATGAAACTTGTCCGACAACCGGTCTGGCTCCGAAATGTCCGCAGCAATTTCGTTGGGTGTGTGGCCAAGATTGGCAAGGCGCAAGGATTGATCGTGGATGTACTTATAGATATCGCGCTGCTCTAACATATAGCTGCGCACGTTGCTCTGGCCCCAAATGGGCCAATTGTGCGAGTTGATCAGAACCTGTGTCTGGTCAGCAAACAATGTGGCGGCGTTCGTCAATGCAACGCGCCCACAAAAGTGCATCGCGGACCTGTGCGCCCCTCGGTGTTAAGATGTTATGCTGCGTTTCCGTACAGACCTCTGCCATACATAACACACCATGTTCGGGCAGCAGGAAGGTAAACTCAGCAGGAGCCTCTGTCCCACAGGCCATTGCAAAAACAAACCGAACCCCATCAATGACCCGCTTTGCGCCGGTTTCGCCGATGAACTCAGAGGGCGGGACAAAAGTTCGGTTGCCTTTGCCAACCGTCTTTCCGATGCCTCCGTCCACCGCCCCTTGAGCGCCCGCATCCAAGGTTAAGCCGAATTGATAAATGGCGCGCCGCGAGGTGTGATCGCCGCCAAGTATACCTTCGGACGCAGCAAAATCCAAAAACCCCTCTGGAGCATAAATTGGTGGCGGTGCATGCACATTAACGACGCCGCGCAGCCCACCAAAATGATCAGGATGTGTGTGGGTTAAGATCACTGCGGAAACGGGTCGCTTTTCGAGCGTTTCTTTCACGACTTCTAGTGCCGAGGCAGAAGTCTCAGCTGTCATCAAAGGGTCAATCAAAATCCATCCGGTTTGACCGCAGATGATCGTCATGTTGGCATAGTCGAACCCACGGGCCTGCCAAACGTCTGGCTTGACTTCAAACAGGCCGCCGATCGTGTTTAAACGCGCCATGCGCCAAAGTGATGGGTTAATCGTTGGCGGGCATTCATTTTCGAGGAAGTCGTATTGCGCCATGTCCCAAGCCTTACGACCATGCGCGTTCATCACTCCACCGTCTGGAAGATCGGCAATTTTGCCTTTGACTGCGGCTTCAAAATCTGCGGCAAGCGGCAAGAGGTCAGCGACCGCAGCGGTTGCAATCTCTGTTGCAACCTCGAGCGTTTTTGAAAGCGTTTCAAAGTCAGGCATTGAAGACCCCCATATCGGCCACCACAAACGTGTCCAGCGTTGTTATTAGATTCAGACGAAACGCCTCATCCTTGATGCCGAACGGTAGGTTCGGATTCATCATTTCATTGTTAAGTGCGGAAAAAACGAGCTGCACTGCGAACGAAACCCGTTCTTCCAGCCCACCTCTTTTTTGCGACCCGCGTCGCATACAGCGCAGTTATCTGACGTCTAAGGAACGCCCCTCGGTCCTTCATCGGTGCCCAGCTATCGGGTCGAAGCGTTAGCAGGGCATATGACTCTCGGAGTACGCCACGCCATGGCCCAGAAAAAACAAGGGGACTGTTGCATTAGTTGGTTTTGTCGTTTCTCGCTTGTTTATGGAATCTGCATGTAGCTGTGTTTCAGTTGCCGTTTCGAGATATAGTAGTTAGATGCTGTCTGAAGTTTCCGATTTCGAGCGGATCTCAAATAATGCAACAGTCCCATCCAAGTCACTTCTAATGGGTTCGAAGCAACTGAACAGGCCCGTGGCTTATGCGATGTGACCGACGACATTCGTGCGATTAAATGTATGGATTATATTGTCACCGATTGCTGGCCCTGTGACCTCGACGCAGATGCCTTCCAGAAATGCCGTATAGAAACGATACCCAAGACAACTATTGCCAGCACATTGTTCGCTGGCTACACCTAAAATATGATTTTTAGGCACTTTTTTATTCCCATCATTTTGATGATCGGATTGACGCAGTCGGTCACTGCGCAACATGCGGAATTAAATGGATTGGAATTGCGCGCCTCTGGAGAGGCTTACAGCAAGGCAATTCGATTTCGTAGGATTGATCGCGAGGTTTTGTATTTTGACCCCACGCGCCCTCCACCATCTTTCAAAACCAATCAGAAGGCCGAGGACAGCATCGAGGCTGACATTGATGGCGCTAGGGTCAGTACTTCTTTCGAAGGTAATCGCGTCATAACCTTAGTGATAGCTGGTGCTGTTTTGCTTGGGATTGCCTACATTTTTGTTGTTTTTGGAGGTGGTCTTCCGGTGTCGTTAGCCCGCGCACCAGATGACGTCCAGGGGAGCTCACTACGGAAAAAAAACACAAAAGCATCAACTGGGCAGACGCCTCTAGGCATTGACGCTATCCTTCGGATGCAGGACCGACGAGAAGCGCTTGTAAGTTTGTGTAAAGGACTGTTGGCCCGAGTGATGACAGGTGAAGGCATTTTATTGCAAGATAGCTGGACCGATCGGGACGCATTGCGCAGGGTGCCGGAGGCTTTTCCACAACGTGAAGCGTTGCAAGCTCTCGTTTACGCCAGTGAAAAGGTGCAGTTCGGTGGACGGGACGTGTCCGAAGATGAATTTAAGAGTCACGTCAGCCGTTTGCGTCCAATTTGGGCGGCCAATCCAGCGTGAGTCAGCTTGACCATACTCAACCTGATCCTAACCGGCTCGGGGCTGACAAGATCATCCTTGGCCTGTTAGCGGTGTTGATGATCGGGGCCTTGTTTTTTGTATCCTCTCAGCGGCAACAGCAGTTGCGCAGTTCACCAAGCGGTTTGGATGGTTTGCAAGTTTGGCTGGCCTCAGAAGGTCAGGCTGCACGCAACTTTGTTGGCGGGTGGAGCCTAAATGCTGACGAAATCGGATTGCTGATCCTGCCACTGTACGACACGGATCTGAAAAAATCGCGGGTGTCTCCAAAATCCGAAGAAAAATACATTTTGCAACAAGATGAATACGACCTGTCGATTGAACCAATACTGTCTAAGGCAGCCGAGGTGCCGGTATTATTGGTGCTGCCAAAGTGGCGCAGCGGGATGCGGTTGACAGGGCTAGCGCATCCGTACTTGTTGGCGGAACAGGCGAGGATCTCCGATACGTTGAACGACTTAATCGACACCTCGGATGCGCGATTGACGAGCGGACAGCAGCCTTTTCTAGAGTTCTCCTATAAAGCGCATACGGCAACTGTGTATGCCGCCCAAATGTTCACGGCATCAGGGTGCACACCCATCATAGGCACGGCCAGTGCTATGATACTTGGGGCGTGTCCACTTGCCGACGGCGAGCGGGTATATGTTCTGTCGGACCCTGATTTGATCAACAATCACGGGCTCGCCCTTGGGGACAACGCCTTTGTTATTCGAGATTTCGCGGCTGAGATTGCCGGTGATCAGCAGGTTGTCATCGATTACAGCCGTGGAAACTGGCTGACCCGAGACACTCGTGAAATACAGCGGGACCGCACATGGTCTGATCTGATGCGGTTTTTCGCGCCCCCTTTCACTCTTATGTGGATCGGGCTTGCGATCACTGTCGTATTGGTGCTTTGGCGGGCGGGGATGCGGTTTGGACCGCTGATCAAAGCACCTGATGTCATTGGGGCCGGCAAGATGATGGCAATTGGTGCGCGGGCTCGATTGATGCGTCTGTCCAATCGCGATGGCGCGCTGGTTGCTGATTATGGCAAGGCCCGGCTGGCTGCGACAGCCGCAAAACTTGTGGGGTCTGCAAATGCCAGCCAGATATCAAATCAGCAGGCATTTTTAACCTACACCCATCGCCGCCATCCTAAACATGCAGCTGCCTTAGTTGAAGCACTCAACGCTATAAACGCCTTGCCTCAAGGCGCATCATCCGGACTGGCTATGGCCGCCGTTGCAGACCTAGATACCATATTGGAGCAAATCACCCATGACACTTGAAATATTGCGGGACCGTGCAGACAAACTGCGCGCTGAAATCGGCAAAGTTGTCCTGGGGCAGGAGGATGTGATCGATATGTTGATCATCGCCCTTTTTGCGCGGGGGCATGTGCTTCTTGAGGGACCTCCGGGGACCGCCAAGACCTTGCTTGCCCGCAGTTTCGCCGCAGCGTTATCGCTTGATTTTGGCCGTATTCAGTTCACGCCGGACCTGATGCCAGGGGATGTGCTGGGCACTTCGATTTTTAATTTCCAGACCAATGATTTCATCCTGACCAAGGGACCCGTTTTCAGCGAAGTTTTATTGACGGATGAGATCAATCGTGCGCCGCCCAAAACGCAAGCGGCCCTTTTGCAGGCGATGAATGAACAGACCGTATCGATTGACGGTACGGATCATAGTTTGGGTGAAAACTTTATCGTTGTGGCCACGCAAAACCCGATTGAACAACAAGGGACTTACCCGCTTCCCGAAGCGCAATTGGATCGCTTTTTATTCAAGGTCATCTTGGATTTCCCACCCGAAGACATCGAAATGTCGATCTTGCAGCAACACGCGGGGAAACCCGTCAACGCGGCAGGCGCTACAAATGATGTCGTGTCTGTTCTAGATGCCGAGGCACTGGCTGAGGCGCGCGCGGTGATCGACGGCATTATTCTGGATGATGACATTCTAGCCTATATCCTGCGGCTCGTTCGGGCGACACGCGAGACCTCAGACATTGCGTTTGGGGCCTCAACCCGCGCAGCTGATGCGTTGGCATTGGCGACGCGCGCCACTGCTGCTCTTAGCGGGCGCGATTTTGCGATCCCTGACGACGTTAAGCGGTTGTATGGACCTGCGTTACGTCACCGTATCGTTCTTGGGCCTGCGGCTGAGATTGAAGGACAATCCTCCGATAAAGTTCTTGAAAATATTCTCAACCAGATTGAGGCTCCCCGCTGATACGTCCGTCGCGCAGATTTTTGGCGATTGCCCTAGCCCTGCTGATATTCACCTTGGTTGGCGCGGTGATCAATACAGGGTTGCAAGGGATCGCGTTGTTGCCATGGGCGTTGTTGGCAGTGGTTGCAGCGGCCGATTTAATTATGTCCACTCGGCGTGCCGCACCGTTGCAACACGTGGCACCAGTCGAGGTGTTCGTTGGCGACAGTTTCACATTGACGCTGACAGACCGTGCGAACCGAAAAGGACAATTGGCGCGCTTTGATTGGCCCGAGGGGCTTAATGGACCGTCTGAGATCGCATTTGAGGCCACACCGGATGGTCAAGCATGCGTTGATGTGACCATTCATGCGAAACGACGCGGCATATGGGCGCTGGAACATGTTTGGCTCTTTTGGTCATCACGAATGGGGTTGTTCGAATTCCTGCCCAAATTGGTACTTGATGCAGAGTTCCGGGTCGTACCGAATATTCGGGCAGTACAATCGGGGGCATTGACGACTACGGTTCTAAGCACATTGTTCGGGTCCAAGGAAAACCGCGCTGTTGGGGATGGGTCAGAGTTCCACCAGTTGCGTGACTTTGTTCCTGGGATGGACGTCAAGTCGATTGATTGGAAACGATCAGCGCGCAAACGCGCCCTTGTTGGGAAAGAATTGCGGGCGGAGCGCAATCATCACGTCATCTTGGCCATCGACAATGGGTTTTTGATGCGCGAGGAAATCGGTGGTTTGCCAAAAATCGACCATGCAGTAACCGCTGCGTTGGCGCTTGCATGGGCGGCTGCTATCGGAGGTGATTTGGTCGGGCACTACGCCTATGACGTGCGCCCGAGGTCATTCGCCAAACCAGAACCTGGGCGAGGGGCCTTTGTGCGGTTACGCAGTTGGGCCGCCGAGTTGGAATATGTCAGCCGCGAAACCAATCACACGCTGGCCCTGACTGAATTGAACGCACGGACGCCTAAGCGCAGTCTGATCGTCATCTTTACTGACTTTGTTGATACAACTTCGGCCGAGTTGATGATCGAGAATATTGGCATTCTGGCCAAACGACACTTGATCATCTTTATCGCCATCCGTGACCCAGAGGTTGAAAGTATCCTTGACGACCCGCCGAACAATCTGTCGGGCGTTGCGACGTTGGTTGCAGCCAATCAATCTATAGCCGAACGGCGGCTTGTGTTGGAACGGCTCACGCGACTGGGGGTGACGGTAATTGATGCCAAGCCTGCGCAAGTTACCGCACGGCTGGTCTCGGCCTATCTCGACATCAAAGATAGGGAGCTGATCTAATGGCAGACACCACAACAATGATCCGCTCTGCACGGTTCCGTCACGAACGAGAAGCGGACTGGGTACAGCTTGAAAAACTGGTGGCCAAGGCCGAACGAAATGGCGCGCATTCATTGCAGTTTTCTGAAGCCCGAGATCTTGCGGCTCTTTATCGTCAGGCGACAACATCCCTCGCGATTGCACGCGAAATCTCTCTCGATAAGGCGTTGCTCAGCTATCTGGAGGCCCTGGCAGCACGCGCATATCTGAGTGTCTATGCTCCTCAACAACGCTTGGGGGGTGTGTTCAACCGTTTTCTGACCACGGGCGCGCCGCAAGCCATGTGCCGGTCAGCGGGTTTTATCGCGCTTGGCTTTTTGTGCATGGGTCTAGGCGCATTAGTGGGGTATTTGCTCTATATGGATAGTGCCAGCTGGTATTATGTCTTCACGCCATCGAGCCTTGCTGATGGGCGTGGGCCAGACGCGTCCACCTCTTATCTGCGTAATGTGATCTATGATCCCAACCCAGAAGCCGCGGGACTAGGCGCTTTTGCCAGTTACTTGTTTTCCCATAACACACGCATTGCGATTTTCGTCTTTGGCTTAGGTGTGTTTGCGTGTCTGCCTGCAGTAATCTTGACGTTTTACAACGGACTAATCGTTGGGGCCTTTTTCGCGCTGCACGTGGAAAGGGGGTTAGGCTGGGATTTGGGTGGCTGGCTTTCCATTCACGGTGTTACCGAAATTTCGGCGATTTGCATCGCATGTGGCGGTGGGTTGCAATTGGGGTTCGCAGTGCTGTTTCCAGGGCAATACAGCCGCAAAGAGGCATTACGCCGCGCGGGCAGGGATGCAGTCAAACTGGCGATCGTGGCCAGCCTTATGCTCTTCGTAGCAGCATTTCTGGAAGGGTTCGGTCGGCAATTGATTCAAGACAATTTTGCCCGTTATGTGATCGGGTGGGGTATCGGGCTTTTGTGGCTGACATGGTTTGCGTCGGGGAGGCGTCGTAAATGACCAGTGACGCCAAAAGTCGCAGGCGAGCACGTCGTGCCGATGCAGCACTGGTTATCCCACCAGAAGGCGTGCCTTTAACGCTTCCGATTGCAGGAATTGGCGTCCGACTTGCGGCACAAATCATCGACGTTTTGATCACCGCTTGCTTTGTCGCGGCGAGCCTAATCTTTCTTGGCGTAACAGACATTGTGAACGGAACGACGCTTGTGGGTGTTGGAGCATTACTCTTTTTCGTGATCCGCATACCCTACTATGTTCTTTCTGAATTGGCGTGGAACGGCCAGACGATAGGCAAACGTTTCATGAAAATAAACGTCGTTTCGCATATGGGTGGACCATTAACCACTCATGCGCTGGTACTTAGGAATATTATGAAAGAGGCTGAGGTTTTCTTACCGGGCACTCTTATTCTGACGCTTGCCAGTGACGCGGGATTGGCCGGTTGGCTGAGCTTTCTTTGGGTCTTAATGGCCTTTGCTATTCCCCTGACAAACCCGCACCGTATGCGGCTAGGTGATATGCTTGCAGGCACACACGTGATTCACATGCCGCAACCGATACTTTTGTCAGATCTCGCACGCAATTCCCTAAAGCCCGCGTCAGGCGATCAGACAGATTTCAGTTTCCTGTCGCATCAACTTGATCACTATGGGCGTTTTGAATTGCAGACATTAGAAAGCTATTTGCGCGCACAAGAGATGGGAAGCGACCAAAAGCAGCAACAGAAAAACGCTGAAACGTTAACCGCTATTGTCGATAGAATTCGCAAAAAAATTGGCTATGCAGACGCGGTCCCGCAGATCGATCAGCTCGCCTTTTTACGCGCATTTTACAATGCGCAACGCGCCCATCTTGAGCAAAGGCAACTCTTTGGTGACCGGCGCGGGGACAAACATTTCGCCGATGGGGATAATGTTCAATAGTGGGATCAGCGCCACAATCGGTGATAGCAAGCAAAAATAGCTTGAAACCAAACAAAGCTTACGATCCTTTGTAATTGCCGTGCGGTGGGGGCATCGCGTACAAATCTGATTTACTTTAATCTTTGGCTTAAGGAAAAAGGCAATGACTGAAACCAGTGCTCAAATACCGCGCGCACCACTTGGCGTCGGAGCAATCATCTCTGACAGCTTTTCCATTTTGTTCGGGAATTTCTTCAAGGTTTTCTTGTTAGGATTTTTGGGCGCATTCTTGGGATTCATCATAAATGCATTGTTTCTTGGCGTTGAAATTGCATCTGGATCAAATCCAGCCGCAGGGATAGAGACAACCACATATATTATTGGCATGTTGGCATCTGTCGCCATAAATATGGTGGTCTATGGTCTTGTGACAGCTCTATTAGTCCAGGTCTCATACGATTCCAAATTGGGGCGCACTAACAGTTTAGGCGCTTATTTCAGATCCGCCTTGCCGGCGATTGTTCCGATTGCTGTTCTAAGTATCGTCATTGCCATCTTGTCTATGATCGGTGCAATTGCTTTGCTCATCGGAGCACTTTGGGTCTATGCAGTCTTTTACGTCACAGCACCAGTTGTTGTCATTGAGCGAGGCGGATTTGGATCAATGAGCCGTAGCGCAGCACTGACCAAGGAATATCGTTGGCCGATTGTGGGTCTCTTCATCCTAGTGCTTATTATGACCATGGTTTTGCAATGGATTGCGGTGTTTCTAGTGGGTATATTAACGGCAATTGGCGGAGTGATCGCTCTTGGTATTGGCGCGTCGATGATCAACGGTTTAGCGTATGCCTTTGGGGGTATTGTTGTCGCTCTGGTTTACGCGCGTTTGCGTGAAATCAAAGAAGGCGTTGACGTCGACAAAATCGCAGCTGTTTTTGAATAATAATTGACCTTGAGGGCCGCGTCATCTGAACGCGGCCCATGAGCAGAATGCCCTAATCTAGCGTTCTTTTGACGACCAATTCGACGTCAGAAGCTTTCTTTCATTCTTCAATACTGGCCGTAACCATAACTATCCGCTTAAGACTGCTTCAGATAGAAAGCTGCAGTTGCGAACACGGCAAGCCGCCGTTCATGCGCACCACAGCTTTGACATCGAAGGGCTCCTTCCTACCATTTGCTGCGGTCGCGAACGCTGTTTGGTCAGGTTTCGCATACCGATGGCAGCTATGCAGACTTAAATGGCATTCGATGGGAATAGCATTTGCACACCGCCCATTATTTTTGCCATGTTATGACGTGTTTCAAAGTATGTATCGGCAATGTCTATCGGGCGGTCATTGATTAGAGAAAACACCAACTTGAATCCTCCCTCCTGGCTCCAACTTCCTAGACCCAAATCAATAAGAGGAAGAGCCGCAAAACGAAAAGCCGTTTCATCAAAAGTTCGCTGGTTGAGCATGGCAATGTTGTCTTCGGCCCATTGGTCACTGCGAGGCCGTTCGGCCCATTCCAGGCCAAGAGTTTCACAAAGGCGCAGCGTATCCCCAAGCAGCTTGGATTGCGCTGCGCGACGGACCGCATCGCAATAGTCGGCAACAGCGAAACCGCTTTTTCCAAGCGGCGAGCTTTCAAGCATCGCTATCCTCAGCAGTGTTTTGGTCGCGTCAAACAGGGTGTCCGTCGTCAAAGTTGCTGGAGAGACAAAGGTTTCCACTCATTGATCGGTTTGCTGAATAAGATTAAGCTAGGGCAAAAATCTCTGCTTTGAACGAACCGCCTAAGACAACAGCCGAATTAACTCGAGCTTCAATTGTCACGTTGTAATCGACAGTAATATGGGCGCCAGCCACTCCTGTGACCAACCCCGAATTTCGAAATTCAAAGCCGATGCCGTTCGCGTCGACGGCATCCGTCGCCCTATCTACACGGAGGCCGCCCTGACTTGCCAGCGACACCGAGTTGGCCGAGTTTGGTGTCGTCAATTGCATCGGCCCACCAAACTCTTTGATCAACAGCGGATTTCCGACAACGTTGTAACTTGCGATGAATTTGCCGGGCTCGTCGAATGTAAACACCGTCGCGGCTTTGGCGGATTGTGCCGATAAGACGCTCGCAACTGCCAGCGCGCCGACAGTGAGCACCATATCTCGAGTAATTCCACGATCAAATTTGCAAGACTATTACCCCAAAGTCTAACGTTCTATGAAATTAGAATGACGCTGACTTGCGGCGCGCAGCTGCTGCGAACGACAGGGCCCCAAAGACTAGCAACGGCAGGCTGGCAGGCAATGGAACCTGACTCACATCGTCAACTTGGGCGATTTCAATCTGGATATTCTCAAGAAAGAAAGAGCCGCTGTCAAAAGTATCGCCAAAAATGTCCGTTAGGGTGAGATTAAGGGCGAGTGGCGAGTTATCCAAAGGTGAGAAAACATCTGCCGGTGTGAAAGGAGCTGTTGTCGGCGGAGGCGGCGCGTCTGCGCCGAACGCCAGCTCTGGAATTCCGGCAATCGCAAAGAACGCAGTCGAAAACCCAACTGTCACTGTTTCCGGATCTCCAAAGTCCACCGTAGGGCCATCAAAATGAATGCCCGGCAGCCCAGGCGCACTTGGAGACGCGTCAAGTTCCTCCGGGGTAGATGTCACCATGACAAACCCTTCGTCTAAATCATCACCCGAAAGAACGGAGATTGCCCCCTCTGACAGGGCAAAAACATCACTTAACGCGGCTGCTGGGTCTGATGGATCAAGAGAGGTCAAATCCAGGGAAAGCTTGATGTCCGATAGTGCAAAAACGGACGATCCACCAAATTCGGGGATAAAACCTGCGGTTTCACCGGTTGGAATAACGCCCGATATTTTTCCTTTTCCCAAAAAGGGATCTTGCGAAAATTCGGGACCAAATACATCAAATCCCAAAGAAATCACAGTCGAGGCTTGGGCGGAGGATGCGCTTGCAGCGATGGCGCTCGCAACCATCAAACCACCGAAGATTTTTTGAACCGATTGTTTTAGACACCCCAGTTGCATCATTTTAATTTCCCTCATTACCTATCAACCGGTTTTCCAGACAACAGAATAGTCGCTGATTTTCGGCCAGATTGACGGATAAGGGCCGTGAGTGACGTCGTACCTATACATCAAGAACATTTATGCCGCGAAGTGGAGAACGGCAGCGATGAGCCCTCTTTTCCAACCTTCTGCGTTGCGGCGAATGTGGGGGGCGGAGGAAGGCAGATAAATCACCCAACCTTCTCTGCTTAAAGCGAGCTATTGTTGCGCTTCACGAAGACTGGTCTTGTCACGCTTGGGTTCCGGTCTCTCAACTCATTTAGGCAGCCTTTCGTTCGAAGGCCAAGGGGCTTTTGCCCACCAGCGATGAATGCAGCCCTTGGACGGTTATCGCAGCGCCACGGCCATGTCCAACGCTCGGATCGCTAGGTCCCGCTTCATGCGATTGCTGACAGCCCAACCAACGACGCGCCGAGAATACAGATCGAGGATGACGGCCAGATACAACCACCCTTCGCTGGTCCAGAT
>JBDWUA010000006.1:0-142726 GCA_039984715.1 Paracoccaceae bacterium | reverse complement strand
TGCAGCGCGAAGGCGGGCATATCCGCATGGACATTCTGGTGGGAGCGTTGCGGGGACGGCTGTTGTGGCTGTTCGAGCTGATCTCGGTTCTGTTGATCCTGGTGCTGATGGTGGCGCTGGTCTGGGGCAGCTGGTCGCATTCCCCACAATCGTCCTCTTCCTACTCTCCCTCGCTGGATGAAAAGGGGGGATTAATAGAATTCTGAACTGCGTAGGCCACTGCGCAATCCTTTGATGACCGCGTCAGCGCTAGTTATCGGATCATCTGTACCGTCTATTTCCAAATCGTATTTGCGGCCTTCGTGTACCCTTGCAAAATCCTGTTAGGCGCTGCCGATTGGACGGTCCCCTGGATTGTTTCGCGTCGTGTCAAAGTGTCTAATTTGCAGTGCATCCCGACGAAATAGACGTCGATGTCGCGGAACAGTTTGACAAGTTCTTCGATCCAACCTGCGGTGTCGATTATGTGTTCGACAATAATGTTGACACCCGAACTGGCGTACGCGGCAAGCGACGCGTGAAAGGCTGTGAAAATCATTTGCCTATCCTGCTGCCAGTTGAAATCGCCGCTTTGATATCGATGCATCGGAACAATTCGGTGATCACGTAAATGATCGATTGAGATATGCCAGAACGGTTGATCCAATCTGTCTTGAAGCACATGCGCCAAGGTTGTTTTACCGACACTGGACGGACCATGAAGAAGAATGATTTGGCCTTCTATTCCATCTTCCTCCAAAAAACACGGATCAAAGCGCAACTCGCGTTGCATCGATTGCGATAGAATTGGGAAATAGCCAAAAGATCAATCAATGTTTGATCACGATACTTGCCTTACGTCACGATGCGCTTGCATTAACAAGGCACACGCATAACGATAATCAAGACAGTGGTGGGGAATGCGAATCGCGTTAGAGATCACAGGGTTTGTTTATGTAAGTGATCGAAAAAAACGTCTTTTTTGACAACGTGTTGCGCGATACGTGAACGACGTAAAATGCCCCCAACTTCTGCATCGTAAACGAAACTCTAGGGGGATTTTTTATGAGCTTTTTTTGGCCAAACTTTGTATTCGGAACTTTTCGGGATGACGTGCTGACGGGCAGTGATCGACGCGATTTTGTATTTGCATTCGGGGGCGACGATGACATCTCGACCGGCGCTGGCAATGACTTCGTTTTTGCGGGCAGTGGCGATGATACTGTTGATGCGGGAACCGGGAACGATGTGATCAGCGCAGGCTTTGGCGACGATCTGATCCGAGGCGGGGCAGGCAATGATCGCGTTTACGGTGGGCGCGGCTTTGACACTGTCACCTATGAAGGCGGCATTGAAGATTATGATATCTCTGCCCCAAGAGGCAGCAGTTATAAGACCACAGTATCATCGGTTTCAGGTGGTCTAGGCGATGCAGGGCGTGATGTTTTGTTTCAGCTCGAAGCTTTGTTTTTTGAAGCGGACAATTATACCTTCTTCCTCAATGGACTGAATAACGCGGTTCTGGCTGGCGATGATGATGTTGTGGCAAGCGAAGACGGTGTCCTTGATATTGCTGCGGCTGATCTGCTTGCGAATGATCGTGAATTTGATGGAGATACAGTCGCAATCACGTCCGTGGATGGCCAAAGTGCGTCTGGCGCTGCGGTTTCATTCGATGGCACAATTGTAAGCTATGATCCGGGGGACCTGTTTGACACGTTGAAAGCAGGTGAAACCGCAACGGATACCTTTGGCTATACGGTGGACGATGGAAAAGGCGGAACAGATACAGCGATTGTAACTGTCGAAATTCAGGGTGTGAATGATGGCCCTGTTTTGGTTGCGACAGCCGCCGTAACCGTCGATGAAAACACAACAGCTGTTGCGGCAGGGATTTCTGCGACGGATGTCGACAGCGATACATTGACGTTCAGCCTGAGTGGCGCCGACGCCGCGTTGTTCCAGATTGATACGCTGAGCGGTGCGCTTAATTTTGTCACTGCGCCCGATTTCGAAGCGCCCGGTGATGCGGGCGGCGACAATGTTTATGATGTGATCGTAAATGTTGAGGACGACTTGGGCGCATCGACCTCTCAAGCGGTTCAAGTGACCGTAGAAGACGTGGTCGAAATGCCCCCACTGGTCGCGCGGATCAATGAGTTTCATTATGATAATGTTGGCAGTGACACTGGCGAATTTATCGAAATCCGTGTCGATGCGGGGGGCGATGTTTCCGGGCTGCTTGTTGAATTGTACAACGGAAGCAATGGAACCGTTTATAATGCGTTGAATGTGGCGGACGGGACCGTGTCGTCGGATGCTGACTTTGATTATTACGTTCTGAACCTTCCAGCGAACGGGTTGCAGAACGGATCACCTGACGGGCTTGCCTTGTCAAATGCAGGAACGTTGATCGAATTCCTTAGCTATGAGGGCAGTTTGATCGGTGTCGGCGGCGCAGCAGATGGCGTCAGCTCCGAGGATATCGGCCAAGCCGAATCCGGGACCACTGAGGTTGGATTTTCACTGCAACGCAACGAAGACGGCACATGGCGCGCACCTGAAGAAAACTCATCGGGCAACGCAAATGATGCACCGGCGCCGGTGACTGCGCGGATCAATGAATTGCACTATGATAATGTCGGTAGCGATACAGGTGAATTCATCGAAATTCGTCTGGCCAAGGGCGAAGATGCGAGCGCGTTGGTTGTTGAATTGTACAACGGCAGTAATGGCAGCGTTTACAACACATTGACCGTGACCGATGGCACCGCAAGTTCTGATGACGACTTTGACTATTACGTTCTGAACCTTCCAGCGAACGGATTGCAGAACGGGTCACCCGACGGGCTTGCCCTCTCAAACGGCGAGGGTCTGATTGAATTCCTAAGCTATGAAGGCAGTTTGGTCGGTGTTGGTGGCGCTGCAGATGGCGTTAGTTCCGTGGATATCAGTCAAGAAGAAACAAGTGCGACCGAGGTCGGGTTTTCACTGCAACGCAACGAAGACGGCACATGGCGCGCACCTGAGGCAAATACATCCGGGCAAGCCAACAATGCATCTTCAGGCATCGTCAACGCGCGGATCAATGAATTCCACTACGACAATGATGGCGCTGATACCGGGGAATTTATCGAAATCCGCGTCGATGCCGGGCAAGATGCGTCAGGCCTTTTGGTCGAATTGTACAATGGGAGCAATGGTGGCGTTTACAACTCACTGATTGTGCCGGGGACGCCCGTAACGTCTGATGATGATTACGACTATTATCTCATCGAACTGCCCGCCAATGGTTTGCAGAACGGTTCGCCCGATGGATTGGCCTTGTCCAATGGTGGGGCATTGATCGAATTCCTCAGCTATGAAGGGACTTTGACTGCGACCGATGGCACGGCAATCGGTGAAACGTCGACAGATATCGGACAAGCCGAAACAACGACCACAACCGTCGGGTTTTCTTTGCAGCGTAACGAAGATGGCACTTGGCGTGCACCAGAGGCGAATACGTCCGGACAGGCCAATGACGCTGTGATCCCTCCGGGCGAACTCAGGTTGATCCACGAGGTTCAGGGCTCTGGCAGCGCATCCGCATTGGATGGGCAATCGGTCAGCTTGTCTGCAATCGTGACCCATGTGGTCAGTGATGGGTATTACCTGCAAGAAGAAGACGCGGATGCCGATGCGGATACAAATACATCCGAAGGCATATTCGTTTTCCGCGGCAGCCAGATCGCGGTCAGTGTCGGCGACCGTGTGTTGATCAGCGGTGAAGTTGACGAATTCTTTGGTGCGACACAGATCACCAATGTAACCAGCGAAGTCATCGAAGCCAGCAATGTGGATCTTCCTACGGCGGCTCAAATAATGTTGTCACCAGATGTCGCGCAAGACTTCGAAGCGGTTGAAGGCATGCGCGTTGCGGTGTCCAGCGGCACGGTTGATCCGTTGACGGTCATCGAAAACTTTAATCTGGATAGGTTTGGTGAAATTACCATCAGTGCCGGACGCCAAGTGCAAGGCACGCAAGTGTTCGATGCGCAAACCGAAGCAGATGAAGTTGCTGCTGTGGCTGAAGGCAACCAAAACAATCGCCTTTTGTTGGATGACGGGGCAGGTGGGTCCAACCCGGATGAATTCCAATACATCCCCGGTGGTGCTGGGGATTCCGGAAACGGCTTTCTGGATACCACCGACGATTTCGGCGATGCGGGAACAACGTTGCGTCTGGGGTCCGAACTGACGGCGGATGTTCAAGGTGTTCTTGGATTTGGGTTCGGTGAATATCGTTTGGTTGTCACAGACACGCTAGAAGTAGACGAAACCACAAATTCCGGCGCGCGAGAAGGAACGCCGGCAGATGTTGGTGGATCGCTTCAGGTGGCATCAATCAATGTGCTGAATTACTTTTCAACCATTGATGGGGAAGGCACATCGGGGCCGGGTGGTCTTGATCCGCGCGGCGCAGACAGTGCCGAAGAGCTGGCGCGTCAAACGCAGAAACTGGTCGAAGCGTTCTTGCAATCAGGATCTGAGGTGTTCGCCATTCAGGAAATCGAAAACAATGGGTTTGGCGCGGGGTCCGCAATTCAAACTCTTGTTGATGCCTTGAATGCCGCAGTGGACGGATCCGATCCGTTTGCCTTTGTCGATCCAACAAGTGATGCAGGCTTTATCGGGACAGACGCGATCACAACCGGGCTGATCTATAATTCAGATGTTCTGAATGTCGTGGCGTCTGATGTCCTTATTTACGAGGAAGCTTCTGCGGCATCGACTTTGGCTGTTGCGAATGTCCTGAACCAAGTGGCCTCATCGGACGATCAGGTCGGTGATTTCCAACGCAACCGCCCAACGGTCGCGGCGACGTTTGAGGAAAAAGAAACGGGTGCCACGTTCACTGTTGCCTCGTCTCATTACAAATCGAAAGGCGACAGCAATCTAGAGGACGTTGTTCAGGACGCCCAAGCGCATGTTGATGGTGGCGGCACAACAATTACCCAAGCCGACATCGACGCCCTGATTGCAGACGGGAATTACGATCAAGGCAACGGGCAAGGATTCTGGAACCAAGTGCGCCTTGATGCAGCGATTGAATTGGCCGATTGGATCGAAAACGATTTCGCGGGAACCGGCGCAACCAACTACCTGCTTTTGGGGGACATGAACGCCTATGCCGAAGAAGATCCTGTGCAATATCTGGATGATGACGCGGGATTGGTTGATCTGATCGATCAGTTCATTGATCAGGACAATGCCTATAGCTTTGTCTTTGATGGCCAGCAGGGCACCTTGGATCAAGGGTTCGCGTCAACAGATTTGAACCCGTTTGTGACAGGCGCAACGGAATGGCACATCAATGCAGATGAACCTGACCTGATCAATTACGACAATTCGTTCAAAGACAGCGCGTTTTTCAACGACGGAGTGTTCGGATCATCAGACCATGATCCGTTGATCATTGGGCTGGAATTCCTTCCCGAAGTTATTCTGGGCTGATTTGTCAAAAACCAACAAAGTGAAATAGGCCCGCCGGTTCAATCATGTCCGGCGGGCCTTGCAATTTTGGGGCGGTCCTCCAAAACTGTTCGTCAATAAAGGGTGGGCAGATGACGGATATAGCGGGACTTGCAGACTTGCAGGAGCGATTGCAGAACGTGCCCGTTGGGCAGCGGTTTATCGTAGGGATCGCAGGTGCGCCGGGGTCAGGAAAGTCCACACTGGCCGACCAGTTGGTACAAGGTTTGAATGAAAACCGCACGGATTGTGCGGCTGTCGTCCCGATGGATGGCTTTCACCTTGATGATATGGTGCTGAACGAACGCGGCTGGCGGGCGCGAAAAGGGGCGCCCCATACGTTTGATGTTGCGGGTTTGGATCATTTGTTAGGACGAATGCGTCGCAATTTAGAAGCTGAAATTGCCATTCCTGTCTTTGACCGAAACATCGAAATTGCGCGCGCAGGCGCGAGATTTATCCCCCAATCCGTCGATATTATCTTGGTCGAAGGAAATTATTTGCTACTGGACCAAGCCGCTTGGAGCGGTTTGAAACAAGCGTTTGACCTTACCGTAATGATCTCGGTTGAAGAAGATGAATTAAAACGCCGATTGCAAGAAAGATGGGTCCGCCATGGTCTGCCGCCTCAGGAAATTGAGGGCAAATTGGAAGAAAACGACATGCCAAATGGGCGCCTTGTTGCAGATGCTTCGCACATTGCGGATGTCATTTTGAAGTTCTAAGAAACGGTCCGTCAATCAGTGCGTGTCACGCTTAATTGACGCCAAGTCGTAATCCCGCCTTTACCTTAGCGCACATGATTGCCTAGGTTCAGCCCAAGAAAACTCAGATCGAGAGACATTCGTTGTGCTTGACGTTACGCATAACCCTTGGCTTATCACGGCCTCCTTGGTTGTAGCACTTATCGCAGGCTTTACTGGCCTGTCGATGACGCGTGGCTTGTCGCAAATGTCATTGGCGCGCCGCAAGCTGTCCATCGGCTTGGCGTCAATCGCATTGGGTGGCGGCATTTGGTCCATGCATTTTGTTGCAATGCTGGGACTTCAAATGCCGATCCTGTTTTATTACGACGCTGCAATCACTTTGGCGTCTGCTTTGGTTGCGATCCTTGTGGTCGGGTTGTCGTTATTGATTTTGCATTTCTTTCCCCGCACACCTCTGGTTTTGATGGGGGCAGGCTGCCTTGTTGGGCTTGGGGTCATGGCGATGCATTATATCGGCATGGCTGGGCTGGAACTGTGCCGGGCGCTTTATACTCCGGCTGGTGTGATCGTCGCTGGGATATCCTCATGTGCATTGAACAGCATCGCGTTTACGATCGCCTATTCCCGACGCACAGGGCGCAATATTCTGCTGGGTACGGTGTGTTTTGGTCTGGCTGTCTTTTTGGTCCACTTCGTCGCCATTTACGGCACCGCGTTCGAGGCAATCCCCGAAACCCGTCAGGTCGGACCACGCCTCAGCAATGAAGTCTTGGCCATGATCGTTGTTTTGACCAGCTTCGCATTGTGCGGCGCATTTTTGTTCAGCTCGGTCACAGTCCTTGCGCCTGAACAATCGCCCGCAATAGAACCGTCTACTGCCGATGATTTCCTGACAGATATGGCCGAGCCGAGCATGCAGCAAATCCCGTATGAAAAAGACGGGCAAACCTTGTTTGTTGATGTCTCGGATGTGGCGGCTGTGCGTGCCGAAGGGCACTATACCCATCTCTATACGAATGCAGGCCGACGATTCTGTGTGTGGTCTATGACCGAAGCCGAGAAACGTCTGAAGGGCACTGTGTTTGTGAAAACGCATCGTAGCTATCTGATCAACCCAACGCTTGTTGCGAGTTTTGAACGCAAAAAAGACAATGGCGTCTGTCGGTTTGATCTGGCGGATTTACCACCGGTTCCTGTCAGCCGATCCCGCCTAAAAGATGTGCGCGCCGCTTTGGGCGTCTGAATTCGCGCACGAATTGTCCAACAATCGGCCCCGTAGGGTTTCCATAGGTAGAACCTAAGCAAGACGTATGGAATTCGGCCAATCGCACATTCGCATTTCGTGCGCGTATGGCGCTATTCGTGCAGGAAACATCGTCTATCATTGAATTTGGCGGGCCTTCATCTGCTCCATCATCCTTAGTCATCCCAAGCCACAGGCAACGTTGTTAGGGAGGACACAAATGATACCAGCGGCATTCGATTATTATCGACCGAAGGATATCGCAGGGGCGCTTAGCATTCTGCAAGAACATGGTGATGACGCGCGGGTCATGGCAGGCGGTCACAGCCTTATTCCGATGATGAAACTGCGCATGGCCGAAGTGCCGCATCTCATCGACATGCAAGACATCGACGTTTTGCAAGAGCTCAGCGTTGATGGCGACCGGGTTTCTATCGGGTCGATGGTCACGCAGCATGACATCATCAATTCAAGCGCACTGAAGACGGCAGCGCCGATTATGCACGAAGCCGCTTTGCAGATTGCCGATCCCCAAGTGCGTTACATGGGCACGGTAGGCGGCAACGTGGCGAATGGCGACCCGGCCAACGACATGCCGGGCTTGATGCAATGTCTGGACGCTGACTTTTTCCTGGTCGGACCGGACGGCGAACGATCCGTGAAAGCGCGCGACTTTTACGAAGCCGCTTATATGACGGATAGAACAGACGACGAAATTTTGGTGTCCGTTCAATTCACAGCGCCCAAGGGCGGATCAGCCTATGTCAAACAAAAGCGCAAGATTGGCGATTATGCCACCGCCGCCGCTGCTGTCATTCTGCGCAAAGATCAGGGCGCGTGCGCCAGCGCATCAATCGCGATGACAAACTTAAGCGACGTGCCTGTCTATTCCGCCGCTGCGGGGGCCGCGTTGGAAGGATCAAACGTGGACGCGGCGTCGATCAAAACAGCCGTAGCCGCGATGTTGAACGACATCGATCCAATGGAAGACAATCGCGGGCCAGTGGCCTTCAAGCGCCATGTGGCGGGCGTCATATTAAGCCGGGCGATCCAAAGCGCTTGGGCGCGGGCCTGAGGGGACAGATCATGGCAGACAAAATGCACATCAAGTTGAACGTGAACGGCAAACAAGAGGAATTCCTCGCTGAACCACGGGAATTGCTGATTTACACGCTGCGTGAACGGCTCAACATCACGGGGCCGCACATCGGCTGTGAAACATCCCATTGTGGGGCTTGTACAGTCACCATCGACGGCAAGTCGGTGAAGTCCTGCACCATGTTTGTTGCACAAGCAGAAGGTGCCGAGATCACGACCATTGAGGGTATCGGTGGTCCAAATGATCTTCACCCGTTGCAAGAGGCGTTCAAAGAACACCACGGTTTGCAGTGCGGATATTGCACACCGGGCATGATCACCCGTGCGACAAAACTGTTGGAAGAAAACCCTAACCCAACCGAGGAAGAAATTCGGTTTGGCATGTCGGGCAATATCTGCCGCTGCACTGGGTATCAGAACATTGTGAAGTCCATTCAGGCTGCGGCCAGTGAAATGTCCAGCGCCAAGGAGGCCGCAGAATGAAAGACGAAATCAGTCGCGACGAACGCGTCGACAACCTCAAAGGAATGGGGTGTTCACGCAAGCGGGTCGAAGACGCGCGGTTCACACAAGGTAAAGGCAACTACGTTGATGACGTGAAACTGGACGGAATGCTGTTTGGCGATTTCGTGCGTTCACCTTATGCACATGCCCGCATCAAAAACATCAATGCCGAAGAGGCACTAAAGGTGCCGGGTGTCTTGGCTGTGTTGACAGCTGCCGATCTGGAACCGCTTGGGTTGCATTGGATGCCAACATTGGCAGGTGACAAGCAGATGGTTCTGGCTGACGGAAAGGTATTGTTCCAAGGCCAAGAGGTTGCATTTGTTGTGGCCGAAGACCGGTATGCAGCAGCCGACGGGATTGAACTGGTCGAAGTCGAATATGACGAACTTGAGGTTCTTGTTGATCCGTTCAAATCCCTACAGTCAGATGTCGTCCTGCGCGAAGACACTGTAGACGAAAACGGCAAAGCCACAGACGGTGCCCATGGTCCTCGCAAACATCCTAACCACATCTTTACTTGGGAAGCTGGTGACAAAGACCCAACCGAAGAGGTCATCGCGAATGCCGAAGTCGTCGCCGAAGAAGAGATGTATTATCACCGCACGCATCCATGCCCCTTGGAAACCTGCGGCTGTGTTGCATCAATGGACCAAGTCAATGGTAAGCTGACTTTGTGGGGCACGTTCCAAGCGCCCCACGCCATCCGCACTATCGTTTCCCTGATTTCGGGCCTCGAAGAACACAATATTCGTGTCATTTCGCCCGACATCGGTGGCGGGTTCGGCAACAAGGTTGGGGCTTATCCCGGCTATGTGTGTTCGGTTGTTGCATCTATCGTCACTGGCAAGCCGGTGAAATGGATCGAAGACCGGATGGACAATCTGATGACCACGGCATTCGCCCGCGATTATTGGATGAAAGGTAAGATTTCGGCCACCAAAGACGGCAAGATCACGGGCCTTCATTGTCATGTGACCGCAGACCACGGTGGTTTTGACGCCTGCGCTGACCCAACCAAGTTCCCGGCTGGGTTCATGAACATCTGTACGGGGTCCTACGATATCCCGACTGCTTATCTGGCGGTGGATGGCGTTTACACAAACAAAGCACCGGGGGGCGTCAGCTATCGTTGTTCCTTCCGCGTGACCGAGGCTGTGTATTTCATCGAACGCATGATCGAGGTTCTGGCGATCAAGTTGAATATGGATGCAGCCGAATTGCGTCGGATCAACTTTATCAAGAAGGAACAGTTCCCGTATACGGCCGCGCTTGGTTGGGAATACGACAGCGGCGATTACCACACCGCATGGGACAAGGCGCTGAAGGCGGTTGATTACGATGGGCTGCGCGCTGAACAGGCCCAACGGGTCGAGGATTTCAAAGCAGGAAAAACGCGCAAACTGATGGGGGTAGGGCTTTCGTTCTTCACCGAGATTGTGGGCGCTGGACCGGTTAAGAACTGTGACATCCTTGGACTTGGAATGTTTGACAGTTGTGAAATCCGCATTCACCCAACAGGGTCTGCGATTGCTCGTTTGGGCACGATTTCCCAAGGTCAGGGTCACGCCACGACGTTCGCGCAGATTTTGGCGACCGAGATCGGCCTATCCGCCGACAGCATAACCATTGAGGAAGGCGACACAGATACGGCGCCTTATGGATTGGGCACCTATGGGTCCCGTTCCACCCCAGTGGCCGGTGCGGCAACGGCCATGGCAGGACGTAAAATCCGGGCCAAGGCACAGATGATTGCGGCCTATCTGCTGGAAGTTCACGACAACGACGTCGAATTCGACGTGGATCGTTTCGTGGTCAAGGGCGCGCCTGAGCGGTTCAAAACGATGAAGGAAATCGCCTTTGCGGCCTACAATCAGGCAATCCCAGGGATCGAGCCGGGTCTAGAGGCGGTCAGCTATTATGACCCGCCGAACATGACCTATCCGTTCGGGGCTTATGTCTGTGTGATGGACATTGATGTTGATACGGGCGTCACCGATATCCGCCGCTTCTATGCGCTGGATGACTGTGGCACGCGGATCAACCCGATGATCATCGAAGGACAGGTTCATGGTGGGTTGACCGAGGCACTGGCCGTCGCCTTGGGCCAAGAGATCGCCTATGACGACATGGGCAATTGCAAAACCGGAACGTTGATGGACTTCTTCCTGCCAACCGCATGGGAAGTTCCAAACTACGAGACCGATTACACAGTTACCCCGTCTCCGCACCACCCAATTGGTGCAAAGGGCGTCGGCGAAAGCCCCCATGTCGGTGGTGTGCCATGTTTTTCAAATGCTGTTCAGGACGCGTTCCGGGCATTTGGCAACACGCATACCAACATGCCACATGATCACTGGCGGATCTGGAAGACCGCCAAGGACCTTGGGTTGCATGACTAACCAACGCTTTATTGCAAACCGCGCAGGGCATTCATTTGCCCTGCTGCAGGCGGAGCACTTATGACCTGGACTGATCTTCAATCGACCTTGGCCAAGCAAGGCTATGTCGCGGATGCAGATCTAGCGATGGCACTGCATCTGGCTTTGACACTTGGCCGACCTCTTCTGTTGGAAGGGGCGGCGGGTGTTGGCAAGACAGATATCGCACGTGTTCTGGCAAATGCTCGGGACACAGAATTGATCCGCCTGCAATGCTACGAAGGACTGGACGCCGCACAGGCGATTTACGAATGGAACTATCAACGCCAACTTCTCAGCATTCGGACCGCCGCCGAAAGTGGCGAAACAGGACGCCAAGTCGAGGCGCGTATATTCTCAGAGGAATTCCTGTTGGAACGCCCGTTGCTGCGCGCCATTCGCCAAGACATCCCACCTGTGCTGTTGATTGACGAAATTGACCGCGCAGACGAAGAATTCGAAGCGTATCTGTTAGAAGTTCTGTCAGACTTCCAAATCACCGTGCCTGAATTGGGCACGATCACCGCCAAATCCCGCCCGATCGTTATTCTGACGGCAAATGGGACGCGTGATTTGTCTGATGCGTTGCGCCGTCGCTGTTTGTACGCGCATGTGGAATATCCTGACCGCTCGACTGAGCTGGCCATTCTCAACGCGCGTTGCCCCGAGATAGAGGCGCGGCTGGCCGGACAAATCGTTGGGTTTGTACAGGACCTGCGAAAGGAAGATTTAGAAAAGACGCCCGGCATCGCCGAGATGTTGGATTTTGCAGCGGCTTTGATGGGACTTGGGGTCGCTGATTTGACGGACGATCCTGCGGTCTTGCAGGTGACGCTGGCAACATTGCTGAAAACGCAAACAGATCGTGCCAACATCTCCACTGAAGTGGCGCAACGCCTAGCGGGGCGCGCGGCATGACACGGGTAACACGCTTTGCGGCACGAGACCCTGGACCAGCGGCACGCATGTCGGGCTTTGTTGCGCATCTGCGCGAGAACGGAATGCGCTTGGGGGTTGCTGAAACCGAAATCGCCCTTGCCGCATTGTCCCATGTCGATGCAACCGATCCGAACACCGCGCGCCGTGCTTTGAAAGCGGTGTGCGCAAGTTGCATCGAAGACGCGCAACGCTTTGACCAATTGTTCGACAGCTTTTGGCGCGACGCGGGTCGTGTGCGTCAAAAGGTGATGCCAAATACGCAAACCCCAGCCAACGATCATGTGCATTCTTCGCGTGATGCTCAGGGCGAAGCGTCAGGAACGGGGGCCGCGACAACGCCAGATGGTGGGGATGGCGAGGCAGACAGCGATGGTGAAGGCAAGCTGATTGCCACCAAAACGCAAAACCTGATGCAACGCGATCTGCGTGATATGATCCGCCCAGAAGACATTGCCGAGGCCGAAAATGTCGCCAGACGGTTAGGGGCCGCGTTGCGTGACCGGCGATCCAGACGTCACAAGAACGCGCGGCGTGGGCGGCGATTGCATTTTCGCAAAGTCATCCGCCACAGTCTATCGACGGGTGGTGTGCCTTTGCGCCTTTACCACAAACACCGTCCAGATCGGCCCGTGCAAATTGCGGCTCTGTGCGATGTGTCTGGGTCCATGACGGTGTATGCCCGTGTGTTTCTGGCCTTTCTTGCCGGGCTCTTGCGATCGGACACTCAGGCGGATGCTTATCTGTTTCACACCCGCCTTGTACGGATAACCGACGCTTTGCGCGACCGCGATGCGATGCGCGCCATTGGACGCTTGTCTTTGATGGCGGACGGGTTTGGTGGGGGCTCAAAAATCGGCGCGTCTTTGGATTTGTTCGCACGTGGATACGCGCGCCGATTTGTCGATGGACGAAGTGTCGTTTTGATCCTGTCCGATGGATATGACACCGATCCGCCTGAACGATTGGCTGGCGCACTTGCCCAGCTTAAGAAACGCGGTTGTCGGATTGTTTGGCTGAACCCTCTCAAAGGCTGGCGCGATTACGAACCCGTGGCCGGTGCGATGGCGGCAGGGTTGCCGTATCTCGATGGGTTCTATGCGGCCAATCGGTTGTCTGACCTTAACGCTTTGGAACAGGAGTTTATGAGCCTGTGATGCCTGTTGATTTAATGGAAGCCGATATGGCCAATCTCATCCGTGATTTGCAATCACGCGATGAAGGGTTTGCAATTGCAACCGTGATCCGCACAGTTGGAGCAACCGCAGCGAAACCGGGCGCAAAGGCGCTTATTTCCGCAGACGGAGAGATCTTGTCAGGATGGATCGGCGGTGGATGCGTGCGCGGCGCGATTGAGCGTGCCGTACAACGCGCGTTTGTCGAAACCGCTCCTCAGTTTATCTCGATCCATCCCGAAGATGCATTGGCCGAACAAGGCATAAGTGCCGGCGAGGAACGCGACGGAGTTCAATTTGCCCGCAATGGATGCCCGTCGCAAGGCACGCTGGATATCTTTGTCGAACCGGTTTTGCCGCAAGATGAATTGATGATCTTTGGCGCCTCACCTGTGGCTGATGCGTTGAAACGTCTGGCTCCAGAGTTTGGCTGGATACTGCGTGAAGCGACCCCGGAGGATGCTAAAGAGGTAAAAGGGGGGACACGACGTATGATCGTGGTTGCCACCCAAGGCAAAAATGACCTTGCTTGTTTGCGCAGTGCATTGACCACGCGCGCGGAATTCGTGGGTTTTGTTGGCAGCCGCAAGAAATACGCGAGCTTGTCGCAAAAGCTGTCAGACGAAGGCATCGATGCGCAAACCCTAGATAGTGTTCAGGCGCCGGTTGGATTGCCGATCAATGCAATATCAGCCTCTGAAATTGCTTTGTCGATCCTCGCGCAACTGACGCAAGTGCGCCGCGCGCCTCAACGTAACGCGGTCCACCACCAATGATTTGGCGCAGATTGAAACGCTTTTTGCGCCCAAAGTTGACACCCCAACAAGCTGAGCTGTTGGCGCAAGTCAAATTCCCCTGTTGTTAAGAAGGAAAAGAAAATGGAACTGAAAGACACGATTACAATCAACGCACCAAAAGACCGCGTCTATGCCGCGTTAAATGACCCTGAAATTTTGCAGCAGTGCATTCCTGGTTGCGAAGAGCTGATCAAACATTCCGACACCGAACTTGAGGCGAAGGTCGTCTTGAAAGTTGGTCCAGTAAAAGCGCGGTTTTCGGGAACTGTTATGTTGGACACAAGCGGTGCACCTGAAGCAATTTCACTTACGGGCCAGGGGAACGGCGGCGCGGCAGGCAACGCAAAAGGTGGTGCGGACGTTACCTTGGAAGAGACCAATGGTCAAACCATCCTAACCTATGATGCACGCGCAGAAATTACCGGAAAGCTTGCGCAATTGGGCAGCCGGTTGATCACGGCAACGTCAAAGAAATTGGCATCTAAGTTCTTTGCAAAGTTTGCAGAAGTCGTTGATCTCGTTGAAGTTTGAAGGGTTTGCAAACTCTTTGGCCTGAATTTGCAAACTGATTGAGACTTTTCCTTATTGTAAATGTCTGTAGGGTTCGCCTGATCTGACATTGACGTTCAAAGGATCCGCTATGCGTTTTGCAAATTATCCCAGCCTCGACGGTAAAACGGTTTTTGTCAGCGGCGGTGCTTCTGGTATCGGCGCTGACATCGTTCGTGCATTTGCGGCACAAGGTGCGCGTGTCGGTTTTCTAGATTTGGACGAGACCTCAAGCGCGCAATTGGTGGAAAGCACAGAGGGCGACGTCACCTTCGAAATCTGCGATTTGCGCGATATCGGGGCAATGCAAGAAGGCTTTGTCGCGCTTAGGGATCGCATAGGGTCGGCACAGGTATTGGTCAACAATGCAGCCCGTGATGATCGCCATGATTGGAAGGATGTGACACCCGAATATTGGGACGAACGTATGCAAACGAACCTGCGTCACATGTTCTTTGCCATCCAATCCGTGGCTCCTGACATGATCGCTGACGGAGCGGGATCAATTATCAATATTGGATCGAATTCTTGGTGGGAAGCGGGCGGGGGATTTCCGGCTTATGCTACCGCCAAAGGTGCTGTGCATGGATTAACTCGGACAATGGCCCGCGATTTGGGGGACCACCGCATCCGGGTCAACACAGTCGTTCCTGGTTGGATCATGACTGATAGGCAGAAGGAACTGTGGGCCACGCCGGAAAATCTGGAAGCACACCGCGCACGCCAATGCCTGCCAGACTTGATTGATCCGGTTTACGTCGCTCGGATGGTGGTCTTTTTGGCGTCTGACGATGCGGCGATGTGTACTGCGAACAACTATATGGTCGAAGCGGGATCAATCTGATCCTCCGCTTTGTTGTCTTGGCTAATCCGCAAATGCGTTTCCTTAATCGGGATGCAACTGTGAAACAAAGGCGCGCAATCTATGATTGCGTAGCGCCAACTTTGGGCACGCCAGCCGGCTCTTGCAGTGGTACACGATAATTTAAGCACTGTCCCGTTGTCACCGGGATTTGCCTGACCTGCGAAGATGCAGATGGTCGAATGTAGAAGGCCGCCTTGGGCGCGTGTGATAACCGACCAGCTTACCGCAATGAACGGAGACGAATTGGTGTTACGCTCTTCAACAACATTCCGCCCTAGAATCCGTGTCGGAAGTAGAGCCGATCGTGGGCGAATTCAGTGAGTGATTCTGTGCCCGAACTTGACCAACGTGGCGTGTGACTCGGTCTGGGGCCGCCGAAATCCGATATTTAAAACGAATATTCTGCGGCAAAATGAATATTCTGTATTTATTTTGACATGAAACATTCATTTTGCTTGACGACCTCATACCCTTTCGGTCAGCTTTAGGATAAGTTGAAATTGTTTCCTGTGGGAGGAGGGAGATTGGAGTTCGCGCTTAATCACATGGCTTGCCCAAAGATGGCTGTCTCAGACGTCCTGAATATGGCGACGCATCTTGGTTGCGTTGGCGTCGAGCTGCGCAATGATTTGCCTGCTCCTTTGTTTGGCGAAGTCGGTGCACGGGTCACGGGGAACATTGCGCGCCAAAATAGATTGCGCCTGCTGGCCTTGGCTCAAGTGTCGTCATTCAATGACCTGTCTGATGTCTCGCGAACGAATGCCAAGGCACTGATCGAACATGCGAAAAATTCCGGTGCCGAAGCGATAGGCCTGATACCGCGAAACGACGGAGTGGGTATTGGAAATGGCGAACGCCAGGCCAATTTGCGCTCTGCTCTGAAAATATTGAAGCCGATGTTGGAAGAAGCTGACATTATGGGTTTCATTGAGCCGCTGGGTTTTGAAACGTCGTCGCTGCGCAGCAAACGCGAAGCGCTAGATGCGATAGCTGCTGTTGACGGAGATCAAAATTTCCGGATTATTCATGATACGTTTCACCACCATGTGGCGGGCGAAACAGAAGTCTTTCCTGGTATGACCGGGATCGTTCATATTTCTGGAGTTGACGAAAATCACATTGACGTAAGCGATCTACGCGACGCTCACAGAGGCCTTGTCGGCCCACAAGATCGTCTGGGCAACATGGCTCAGATCAATTCACTTTTGGCGGGCGGGTATACAGGGCCATTCTCGTTTGAGCCCTTCGCCCAAAAAATTCATGCCATGGAAACACCGCAAGATGCTCTTGCGGAATCTATGGATTTCATTCGCTCATACCTTTCCGTTCAGGCGGCATAGGGCGAGCAATACGGCCTCGGAAACGGGGTTCCGGCAAAAAGTAATGGTGCGCCGGACACCTGACATTGGGAGGATAATATGAAGAGAACTCTTATTGCTGTGGGTTTTACAGCGCTTTTATCGACAACTGCGATGGCGGAAACAATTGGCGCATCGATCGCACGTTTTGACGATAACTTTCTAACTGTCATGCGCAATGGTATGACGGAATATGCGGACACATTGGATGGTGTTGATCTTCAAGTTGAAGACGCAACTGATGACGTGGCCAAGCAGCTAGACCAGATCAACAACTTTATTGCTTCTGGTGTTGATGCAATCATCGTGAACGCCGTGGATACATCGGCAACTCAAGCGATGACAAATGCTGCGAACGAAGCGGGCATTCCATTGGTTTACGTCAACCGCGAGCCGGTCAATGTAAACGAACTGCCTGATGGTCAAGCGTTCGTTGCATCCAACGAAATCGAATCCGGTACACTGGAAGCGTTTCAGGTTTGCCGCAACTTGCGTGCAGCAGGTAAGGCAGGCGGCGCCAAAGGTTATGTCTTGATGGGTCAGCTGTCGAACCAAGCGGCTGTTCAGCGGACCAAAGACGTCGAAGACGTTGTCGGCATTGATATGTGTAACTTTATGCAAGTAATCGATCAGCAGACAGCTGAATGGTCACGTGACAAAGCACAGGATCTTATGGCGAACTGGTTGTCCTCTGGCGAAGACTTCGATTTCGTTCTGGCCAACAACGACGAAATGGCGATTGGCGCTATTCAGGCGATGAAGTCTGCTGGCATCGATATGGCCGAAATCCAAGTCGGTGGTGTTGACGCTACACAAGACGCGCTGGTTGCTATGCAAGCCGGTGATTTGGACGTCACAGTGTTCCAAGACGCAAACGGTCAGGGTTCTGGTTCGGTTGCGACTGCGCTTAAACTGGCACGAGGTGAAGATGTGGACAAGAAAGTCTACATCCCATTCAAGCTGGTCACTCCTGGCAATGTTGGCGACTTTATCAGCCAAAACTAAGTCGATCTAAAAACGGATGCAGGGCAACCAAAGATTTGGATTGCCTTGCATCTTTCCCCCAATTTACGGGTTTTTCCCGGTCTGAGGACAACCAATGGCGGATACATCTGATGGCATCGGCGGACTTAAATACGACAAGTCCAAGCGTGCATGGCCGAATGAAATAAATATCTTCTTTGCACTTATCATCATCATTCTGATCTTCGAAGCACTTGGGCAATTGCTACCGTATATGAACGGTCAGAGCATGCTGTTTGACTTCAATGAAAAGCGTGACGGTACAATCCTGAATATCGCACGGATCAAGATCATGATCCTTCAGGTGGCAATTATCGGTATCATCGCATTAGGCGTTACACAGGTTATTATCTCGGGCGGGATCGACTTGTCATCCGGGCCCTTGGTCGGCGCGACGGCCATGATTGTCATGAGCTTTGCACAGACCGAATTGGTCAACGGCAACCCAAACCCAAAGGCGGTTTTCGGGACGTGGGCTTTTGATTTGCCAGTTCTTATTCCCATAGTCGTTGGGCTGATGTTTGGCGCTTTTATTGGGGCCATCAACGGCTCTTTGATCGCATTCACGCGCATTCCGCCATTCATCGCAACGCTTGGAATGTTTCTGATTTGCCGTGGCATCGCACAGTGGTGGACACGCGGTCAGCCTGTATCATTCCCCACGGAAGGCTATGAATTTCTCGGGTCGGGCATGATGCCAGTCGTCTGGTTCATTATGTTGGCTGTCCTGTTCCATCTGGTGTTGCGATATACCGTTTATGGCAAACATACTTACGCCATTGGATCAAACGAAGATGCCGCGCGTATGTCGGGTATCAATGTCAAACGCCACAAAGTGTTGGTGTACATGATTGCGTCAATGCTGGCCGCGTTCGCAGCGATCATCCTGAGTTCGAAAAACCTGACGGCACAAACCGGCATGGGCCAGTTCTATGAATTGTTCGCCATCGCGATGGCCGTCATTGGCGGCGTTTCACTGACCGGTGGGCGCGGTTCGATCATCGGCACAGTGTTGGGCGCCATGGTATTCGGCGTGATTCAATCAGGCTTTTTGTTCATCAAACTGGATGCGTTTTACCAATTGATGGCCATGGGCACGATCATCATCAGTGCTGTTGTGCTGGACCAATGGCGGCAACAACAAGCGGCTTCGAGGAGTTAAAACCATGAGCGATATTATTCTCGAAACCAAAGGTCTGACAAAACACTATGGCGGCGTTCATGCCCTGACGGATGCGAATTTTACTTTGCACAAGGGTGAACACGTCGCCATCATGGGGGACAACGGTGCTGGTAAATCAACCTTTGTCAGACAAATCACTGGGGTGGAACAACGCACCAGCGGGGACATCATTTTTAACGGCCAGCCTGTCCATTTCGCAGGTCCGTTAGATGCCAGAGAGGCCGGGATCGAAACGGTCTTTCAAACCTTAGCGCTGGCAGATGATCTTGATGTTCCAGATAACCTGTTTCTAGGGCGCGAAAAGACCAAAGCCGACTGGCTAGGGCCGTTTCGTTTGTTGGACTACAAAAGCATGCGCGAAGACACGATTGCGGGCTTGGAAAAGACAGCTGTGAAAATTCCAAATATTCGCAATACGATCCGGAACATGTCTGGCGGCCAACGCCAATGTGTTGCGATTGCGCGCACGGCGACATTCCATTCCAAACTGACCATCATGGATGAACCGACGGCAGCTTTGGGCGTTCAGGAAACGGCACAGGTCGAAAACATTGTGCGCCAGCTGAAAGAGCAGGGCGAACCCCTGATCCTAATCAGCCACAATATGCGCCAAGTCATGGATTTGGTGGACCGCATTGTCGTGTTCCGACGGGGCCGTATCTGCGCGAACCTCAAAAAAGAAGAAACAGACGGACAGGACATCGTTGCCTATATCACCGGCGCAAAGACGCAACCTGAGTATGCCGAGGCTGTCTGAGTGAAGCCGCCCGTCAAACTGGATCAACCGCATGTTGACACGGTCGCGATTGTAACAGGAGGCTCTCAGGGCGTCGGACACGCAATCGCAACGCGTTTGATTGCGGATGGGTGCCGCCGGATGGTGATTGCAGGGCGTGACAACAAAAAGGGCGTGACCGCGGCAAAGTCGCTGTCACAGACGGGCGCAGATGTTCGGTTTGTCCAAGTGGATATGGCCGATGCTGTTCAAGCCCAAGGAATGGTTGATGCGTGCGTGGACGCGTTTGGTCAGGCAACAGCACTGGTGAACGCGGCGGGTTTGTCAAATCGGGGCGGTATCCTAGATACAGATCCTGCCTTGTGGGACAAGTTGATTGGCGTCAACGCAAAGGGGCCATTCTTTGCCTTACAACGGTTGGCGACCCTGGCGCGTGCTAATCGACATTCAGCGACTTGCGTGACGGTTTTGTCGACGGCCGCACATGTTGGCCAAAGTTTCCTCGCGCCTTATTCGGCATCAAAGGCGACGATGGCCAACATCACCAAAAACGCGGCTATGGCGTTGCGGTCCGATGGCATTCGCGTCAATGCGATTGCGCCGGGGTGGATGGACACCGAAGGCGAAGACGTCGTTCAAAAGAAGTGGCATGGGGCCGATGACAATTGGTTGGCCAAAGCCGAAGCAGAACAACCGCTTGGCATGTTGGTCAAACCAGCGCACTTAGCAGCTTTGGCAAGCTATATGTTAGGCCCTGAAAGTGGTGTTATGACCGGATCTGTTGTTGATTTTGATCAATTCGTTCCGGGTGCATATCCTGAATAAAGGAAGTTAAATGAACGTTAGATTTGCCGTTCTTGGGGCTGGCCGTATAGGTCAGGTCCATGCCGATGCAATTGCTACAGTTGCGGACGCCAAGCTTGTTGCCATCGCTGATCCAGTTGCTGCGGCAGCGCAGTTTGTTCAGCAAAAGCATGGTTGCGATATTCGGACTATTGACGAAATTGCACATTCAGATGATGTCGACGCAGCGATCATTTGTACGCCGACTGATACGCATGCCGATCTGATTGAACAGTTTGCGCGACTGGGAAAGGCCGTCTTTTGCGAAAAACCGATTGATCTGGACCTGACGCGCGTTCGGGAATGTCTGACAATTGTAGAAAACGCCAAAGCGACCTTAATGGTTGGTTTCAATCGGCGTTTTGATCCAGATTTCCAAGCCTTAAAAAGCGCTATTGATGATGGGCAAATCGGCAATGTCGAAATGGTCACGATCACATCGCGCGATCCCGGTCCGCCACCGGCAGATTACATCACCCGGTCCGGCGGGATTTTCCGGGATATGACGATCCACGACTTTGATATTGCGCGTTGGCTGCTTGAAGAAGACATTACGACCGTCCAAGCCGCAGCAAGCAATCTGGTCGATCCAGAGATTGGCAAGCTTGGTGATTATGACAGCGCGAACGTCATTTTGACAACAGCCAGCGGGCGTCAGGCCACAATTACCAACTCACGCAGAGCACGGTATGGATACGATCAGCGCATCGAAGTGCATGGGTCAATAGGGTCCGTCGCCGTGGACAATCATCACCTCAGTCGTGTGACAGTGGCCACTGACAAAGGCTTCACGCGTCCAGCGTTGCAGGACTTTTTCATGTCCAGATACGCGGATGCTTACGCGGTCGAAATTTCGGCCTTTGTGAAATCCTTGTCGGAAAAAACTCAAACCCCGACGACTGGGCATGATGGGTACATGGCCTTGGCCTTGGCCGAGGCTGCATTGTTGTCGGTAATTGAACGCCGTGTGGTCGATTTGAAAGAGGTTTTGGAGACCGGGTCATGAGCAAGCCACTTGATTTGATCACCATAGGCCGCTCGTCGGTCGATCTGTATGGTGGACAAGTGGGCGGACGTTTGGAAGACATGAGATCGTTTGACAAATATGTCGGGGGATCACCAACAAACATGGCGGTCGGTACGGCGCGCCTTGGTTTGAAGTCTGCGTTGATCACCCGCGTTGGCGATGAACATATGGGCCGTTATATCCGCGAGGAATTGGTGCGTGAAGGGGTTGATGTGACAGGCGTCGCCACAGACCCCACACGACTGACCGCGCTGGTGTTGCTGGGCATTCGCGACGAAGAGCAGTTTCCGCTCATCTTTTATCGCGAAAACTGTGCGGATATGGCGTTGGGTGTTGATGACATCGATCCAGACTTTATCGCACAAGCCCGTGCCGTTGTTGCGACAGGGACGCATCTGAGTAATCCAAGTACTGAAGCCGCTGTGATAAAGGCCTTACAATTGGCCCGAAAATCCGGTGCGCGGACCGCGTTGGATATTGATTACCGTCCAAATCTTTGGGGGTTGGCCGGACATGGGGCGGGCGAAGAACGCTTTATAGAGAGCGAAAAAGTAACGAAAAAACTGCAATCGACATTGCATTACTTTGACCTGATCGTTGGCACCGAAGAAGAATTTCACATCGCCGGTGGATCGACCGATACGATCACCGCGCTGCGCGCCGTTCGCGCCGTCAGCAACGCCACCCTTGTGTGCAAACGCGGGCCTATGGGGGCCGTGGCCTTTACGGGCGACATTGCAGATTCGTTGGATGAAGGCGAAGCAGGACCTGGTTTCCCAATCGAAGTCTTCAATGTTTTGGGCGCGGGGGATGGGTTTATGTCCGGCCTGCTACGCGGTTGGCTTGATGACGAGGATTGGCCAACTGCGCTGACATATGCAAACGCGTGCGGGGCATTCGCGGTCAGCCGGCATGGATGCGCCCCGGCATATCCATCATGGACCGAACTTCAGACGTTCTTGAAACGGGGGGTGAGAACCCCGGCGTTGCGCAAAGATCAAGAATTAGAACAGTTGCACTGGTCGACGACACGCACCACGCATTGGGATACGGTTCGCATCTTTGCATTCGATCATCGAATGCAGTTGGAGGACCTAAAAGGCGCGACTGTCGAAAAGATAGGCGCGTTTAAATCGCTGTGTATTCAGGCCTGTGAAAACGTGGCGGATGGGCGCGACGGGTATGGATTGTTGTGTGACGGCAGACTGGGCAGTGACGCATTGTACCAGGCCGCAGGTCAAGGTCTTTGGATAGGTCGACCGGTCGAATTGCCCGGATCGCGCCCGCTTGAATTAGAACCCGAGGTTGGCCCTGATTTTGGTGGATTGTCGGAATGGCCCAAGGAACATGTGGTCAAGGTTTTATGTTTCTATCACCCGGATGACACGGCTGAATTGAAAGCGCAGCAAGAGGACGTTGTTTTACGTCTGTTCCATGCGGCCCGAAGAAACCGCCTTGAGTTCTTACTTGAGGTTATTCCATCCAAAGTGGGCCCCGTACACGACGATACAACCGCCAAAGTGATCGACCGGTTTTACGACATGGGCGTTTACCCTGACTGGTGGAAATTGGAACCAATGACGTCTGATGCCGCGTGGGAAATGACATGCAATTGCATTTTGTCCCATGACAAACATGTCCACGGCATCGTTGTTTTGGGGCTGGGTGAGTCCGAAGAAACACTTGCCAGAAGCTTCAAATCAGCCGCTAAATTCCCTCTGGTCAAAGGGTTCGCTGTTGGGCGTACAATCTTTTCAGATGCCGCAGCGGCCTATATGCTTGACAAATTGCCCGCCGAAGACGCGATTACAGATATGGCGGGGCGTTATCAGGCGCTGTGCGATCTGTGGGATGATGCCCGGACGTCACTTGAGGTCTAGGAATTAAGCAATTGAATCGGAATGAAAATGAGTGACCTACGCGTAAGGCCAAGCACGTCGACGGGTAAAGTTCACGACATCACACCGGACAGCGCGGGCTGGGGGTATGTGGGCTTTGGGCTTTATCGTTTGCGCGCAGGCGACAAGGTCGCTGAACAGACGGATGCACGCGAAGTCATTTTGGTTCTGGTCGAAGGCAAGGCAGAATTGTCTGCTGGTGGCCAAGAGTTCGGCGAAATGGGCGATCGAATGAACGTCTTTGAAAAAACGCCGCCCGCCTGCCTTTACGTTCCTAACGGGTCGGATTGGGTGGCGCATGCGACAACAGATTGCACTTTGGCAGTGTGTTCCGCACCGGGCACCGGCGGGCATGCAGCACAAGCGATTGGTCCTGAAGGCATTTCGCTGGAAGAACGGGGCAAAGGCACCAACACACGGTACATCAACAACATCGCCATGGAAGGGCGTGACGTCGCTGACAGCCTTTTGGTGACAGAAGTTTTCACACCTTCCGGGCATTGGTCATCTTATCCGCCGCATCGGCACGATGAAGACAATTACCCCGAGATGACATATCTTGAAGAAACCTATTACCATCGGCTGAACCCGTCACAAGGATACGCTCATCAGCGTGTTTGGACAGAAGACGGCACGTTGGACGAAACGATGAGCGTACAGGATCACGATGTCGTTTTGGTGCCCAAAGGTCATCACCCCTGCGGTGCGCCCTATGGATACGAGCTGTATTACCTGAATGTTATGGCTGGCCCATTGCGCAAATGGCGATTTGAAAACCATCCTGATCACAATTGGATTTTCGAACGCGACAACGGCTAAGCTTGCACTTGGTCGGCGATTGGTCAGAGTGTGTGTGAACATTGCACGACTCTTTCCAACAGGCTTTTGAATATGACCAAATCTGCGAATACGCGCCGCGCTGCGGACCACCTTGTTGACCTTTTGATTGGTCAGGGCACGCGCCATGTGTTTGGCGTACCGGGCGAAAGCTATCTGCCGGTTTTGGATGCGTTGCATGGACGTGAAAACGAGATCGAATTTACCACCTGTCGCCAAGAGGGCGGTGCGGCGATGGCGGCGGATGCCTATGGCAAGCTGACCGGCCAGCCCGGCATCGCAATGGTGACGCGCGGCCCCGGTGCAACAAACGCCAGTGCCGGATTGCACGTGGCCTTTCAGGATTCGACTCCGATGATCCTGTTCATTGGGCAAGTTGCGCGCAACATGACCGAACGCGAAGCCTTTCAAGAACTTGATTACCGTCGCATGTTTGGTCAGGTCGCCAAATGGGTCGCTGAAATTGATGACGCCACGCGCATGCAGGAATTTGTAACGCGCGCATATCGCACTGCGTTGTCAGGTCGTCCGGGCCCTGTGGTTTTGTCACTGCCCGAAGACATGCTTTATGACGAAATTGAATTACCTCAGCCTCCGCGGCGGATCGCTGCTGCACGTTATCAACCTGCGCCTGAACGTTTGGACGCCCTAAAACAAGCTTTATCAAAGGCGCAACGCCCTTTGGTCATGGCCGGTGGTGGTGGTTGGTCAGATGCGGGCATAAAGGCTTTGGCCAGCTTTGCCGAGAAACAAAGCATTCCGGTTTCCGTGTCGATGCGTTCGCAGGGTTTGATGGATCATGAACACCCGAATTTTGTTGGCCATTTCGCTGTTGGTAAAACGCCCTATCTAGAAGACGCTCTGGCCGAAACGGATTTATTGATCGCCGTCGGCCCAAGGCTGGGTGAGATGACCACACAAGGGTACACGTTGGTCAACTCTCCTGTGCCCGATCAAATGTTGGCACATGTTTTTCCCGAACCCGAGGAACCGGGGCGCGTTTATGAGCCCGAGATTTCGCTTGTTTCGGATACGCAAAGCTTTTGCGAAGCGGTAAACGATTGGGCCCCGATTGCACCGGATCGGTTCGCGGACCGATGCCGTGGATTGCGGTCAGCTTATGAGGGTTATAGCGATCCCGACAGTTTCGTGGATGACCCTTTGGTTCCAATTTTCGCCCATCTGAACAAGGCGTTGCCACCAGATGCAATTTTTTGCAACGGGGCTGGAAACTATGCTGGCTGGTTGCATCGGTTTTATCGATATCGGCGTCCGGGATCGCAATTGGCACCAACGTCAGGGTCGATGGGATATGGACTGCCCGCAGCGGTTGCGGCTGCGACGGCGTCCCCGGATCGTGACGTCTTTGCTGTCGCTGGGGATGGGTGTTTTATGATGTCGCTGCAAGAGATGGCGACCGCGTGTCAGCACAATCTGCGCATGACCGTCATTCTTGTAAATAACGCACGATACGGAACGATCCGTGTGCATCAGGAACGTGAGTTTCCGGGGCGTGTGTCCGGTACTGACATGGTCAATCCGGACTTTTGCGCGTTGGCAAAATCTTTTGGGGCCGGGGCGGCGCATGTCAGCGATGTTGATGGTTTCGCCAAGGCATTGGCAGATGCCCAAGCGCGAGGCGGTGTTAACCTGATTGAGGTTCAACAACCCACCGCCTTGCTGGCTCCCGGTGTATGGCTGAAATAACCGTGGTTCCGTTTGACCCGCATCATCAAACCAAACAGTTTTGTGTCCACGGAATGGAATTGCCTGACAATTCGTGGAATGCTGTAACGTGATGAATAAAATACCTAAATCTGGATATCGTGGTCAAATTAGGGTAATCATTGCACGATGACCCGACCTGATCAGACTTCTTGTTGCTCTCCGGCATCGGATCGTAATGCGCGCCCGGTGACGCCTGTTCCGTTTGGGGCGGGCAAAGGCATGCGGCCAAATGCAAAACGAATTCCGGGCGGTACAGCATTGGTCGGAACCGCCCATCCGATTATCCACGAAGACGCAGAATCTCCTGTGCGTGAACAAAAACTTGAACCGTTTTTTATGGGCGAAACGACTGTGACGAATGCGGAATTTGCCGCATTTGTAGACGCCACCGGGTATCAAACCGAGGCAGAACGATACGGCTGGTCTTTTGTCTTTTGGGCTCAGGTGCGCGACGATGTGGGTCTAACCAAAGGCGTGGCGAATGTTCAGTGGTGGCGCCAAGTTTATGGGGCCAATTGGCGAGAACTGAATGGTCCCGAGACAGCAAGTTCTGCGTATCATCCGGATCACCCGGTTGTGCAAGTCTCTTGGAATGACGCGCGTGCGTATGCAGAGTGGATTGGGGCACGTTTACCAACAGAAGCAGAATGGGAACATGCGGCGCGCGCCGGGCAGGGTGATGTTGCGTTCCCTTGGGGCGATGAGCCGCCGGATGATGTCAGTCATTTCCCTTGCAATATCTGGCAAGGAAAATTTCCCAACAAAAATACATGTTTGGATGGTTATGAGACAACCGCACCGGCGCGGTCTTTCAAGCCGAACGGTTTTGGGTTGTTCAACATGGTTGGAAACGTGTGGGAATGGACGGCTGAACCGTTTCACTTGTCATCCAACGGTAATCAACGGCAATCTGCGGCGAACGGATACAAGCTGATCAAAGGGGGGTCATTCCTATGCCACGACTCCTATTGCTATCGGTACAGGATTGCGGCCCGCACGGGAAATTCTCCAGACAGCGCGACGACCCATATGGGGTTCCGAGTGGCTTGGGACGCGTAAGAAAACGGTCAAATCAGAGCGCGTTTTGGATCCAAGATGCCGTACGCATCAAATGATCGTCTTTTCCCGCAGCACCGACCAATTGGACACCAATTGGCAAATTATTTTCGCCAGCCAACAAGGGCAGCGTCAATGTGGGCAATCCGGCGAGCGTCCAGATTTTGCAAAACACTGAATCTCCTGTGGAACCTGCGGACAATGGCAGGGCTTCACCTGTTGCTGATGGCGCTAGGATCGCGTCAAAATCGTTAAAGTGACTTTGGAAAAAGGCGTTTGCGTTTTCTTTCAGCGCGATTGCGTCTTCGTACTGATCTTGGCTGATGTTTGTGCCGTGTTGAATGGCGGCACGCATTTCATCACTTAATAACTGACCATGCGTGGCGGCAATTTTGCGTATGTTCTGCGTCAGTTCATAATCATATATAGCTTTGTGCACATCTGTCAGGTTTGCCACCTGCGGCACATTCGAGAGCCGTTCAACACGCGGGCCAAGTGAGTCAATCAAACGATCAAACCCGGAACGGGCACCATCATCCAACCGATCATGAAACGAAAAATCAAACCAAGCGATGTTCGGTTCAAAGGACGTTTCGTCTTGGGCGCTATTCAACAGATTTGGTCGAGCATCGGCAAAGCTATCAGGGTCTGATCGGTCATAGCCTCCAAGCACGTCGATCAGCAGACTGATGTCTTCGATCGAGTTTGCGAAACCGCCGACATGATCCAGTGCTCTTGATGTGCGAAAGACACCCGTGCGCGAAATCAACCCGCGCGATGGTTTCATTCCATAAACCCCGCAAAAAGAAGCAGGTCGAATGACTGAACCGCCAGTTTGTGTTCCGACCGCCAAAGGCACGTGTCGGGCTGCAACTGCGGCCGCTGATCCGCTTGACGAGCCCGCCGGAGATCGTGACGCGTCATGCGGATTGGTTGTTGTGGTGGGATGCATATACGCGAATTCGGTTGTTGCGGTCTTGCCCATGATGACGGCACCCGCCTTGCGCAAGTGTTCGACCAAACGCGCATCTGCTGTGGGTTGATGATCGGCCAGAATGGGTGTGCCGCATTGTGTCGGCATATCTTTGGTGTCGATAATGTCCTTGAGGCCCACTGGGACGCCATGTAACGCGCCGGTCACGTTTCCAGCCTGCGCAATACGGTCAGCTTCTTTGGCTTGGGCAAGGGCGTAATCTGGATCAATCCAAGTCCATGCCTTGATCACATCGTCGGTTTCAGAAATTCGAGCCAGACAGGCACTCACCAACGCTTCGGAAGTGATGTGGCCGTCTCGGATTTTTTCCGCAGCCTGAGTGGCTAAAAGCTTGCATAGGTCTTGCGCCATAGCTGTCTTTAAACTCCGAACGGGTAATCCGATGGGCAACTTTAATCACCACAATCTTGTACATCACGAACGCGCAGGGAAAGACAATCCCTAGGGTAGGTATCAGATTGACCTAAAAGAAAATTGATTAGCTTGGGGTGTGTTTTCAATCCAACTGGACCGAAATGAATTTATATAGTTACAAGAAATACATAATAGTGATGAATTTAGTAACATAAATGTTGAACGGACTTTGCGAATACGGTATACGTGCAAGTATGCCGCGCTGATGGCGGCATGTTCGCTAGGGGATGATATGACTGACGCTTTCATTTGCGACGCGGTGCGTACGCCAATTGGCCGGTATGGCGGGGCGTTGTCTGCTGTGCGAACGGATGACTTGGCGGCGATCCCGATTGCGGCGCTTATGGCGCGAAACGCGCAAGTGGATTGGTCACGTCTGGACGATGTTTTTCTAGGCGACGCCAATCAGGCTGGCGAAAGCAATCGGAACGTGGCGCGTATGGCGGCATTGTTGGCTGGCCTGCCCATCGAAGTTCCCGGAGCCACCATTAACCGTCTATGCGCATCAGGAATGGACGCCGTTGGAATGGCTGCACGTGCCATTCGATCTGGCGATTGTGACATGCTTGTTGCGGGTGGTGTGGAAAGCATGAGCCGCGCACCTTTTGTGATGCCCAAGGCGACAACTCCGTTTTCTCGGGCCAATGCGGTGTTTGATACGACCATCGGATGGCGCTTTGTGAACCCAAAGATGAAAGAGAAATACGGCACAGAGTCCATGCCGCAAACAGCCGATAATGTTGCACAGGATTATGATATCAACCGTGCAGATCAGGACGCGTTTGCAGCCCAGTCCCAAGCCCGGTGGGCGGCGGCGTCCCAAGCGGGCGTTTTTGCCGAAGAGATCGTGCCGGTCGAAATCCCGCAGCGCAAAGGTGCCCCGCTCATCGTCGACGCAGATGAACATCCGCGACCGGGCACCAGTGCGGAAAAGTTAGCAGGGTTAAAGGGGATCAATGGTCCAGATATGACCGTCACGGCGGGCAATGCGTCTGGCGTAAATGATGGCGCCGCCGCGCTGTTATTGGCCAACGAAGATGCAGTTCAGGCCCATGGTTTGACCCCGATTGTACGCGTGTGCGGCATGGCGACTGCAGGTGTTGCACCGCGGGTCATGGGCATTGGACCAGTGCCTGCAACACAAAAAGTGCTGGCGCGCGCAGGACTGCGTATCGAAGATATGGATGTCATTGAATTGAATGAGGCCTTCGCCAGTCAGGGTCTTGCGACTTTGCGCGCGTTGGGTGTGCCGGATGATGCGCCACATGTGAACCCGAACGGTGGCGCAATTGCGATTGGTCATCCTTTGGGGATGTCAGGTGCGCGTCTTATTCTGTCGGCAGCGTATCAATTGCGCCGGTCTGGTGGACGATACGCCTTGTGTACAATGTGCGTTGGTGTCGGGCAGGGCGCTGCAATCATTCTGGAACGGATCTAGAGGAGAACATCTTATGTACGCTCAAATGATCAAGTCGACAGGCAAAGGTGTCAAATCGCGCGACGAGATGTCCGAGGACGAACGAAATTTTCAGGACAAGGTCGATGCAGACATTAAGATCGAACCCCGTGATTGGATGCCTGACGGATATCGCAAAAACCTGATCCGACAGATTGGCCAGCACGCACATTCCGAAATTGTGGGTCAGCTGCCAGAAGGGAATTGGATCACACGCGCCCCAACCCTTGAACGCAAGGCCATCCTTTTGGCCAAAGTACAAGATGAGGCGGGGCACGGGCTGTATCTGTATTGCGCAGCTGAAACATTGGGTGTCAGCCGGGACGAAATGACCCAGATGCTGTTAGACGGGCGGATGAAATATTCGTCCATTTTCAATTATCCAACGTTGACATGGGCCGATATGGGCGCTGTCGGTTGGCTGGTGGATGGGGCGGCGATTATGAACCAAGTCCCGCTGCAACGCACATCCTATGGTCCGTATGCCCGTGCGATGGTGCGCATTTGCAAAGAGGAATCGTTCCATCAACGCCAAGGCTTTGACATCATGATGAAGATGGCCAAGGGGTCAGAGGCACAGCATAAAATGGCTCAGGACGCCCTGAACCGGTTTTGGTACCCCAGCTTAATGATGTTTGGTCCCTCGGACGCAAATTCTGTTCATTCCGCGCAATCTATGGCGTGGAAGATCAAGATGAATTCAAACGACGAACTGCGTCAGAAATTCGTGGATACGACTGTCCCGCAGGCTGAATTCTTGGGGCTGACCGTGCCCGATCCGGACCTGAAATGGAACGACGACAAGGGCGGGTATGATTTTTCAGAACCGGATTGGCAGGAATTTTATGACGTGTTGGCGGGCAACGGACCTTGCAACACAGAACGGATGACAGCGCGTCAGAAGGCGTGGGACGACAATGCGTGGGTGCGTGAAGGCATGATGGCCCATGCCGAAAAGAAACGTGCGCGCAAAGTCGCAGCAGAATAACGCCAGTGTTTGTCCATGTGCCGTTTGACGATTGGCCCTGAAAGACCTGTTTGGACCCAAAGCCTTGATGCCAAAGGTGCCTGAATTGAAATCCCTAACGTTTCGCAACAAAGGAACAGTGTTATGAGCCAAGAATTACCTCTGTTTGAAGTTTTCATTCGCGGTCAGCACGGGATGAGCCATCGCCACGTCGGATCGTTGCATGCGGCAGATGAATCGGCGGCCATTCTTGCTGCGCGCGATGTATACACCCGCCGCAACGAAGGGGTAAGCATCTGGGTGGTGCAAGCCCAGCATATCGCCGCATCCAGCCCGTCAGACAAAGGTCCGATGTTCGAACCAAGCGAATCCAAAATCTATCGGCACCCAACGTTTTACGACATCCCCGACGAAGTGGGGCATATGTAATGACACAAGACGAGGCGTTGTTTCAATTTCTGCTGCGCATGGGCGACAGCACGTTGATTTTAGGACATCGTGTTTCTGAATGGTGCGGAGTTGCGCCCGTCTTGGAAGAAGACATCGCCTTGGCCAACACAGCGCTTGATCTGATCGGTCAAACGCAGATGTGGTTGGGCCTCGCCGCAGACATCGAAGGCCAAGGGCGCGATGCGGATCAGCTGGCCTTTTTGCGGGATGTTTGGGATTTTCGAAACCTGTTGTTGACCGAAATGCCAAATGGCGACTTTGGCCAGACTCTGATGCGTCAGTTTTTGTTTGATGCGTGGCATTCTGTTCAGTTGGGCCATTTGATCACCAGCACGGACACGCGCATTGCCGGTATTGCAGCCAAAGCCAGCAAAGAAGTCGCCTATCATCTGGAACGGTCGGCTGAGACGGTTGTCGCTTTGGGTGACGGGTCGGCGGAAAGTCACAAGAGAATGTCCCAAGCTCTTGAATACCTGTGGCCTTTTGCGAACGAGATGTTTGTAGGTGATGAGGTCGACGCGGTGTTGTTTAAAGCCGGCATCGCGCCTGACCCCGCGAGTATGCGCGCCGAATACGACATCTTGGTCGAACGGGTTTTGGATCAAGCAACCTTGACCCGGCCTGACAAGGACTTTGCGCATAAAGGCGGAAAAACGGGTCGCCAGCATACGGAACATTTGGGTCATTTGCTGGCAACCATGCAATGGCTGCAACGCGCATATCCGAATTCGAAATGGTAATGGGCTGGGCGATGAAAACCTCAATTGAACAAGTTTGGGATTGGTTAGACGCCGTGCCTGACCCAGAGATTCCGGTTATATCCATCGTCGATCTCGGGATCGTACGTGGGGTTGAGTGGAAAGGTGACACATTGCATGTGGCCGTTACGCCAACCTATTCGGGCTGTCCTGCAACGCGCATGATCGAATTGGACATCGAAACCGCTTTGCGTGCGAACGGCGTGGAGCAACTGGTTTTGGAACGGCGTATCGCACCCGCTTGGACAACCGATTGGCTTAGTGACAACGGACGCGCCAAGCTTGAGGAATACGGAATTGCACCACCGTCCCAAGCAGGGGGGCCGGAACGCTGTCCACAATGTGGGTCCAAGGCATTGACGCGTGTCAGCCAATTTGGGTCAACACCCTGCAAAGCGCATTGGCGATGCGACAGCTGTCTGGAACCGTTCGATTACTTCAAATGTATTTAAGGGGCGGGCAATGGCACGATTTCATGAGCTGACCGTTACAGATGTTCACAAGACCATCCGCGATGCAGTTGTGTTGACGTTGAAGCCGTCGACCGATGCGGGGGATGCTTTTGATTTTACGCAAGGCCAGTATCTTACCTTCAAAAAGGATTTTGAGGGTGAAGAAATCCGACGTTCTTATTCGATATGTGCGGGCAAGGATGATGGGGTTTTGCAGGTTGGAATAAAACGCGTGGAGGGCGGCGCGTTTTCAACTTGGGCAAACGAAAACATTTCCGCAGGCGATACATTGCAGGCCATGCAACCGATGGGGGCGTTCCACACTGCAATCGAACCTGATGCACGCAAGACGTATCTTTGCTTTGCTGGCGGTTCGGGGATCACGCCTATCCTGTCAATTTTGCGCACAACATTGGCGCGCGAACCGGGGGCACAGTTTACCCTTGTCTATGCGAACCGCGGCGTGAATTCGATCATGTTCCGGGACGAAATCGAAGATCTGAAAAACACCTATTTGCAACGATTTAACGTCATACATGTCCTCGAAACAGACACGCAAGAAATTGATCTGTTCACTGGGCGTGTAACCGAAGAAAAATGCGGCGACCTGTTTCGGCGCTGGATTGATGTGCAGGTCGTCGACACTGCGTTTATTTGCGGGCCGGAACCAATGATGTTGGGCATAGCCAGTGCGTTACGCGCACACGGATTGAACGACGACCAGATTAAGTTCGAACTGTTTGCAAGCGGCCAGCCGGGGCGATTAACGCGCAAGGCGGTTTCCAAGTCGGCCAGCGAAAGCACGAGCGCAACGGAGGTGTCTGTTACGTTGGATGGTGCCACGCGAAAACTGCAAATGGATCAAAACACAAGCGTTCTGGATGCGGTGCGCGCCCAAGATATCGATGCGCCATTCGCATGCAAGGCCGGGGTGTGTTCGACCTGTCGATGTCGTGTTTTGGAAGGTCAGGTCGAAATGGCGGCGAACCACGCGTTGGAAGATGACGAAGTCGCCAAAGGCTATGTCTTGTCGTGCCAATCCTATCCGATTTCGGATGTGTTGGTGATCGATTACGACCAGTAACGCCTTAAATTCCGTTCAATCCCGAAAGCGTTAGATTGCTGACCAACGTGGCATAAGCTTCGCGTTCTGAAGGGGTGGCTTGAGCGTTCCACATGTAATGCCAATTCAACATGCCGAAGACAGACATTGTCGTAGCCCTCAGCTTGCTTGGATTTTTGTAAAAAACGTCAGGCGCCAACGCGAACAGGATGGACGACAATGCGGCCACCATTTCACGTTGGTATCCCTGCAATGTGTTTTGCAGGTCCTTGGGCAAGCTGGACATGGCGCTAAGTTGGATCTTGTGTTCGTTGTCGGCACCTTCATAGGCTGACAATACTGCCGAGATCGTATCGCGCAGTTGGTCTTCGGGGTGGTTATCGGCGTTTGTGGATTGAAAAACCGTATCGCGCAGGTCGCGCAGATGGTTGTCTAGCAGATCAAATAACAGCGCGGTTTTGCTGTCATAGTAGTGATAGATATTGGCCTTTGACACGCCACAGGCCTTCGCCACTGAATTCATCGACGCGCCGTCAAAACCCTGTTCTGCAAATAATCGCGCGGCGCATGACCTGATTTGTCTACGTTTATCCGCATGGTCTTTGGCAATGGTGCGCGCCATGGGTTAAGCCTTCGGGCGGTTGTCGATGACACGGCGCGCTTTGCCTTGCGAACGCTCAACGGTGCCGGGCGATCCCACATCCACGCGCGTTGAGACGCCGACAATATCCTTAATCCGTTTGGTCAATGCACTGGCCGCCGCAGCCCGCGCTGTTTCGTCCGCAGCATTGGGCAAACATTCCACATGCACGCGCATGATGTCCAAGCGTTCGGGTTTGGACAGTTCGATTTGAAAGTGGTTGGCCAAGCCATCTGTCGCCAATACCTGTTCTTCGATTTGTGTGGGAAAGACATTCACACCGCGCAAAATGATCATATCATCAGACCGGCCTGTGATCTTTTCCATCCGCCGCATGGTCCTTGCCGTTCCGGGCATCAGCCGAGTCAAATCCCGTGTGCGATAGCGGACCATTGGCAATCCTTCTTTGGTCAAGGTGGTAAAGACCAATTCGCCCATCTCGCCATCTTCGACAACATCACCGGTTTCAGGATTGATCACCTCGGGAAAGAAATGATCTTCCCACACATGCAACCCGTCTTTGGTTTCGACACATTCATTGGCAACACCGGGGCCAAGAATTTCGGACAGACCGTAAATATCAACGGCATGCATATCAAAGGCCTCTTCGATTTCGCGGCGCATTGCATCCGTCCAAGGTTCCGCCCCAAAAACACCAACAGACAATGAACTGTCACGCGGATCGCGCCCCATCTTTTGATAGGCTTCTAGAATGTTCAGCATATAAGACGGTGTGACCATGATGCCGTCTGGCTTGAAATCTGTGATCAACCCGATCTGCTTTTCCGTTTGACCACCCCCCATAGGGATGACCGTCGCGCCCAGCCGTTCAATGCCGTAATGCGCACCAAGCCCGCCTGTGAACAGCCCGTAGCCATAAGCGCAATGCACAATGTTTCCGCGTCGCAAACCGGATGCGCGCAAGGATCGGGCCACCATATCAGCCCACATATCAATGTCGCCTTGCGTATATCCAACTACTGTTGGTTTCCCCGTGGTTCCCGAGGACGCATGGATGCGGACAATGTCTTCGCGCGGGACTGCGAAAAGCCCGAAAGGATAGTTGTTTCGCAGATCGTCTTTGTATGTGAACGGAAATCGCGCCAGATCGCTTAGGTCTTGCACATCGTCGGGATGCACGCCTGCCGCGTCAAACCGTTCGCGGTACAAGGGGACATTTTCATAAGCGTGATTAAGCGACCATTTCAAACGTTTCAGTTGTAAGGCCCGTATTTCGTCGACAGAGGCCGTTTCAATCGGGTCCAGATCTGATGGTTTGGGGCTGAGATCCTTCATATTGTCCTCTTAAGCTTCGTCGGTTTCGTCAAATAGTTGACCTTTGATTGCGCGAGATACTCCGCGAAATTCAGCAATGGTAACTGCGTCCTGATTGGTGACCGTGACGTCATAAATGCCGGTGCGACCTTGCAATGACACCTCTGTCGCGCGCGCCGTCAATTGATCTCCGAGGCGCGCAGGGGCGATGTAACTGACCATATTATGTTGCGCGACAGTATTTTGATTGCGGCTGTTGCAGGCAAAAGCAAATGTACTGTCGGCAAGGGCAAAGGTGACACCCCCGTGGCAGATGCCGTGACCATTGGTGTGGTTCTGCGTGACGGTCAGCGTCATTTCCGCCTGACCCTCATCGACATTTGTTAGCTCCATCCCGAACCATGGTGACGCATTGTCATTGTCCCACATGGCTTGAGCGCTGCGTTGTGCGCGTTGCTTTGCATTAAGGGTCATAAATTCAACCTTGCCAGTCATCTCAAATTAATCTTACATTAACCGACCGGTTGGTCAATCAATTGATCGCCTAAATTATTCAGGACCGTGGAAATGGAAATTCAACAGGTTTCAAGTTATTTGGCAGGGCAGTGGATTGAACCGGGGCCAGGTGCGCGGCCAATCAAAAGTGCGATCACAGGCGAAGTCATAGCCGAAGCCGGGAATGACACGTTAGATGTAACCGCGATGCTTGCACATGCGCGCGATGTTGGCGGGCCAGCGTTACGCGCAATGACATTTCATGACCGCGCCAAAATGCTAAAGGCGCTTGCCACCTATTTGGACCAGCACAAACAGTCATTGTATGATTTGTCATTCAACACAGGCGCAACCCAACCCGACCACTTGATCGATATCGACGGCGGGATCGGAACCATGTTTGTATTTGCCTCAAAAGGGCGTCGCGAAATGCCGGATGGGCATGTCTATGTTGACGGTGACATTGAACAGCTTGGCCGCAATGGAACCTTTCTTGGGCAACATATTTGCACACCTCTTCTAGGTGCGGCCGTACATATCAATGCCTTTAACTTTCCGGTGTGGGGTATGCTGGAAAAGCTTGCGCCGACATTGTTGGCGGGGGTTCCCGCGATTGTTAAACCCGCGACAAGCACCTGTTATGTCACAGAACTATGTGTGCGATTGATGCTGAACAGCGGTCTGTTGCCGGACGGGGCATTGCAATTGGTGTCTGGTGGCCTGGGCAACATGTTGGATCATCTGGGATGCCAAGACGTGGTCAGCTTTACGGGCTCTGCGGCAACCGCGCTCAAGCTTCGATCTGCACCGAATTTGCTGGAAAACTCTGTGCGGTTTGTCGCGGAACAAGACAGTCTGAATGCGTCTATCCTTGGTCCTGATGCGGGACCGGATACACCGGAATTTGATCTGTTTGTCAAAGAAGTCAGTCGTGAGATGACTGTGAAAGCAGGGCAAAAATGCACGGCCATTCGTCGGATTATTGCGCCCGAGCAATATACAGATGCCTTGATCACAGCGCTTTCAAACCGATTAAGCAGAGTCACCATTGGCGATCCCCGCGTCAAGGGCGTGCGTATGGGGGCGCTGGTGTCAAATGCGCAAAAAGGGGATGTTTTGGATAAAGTCGCAATTTTATCCGAGGAAACAGATTGTGTGTTTGGCGATCCAGACGCGTTTGAAGTTATTGAGGGCGACCGGGAAAAGGGTGCGTTTTTGCCGCCGATACTGATGCACTGCGCGGACCCGGATACCGCAAAATACATTCACGAAGTCGAAGCATTTGGACCCGTTTCAACCCTTATGGGGTATCGCGATTTGGATCATGCAATTGCTTTGGTGAACAAAGGGCAGGGCAGTCTTGTCGCGTCGGTTATCACAAATGATGCGCAAACGGCGCGTGACGTGACGCTTGGTGCGGCTGCGTTCCACGGACGATTATATTTCAACAATCGGACCTCAATGGGTGAGGCGACTGGCCATGGGGCGCCGTTGCCTCATATGGTGCATGGCGGACCGGGGCGCGCAGGTGGTGGCGAGGAATTGGGTGGTATCCGTGGTGTCACGCATTACATGCAACGCACTGCCGTTCAGGGCAGCCCAGAGATTTTAAGCGCCATTTCCGGCAGTTGGGTCGACGGTGCGCCTGAGACATCCGCGCCAAAACATCCGTTTACGCGCAGTTTTGATAAGCTGAGCATTGGCGAAACGCTTCACACACGGTCCCGCAAAGTCACGTTGGACGATATCGAACATTTCGCCGAATTCACCGGCGACACCTTTTACGCGCATACGGATGACGCGGCTGCGAAACGAAACCCGTTCTTTCCGGGGCGGGTGGCGCATGGGTATTTGTTGCTGTCCTTTGCGGCCGGGTTGTTTGTGGAACCAAACGAAGGCCCCGTTCTGGCCAATACCGGGTTGGACAATCTTCGCTTTATGAAACCCGTATCAGCGGGCGACCGCATCAAAGTTCGACTGACCGTAAAAAACAAAACCCGCAGAACAGATGTGTATGGCGAAGTCCGCTGGCATGTGACGTTAACCAATCAGGATGACGACAACGTTGCGGAATATGAGTTGCTGACAATGAACGCCTATTAGGGTTTGTTGGCTGCTCGGAGTCTAACATTGATTGGGATATTCGACAGGTGATCGACCCACTGACCATTGGTCGACGCGTGTGATGCCAAATTCCATTAGCATCGCGATGCCAACGGTTTTAGCACTTATTCGATGTCCTGAACGCTACTGTAATTTTGGGTTTCTTTGACAACTTCCATCACAGCAAAGGAATTGGTCTGATGAATGCCCGGAAGCTTGTTGATCTTGTCACCTAGGATATTGCGAAAATGGGCAATGTCACGGGTGCGCACCATCAACAAATAATCAAACGACCCAGCGATCAACATGCAGCTTTCGACTTCTTGGATGCTGTGGACAGCATCACTGAATTGGTCAAGCGAACTATCACCTGTCGCGGCCAATGACACCTGAACCACTGTCAGATGGCTAAAACCCAACTGGTTCTTGTTCAATAGCGCGCGATACCCGCTGATATAGCCTGATTTCTCCAACCGTTTAACGCGTTCAGAACAGGGCGTGTTCGTCAGATTCACACGAGTGGCCAGTTCAACAATGGATAATCTTCCATCAGTTTCCAGTTCTTTAAGGATTCTGAGATCGATTTTGTCCAATTCCCTAGACATCAGTAATATTACCTACTGTTTAGCTCTATTACCGACAATATTACTGTAATTTCGCTAAAAATAAACCCTATACCTAGTGATAATTCCTAATATTAACCCAAGGGTGAATTTGACTCTGCATAGTCAGAGGCTTTGCATAACCCTGAGGGCAATGACCCTCCAACATATGAAAAACAGACCGGACATGGAGGACAAGATGACAATAAAGATTGTCGTTGGACTAGACGGGACAGACACTGGAGAACGCGCATTATCGTTCGCTCGTGATCTGGCATCTCGAATGGAAAGTTGCGAGGTTTTGGCGGTTTACGTCATTGAATGGTCGCCATTCACATTCCAAACTGCCGAAGAAAACGAACAACGTCACAAGAGGCGAGAAGAAGAGATCGAACTTGCGACGTCGCGGGTGGTGGCACCTGCCGTCAAAGCGTTGACCGATGCCGGCTTTAAAGCCAGCGGGTTGGTGCGACATGGGGACGTGGCGCAAACGCTGAATGCCGTAACTGTTGAAGCGGGCGGGGCGCAGATCATCGTCGGACGTGCGTCTGCTGACGGGTTCACAAAACGAATTTTTGGAAGTTCAACCCAGAACCTCGTGATGCATGCTGAGGTGCCGGTGACGGTCGTCGGATAAGGAACAACATAATGAAAAATGCGATAAAACTAGGCGTTTCCAGCGCGGTCGCGACCGCTGTTGCAAACCCATTGCTAGCTCAGGAATCTGCAAGCATGGCAGACCGTGTCAATTCGGCGTTTGCCACGACTACGGGTCCATTTGTCAGTCTCGTTTTTGCACCATTCCCGGGGACGAATTTCCCGTGGATCGTCATGTGGCTGGTTGTAGCCGCGTCTGTTTTCACTTTGTATTTTGGTTTTGTTCAATTCCGTTATTTCAAACACTCGATCCAATTGGTGAAGGGCGACTATTCTGACCCAAATGATGCAGGCGAAGTAAGCCATTTCCAAGCCCTTGCGACAGCGCTTTCGGGTACGGTTGGCCTTGGGAATATTGCGGGTGTTGCCGTTGCCGTTGGCATCGGAGGTCCGGGTGCGACTTTCTGGATGATCCTTGCCGGTCTTCTGGGCATGGCGTCAAAATTCACCGAATGTACGTTGGGTGTGAAATATCGAAACGAATATCCAGACGGTTCTGTTTCTGGTGGTCCGATGTATTACATCTCGAAAGGTTTTAAAGAACTTGGCCTTCCGGGTGGCAGATTCCTTGCGGTATTGTTTTCAATCTTCTGCATTCTGGGCGCATTGGGCGGCGGCAATATGTTCCAAGCCAATCAGGCACATGCGCAGATCCAGCAAGTCGTGGGATTTGATTTTTCAGGTTTGATCACAGGGTTTATCTTTGCCGCGATCGTCTTTGCGGTCATCGTAGGCGGCGTTAAATCCATCGCGCGTGTTACCGAAAAAGTCGTCCCGTTCATGGGCCTTCTTTATGTCGGAGCGGCTTTGATCATCTTGATTGTGAATTACAACATGATCGGTTGGGCCTTTGGTCAGATTTTTGCAGGCGCGTTCACAGGTCTTGGTGTTGCTGGCGGCATGGTCGGAGCTTTGATCCAAGGGTTCAAACGGGCGGCGTTCTCGAACGAAGCGGGTGTTGGATCTGCAGCGATTGCCCACTCTGCGGTGAAAACCAAGGAACCAATCACAGAGGGTTTTGTGTCATTGCTGGAACCTCTGATCGATACGGTTGTGATTTGTACAATGACCGCATTGGTGATCGTCATCTCGCAACAGTTGATCGTCGATCCAAACACGGGCAACTATATGTTGAACGAAGCGGGGACTGCGATTGCGACTGTTGACGGAAATTCTGGTGTTGCATTGACGTCTGCAGCGTTTGCATCGGGCATCAGTTGGTTCCCATATGTCCTAGCTGTCGCAGTTGTTCTGTTCGCCTTTTCAACCATGATTTCCTGGAGCTATTACGGCTTGAAAGCTTGGACCTATCTTTTTGGGGAAGGCAAAACATCTGAGCTGACGTTCAAAATCATCTTCTGCATCTTTATCGTCATCGGTGCCGCCGCCAGCCTTGGCCCGGTCATCGACTTCTCAGACGCCGCAATCTTTACAATGGCTGTGGTGAATATCTTCTGCCTCTATTTCTTGATGAAGTTGGTGAAAGAAGAGTTGGTTTCTTATACCTCGCGCCTTGAAAGCGGAGAAATCCGCAAGTTCGCGCATTAAATCAAACAGTTCCGGGGCCGTTTACGCCCCGGAGCAACCGCCACGGCGGTATTACTCGTCAGTAAATTGACAGTGGCAATTCACGTGAATTCAAACGCTGCGCCCATCCCAAAGCATGGGATTTCAAAAATCTTGACACATTGAAGAAGCTAGCGATAGGTTTGGCATGGTAACGTTTCCATATTGGAGCGTATTTGGGGACATCCACCATGAAAGCAGCACGTTTCAATCGCTTGTTCGGGGCATCTGGAAATTGTTTCGACGTCGCAATCGACCACGGTATGTTTAACGAAAAGACATTTCTTGGCGGTATCGAAAACATGACTACAGCTGTTGATATCGTTGCGAATGCGGCACCCGACGCGATCCAGCTTCCTCCGGGCACGGCGCCATTGTTGCAATCGCGCGCGGGCAAGGACCGGCCTGCATTGGTGTTGCGCACTGACATTGCAAATGTCTATGGCACGCCGCTGCCCAAGGCGTTGTTTTCCGAAGTGATCGATCAGCCAGTGCAACAGGCGATCCGTTTGGATGCGGCTTGTGTGGTTGTAAACCTTCTGAGCCTGCCAAACGAACCAGAGGTTTATCGACAGTGCATTCGCAACATCAACGGGCTTAAGCATGCGTGCGATCTGGCCTCTATGCCGTTGATGGTTGAACCGTTGGTGATGCAAGATAACGCAAATGGGGGGTACATGGTCGATGGCGATCTGGAAAAAATCCTGCCCCTTGTGCGTCAAGCCGTGGAATTGGGTGCGGATATCATCAAGGCCGACCCTTGTACCGACGTCGGCCAATACCACAAAGTAGTTGAAATCGCGCAAAACATTCCGGTTTTGGTTCGTGGCGGTGGTAAAGTTTCGGATAAGAAAATCCTGACACGGACCAAGGACCTGATGGACCAAGGTGCGCGCGGCATCGTTTATGGACGCAATGTCATCCATCACGAAAACCCCGGTGCAATGACCCGTGCGTTGATGGCCGTCGTGCATGATGGCGCAACGGTCAGTGATGCATTGACGATGGTGGGCTAACGCTATGAAAACCATTCGCTTTGGTATTATCGGTTGTGGGTTGATGGGCCGGGAATTCGCCTCGGCGGCCGCACGGTGGCTGCATTTGACCGAAACTCGGGCTCGCCCTGAAATCATTGGGGTCTGTGACACGAACGAAGAGTTGATGGGCTGGTTTTCTACCCACGTGCCCAGTGTCAAACAAACCACCACGGATTATCGCGAGCTGTTGGCGAACCCGGATATTGACGCGATCTATTGCGCCGTTCCGCATGTTTTGCACGCTGACATCTATCCGCAAATTCTTGCGGCGGGAAAGCATCTGTTGGGCGAGAAACCCTTTGGGATGGATGCTGACCAGAATGCGCGTATCTCAAAGGCGCTTGCGGATCATCCGGGTGTGTTTGTGCGGTGCTCGTCGGAAATGCCGTATTTTCCAGGCGCGCAGCGGGTCATCGACTTTGTGAATTCCGGGGCTGTTGGCGACATTATCGAAGTGGAATCCGCGTTTTTACATTCCTCGGATATCAATCCGGACAAGGTGATCAACTGGAAGCGGATGATTGACGTCAATGGTGAATACGGGTGCATGGGTGATCTGGGAATGCATGTCTGTCACGTTCCATTGCGGATGGGCTGGCGGCCGGAAACGGTCCACACAAGCCTTGTTAAGCGCGTCACAACCCGTCCCGATGGCAAAGGCAATCGCGTTCCCTGCGAGACGTGGGATAATGCCACCATCACCGGTTCTGTTTCGACATCGGGGGGAGAGTTCCCCTTGGTGCTCAAGACGTGGCGAATCGCACCCGGTGAATCCAACACGTGGTCGTTGCGGGTGCTTGGTATGAAGGGATCGGCGTATTTCACGACCAAATCACCACGCCAATGGCAATTCATGCATTACGAACCTGGCGGCGTTCAGGCATGGCAAACCGAAGACCTTGGATATCAGTCTTTGTTCCCCGCAATCACGGGCGGGATTTTCGAATTTGGGTTCGCTGATGCGATCCAACAAATGTGGGCCGCCTTTGTTGATGAACTGGCAGGCGGGGACGCGCGTGGTTTCGGGTGTGCAACGCCATGCGAAGCATCTGATCATCATGCGATTTTGACCGCAGCGCTTGCGGCCGGAAAATCAGGGCAGGTGCAAAAAGTGGTGTATGCAAAATGAACCGATCACAGATCAACTCAGCCATTCAAGCCGCAGAAGCAACGCTTGCACGTCATTCTTGGGCCTTGCCAAATTGGGCGTCTTGGACAGTCGCGGATCACCGCGCCAACGCATCCCAAAGTGCGTGGTTGAAAGAACGGCAATTGGGCTGGGACGTAACCGATATGGGGTCTCGCGCGTTTGAAAAACGTGGGCTGACATTATTTTGCGTGCGCAATGGGACGCAGGCACATGGTGAACGACCTTATGCTGAAAAGCTGCTGTTTGTGGGTGTTGATCAGGAAACGCCGTTTCACGCCCACAAAAGCAAATTAGAAGACATCATTGTACGGGGTGGCGGAACGCTATGCGTGGAATTTACACGCGAGGGCGCTGTGTTGGATGTACAGGATGACTCTGTGCTTATCGATGGTGCAACCGCCCCTTTGTATGGACAAGTTCATCGATTGACTGCTGGCCAAAGCATAACAATTCCGCGGGGTGTTCAGCATCGATTTTGGGGTGACGTGGCACCGGTTTTTGTTGCCGAAGTCAGTCAGTGTAACGATGACCTGACCGACAATTATTTTCTGGAACCGTTGGGTCGCTTTAGCGACATCAACGAAGATGAAGCGCCCTATCGTCAGCTGTGGAACGAGGTGTTGTGATGACCGCTCGGCGTGGCATTGTATGTGCGGGCAATTGGATTGTAGATATCGTTCACGATATCCCCGCATGGCCCGCGAAATCCGATCTTGTGGTCATTTCCGACCAAACTGTTGGGGTTGGTGGTGGGGCCGCGAATGTCGCGTTTAACCTTGCTGCGTTGAATGTTGATTACCCGGTGCTGCCTGCGGGATTGCTGGGCGGCGATGCCCATGCGGATGTGGTTTTGAACGCGTGTAATGCCGCCGGTCTGTCCGTTGAGAACCTAAACATCATTCAAGACGTTGGCACCGCGCATACCCATGTGATGAATGTGCCGGGGGACAGCCGGACATTCTTCTACTTTGCCGGTGCCAATGATCATCTGAGCGCGCAGACCCTGTCGCTCGACGCAATCGCATCACATCAACCGCGTATCTTCTATTTGGGATATTTGACGCTGATGCCTATCCTTGATGCGGTTGGGCCTGACGGGCACACGGGGGCGTATCATCTGCTGGCGCAGGCCCGTCAGTCTGGGATGATGACCTGCGTTGATTTGGTGTCGTCGTCAACAGACAGCTATGCGCAGACGGTTGCGGGAACATTGGCTGAAATCGATTGGTTGTTCTTGAACGAAACCGAAGCGTCACGTGCCACAGGGATCGATTTGAGTGGCGAAGAAGACCGTGCCAATATGCTGCGCGCGGCAGAACAATTGATGTCAGGCGGGCTGCGACAAGGCTGCATTCTGCACACTCCCAGACTGTCGCTTTGGAAGGCGGCGGATCAAGAATTGTGGTTTGATGTTCCTCAAATCCCAAAGACCGAAATTGTCAGCCCAGTCGGGGCAGGGGATGCATTTGCAGCTGGGATTTTGCACGGGCTTCATGAAGGATGGCAGCCGCAGGAATGCGTTCAGCTGGGTAACAAAATGGCCGCGGCCTGTCTGCGCGCATCGACCGCGACTGGCGGGGTTTCTACCTTAAGCGATTTGTAGGTTTTGATTGGCGGCAAGAGCTTTGGGATGATGAGGATCAAAAATAGTATGCCGTTAATTTGTGCTTTCTTAGGTTTGTGTCCATGACATTCATAATCGATAGCCGACAATGACGGACCCCAAAACGCTGCGATGGGACAAGGGGCAGGTGACGATGCAACCGCGCGGCGCAATGTTGCAGGGTTTGACCATCGAATTACAAAAGGGACGGACTGTAAGCCCGCTGCACACAGCACCATGGGTCGGAACGCCCGAGGCAAAATCACTCAATGGATTAATTCAAGGATTAAGCGGTGAGTGGCCTTGCATCCCGTTTGGCGTTCCACAAGAAGGGCAACCGCCAGAATGGTGTGCATCAGAAAGTTGGGAAGACTCATTTGCCCACGGTTACGCGGCGCATCACGACTGGGACGTGTCGTTGGATGAAGCGGGACTTGAGGCCAATATCCGTTTGCCAATTGATCACCCGATCCAATCCATCCGAAGACGGGTTCAACCCATACAGAACGGCATAGAACTTGATCTGTGGGTCAACCCCCGTCGCGATTGTACGCTTCCAATCGGATTGCATCCTGTTTTTGCTTTGCCTGACGATCCGGGGCGCATGTCGCTTGAAATCCCCGGTGCGACAAGCGTGGTAAGCCATCCAGAAACACCGCAACCAGACCCGACGCTGGTCAAACCTAATGCGATCTCAACTAATCTGTCCTGTGTTCAAGGAGAGGGGGGTGAGACGTTAGATTTCAGCCTTTTACCACGACCAGAAAACAGTGAAACTCGCCTTTTGGTACTTGGCGGCAGCGGTCAAGTTTCGCTGACGGATCGCGCAACTGGGGATACCTTTTCCTTGACCTATGACGCTAAGACATTCCCCTGTGTGATGCTGTGGATATCAAACAGAGGTCGTTCATCCGCACCTTGGTCTGGTCGTCATCTTGCCCTTGGGATCGAACCTGTTTGTGCTGCTTTTGATCTTGGGACGTCGGTTTCGACGACAGCAAACCCGCTGCGTTCGAAAGGGTATGACACGGCGAACGAATTCAAATCAGGTCAGTGCTTTCACACAAGATATCAAATCACGGCGCGGTCGCAGTCGATTGGCGTACGTTCAACACCACGGGCAAAATAATGTCATTCTGATCGGCTTCTTTTGGGTTTTGTATCATGCATAAAAGTGCTGCGATGCATTCATGGGCAATCTGATCAATGGGCTGCACAACAGTTGTGATTGCCGGAAATACGTAAGCGGCCATCGGAGTATCATCAAAGCCCGTGACTGATACCTCTTGTGGGATCGCGATGCCCAGAATGCGCGCCGCGTGTAATGCGCCAATCGCCGCTATGTCACTGGTCGCGACAATCGCACTGGGCCTGTCCACTGTATCAAGAACCTTTTGTGCCAAAGCGGCACAGCCCTGTACACTGTGGTCGGTTCCCAGAATGGTTTGAGGTGCTTTTAACCCAGCCCGCTTGCACGCATCCACCGCTCCAGCTGTGCGCATTTGTACAGGTTCTGATTGTTCCGGCGCACCGATGATCGAAATTTTTCTGTGACCAAGTTTGATCAAATGCTCAGTTGCCAGTTGCCCCCCGGCAAAGTGATCCGCCCGCACCGATTTCGCCCCAAGACCGTCAAGCTGCCGGTCCAGTGCAATCATGGGTATCCCGACATCCTTCAATCTGGAAAACGCGCGGCCATCACCGCCAACGGAAACAACAACCGCCCCGTCAACCTGTTGCGCCAACAGCATCGAAACATATTCATTTTCATGCCTGACATCTTCGGCCGTCGAACAGATCAGCGTTTGGTACCCTTGTGCAAACAATGCCTGTTCCAGCCTGTGGGCCAGGCGGGCAAAGAAATCGACCTTAATAGATGGAACCAAAATGCCGATCAAATTGCTTCGACCATTGCGCATCATGCGTGCACCGGCGTTGGGACGATATCCTAAATCTGCGATCGCCTGTTCAACACGCGCACGCGTGGCGCTAGAGACATAACCGCTATTGTTCAGAACACGCGAAACAGTCGATATTCCTGCCCCGGAACGCTGCGCAATGTCCTTGATGGTCGCCATAGAAGACTTCATTCCAATAAATGGTTCGTGGCACAATACCGTTCCACTTTCTGTCATACCACCGCCAATTCTTTGCGGTAAACGATCATGACGTGCACCTTTGTTGGACGAGGCAAGTTTGTTCTCTAAAATGTATATCGCAAATGGCGTGATGGAGTGAGGCTTGTGGAATTATTCGAAGACCACGCAGAACAATTCAACGGAGCGTGCAATTGACGTTCACATACCGACCGTCAAAAGGTTCAGATGCAATCGCGTGCGCAACCTTCATTCGTGAATGGGCTGCTGAAACGCCATGGATGGTTCCGGTCGACGATCTCGAACCAATGGCGCAATCGTGGGTCGATATGCTTGAATCCGAAACTGCGTGGGTCGCTGAACGCGAAGGGCGAGTGGTTGGATTTTGTGTGCGTGAAGAGGACAACATAACAGGTCTGTATATTTCACCTGACGCGCAAAGCTGTGGCATTGGTAAAGCGTTGCTTGATCTCGCCAAAACAGATCGCGACTGGATTACAGTTTGGGTTTATGAAAAGAACGACCGAGCACGGGCGTTCTATCGCAGGGAAGGCCTTGTTCAAATTGGGCGCGAAAAGGATGAGCATTCGCACCTAATGTACATTGAGAAACGTTGGACCCGGTCATAGTGATGATTGATAATAGGTTAGACCATTCTGCACGCCTAAGCGTAGCGCCCATGATGGATTGGACAGGTTGGTACTTAAATTCAATGAGTTAAACGGCGTCGTGTGCTGAATGTGTGCAACCTGAAATCGCCTTCTGGCGCGCTCTGTCGGGGATTCTGCGGTTTAACTGGTTTGATCCAATTGCGGCTCGTTTGAGCGAGCAAAACTCACATTCCCCCCTAAGCCCCGCAAAAGGGGTGGTCTCCATCTTTCCCAGATGTGGCGAAAAAGTCTTAGACGGGATCAGGGTCGGTTTGGGGTAATGGCGGTGAGTAAATGTGAACCCGTACTGGCGCGTGAACTCGGTCATACCAGCAACCAGACGTTCCTCGTCGGCAAGCCCCCGCGGTAATCGCCGATGCGTGGACCGGTGTTGGCCCAGGATACGGCAAACACGACGCTCAGAAACCTTCAATTTGCTACGGACGAGGTTGATGCAGGCGAGACGACGCGAGGAGCTCAGAAGTTTCCCCGTGAGGCTTCCGTAAGGATCAGCTTATCGAATGTCAGATCCGACACGGCTCGACGAAGCCGCTCGCTCTCTTTCTGGAGTCGCTTCAGTTCTTTGAGTTGCTCTGTACCCGTTTCACCGTACGTCTTCTTCCAGCGAGAATAGGTTTGTTCAGTCACACTGATCTGTCTGAGGGCGTCAATCCGAGGCATCCATTGCCCCATCAAAACTTCAACTTGCCGTAACTTCACGACAATTTTTTCGTGTCTCGGTCTCTAAATGGCCATACTTGGTCCTCCGTTTTCCTAACTATAAGGGCGGACCACTTCAAAGGGGAAGGCTCACGTATCCCCTCAAGGAATACGATGAGCCAGAAACCCTCGCATGGCAAAATAACTCATTCTGTCTCAGGGGCAGTGACGGGATACAAAAGCTGGCGATCGGCACCGACAGAGCATGCGAGAGGGTCTGCAGCGTGGTCAGCGAGGGCGAGGTATTGCCTTCTCGATCTTCGAGAGCATCCCGATGGACAGGCCCGTAGGCTGGGCCACGGTAATGCTTTGTTGATTGCGCGCGGTGCGGACCTGCCGCCCGATGGCGACCTCAAGTACATTCTCGCGCGGGCCTTCGCAGGTGCGGTGCGGGTCTCGCGTCAGCTTGGGGGTGTGGGGCGTCATAGGCGGCGGTGTCCGGCGGCAGTTTGCGGGCATGGTAGGGCAAGATTTTCCTTATGGGAAAATATTTCGGCTGCCGGATAAAGGGGGCGGGCGGCGGCAGTTCCTATGAAATCATAGTAAAGTCAGATGGTTAGATTGCAGGATCACTGTTTTCGCATGTGCTTCCTGCCAAAAGGCACGGGCTTTTCGGCATAGATTCGGACGCCGCTCTTATACCTTTCGGCGCGCAGACCCCCTGCCCAATGGACCGGGCCGCTTTCTGACTGTTTGGCGCATGCGCGGCGGTGCGGGGTGCTGCAGTCTTGGCGGATAATGCATTCAGGGGTGCCCGTGACACATCTTCCAGTGACACAGACCGAGGTGGTGATCGGACCGTTCCGCAGACAGATGTTTGCCGAAGGTCTCGCGATAATGTTGCGCAGCGAGGCCAACCTGAATCTCACCCGGATCGCCACCGAAGCCGAGGTCACGCGCTTTCTCAACAACAGCCACCCCACGATTGTCATCCTTGAAGCGCGCGCAAGAGAGGCGGCCCGCGCGCCTCTGCCTGAGTCGGATGCTGTGGCGGTGATCCTGATCGCCCAGGAAGGGCGCGACGTGCAGATCGCCCTGCGCCAGTTCGATCGGAACCGCCTGAGTGCGGCCATCGGGATGGTCTCAAAGGCGCCGCACCCGCGCGTGATCACGCTGGATGCGGAGGGCCCCGCGCAGCCGTCCTTTGCGCTGCCGAAGTTCCGCGACCCGCAGGCCTCGGGTCTGGGGACGGTGATTGCCTGGCTTGATGCGGTCTTTGTGCTGGCGATGGCCGAATATGAGAGCGCGCGCGGCCCGGACGGCCCTGCATCCGAGGATGCGGCAATCCTGCGCACCGAGTTCGAGCGCGGTCAGACGGTGAGCCGGGCAGAGGTCCAGCGCCGGTTCGAGGCGCTGGAGGATGCGCCGATGTGGCAGGTGCGGCTGCGCCGGACCTTTGGGCTGGACGCGACCGAGCTGAAGCTCTTGTGCCTCGCGGCGGCGCCGGATCTTGACCACCGCTATGCGCAGGTCATTGGTCTGATGCAGAACGATTACGCGCAGGGCAGGCCCAATGCCACCACGCTGGCGCGGCTTTTGGGGCGGGGCCTGATCGGGGCCGATATCGATGCGGTGCTGGCCGGGCGGCGCAACTTCGCGCGCCTGCGGATGATCCGCCCGGTGGAAAGTGCGCAGCCGCAGCCCGGGTTTCGTATCGCACCCTCTTTGCTTGATCTGATGATCGGCGCGCGGCGTCTTGCAGCGCCGGGCTGGCGTTTGCAACGCCGTGGTCTGCCGCCGCAGCAGGCGCTGTCGGACCAGGTCGCGGCCTATCTGGCGCTGCCGAACCCGCCCGTGCTGCTTTGTGGGCAGGAAAAGCACGGGGCCGATGAGGTGGCCGCCGCCCTTGTGGAAAACGGCGCGCCGGTGTTGCGCGTGCAGGTGGCGGAGCTGACAGGCGATGTGGCCGAAGCGGTCGCGGATTGGGCGCTGATCGCGCGGCTGCAGGATGCGGTGCTGATGTTCGAGGGCCTCCAGAGCCTGCCCGAGCCTGTGCAGGTCGCGCTGAGTGCGGCCGACACTGCGACGCTGGTGCGCAGCACGGTCCTGATCGGCAGCACCGCCCCGGTGCCCGAGGGCCGCGACGCAGTGCATCTGAGCATCGGCAGGCCCGGGCCTGCGGTGCAGGCACGGCGCTGGCAGATCGCGGGGGCCGAGAACGGCCTGACACTGAGCACGGAAGAGGCCGAGCGGCTGGGCGGCGTGCTTCGTCTGGGGCTGGGCGATGTGGCCGCCGTGATCGCCATGGCCGCCGGGCACCGCCGTCTGGGGGCTAGGGACGCCCCCGAGGCGCTGGTCCTCAAGGCCGCTACGCGCGTTGCTACTCAGCACGCGCCAGAGACCGTGCGCCGCCCCGACTGTATCTTTGACTGGGACGATATCGTGCTGCCCGAGCAGATCAAGACCATGGTGCAAAGCGTGCCCGACCATGTACGCCACGCCTCGCTGGTGCTGGATCACTGGGGTTTTGCCGCGCGTCTGCCCTATGGGCGCGGGGTCGGTGCGTTCTTCGCCGGGCCCAGCGGCACCGGCAAGACCATGTGCGCGCAGGTGATCGCACGAGCGCTGGGTGTCGAGCTGATGCAGGTGGAACTGGCGCGCTGCGTATCGAAATACATCGGCGAGACCGAAAAGAACATCGACCGCTGTTTCGAGGCCGCCGAGACTGCCTCGGCGGTGCTGCTCTTTGACGAGGCCGATGCGCTTTTCGGAAAGCGGACCGAGATCAAGGACGCGCACGACCGCCACGCCAATGTCCAGGTTGCCTACCTTTTGCAGCGGATCGAGGCCTATGAGGGGCTGGTGATCCTGACCTCGAACCTCAAGGCCAATATTGACCCGGCCTTCCTGCGGCGGCTGCGTTTTGTGGTGGACTTCCCGATGCCCGAGGCGCGCGACCGCGAGCGCATCTGGTCGCTGGCGATCCCGCGTCGCGAGATCTGTGCCGATGATGTGGACACGGCCTTTCTGGCGCGCCGCCTACCGCTTTCTGGCGGGTCCATTCAGGCGGTGGCAGTCAATGCGGCCTTCGAGGCGGCGTCTGAGGGCTGCGAGATCATCCACATGCGCCACGTCATGGCTGCGACCCGCGCCGAGTTGATCAAGAACGGCATGCTGAGTGCGGAGCGGGCGCTTTCGGACCCCGAGCCTGCCGCGCTTGAAGGGAGCCTGTCATGAGCCGCGAAGCCCTGCGCACCGTGACCCTTGCGCTGCAGAACATAATTCATAGCGGGTTGGGTGGCGGCGGGGTGCCCGATGACACGGTCTTTGTCGGCCCGCCGCTTCCCACGCTGGTGGGCGCGCGGCCCGTGTCGGTCCTTGCCTTTCACATCGAGCCCAATAAGGAACTGCGCAACGCGGACCGGCTGGTGGATACCGGCGGCAGCGACCCGCGCGTGCAACAGGCACTGCCGCTTGATGTACGCTATCTGATCAGCGTCTTCCGGCAGGCCAGCGCCAGCGATCCTAACGAGCTTTTGCGCATGGGCGAGGTGATTGCGGCATTGCATAGCAACGCGATCATCGGCGGCTCCCTGGTGCCGGGCCAGAAGGTCCGGCTCAGCCCGGAGCCCTACCCGATGGAAGAACTCAGCCGGATCTGGGGGCTCTTTCCAAGTTCGCCCTATGCCACCTCGATGGTCTATCTCGCCTCGCCTGTCTACATCGACGCCGCGACCTTTGTTCAGGGTGCTCCAGTGGACAGCCGCCGCCTCGACAGCGGTGTGTCGGCGGTGCCGCCCGATGTCCTCGGGACGGGTGGCAATGGTCTGGGGGCGGGCGGATGAGCCACAGTTTCCCCATCCACTTCGAGCCGCGCCCGGAGCGCGAGGCCGCGGACCGCCCACGCCTGCTGGACATCGTGATTACGCCGGTGGATGGGTTTACCGGGCGGGTGGTGCGCGGCGTGCGCGCAGAGATCGTGCAGCAGTCGCGGCGCGCGCGGGTCAGTCTGGGCGGGCATCTGGTCTTTGAGCGGCTCTTTGACGAATCCCGGCATCTGGTGGCGATTGATCCCGCGCGCGCAGGCTATTTCACGCCGCCGCCGCGCGAGATCGTAATGCCACAGGTGCGGGTGCGGCCCGATTCGGTCTTTGCCAATGCCGCCGCACGCGCCGCCGTTCTTGCCACCGACACGCGGATCGAGCGACTGATGCTGCGGCCCGAGCATGTGGTGGATGGCGAGGCGATGGTGGTGCGCGGGTATGTAGTGCGCGCGAGCGCGCCTGCCGAAGGCGTGGCCGTGACCGGCACCGTCGATGGGGCTGCCAGCCCGGTCTTTACCACGCAGACGAACAGTCGTGGCAACTTCGCGATCCGGCTGCGCCCGCCCGATATCATCCTGGGCGTCGGCGCTGTGCCTGTCCCTGTGACGGCGACTGCCCGGCTTTTCTTTGACGGCGTCGAGAAGTGGCGTAGCGACACGGACCCCGATCTGCAGCCTGCGGGCGTGCTGCGCGATCTTGCGACCCATGCGATCCGCGCGCCCATCGATGTGACATGATCCAGACCAATCACCCTGACCCGGAGGAAGGTGCAATGAGCGACCAAGACACAATATCGGCCCCCACCACTGAGGGCGACGCGCCCCAAGGCGAAGCGTCGCCGCAGACCCCGCCGCCCGAGGCGGAAGACCGGCATGAAACACCCGCCGATGTGCCGCTGTCCGATCAACTGCAGGCGCTGAAAGACGAACAGGCCGCCTATGACGCCAAGCTGGTGGAAAAAGCCATCGCCGATCTGGAAAAGCTGATCGGCGAGGTGGAGGCAGCCAAGGAGGGCTACACCAAGGCCGATTACGACAAGCTGGTCGCAGCCCAGGCCGCCCTTGAGGCCGAGCGCAAGACGCTCGAGAAAGCGCTAGAAGCGGCCCTGGGTGATGAGATCGATGCGGTGAAGGAAGTCGAGAGCGATGCCCTTGGTGCGATTGACCGGGCCGCGCAGGAGGTCTCGGCGACCGCCGTGGTACTCGCCACCAAGACGGCCGAGGCGCAGGGCACCGCCGCCGCACTGGCGCAGGCGCAGGCGGCACTGGATCGATGGCGCAAGCCCAAGGACAGCATCGAAAAGCGCCACAAGGCGGCTGCCGCCCTCATCGAGGACATCAAGAAGCTGCGCAACGGCCCAAATCGGGGCGAGGCCTACTGGAAGCTCGCCCTTGGTGACCGCGACCGGCAGGGCGCGCAGGGCTTTCTGCACCTTCTTCTGAAGGACCCGCCCGACATCGTCAAGCCCGACGCGCTCGACGGCAAGATCGTCGCCGCCTGGGATGCCTTCAAGAGCGCGCGTGCCACGGATGCCGCCGCTCAGGCCGAATTGCAGGCCGCGCAGGCGGCGCACAAGGCGGCCAAGGACGACTACGACAAAAAGACCAAGACCATCATTAAGACCATCATTGACGCTCTGGCCGTGCGCGAAGCGCCGCCTGCGGCATAAGGGAGAACGGACATGCCAGAATATCTCGCCCCCGGCGTTTTCATTGAGGAAGTCGAACGCGGACCCAAGCCCATCGAAGGGGTGGCCACCAGTACGGCGGCTTTCCTCGGAGAGGCCGAACGCGGGCCGATGCGTCCGCGCTTCATCACCAGCTACAGCGACTATCTGCGGCTTTACGGCGACGTCTTTGCGCCTGACAAATACCTGCCCTTCGGCATCAAGGCGTTTTTCGACAACGGTGGGCGGCGTTGCTATATCGCGCGCATCGCGGGGCCGGGTGCGGTTGTGGCGACCCTCGATACCGATGGCTATACCATCACCTCCAATGGGCCGGGGACTGCGGGCAACCGCATCTGGGCCCGTATGATCGCCAGTACCACCGAGAGCGTGAAACCCGGCGAGGCCGCCCTCACGCCCATCGGTTTCCGTTTGCAGATCGCCTATTGGAGTCGCGACGTGCCGGGGGCGCTGTTTGACCCCTTCGCCAATGACGAACAACTGCCACGCCCCTCGATGATCGAGGATTTCGATGACCTTTCGCTCGATCCGGACTCGCCCAATTACTGGCAAAAGCAGATCCGCGAGGGCACCTCTGCGCTGATCGATCTGGTGGTCGATGACGCGGCTGCGACCGAGCCCGCGCCCGGAGATGTGATCGGCGGGCCGCTGGTGGGCGGCGTTGCTGGCGGCGTTGCCACGGTGGCAGAGTTCAACGGCGACCGCAACGATCTGGGCAACCCCATCGAAGACCCCAATGAATTGCGCGGGCTGGCGGCGCTCAACCTCGATGCCTATCGCGACGTGGCGATCGTGCACGCGCCTGGTATCCACAATGCGGACGATCCCAACCGCCTGATCCAGCGCGCCGTGGCGGACCACTGCGAGCGCAACCGGTTCCGCTTCGCAGTCCTGGATTCGGAACGGGACGCCAATATCACGGCAAACCCCGAGATGAACCCGCGCAACCAGATCGACAGCCAATATGCGGCCTTCTACTACCCCTGGTATCACACGGCGCATCCGCGCACGGGCGTGAAGACGCTGGTGCCACCGGGGGCCGCCGCCTGCGGGATCTACGCGCTGACGGACAATGCGCGCGGGGTCTGGAAGGCGCCGGCCAATGTGCCCGTCGCCGGTGCCATCGACCTGAGGTTTGACATCAACACCGCCCGGCAGGAGCTTTTGAACCCGCGCGGCGTGAACTGCATTCGCCGCTTTCCCGGACGCGGTATCCGCATGTGGGGCGCGCGCACCCTGTCGAGCGATCCCTTGTGGAAATACGTCAGTGTGCGGCGGCTTTTCATCTTCCTGGAGGCGTCGATCTACAATTCGACCCAATGGGTGGTGTTCGAGCCCAATGACCCGCGGCTCTGGGCGCGGGTGCAGCAGACGATCACGCTGTTTCTGCGCAGCCAGTGGCGCGAGGGCGCGCTTTTCGGGACCAAGGAGGAAGAGGCTTTCTCGGTCTCTGTGGGCCCCGCCACGATGACGCAGGACGATATCCTCAACGGACGGCTCATCGTCGAGATCGGCATTGCGCCGGTGCGGCCTGCTGAATTCGTCATCTTCCGTATTTTCCAGAAAACCAGCGAAGCAAAAAGCTGACCTGAGCGCAAAGGAGACCTCTCATGGCAAAAGTTCCCGTAAGAAATTTCATCTACCGGCTAGAGATAGACAGCATCGAACAGGCAGGCTTTGCCGAGGTGGCCATTGGCGACGCCTCGACCGAGCCGATCGAATACCGCGAGGGCATCGACACCACGACGGTGCAAAAGTTCAACGGTTTGAACAAATACGGTAACATCACGCTGAAGTGGGGCATCACCGACAGCACCGAGCTGGCGGACTGGCACCAGATGATCGTCGATGACGCGACCCCGCTGGCCGATGCACAGCGCAACGTGGTCATTCGCATTCAGAACGACGAGGGTGATGACCAAATTGCTTTCGAGATTTCAAAGGCTTGGCCCTGCAAATATGACCCTACGGACCTGAACGGGAAGGGCAATGAAGTCGCCATAGACACGCTTGAGCTTTGCAACGAAGGCATACGCCGCATTCAATAGGAGCATTGATAAATGGCTTTCGAGACCGAGACCGAGTTCACCCTGCCCAAGGGGTTCGTGGATGCCGACGGCAATCTGCACAAGCAAGGATCGATGCGACTGGCTACGGCCGCCGATGAGATTCTGCCCCTCAAAGACCCGCGCATAAAGCAGAACCCGGCCTATCTGGCGGTGATCGTGCTGAGCCGCGTGATCACCCGGCTGGGCAGTCTGCAGGATGTGAACACAAAGGTCGTGGAGGGGCTTTTCGCCTCTGACCTCAACTACCTGCAGGCGCTTTACGAGGAGTTCAACGCGGATGGCGAGGCCGAGGTGCCGGGCCTGAGCGCCGGGCCCCAGCGGGCAGAAGGGTTCGGTGTGATGGGGGAGGCCTGAGGCTTTATCCCCTCGGTGAGCTCTACGAGGAGATGGCCTTTATCGCCTACCACTTTCACTGGTCGAGCACAGAGCTTTTGGGGCTCGACCATGCCGAACGCCGCGAATGGTGTGGTCGGATTTCGGGGATCAACCGACAATTCGATGCAGGCCCGGCGGCGAGGCGGATCGAACAGATGTGACTTGAACCGGCTGTGCGCTGCGCGTGCACCGGATGTGACCAAGACGTGAAACAGACTTGACCCAGACAGGAAAACGACAATGACAATGCCCCACCGCAATTTCCGTTTCCGAATCGAGGCAGAAAGCCTTGTGCGTGGCGGTGTGCAGTCCGTCTCGGGGCTGGAGCGCACGACGGAGGTGGAGCCCTACCGCGAGGGGGGCGTGAACGACCATGACATTCAGCTGATCACCAAGACGACGCAGGCGACGCTGGTGCTCAAGCGCGGACTTTTGGACCCCTGGATGTGGGACTGGCACGAGGATGTGGTGAGCGGCACCATCGAGCGCCGCACCATCAGCATCATCCTGCTGGACGAGGTAGGCGAAGAGGCCTGGCGCTGGGTCTGCGCGGATGCCTTCCCGACCAAATGGGGGGCCACGGATCTGGATGCCTCGAGCAACGCGGTGGCGGTCGAGAGCTTTGAGCTCGTACATCACGGGTTGACCAAGCAATGATCGGGCGCGCGCATATCCTGCCGCGCAAGCCGCTGACGGCGCGCCGCCCCTTCGGGGTGCTGACGGGCGGTCTGGGGCGAGCGGATGCGCCGCAGCAGCGCGACGTTGCCCCCGTTGCGCGCCGTTTCCGCGCGCCTTCGCAGTCCATGGCTACGACCTCCGCGCCCGGCCCGCGCCTGTCAACGGTGCATCACACTGCACTCGCGCCGCGCTTTGAGGTGATGATCCGGCAGTATTATGCTGCGACGAAGCGGTTCTTTTCCAGTGAGGTCAGGACTGCAGTCCAGCCCGCTAAGGCAGCGCCCGCGCACGTGTTCCGCCCGGTTTGGAACCGGCGCACCCCGGCGGAAACGGTGGTCAAGCGCGCCGTAGCCGCGCCCGTGGCACCTGTGGGCCGCAGCACTGCGCCCGGCGAAGTCCTACATCATCATTGGAGCGAGACAGGTTTCATGCAGACGGCCCCAGTGGCGCAACCGGCGCGGGCCCATGCTGCGCCCTGGCGTGCGGTGGAGGAGAGGACCTTTGCGCCACCGGTGGCGGGCGCGCCGTCTGCGCCTATGGCCGCCGCGCCGCGCCGCGCCGCGCCCACCCCGGCACCGCGCGCCATGCAAGCGCGCGCGGAGAGCCGAGCGATATTGCACACAGAGCACCACCAACGCCGCCTTCAGGTCACGACCGTGGCCAACCGTCATCTGGTGTTTCGCCACAGGGTTGACGTTGCAGGCAGGGTGGAGGTGCCGCGCGCCGTAGCCGCCGATCGGGCGCAGCCACAGTTCGATGCGCCGGAAACGCGCGCCCCGCGCGAATTGCACCGCTCGGTTGAGGTGCAAGCGGAAACCGACAGCGCCTTTGTAGCCCCGGCCCGGACCCTGCGTAGCATCGCCGCCGCGCAGCCCGGCCCCGCCGAGCCTGCAACACCCGCCGCACCGCCCGCCCCTGCGCCTACGCCCAAGGTACACGAAACCGCCGCACCGCAGGCCCCGCAGATCGACATCGCGGCGCTGGACAAGGTGCTCTGGCAGCGCTTCGAAAAGCGCCTGCGCGTTGAGACCGAACGCAGAGGGAGGGGCTGAGCCATGACCAAACCGCTCGTCAAGGCGAAGATCAAGGTACTTGAGGGCCGCAATAAGGATGCGGAAGTCGAGGTGCATTTCAATCCCACGGAATATTCGGTGGAATATGGTGCGAGCTATCAAGAAACGCCGGTGCCCGGCCTCTCGAATCCGATCCTGCAGTTCGTGAACGGGACCGCGCAGGCGCTGAGCATGGAGTTGCTTTTCGATACGTATACGGATGGAAATTCGGCGGATGTCTCGGAAGTGACGCGCCGCTTTACCGACCTCATCGGCATTGACGCAGACACCCATGCGCCGCCGCGCGTCGAGTTCACCTGGGGGGGGTTCTCCTTCCGCGCCGTGATCGAGAAGATCAGCCAGCGCTTTACCATGTTCGTGGGCGACGGCACCCCGGTGCGCGCCACGCTCTCGGTCAGCTTCAAGCAGTACCGCACGGTGGCCGAGCAGCTTGAAGACCCGCGCCGCAATTCCGCTGACAAGACCAAGCACCGCGTGCTGGGCAAGGTCGAGGGCTATCGGCCCACACCCAAGACGCTCTGGCAGCTTTCGGCAGAGGAATATGGCGAGCCGCGCTTCTGGCGGCAGATCGCGCGGGCCAACGGCATCGAGGACCTGCGCGCCCTGCGCCCCGGTGACGCGGTGCTGGTGCCCCCATTGGAAGATTTCGCAACACGGGAGACCTTAAGTGGACGTCGAAACGCTTGAACAGAAACACGGCGATTATTTCGTTCCGGCCTTCGTGGTGAAGGTGGGGGGCGAAGATCTGGTGCGCGACCTTTACTTGACGGTCGCCTCCGTGAGCGTGGACCTCAAGGAAAAGGCTGCGGGGCGCTTTTCCATTCAGGTCACCAATGCCTTCGACTGGGAGGACCGCGAGTTTGTGGCCGGTTCGCGCGAGGAGCGGATCGAATTGCTGGATCTTTTCCGCTTGGGTGCCACGGTCGAGATCAAGCTGGGCTACGGCGAGCCCGCGCGGCTGGAGACGGTGATCGAGGGCACGGTGTCGGAGCTGTCGACGGGTTTCAGCGCAGGCAGCGCCCCGGCGCTGGACATTTCGGGCTATGACGCGCTTTTCGCGCTTAGCATCGGGAAGGTCACGGATTACCTCGAGAATGCGCCCGACAGCGCCTATGTGGCGCGCATCGCGGCGCGGCACGGGCTGAGCTTTGATGGCCCCGACACCACCCCCGAAAAGTCCCGGATCGAGCAGAACGAGGAAACCGATCTGGCGTTTCTGGAAAAGCTCGCCGAGCGCAACAGTGCGACCTTCTACGTCACCGGGAGGACGCTTTATTTCGGGCCGCGCCACCAGGACGAAGAGGCCGGAATCGCCTTGCCCTGGGGCGGTGGGCTCACCGCCTTTTCGCCGGAGATCAACCTGGCCAACCAGATCGCGGCGGTCGAGGTTGTGGGCACCTCGGCTACCACGGGCGAGCAGATCGTGGGCCGTGCCGAGCACGGCGCTGAAGAGGGCCGCGATGCGGGCGATGAGAGCGGGCCTGAGCGGCTGGCGCAGGCGCTGGGCGCCGCCCCGGTGCTGCGCGTGCGATCCGGCGTGCACACGCAGGAAGAGGCAGACGCCCGCGCGCTCGCCATTCTGCGCGAACGGGCCCAGAAATTCCTGACCGGGTCGGCCGATTGCATCGGTCTGCCCGAACTGCGCCCCGACATGAACGTGGCTTTCGAGGGCTTGGGCAAGGGGTTCTCAAAGACCTACTGGATCAGCAGCGCCGTGCACGACATGTCCGGCAGCGGCTTCAAGACCACCCTGAACGTAGAGGAGCCGTCGATATGAACATGATGCGCATGGCAGGGGGCGGCGAGGCCGACCGCGCCTCGGACGGGTTCCCGCGCGGGCTGGCCTTCGGGGTCGTGACCAGTAACGTCGATCCAGAGAAGCTGGGCCGGGTGCGGGTGCGACTGGAGCTGCACAGCACCGATCAGGAGAGCTTTTGGGCGCGCGTCGCCACGGTGATGGCGGGGCCGGAGCAGGGCACCTATTTCCTGCCCGAGATCGACGCGGAGGTGCTGGTGGGCTTCATCGGCGAGGACCCGTCGCATCCGGTGGTGCTGGGTGGGGTGTGGAATGCCAACCAGCCGCCGCCCGACGACAACGGGCATGAGAGCAACGACCGCCGGATGATCCGCACCCGCGCGGGCCACGAGCTGCGCTTTGACGACGGCGACGCCAATGAGATCGAGCTGAAGCTGGCGGACGGGCCGCGCGTCTATCTGGCCAAGAACACGGCCATTCTGGAGGATGGCGCGGGCAATACTGTCGAAATCAAGGACGGCAGCATCTCGATCACCGCCGACAAGAAGATCACGCTCAAGGCAGCGCAGGTCGTCATCGATGCCAGCGCTAAGGCAGAGGTCAAGGCGGGCGGCACCTGCAAGGTGCAGGGCGCCATGGTGGAGATCAACTGATGGGACAGCCAGCCGCACGCGTCAACGACACCACCAGCCACGGCAAGCCGCTGAGCCCCGGTCCGGGGGCCACGACCGTGCGCATCGCAGGCCAGCCCGCCTGGCGCGTGGGCGTTGATTTCCACACCTGCCCGCTCAGCACCGGCATTGTGCCGCATGTGGGCGGCGTGGTGGCCATGGGCTCGATGACGGTGAGAATCGAGGGCTCTTTCGCAGCCCGTCAGGGCGATCAGGTGGTCGAGGCTGGCCCGCCCAATGCCATCGCACTTGGTGCGCCAACGGTCATGATTGGATAGCGGTATGGACAAGGACAGCCCAACACCAGGATTTCCGGCCTTTCTAGGCCGCGGATGGGGTTTCGGCACGACCGTTGACGAGGTGCTGGGCCTGTCGCTCGACCGGCGCTGGGGCCGTGTGGTCATGTCCGAGGGCGCGTTGGACGTGCAGCAGTCCATTGCGATCATCCTCGGCACGGCGCGGGGCGAGCGGGTGATGCGGCCCGATTTCGGCTGCGGCATCCACGAGTTGCCCTTCGAGACGATTTCGGCCCCGCTGGTGGCGGAAATCCGGCGCGTGGTGCGCGATGCGCTGCGCCGGTTCGAGGCGCGCATCGACGTGCTGGAGGTCGAGGTGGATACCCGCGACCATATCAACGGTAAGCTCGAGATCAGCCTTGCCTACCGGCTGCGCACCACAAATCAGGTCGGTAATTTCGTCTATCCCTTCTATTTCGGAGAGGGCGGATGAGCCGCACACCCGCATATCCCGCCGTTGACCCGCGCCGCGTGGGCCAGTTGCGCGCGGCCCTTCTGCGCGACATCGCCGCCTTGGCCCCGCAGTGGCGCGGGGCGGCCGAGGCGGAAGGCCCCGACCGCACGCTGGTCGAGGTTGCCGCACGGCTTTCGGAAGAGGCGACAAAGCGGCTCGACAAGACGCCCGAGCGCGACGCGTTGGCCTTTCTGGAGATGTTCGACATTGCCCCGCCGCAGCCTGTGGCCGCGCGCGGCGTCAGTGTCTTTGCGCTAAAAGAGGGCCAGAGCGCACCGGTGCTGGCGCGGGCGCGCAGTGGTGTGGCCATTGCCACGCAGACGCCCGAGGGGGGGACGGCGAATTTCGAGACCACGGAAGACCTGCGCATTCAGCCCGGCGGCATCGCGCATCTGGCGACGGTCGATCCCGCGACGGATCGTCTGGGACTGGCACCGGGTGCGGCTACGACGCTTGAGCCCGATCTGACGGAAAAGCCGGTCTATTCACTGCTGACCAGCGTGGGGGCTGACGAGCAGATCCTTTCCATCGACCCGCCGGTGGGCATCCTGCCCGGTGATCTCTTGCGGATCGAGGTGCCTGAGGCAGGGGTCGTCTTTGCCACAGTGGTCGCCTTTTCCGAGGACGGGCTGGCGCAGTTGGACGCGCCGCTGGGGACGGCCCTGCCCGAAGGCGCACCGGTCGAGCGGATGCAGCAGCTTGATGCCTTTGCGATGCCGGATGCGCAGGAGCATGCGCTTTATATCGGAGACGCCGACGGGCTTGCCGTGAAGGAGCCTGCGACCTTTACCCTGCGCTTTGATCCTGCCCCTGTTGCGGCGGCGCTGGCCGGTGCGGGGGCCATTTTCGAGATCTGGGGCACGCGCGAGACGCCGGTGGAAGAGGACGCGCCCGGCTGGCACCCGCTGGTGCGGCTGAGCAGCGCGGCGGGCAGCGATCTGAAATTGCTCAAGGCCTGGGCGGGGGCTGTCGATGAGCTTGAGATCGCGGGCCGCACGTCGCGCTGGATCAGGGTCCGGCCACGCGATCCGATCACGCCGCTGGCGGGGGAGACACCGCTGAGCGAAGCGACCATGGTGGACAAGATCACCTTTGGCCTCGTGACCGACACGCCGGTGGACGCGGACAATGAGACCGTCTCGCAGGTGGCCTATAATGCTGCGCCTTTGTCGGTGACGGCGCCCTTTTTGCCCTTCGGCCCTGAGCCCCTGCGCTTTGACAGCTTCGCCATCGCCGCCCCCGAGGCCTTTACCAAGCCTGGTGCCATCGCCGCGCTCGACTTCACGCTGATGGATGGGACCTTGCTTGCGATGACCGCATCGCAGCGCTTTGACGGGCGATTGCATGTCTACGGGATTGCCAGCAACGGGCGCTTGCAGGCGCTCGATGTGACGGGCGAGACGCAGACCTGGGCCGAGGTGGCAGGGCCGCCGACGGAGCCGGGGGCCGAGCAGGTGCTGAGCCTTGATCCGGCGGCGGGTATTCTGGCCTATGCCGAGCGCGACCTGACCGGGACCCGCGCGGACGATATGGTCGTGGTGACGGCCACCACCGGCGCGCGTTTTGTTGGGCGGATCGAACGGCGCGTGGGCGATAGCGTGACTGATCCTGTGCGGCTGGGGGCGTGGTTCCCGCTGCCCGCCCTGCCCGATGGCGCGCTGGCCAGCGAAGAGATTCCCGCGCTTGCGGTGCTGCCGCATTGGATTGCAGACCTCGGGCGCTACCGGGCGAGCCTGCTGGCGGCGACACAGAACGGTGTGGCGCTGATCAACATCCCCTTTTATGGCAGTACTGCTTTCAGCAATTGGTCGCAGGTTGGCCCGGTGGGCGGGCCGGCGTTGCCGGTCTCGCCGCAACTGGCGCTTGTGGCCTCCGAGGCGGAGGACGATTCTGCGTATTTCCTGACCGTGGCCGAGGATGGGCAGGTCTGGGCGCTCAGAACCGACCCGGTGCCGACCATCTGGACAGCACTTGAGGCCGAAGACGCAAGCCCGCTGATCGCGGCAGGCGGTGTGCGCCCTGCGGGACTTTATCATGGGCCGGCGGGCAGCAGGCGGCTTGCGGTTGCAACGCTGAGCGACAGTGCGGGCGATCTCCAGCTTTCGATGACGCAATATGACGTGGCGGCTGGCGGTGCCCTGATCGGGGCGGAAACGCGGGCGCATGCCGGGGCCACATTTGCGCCCGAGACCGTGCTGTCCCTGTCGCGCCGGATCAACCTCAGCACCGAGCAATACCCCCACGTACTGGGCCTGCAGGTCAAGGACAATGTGGTGCGCAGTTTCGAGTGGTCACCGCGGGCGGATGTGCTGAACGAGGCGGCGACCGATGCGGTCTTTGCGCCGCCAGAGGATCAGGCGGGCTTTACCGCGGCGCTTTTTGGGCCGAATGACACGCAGCTCGGTGCAAGACAGGTCTTTGCCGCCGCCGATCAAACCACTGTCAGCTTGGGGCTGAACCCCTCGGTGGCGGCAATTTTTGCGGATTGGGTCCCGGCGCCCACCAACCCGGCAGGCACCCGCGTGGTTGTCACGCGGATCAACGGCACGGGCGAACCGGAGGTCATCGACAGCCCGGAGATGCTCTCACCCGTTGGGGGCGGCACGCCTGTGGCGGCGTTTGATCAGGAGGCGGGTGCAGATCGGACAGACTGGGACGAGGATGTGAATGCCTACCGTGCAAGCAATGACCTAGCGCTTGATTACGACAGCGCCGCTAATGCGCTGGTGGCCACGTCGGGCGATGGCCTTGGCGGGTTGGCGGGGAGCCGGATCATGGTCATCCCGAACGGCGGGCCGCCGCGCTTTGGTATCTTTGACGTGCAGGCGACGGGGCTTCTCAGTACCTTCACCTTCGCGAACCCGCCGCCCAACCCCGACCCTGAGGCGCTGCAGGTGGTGGATATGGCCGGGCTTGATACGCTGATAGGCGCGCAGACCGGAGCCACGGTGCGCGAAGTGGTGCTTGTCCATTCCATCCCGGGCGGCAGCAGCGCGGCCCATCACGGCACGCTTTTGCGCCTCGGCGCGGTCCCCTATACCACTGTCGCGGTCAGCGGTTTTCAGGCCTCGGGCACCACGCTGCCAGTGGTGCAAAACCTCACAGGCGCCTCCGGGCCGGACTGGATCACCCTTGGTGCCTTCAGCGGGCCGGTGCCGGACAACTTCACGTTGGTCAAGCTTTTGTCGGCTGAGGCCGCGCCGGAGAAAGTGACCGCAACGGCGCTGACACAGAGCTATTCGAACCCCGATCTGAGTTGGGAATACTTCGACGGCGAGGGCTGGAAGCGGCTCGATGACCTGTTTCGCGACACCACGCTGAATTTCGCGAGCACCGGCACAGTATCGTTCCGGGTGCCACGTGGCCTGTCGATGGTTGAGATCGGCGGGCAGGAAGACTACTGGATCCGCGCGCGGCTGGTGGGCGGGGATTATGGCCGCCCGCGCTATATCGTTCAGTCCACGCCCACCACCCAGGAAGTCACAGTCAGCACCGACCACATGCGCCCGCCCGAAGTGTCGCGGGTCTCGGCCCGCTTCGATTTGCCGCCCGATCGGCTGCCCGAGGTGGTGATCGCGCGCAACAACATGCGCGATCTCGACCAGACCTCGGCCAACCAGCTGGTGGGGGCGGCCTATGCGATGTTCCAGGGGGCCTTCGAGGCGCCGATGGGCGAGGGCGGGGGCCGCGCGCTTCTGCTGGGGTTCAGCGCGCCGCTGGAGCCGGGGTTGGTGAGCCTTTTTGTCACCGCGCTCGATCAGGCGGGGTCGTTCTCGCTGGTGGCGCAGACGCTGGGCGCGGATGCGCAATGGTCGCCCGCCCCCCTGACCGGGCGCGACCCGACGCATGGGCTGTTGCGCAGCGGGCTGATTGGACTTTCGGTCACTGCGCGGCCTGCGCAGGTGTCGATGTTCGGCAAGACACTTTATTGGATGCGCCTGCAGGTGGTGGAGGGTGGTGCCGATTGGGCGCCGCAGATCACGGGACTGTGGCTCAATGGCGTGCCCGTGGTGCAGGCCGAGACCATTCGCCAGGAACTTATGGGCGCCTCGCAGGGTGAGCCTGACCTGACGCTTGATCTGTTGAAACCGCCCGTGCTGGCAGGCTCTCTTGAGCTGCGGGTGCGCGAGCGTCTGGGCGCGGAAGAGATCGCCGCCCTGCGCGCCATGCGCAAGCCGGGCGCGCTGGACCCGGTAGTGACAGCCCCGAACCTGCGCGGCGACTGGGTGCTCTGGCATCAGGTTGCAAGCCTGACCGATCAGCCCGGCGATGCGCGTGTCTACACGCTTGATCCCTCGGGCAAGGTGCGTTTTGGCGATGGTCAGAACGGGCGTCTCGTGCTTGCCGGACGCGAAAATATCCGCGCGTTTTCCTATCTCAGCGGCGGTGGCCGGGTCGAGACGGCAGCCTTTGCGGCGGCCAAGCCGCGCGGCTCTATCGAGGGGCTTGAGACGGTGCTGGCCCCTGCGCCCATCGCGGGCGGTTCCGAGGTGCCGGGCAGCGACGAATTGATCGCGCGGATGCCGCAGGTGCTGCGCCACGCGGGCGCGTGCCTGAGCCTTTTGGACATCGAGGCGCTCGCGCAGGATGCCGACTGTCAGATCGTGCAGGCGCGCGCCTTTGCGCCCGGCGGGGCCCGCGATGTGGTGTTGCTGGCGGTGCTGGCGCGCGGCAATAGCCGCAAGCCGGTCTATTCGCTGGCCCAGCGGGACGCGCTGCGTGGGGTGTTGGCCGAGGCGATGACCGATGCCTTCCGGCCCGGATGCCTTGATGTGGTCTCGGTCACTTTCGTGCCGGTCAAAGTGCAGGTGCGCCTGATGGCCCGGCCCGGAACGCTCGCCACGCTGGAAAGTGACGCCAAGGCGGTGCTTGATATCTTCCTGCATGCCGCCGAAGGAGGCCCGGAGGGGCGCGGTTGGCCGCCCGGTCGCGCGATTTGGCCCAATGACATCCGCCGCGCATTGGCGGGGCTGTCCACGCTCGACCGTATTCTCAGCGTCGATGTGACCTGGCCCGAAGGGCGCGGCCCCGACACACTGGGTGCGCATGAGGTGGTCACCACAACCGCCACCCGCGACATCAACGTTCTAGTTATCGGGGAGGCTTCATCATGACCTCATCTTTCGTGCCAGAGCTGGACGACACCGAATTCGCCACGCTGGTGGAGGACGGGCGCGGTCTGATCCCGCAATATGCGAGCGACTGGACCGATCACAACATGAATGATCCTGGCATCACGCTGATTGATCTCATCGCCTATCTGGTCGATCAGCAGATCTACCGGGTGGGCTTTGTCGGCGAAAGCCTGCGGGGGGCCTTTACCCGGCTCATGGGCGTGGCCCCGCGCGGGCCCAAGGCGGCCGAGCTTTTGGTCTGGCCCACGCCTGGCAGTCTGCCGATCCTCGATCTGGAGGCGGGTACAAGGGCGCACACGCCCGATATCACGGAGGCCGAGTTCACCGTCTCTAACCATGTCAGAACCGTGGCTGTGCAGATCGCGGGCGTCAGCCTTGTGATCGGCGCGCGGGAAAAGCCGCTGGGGGACGGGCTGACCGAGGGGCGTGACCCGGTGACGCTGATGCCCCATGTGGGCGGGGGGCCGCGTGCGCTGATACTTGACTTTTCAGACGCTATTCAACAGCTTGCGGGCGTGGGCCCGGTGTCGCTGGGCATTGAGGTGCAGGAGCGTGCTGGTGCCGAGGATGCCGATTGGGACGCGATCACGATTGAGCAGGAAGACCCCGGCGGCTTCTGGCACCCGCTGGTGGTCAAGGATGGCACTAAAGGTCTGGCGCGCACCGGCGTAATCCTCTTTGAGCCCTCGCCTTTGTCGGAGGCCAAGCGGTTCCGCCTGCGCCTTGATCGCGGGTTCCGGCCTGCACCGGTGACGGTGACACGTCTGGACCTCAATGTGCTGCCGCTGCGCGAGGGGCGCTACGACGCGGAGGCGGTGATCGGCGAAGGCAACGGCCTGCCGGATCAGCGGATCGACTTCTTTCACGACGATATCGTGGACCGCGAGCGCAGTCTCAAGGTCTTTACCCGGGCAGATGCCTGGACCCTCGTGGGTGATCTGGAGCGCTCGGGGCCGCAGGACCGCCATGTGCGGCTGACGCCCGAGGGTTTGGCCTTTGGCAATGGGTTGAACGGGCAGGTGGTGCCTTTGGGCGCGCAGGTACGCGTGGACCCGCTCCGCCGCACGCAGGGGCACGCGGGGGCCGTGGCCAAGGGCTTGAGCTGGGTCGTGGCGGGGCAGACCTACGGCAGCAATATCGCGGCTTCCTCGCTGGGTCGGAACCGCGACAGCTTTGGCGACCTAGCGCGCCGGGCGCGGCAGGTGGCCAAGCGCCGTAGGGCGGTGCTGGGCTCTGACCTGCTGCAAGAGCGGCTGATGGGCGCTGGTCTGGGGCTTGCCCGCGTGCAGGTCAGTCCGCGGCGCCGCCCCGGACTTGAGGGGGCCGAAGCGCCCGGCAGCCGGACGGTCATTATTCTGCCTACGCGCGACCCGAGCCAGCCCCCCGGCCCCGCGACCGAAGAGATGCGCGACCGGGTCGAGGCCTATCTCGCGCCGATGCGCCTGTTGGGCGAGCGGTTCTACATCTCGCATCCGCTTTATGTGCCGGTCGAAGTGGATGTCGATCTGGTGGTGGAGGCGGATGCCGACCGTCTGGCGATTTTGGCGCAGGCTGAGACCGCGATCCGTGCGCGGCTTTGGGATGTGCCGCGCGTGGCCGGCCAGCAGGAGGCCCCATGGCAGGCCGGGCGCGATGTCACGATCGGCGAAATCGAAGGCATGATGGCTGAAATCGCGCAGGTGGTGCAGGTGCCGGGGTGCCGCATCGCCCGCGCAGGCGCGGCGCTTGGGCGTGACGTGATCGTGCTGAAGGACCGCGAGATTGCGCTGGCGCAGTCGGTCGTGGTGCGGGTCATCGAAGGGGGTGCTCTGTGACCCATCCGTCAGACCTTGTTTACCGTTTCACCACGCTGGCGCATTGGGCGCGCGGCGCGAGCGAGGGCCTTGTCTTTGGCGGCGACTCCGGTGGCGGTTTGTTGCAGACGCCCGCACAGCTTGTAGCCTGTCCGATCGCGCGGGTGGCCTCGGGCGAGATCATCACGGCCATGGCGCGTGACGCCATGGGGCGGCCCATGTGGCTGACGGGCAGGGGCATCCTTTGGGTGTTGGCCGAGCCCGGCCCGGTGCAGATCGCCGATCTGCCGAACGCGCTGGCGCACCGCGCGAAGCGGTTGATCTGGGGGCAGGACATCGGTTGGATCGTGGCAGGCGATGACATCATCCGCCTTGATGCGCGCAGCGGTAACCGATTGGGATCATTTGCGGAAACCGGCTGGCGGGTCGTCGATGCCGTGGCGGATCGCTGCGATGGCGTGATCGTGCTGGAGGTGCAAACGCGCGATGGCACAGAGGTCAGCCGCCTGCGCGAGATCTGGCCCGAGGGGGCTGCGCGCGCGCGCCTGACCCTCGGCGAGATTGGCACGCCCGTTGCCGTGACGCGGTTCGATACCCATAGCCCCGTGAATGTTTTTGCCAAACATAACGGCGGCTGGCAGAGCCTCGAGGTCGCGGGTGCGCAAGTCACCGCGACGCATGCGTATCCGGGCGACGCGGGCCGCACGCCCGGGCGCGTGGCCACCATGACCGCCGCGCGGCGCGTGGTGATGGCGGCTGAGACGGCGGCCATCACCACGCCTGATGCCAAGTGCACGCCCGATGCCAAGCCTGCGGGGGCGTCGATCTTCTCGGCGGCCTTCGGCCTGCTGGAGCCCGTGCAACAGGTCGACGGGCCGCCAGCCGGGAAGATTTCAGCGCTGCTTTGGGCCGCAGGTTCGCTTTATGCGGCGGCGGGGCGGAAGGTCATTGCGCTGCGCCCGGATGACGCCGATGGACCCGCGCGCAAGGCAATCTATCTGGGGCCGGTGCTGCACTCGCCCCCCGGCGACCGGTCGGGCTGGCTGCGTGCCGATGTGCAGGCAGAGCTTCCGACCGGCGCGCGGGTGATCCTGCGCCATCGCGGCTTTGCCACGGCGGCTGCGGCTGCGGCCTACAGCGCCGCCCTGCGCGACGCGCCCGATGGCTCGATGGTGCGCGACGGCTGGGCAGACGCGGATGCAAGCACGCATTTCGGGCAGGGCGAGGACGGTGCCCTGCGCCACTACCTGGGCGACGTGAGCGAGGAATACCTCGCCCTGCGCGTCGATATCTCGCTGCCCGCTTGCGCGCCCGCGCTGCACCTGCGGTCGATGTCCGTGACCTACCCGAACCGGTCGCTGATCGAGGATCTGCCCGCGATCTACCGCACCGGTGGGCCGTCAGAGCGGCATACCCGCCGTATGCTGGCCCCCTTTCAGGCGCTGGTTGATGAGATCGACGATCTTATTGGCGCCTCTGTGCGGCGCGTTGATCCGGCCACGGCGGATGATCTGTGGACAGGTTTCTTGCTGCAATGGCTGGGGCATGAGGGCTTTGTGCGGCTTGATCCCGCACGGCGGCGCGGCCTTATGCGCGCGCTGCCCGAGGTGTTGGGCCTGCGCGGTACGCTGGCGGGGCTGGCGCGGGTGCTTGATGAACTGGCCCCCGGTGGCTACTCCATCGAAGACACCGGGTTGGCCCCGGACGTCTGGGTGTTGCCCGAGGCCCACGACCCGGCGGGCGCGCGCCTTGGCCGCGAGACCCTTGCCGCTCGTCACACGCCGCAACCCCTCACGCTGGGTGGTTGCCTGCCGCTGGGCGAGGCGGTGCTCAAACACGCCTGCTTTGACCCCACATCGGTGGCCGGGCGCTGCTATGGCGACGTGACAGTGCATATCTTTGGCGGCGCGGCCGCCGAAGATGCGCTGGCCCCCTTTACCGACCGCATCCTGCGCGCCTTCGTGCCGGCCCATACCCGCGTGCGTTTCAGCTACGGCGCGCATCTGCCGCCCGCGGCGCTGGAGCGCGGGCGCAGCCTCGGCCCTGTCGCCGACACCGAGAGCCTCATTACCCTCGATACCGGCGCGAGCCGAAACCTGGGCGCCTGGGGCCTGCCAGGCGCTGGCAGGGTCGTCCGGGATTACCCTGCAACCCTCAATTCGGCCGTGCTGGATGGCACTTTGATCCTGCAATAGCGGCCCCGCGAAGGAGACTTTGACATGGAACATGACGACACCCACCCCAAGGACTGCTGGTCGCGCACGCCGCATTATCGGCCCGGCGGCAAGCTGTCGGCCGAACAGCTGAACGCCTCGCAGGCTGACGCGGTGATGCGCGACCGGCTGGTCAATGTGGCCATGCACGGCGTGGGCGTGGCCTATGGCTATCAGATCAAGACCGACGAACACGGCCATATCGTGATCGACGACGGCTGCATCGAGATCAGCTGCGGGCTGGCTTTTGACACCTACGGGCGGATGCTCTTCTGGCGCGGCGGGCGGGTCTCGATGCGCGACATCATCGGGCACAAGCCTGACTGTGAGGGGCTTTATACCCTAAGCGTTCACTACGCCGAGAAATCCGATCAGGGCGGGCCATTCGATCCTTGCCATGAAGGGACCGAATGGGTGGACCGTTGCGTAGTCTTCGCCCTGCACAAGGGCTGCGCGACCGATTATGGCTGCGCGCCCGACGTGCCCGAAGACGCCTGCATGACGCGCCACGAGTGGGCCTGCTTACGCAATGGCACCCGCCCCGGCGTGGTGCCCATGGACGACGAACTGTCGAAAGCCTGCGCTGAGATCCCGAAGCTGAGTGCCTCGCACTGCGGGCGGGTGTCTTTTGATCCCAACGCGGGGCTGCCGCTGTCGTGCTTGAACATCTGCAATCTGGACCGCGAAAAGGACGATTGCGACCCGCGTTTCGGCTTTTGCCCCTGTTCTGAGGCCGAAAGCTGCGCTGTGCGCCCGGTCGCCTACCGCAACCCGCTCTTGCGCGAGATGATCAACCTCGACGATGTGCCGCTGGCCAAGATCAAGAGCTACAGCTGGTCGGGCTGGCGGATGGAGAAATGGGGCGACGCATACCGCGTGCCCTTTGGCGCCTTCAAGCGCCGCGTGACAAGCTGCCGCAAGGGCGAGCGCGCGCATGCGCGCGACGGCTTTTCGGTGATGTTCACCCGGCCCGTGCAGCGCGACACGCTGCATCCGCTCAGTGTCATCATGGGGATCCATATCCGCGAGAACCGCCCCTATTACTGGAAGCCCATGCGCATCCCCATCGAGGTGGTCCCGCTGGACCGGGACGAAAACGTGGTGGGCGAAGACGATCCGGTGGAATGCGTCTGGGGGCTGCTGATCTGCCCGCTGGAGGATTGGATCACCTATGAGCTCATCGACAAGAACTCGACCATCCTCGATTGCGCGAACCGTGGCCAGCTTGCCCGGATCGAGATCACCCTGCGTGGTCAGATCATCCGCGATTGCTGCGGGCTGATGATCGACGCGCGCCCGCCCGACATCGACGAAGGCGACCCTTGCAACAATCGGGCAGGGCATGCGCGTCCGGGCGGCGACTGGATCAGCGTCTTCCGGATCGGTCCTGATGCCCCCCACGGTCATGGGTATGACGACGAGAAGGGCGAGAGCGACGAGGAAAAGAAGGCTCGTGAAGAGAAAGAGCGCGAGAAAGCGGCCGCCGAAAAGGAGCGCGAGATACGCGAGGCCAAGGCCAAGGCGCGGGCCGAGGCCGAGGGAAAGAGTTCGCCGCTGGCGGATGCCACCGATGACACATCAGAAAGACCAACGCGCGGATAGACGCGCCGAAAGGGTAAGGAGAAACCAATGAAAAAGCCATTTTCCGATCCGGGCACGATCCATCCGATGTCCGCAGAATCCGTGAATTTCAAGAACGGGATGATCGTGACCGCTGACGATCTGGGGGCGGCGATGGTGTATCCCGTGGCCCTGATGCAGACGGTCAACCGCGCGGTCTTCGGCTGCGGTGTGGTCTGCGGCTTCGAGCTACGGCCCGACCCAAAGCTTTGTGGCCGCAAGGGCCCATGCGATCCTTGCGCCAAGGACGGGACCGAAGGAAGCAGGCAGGCCTATCCGAATTTCGTGGTCGAGATCGGCCGCGGCACGGCGCTTGATTGCGCGGGCCTGCCCATCGAGATCTGCAAGCCGGTACGGTTCGACCTCGCCCCCGAAAGCTGCGGCTGCGACAGCCAGGGCGGCACGGTCTGCATTCTGGTGCGCCGGGTCAGCGCCTCTGCGGCGCCGCGCGGCGATTGCTGTGACACAGGCGCTGTGCCGCAGTGTTCGCGCCAGCGCGATCACGTGGAAATCCGCGCCTTCGCGCCCGACCGGCTGCCCGATCACGTCTGCATGCTTGAAACCGAGCGCCCTCAGGATGATGGCTGCGGCGACGGCCAGACGGGCGATGACGCCAACCCGGTGCCTTCCGTGCCCGCCCCGGCTGCGGGCGCAGCGCGCGACACCACCGAGGAGGTGGTCGTCACGGGCACGCGCAGGCCATCGCTTTGCGACTGTCTCAAGACCTGCGGCGATTGCGACTGCTGCGGCGAGGGCTGGGTGCTTCTGGGCTGCGTCACCCTGTGCGAAGGCGGCATTGTCGTGGACAGCTTTGAAGGCGACGAGGCCTACCGCATGCGCCAGTGGATCAAGCCCATCGCCTATGTCTGCGATACCGAGAAGACACCCGAAAAGACCACGGTGACGAAGGCCGAGACTTTGGCCAAGGATATGCGGCTGATCGAGGCCATGAAGATGGAGGACCCGCAGATCCTGACCAAGCTGGATCAGATCGTTACGACCAAATCCCAGCGCGCGGTGTTCCGGGCGATGGATGTGCGCAACCTCGAGCATTTCGAGGTGCTGCTCGAAACCCGCGCTCCAATGCTCAAGGCGGCCTTCGGGCTGTCGGATACCTCGGACAAGTTGGATGAGTATTTGGCGAAGGTCAGGGAGATGAAGACCAAGGACACCCTCTGATCAAGAAAGGCGGGGCAGGCTGATGGTCCGATCAACGACCACACGGCGCAGTTCGGACCCGTCGCGCAGGCGGTCCACGGCGCGTGCCGTGGCAGCACCCCGTCGTGCGCCGGGGCTGGGGCCGGGTGGGCTTGGCTGGAGCGCTGGCGTCCATGCCGGCCTTGGCGCGGGTGTTGGCGCTGGCCGCGTGGGCACGGCATCCGAGGCCCCTGCGCGCGCGTCCAGCCCGCCTGCGCCCGAAGTGCAAGCCCCCGCCGCCACCCAAGCCCCGCCTGCACCCGCTGCCTCTGCCGCTGCGGCACCAGCCGAGGCCGCGCGGGCGGCGGCACCACAGATCGCCGCAACCGCCAAAATGGTGACGGATGTTGTCAGCGCGCTTACGCCGCCCAGTGCCGTAGCGGGTGGCGCTACCGAGGCCGAGGCCGGGGTAACCACGGAAACCGAAGCGGCTGCACCTTCCACCACGTCCGACAGTGCCTCTGAAAACCTGCCGGCCAGCAGCCCCGCCGGTGCTGTGGACAGCGCGGTCTCGGAAGCCGCAGCAGCCACCGCCGCCGCCGCCGTGGGGGAAGCCATTGTCACCCCCGAGGGTGAGGGCGCTACGACACAGTCAGGGGACACGCCCCAAGAGGCACCGTCAGAGCTCAGCCCGCGCGCCGCCGTGGCCCCTGCCGCCGCCGCCGTGGGACGGCGTGCCGGTGCAGCGGCGACCCACCAGCCTGAGGGCAACGCCACCGACAGCGCCATCGCGGCCTCGAACCGGCCCGAAATGACGCAGCGCCGCAATGCCGAAGGCGCAGGCATCACTGCCGCTGATGCGGCCGAGACCGGTGAGGTGAACCAGAACAGCTTTGAGACCGCCCTGCGCGTCGCCATCGCCCGCGCGATGCCTGATGCGCGCAACGAAAGCGATGCCCGCGAGGTCATGGCCGAAGGTGCCGGCCGTGCTGCATCGCAGGTGCAGGAGACGCTGGGCGAACAGCAGACCGCCGCCATCGGTAACCTGCCCGCGACCGTCTCGGAAGAGGCCCAGCTGGATCCAAGTGCGCAGCCAGGCGGCGAAGAGGTCGAGCTGGTGCCCGAAGCGGTCGGACCCGCGCCCGAGGGCGTCTCTGCCGGGCCAGTGGTGCCGCCGCCCTCGACCCCTGCCGCCGTAGACACCTCGACCAACCGCGACGGCGCGGATGCGCTGGCGGCCGACAACAACATTACCGACAGGCAGCTTGCGAGCGGCAACGACCCGCAGTTCCAGGCCACGTTGGGCGCGCGCGACGAGGCGGAAACCCACGATCGCGAAGCCCCTGCCGCCCTGCGCGAGGCCGAGGGTGCCGACCGTCAGAACACCCACGCCCGCGCCGCCGGTGCCATCACTGGGGGGCTGACAGATTTCCAGAACATGCGCACCACCGAGATGGGTGATGTAGCCACCCAGCAGACCACCACGCAGTCAGACACAGAGCGGCGCAAGCAGGAGATCACCGAGGATATCGAGGCCATCGGCTTGGCCGTGCGCGCGGACGTCATACGCATCCTGCAGGAGATGGACGACGGTGCTGCGGACTTATTCCAAACAGCCATAGACGAGGCCATGGACGACTACGACAACGCCTTTGCTGAGGAAAAGGGCGGGCTTCTGACTTCGGTTGGCGACTTTTTGACGGGCGACTGGGGGGATGAACGCTTTAACCGCGCACTGGCGCAGGGGCGGCGGGCTTTCGAAGCGCGCGTCGAGACGGCGATCACCGATATCGCGGCCTTTGTCGAACGCAAGCTCACCGAGGCGCGCGACCGGATCGCCGAAGGTCGCACCGAGATCGAGACCTACATGACCGAGAATGTCTCGGAGGCCGAACGCGAATTGGCCGAAACCGCTGCGACGGCTATCACCGCCGACTTCGACGCGCTTGAGACCGAGGTCAGCGACCGCCGCGACGCGCTGGTTGACAACATGGTCGACATCTACCGACAGGGCATCGAACGGCGCAATGCGCGCGAGGAACAGCTTCAGGAAGAGAACAAGTCGTTCTGGGAGCGGGTCTATGACGCGACCGTTGGCGTCATTCAGAAAGTCATTGAATTCAAGAACATGCTGCTGGGCATCCTGAGTCGCGCCGCGGCCGTCGTCGAGGCGATCATCCAGGACCCCATCGGCTTTCTGCGCAACCTCATCGCGGGCATCGGCGCAGGTTTGGAACGCTTTGTGTCCAACATTGGCGAGAACCTCAAGAACGCGCTGATGGGTTGGCTATTCGGCGCGCTCGAGGGGGCGGGGATCAACCTGCCCGACAAATTCGACCTGAAGGGCTTTCTCGACGTTGTGCTGCAGGTGCTTGGCCTGACCAAGGAGAACGTGCGCGCGCGCGCCGTTGGCATCTTGGGCGAGGATATGGTGGCCAAGATCGAGGGCGCTGTCGATTTCCTTCGCATCCTCTTTACCGAAGGGCCGGCGGGCATCTGGCAAATGCTTCTGGAAAAGCTGAGTACCATCAAAGACGTGATCATCGACGAGATCAAGAGCTGGGTGATCACCAAGATCGTCGAGGCCGGCATCAAGTGGATCATCGGCCTACTGAACCCGGCGGGTGCCTTCGTGAAGGCTTGCATGATGATCTACGACATCGTGATCTTTTTCATCGAACGTGGCCAGCAGATCATCGCTGCCGTTAACGCGATCATCAACGCTCTGGGCACCATCGTAGCGGGTAATATCGGTGCGATGGCCGCCGCGGTCGAGGGCGCGCTGAATCGTATCCTGCCCGTAGTGATCAGCTTTCTGGCCTCGCTACTGGGGCTGGGCGGCATTTCCGAGAAGATCCGGGGCGTCATCGAAAAGGTGCAGGAACCGGTTAACAGGGCCATCGACTGGGTGATCAACCTTGGCGTCAGCATGGCGCGCCGGATCGCGGGGCTGTTCAGCCGCGATGAGCCCGAGCAGGAAAGCGTCGAAGATGGTGATGGCGTTAACCCGCACGATCTGACGCCCGAGCAGCGGTTGGCGCGTGCCGAAGAGCAGTTGCCCGCCAAGATAAATCGCGAGTTGGTCGATGGGATTTCCACCGAGGCGCTGGAGCGCAAGCTGGCGGTGTGGCGCGAGGAATACGGTCTGCGTGAACTTGTCATCCAGAACGGCGGGATCGTGGCGAAGATCAACCCTGAATCCCGCCTGGCCGATGCCCACCCGATGCGCAAACAGCAGATCGGTGGGCTTCTTGAAGAAATTCTGGAAAGCGCAGAGGCTGACTTCCTGACCGAATATGAAGCTCAGCAATCCCGTGAAAGCCGCCAACATGATGTCGAAGCAGACGCCGCCGCTATCGGAGGCAGCAGCGATTTTCAAAACATGGATCGGGTCGATGCAGTCCGCTTCATGCGGCGGATCCAGACTGGCAGAACCCAGCTGCGGCCGCCACAGTACGACTATAGCGAACGTCCCAACCCGCGCTTGCTTCCCGGGCCGCCGGGAACCACGATCTACCAGAATCATCCCAACCTGTTGTCCGCCACCTATCAAAGCGGAGCGGGATCATATGACAGCATGCATGAGATCATGGAAGGAGCCGGTCAGGACGAGGCCGACCTCGCTCGAGCGCGTGCCCGGCTTGCCTCGCCGTCACGGACCTCATTGACCGGAACCGTTGAACCTGCGCGCGTGCCTGGTGGTTTGGGCTGGCGCATGATTGCAGAAGGCGAGGTAAGCGCAGGGCTTGCGGTGCCAGAGGATGCGGACATCGGGGCACTCGCTCCCATGGCTGCCGATCAGGCAACCGTTGCCGCCGAGCTTGACTTTGGCATGCGCGGGCCCGCCTCCTTGCGCCCCGGTCAAGCAGAGCAGGCCGGGGTCGCGACCAGCATTCGCCACGAGCGGATCGCCAACATCTTTTCGGTCCTGGAAGCCTTCGTGGCGGAGCCTGACGTGGAACTTCACGGAACTGACGCTGCCTTGGCCAACCTTGCCGAGGCTTTTCGCGCCTGGCTGAGTATCCATTTCCCCGACGGTGGCGAGTCGTATACAGAAGAGGAACTTGAGGCCGCAACAGCCAGTCTGCGCCGCGACATAACCGGCTTCATGCATAGGATGGGGGACGAATGACCACCGAAGTACATATCGCACGTGGTCGGCCCACCAAGGAATACGTGCTGGAGCGGACTTACCAGGCACTTCAGGCCTTCAATGACGCGCAAGGGCTAGATTTCGCCCAGACGAAGGAGGACATGAGCGCGTTCAGCATTTCGGTGTATTTCGTCACCAGCCAGCAACCCCAACTGGGCGTCTTGCTCAGCTTCGATCTGGAGCTGGATTTCGCGGTCTACACGCTGACCTGCGAAGACAGCGCACGCCTCGCCTTGTTGCGCGACACGCTGGAAACGTTCATCGGCTTTGAGACGTCCGACGAGCTATTGCGCGAGGCCCAGGAAAGTCCGACGCCTCGTGAGCTGGTCAGGCTGGGGCGCGGCTTTTCCGGCTTTCACGACACGCGGGTGATGAAACTGCTGCAGCAGGGCCTTAGCGCAGATGCGCCCGGCATGCGCCGCGCCGCCGTACTGGCGCTTCTCAGCCTGAAATGGGACGTACTTTTGCCGGATCTGCGGGCCGCGTTCGAACGCGAAACCGACCCTGAGGTGCGCGAGACGATGGCTTTTGTGCAAGAGCGCCTCACGGTCATCTGACGGGTCAAATCCGGTCGGCCGGCAGTCAAGACCGTACCCCTTGATTGAGGTTTCTATCCTGCCGTGCATTTATTGGTATTTTGTGTTATTATATTGGTGATTCTCTTTGATATTTTTATGTGAGGATTTGCTATGGGGTGGCTTATTTGCTCCGCGAACACACTATTTAGTGAATGTCTTTGTTACGGTCTTTCGTCGGTTTCTGATGGCGATTTGGTCAAACATGTTCCGACGATCGAGGCCGCGATGGAGACGGCACTTAATGAAGAAATAACCTCCGTACTGGTGGATATCAGCGACGCGTCACTGGGTGCCGGTGTTGCGCGTCTGGCGCGGGCGCTGCCGGGGGTCTGCATCCTTGCGCTCTCGGTGGATGACCAGAAGGCGGGGCAGGTGGTGAACTGCGCGCGCCTTGGGTGCCACGGCATCGTGCCGCGCAACACATCCCTCGAAGAGGTGGTGCGCATCGTGCAGGCGGCAGAATGCGGCGAGGTCGCGCTACGCGCCGATGTGGCCGCCCAGATGATGCGCGCCTTGGCCCAGACGCCGCGCGTGGCGGGCAGCAAAATCCTGACCGAATGCCTGACCCGCCGGGAAAAGGAGGTCTGTTCGCTGCTCTGCGAGGGCATGACGAACAAGGAGATTGCACGCGAGGTCAACCGCAGCGTGGGCACGGTCAAGAACCATGTGCGTGCCATCCTGAGCAAATTCGATCTGCCACGGCGCGGGGCAGTCAACAATTATCTAGAACAGGCGCAACACGCGGCGGCCCCTGCCGCATCTCGGGTTCAGGCGTGAGGCTAGTTCGGGGCTGAGACGGGGGTGCAGCAATTCACGCCCGAGGGTGCAATTTTTTCTGAATGGGCGGGTTTTTGTTGTTAGCCTTCAAGAAACGCTCTGGAGGAGCAATATGACACATTCTTGCGCGACGCTTCTGTCGACCTGGGCCAATGGGGGTCTGCCTGGCGTCACTGCCTGGCACAAAGCGTCGATGAGGTGGAGTTGGATAACCGGCTGGCGGCGGTCCTGCGCGCGAGGCGCAGCGTGGTGCCGAACAACCAGGACCTGATCAACGACCCCGCTGCGGGCGACAAGAACCTCACCGGTGATACCTTCCAGAGCATGGTGATCGAGGCCTATCTGGACCAAAATCGCGAGTCGTCGCTGGTCGAGGGGCTCAGCGCCATCGAGCGCAGGCTGACCTAGGCGCAACTGGCCGCGATGGTCGAGGTGATGGACGAAAGCCAAGACGTGATCAACGCCGATGGTTTGGCCTTCAAGGGGTTCATTCCGACGGTCTTTGTGAGGCTGGTGAACGAACGCTTTGCTGAAAAGGCCGCAGCCGAGGCCGCCGTCAAGGTCGCGGCCGCCAAGCATCTGGTCCGGAACCGCATGGCGCGACCTGACACTTGGGAGAACCAGGTCATTGAGGGCAAGTTCGTCATGGAAGCGCGGAGCGAGATCGTTCACAACGGCTCGACCGTGAAGGATGCAGAGGTCATCATGGCGCAGGCGGCGTTTGCCTTATGTTCCGAAGATATTGCGGACTGCCTGCCAAATCTTGGCCGAAGCCCAGATGAGGCAGCGAATAAGGGACCGTCGTCGAACTGGGTCACCAACGTCAAGTTTGGCTCAGACCTGTTATTCTCTGCTCCCGCCAAGAAGGCCCGATCTAGGGATAATCTCGATCCAAACGCCGAGCGGCCGATGGAGGATTGGGTCGAAACGTTAACGACTGAAAGCGTTTAGTCGCGGCGTTTGTGCGCTTCGTGTGCAGTGCAGTCTGTCCCAATTGTTTTGCTTTTCCAGAGGCTTAGGCTTGGTTGGAATTTGGTGGTGAAGGTGCATCTGGCTTCTTCTTGTTGGCCCTGGAACCTGCTTTTCGGGCGGCGGCGAATCCGCGATGGGTGGCCATGAAACGGGCGAGCATAGGCGCGGCCAGGCGGGCGGGCTCTAGGTCTTGGCCGGTCTGCTGACCGAGAACCATCGCATAGTCGCAAAGGTCTCGGTGCACATCGGCAGGCAGTTCCACGGTTAGTTTAACCGGTTTTCCATCGGGGATAGGCCCGAGCTTCAGTTTGGTCATCGGACTACTCCTAAGGGTTCGAGGATAAGATCGCGAGTGATCATCACGCGGACGGGGAAGCCCGGGCGGGTGGTCAGCGTCGGCGGTATGGCAATCTGTTGGCGGACGATCTCGTCGCCGGTACGGCCGATTGTGTCCTGCGCAGCTTCGCGGATAGCTGTGGCGACGTCATCTTCGTTTTCGGCACCAGTCTCGAGCCCGAGATTCAGAATCGTGGCGAGCCCTGCGGCTAGGAACACACGGCTCCAATGGTAGTTCACCCGGTCCTGCAACCCGGCTGCGCCCGTTCTGTCAGCGCCGGGTTCGCGTTCCAGTACAATCGACCTGCCGTCCGGTAGGATCAGGCGGATCCAGAACAAAAGGAGGCGGCTTTGGCCAGAGGCGATACGGCTGTCGCATTCTCCCAGAAGGCGGGCCCCTTGCGGAATCAGGAGGTAATTGCCGGACGGGCTATCATAAACGTTCGTGGTCACTTGCGCCGAGATCTGGCCGGGCAGGTCGGAGCGCAATCCTGTGATGAGGGCCGCTGGGATAACGGTGCCGGCCTGCAGGATGTAGGGGCTAGGTGGCGGCATGATGCGTTCGGTGCTCACCGTGTCCGTATTACCGGCGCCAGTCAGAAACGCCTCCCGACTCGAGACCGGATCGCTGGCCGTCTGGGTATTCAGACTTGAGGGGAACAAAGGGCCAGTCGCGGGCAATGTCGAGGTTGCGGCGGTTTCACCGCGCAGCACAGTCTGCGCCTCGGCGAAAAGGGTGCTCAGGCGGGCCGCATCGAGTTCTTGCAAACGGCGTTGCTCCTCGGGATCGACTGTTGGCGGCGCGAGGCCAGTGAAGGGAGGTGCCGGAACCGGTTGACCGCGGTCCTGCGCCCCGAGGATGGCGCGGCCCAGTTCTCCCGGGAGGGGTGGGCCGAGACGAGGAATGTCGGCATAATCTCTGGGCAGTGTCGAAAGCCCCTCGGCCGCCTGAATCCGTTCGGTGGAAAAGAGCTCGGTTTGGGTGTCGGCCTGCCGGTTGTTCTGCAGGGCGACGATCAGAACCGCGCCGAGGCCCAACCCGCCGATGGCAGTGGCGAGGGCAATGGCGCGGCGGGACAAACGCATGACCCGAGGTGGATCAGCCCGCCGACAAGCGGCTCATCAGCCAAGATCGCATCGAGATGCATCGGCGTCTCGGGGACGCGCACCTGCTGGCGGCGGGTTGAGACGGTTGAGTGCAGATAGGTCAAGGTCTCAGTATCGAAGAGCCAAGCGATCTCCGGCATGAACCCGTCAAGCAAATCGATGAGCCGGTCCGTACGGCAGATAAAACTGGCAATCATGTCCAGAGGTTTGGTGCCGCGTTCTGGCCCATTTTCGAGCAACCAACCCTCTGCGCGGCTGGCTTCATCCACAGGCGGCATCCAGACCAGCGTTAAGAAATACGCGCTCTCGAAATGTGCGCCTACTTCCTCAAACTGCGCGGGGCGTTCGGCGTCGACAAGCGCCGAGACCGGATCGGGGAAGTCCGAAGCGGGATAGGTCTGTGCTGGAAGTCTTTGCGCTTCAACGAATACGGCCCAGCCGGAGCCGAGCCGCCGGAGCGCACTATTGAGGCGGGCCGAAGTGGCGACCAGCTCGGCGGGCGTGGCGGAGTCCAGATCAGGCCCCCGAAACTGCGCCGTGCGTTGCAGGCTGCCATCCTTGTTCAGGATGACACCGGGAGCGATCAGAGCGGCCCCAGGCAGGAAATCGGCGAGGAGCGCGGGTTTGGAGCGGTATTCGGCAAGTCGCATCATCGGTTCAGACCTCGAACCAAGAGGGGTAAACGTCATGCAAAGCGGGCGCGACCGCGGCGAGCTTTAGCCGCTGCTTGACCACGCTGGCCGAGACGAAGAACGCGGCGGCGATCTCTTCCTCGGTCCGGCCCTTTTCGCGCATCGCCTGGAACGCACGGAACTGGTCCAGCGGATGCAACGGTGCGCGCTGGATGTTCTCGGCCAGGCTGTCTTCTTCCGAGAGGCCGTCCATGCGCACGACGCAGGGCACGAGGGCAGTCTTGTTCAAGCGCTTCTGCTTCACCAGCAGTTCCAGCGCCCGGAAACGCCGCCCACCGGCCGGGATCGTGAACGTGCCGGTCTCGGCACCATTGTCGTCCAGCACGGGCCGAACCGTGATCGAAGCCAGCAGCGTCCGCCGCGCGATGTCCTCGGCCAACTCCTCAATCGAAACGCCCGCCTTGACGTGGCGTACGTTCGACTGGCTGAGCATCAGTTTGTTGAAGGGGATGTCGCGCGAGGCGCTGAGGGTGATCTTCTGTTGCTCGGTCATCGGGATTACTCCGCGACGGGCCAGCCGGGAGCCACTCTCTCGACCTCCAAACCCGTCACAGAAAACCCGGCCCACCTCTCACTCTGGGAAACCTCTATCAAGTTCATGCTTGGTAGCTGCAACGCACTGTAGTTAAGATGTGTTTCGAACGAAACTTCCTTCTTCTATGCAGATGAATGCAGTGCTACCGTGATAGTGAAGTATGCTTTGGACGTGGATTTAGACTTATGGCGACGATAACGGAAGTAGGTTCAATTGTAAGAGTGAATGGTTCGATGTTCTCAACGCTAGTTGAAACGAGTCGAGCGGTGCCAATTGTTAGATCAGATCAAGAGAAAATAATTTCTACCAGTGAACGAAGTGTTCTATTTGCAATGCTATTGCAATTGATAAAAGAAGCTGTCGCTTGCACCCAGCGCACTTGACCTAATACAGATTCAAGCTGATACAACAAGTAGGTTGCTCGACGTTCAAGCTACAATACTTGAGAGCTTTGATGTTCGCAGAGGCGCGCCCAGAGAATTTTCCATACTACTAAAAGAATTAGATCAACTCGAGATTAGAATATCATTTGAAACTGCAGGGCTATATTCGGGCAGCCTTGGAAAAAAGACGCTGATCAAAATTGATATTCTTTCAAACAATGCGACTCTAGCTGCTGTATTTGGTCCGGTCATAATCTACGCGGCCACGGCATTTTGGTCTGATATGGCAAGAATTGAGTATATGAATCATGTCTACGAAAACATGTACGTGTGTACCGTTGGGGAGATTGGTTTCTCAGATGTTTTTGAGGCTGAAGATAATGCCGTCGCTTTGCTTGTAACTCAAACATTTGATAATAGTGAGCATGAAAGAGACGTTTGGAAGGCTAGGCAATTGTGCCTTAAGGCTGCAGGGGTTTCGCCGGGCGAGATAGATGGAATATATGGCGAGGCAACGAGGGATGCGGAGCAATCGTATACCGAAAAGTATAACGGTACTGTCGTGAACTGGTCCTCGAGGAATTTTGCGCGCCACATAATTCTTCAGACTCGTTCTATCTACGAGCGTCAATTAGAAGATTCATCAAAGCCCACTGAATCCAATAGACGACGGCGAAAGTAGCGGTGAAGATCATTAACTTGCTTGTTTCAACGTCAGTTGAAAGCTGGTAGGTGCGAGGTCGATACTTTCAGTCGTCCGCATCACGTTCCTTCGACTAAACTAGCCTAAATGACCTTCTCCAATAACCCCTTCGCCTTCCCTTCCATCACCAGCCGCGCGTCGTGCTGCGGTTTAGACCGGGCGACGGCGGTGATTCCCTGCACGAAGTCAAAGATGCTTTCGGGCGGGCGGCCTTCCTCGGCCAACACCGTCTCGACGATCCGACCGGTCTCCGCCTTCGAGAACCCGCGCTTGCGCAAGAATTCCTGCCGGTCCTCGTCTGTCCGCGCCACGATCTTCTCGCGGGAGGCCCGGATGCCGTCGATGAAGGGGGCAGGCGAAGAATTGGCGAAGCGGGTCAGCGCCGGGGCGACCTCATGCGCAAACCGAGAGGCGGCGTATTTCGAATGGCGGATTTTGATCTCCTGAAAATCCTCGACGCCCCACAGATTGCGGTTTTGGCAGACCGCGCGCAGGTAAAAGCTAGCGATGCCAAGGGTCTTGGCTCCGACCTCAGAATTCCAGCAATAGAACCCCCGGAAATAGAGGTCCGGCGAGCTGTCAGGCAGCAGCCCCGCCTCAATGGGGTTCAGGTCGTCGACCAGGAAGAGGAAGACGTCACGGTCCGAGGCGTAGTGGTGTCCTTCGTGATATCGACCCGCGGATTGTAGATCCCGGTCGACCAGTCGAGCACCTTCCAGCGCGTGTCGCCCGTGCCATTGCCAGCGATGCGTTGAACCGCAGAGACCAACTCGTGATCGTAGATGCGGCCATAGTCGGGCCCAGTTACGGCACGGAGTTCTGTGCGCCCATCTCCAGTTTCCAGCGTCTTGATCTGCTCGACCCGGTGGTTCGTCAGCCCGTATTGCAGGTTGATCCCTGCCAACGGCGCGGGCAATTGACGCAGATAGGCGGCAGACGCGCCGATGAGGCTGGATAACTGCCCAATACTCCAATGCGTGGGCGCAATCGGCTCATCAGATCCGGGCAGGATCAGCCCCAACCTCTCAGGCTTGTCGCGATGCGCCTCAACCCGGATCGCAGCACTTTCCACTGTGCACGTCCGGCTCCGATCAGCCCGGCCTTTGACCGAGGCAAAGAGATCGTCGAGCGAAAGATGTCGCTCGTCATCCGTCCGCGAAAACCATTCGGACGACACGCGGTCCACGTTTGTGCCGCGCGACACATCCACCTTATAGCCGCCGCTGACGTCACGCCTGGCATCGATAATTTCGGTATTCATTGGGTATCTCCCGCGACGGGCGGCCGCGAGCCTCTCTCTCGACCTCCAAACCCGTCACGGACAGGGACGGCTTCCCTCTCACTCTCTGTTATCACTCGGCTGCGAGGTTACCGGACGGGAATGGCGCGCGTGCCGCGGCTAGTCCGTGCAACGCTTCCGGCCTGATGTGCGTGTAGCGGCGCAGCATCTTCCAGTCCTTATGCCCGGTAACCAGCGCGACATGTTCGATGGCGAAGCCTGCTTCGAACAGACGACTTGTGCCTTCATGGCGCAAGTCGTGGAAGTGCAGGTCCTTGATACTGACCTCGACGCAGGCGCGCCGGAAGGTTGTTCCGACGGATCGCGAATTATAGGGGAATATCCGGCCCTTGGCGCGCCTTAGCTGCTTCGCCTGTGCCGTGACCAAAGCCCAGGCGTCGAAGCCTGTGGCAGCGAAGAGCGGGATCCGCTGGTCGTTGCCAGTCTTGTTGCGTGGGTCTTTCCGGTCGCGGATCAGGAGCATGCGCCGATCAAGGTCGAGATCCGTCCACTCGACCCGGCAAATCTCGTCGAGCCGCATCGCGGTGGCTACTGCAAACTGCACGATCCTAGTCATTGGCAGGGTGAGGCGTTCGTTGTCATTGAAGCAGCGGAAAAGCCGGTTCAACTCATTTTTGCGGGGTCGGCGATCCCGCTCGGTGCCCTTGCCGATCAGCCCAAGACGCTTGAGAGCAACACGGGCCAGATCAACGGGTTCGGAGGAGATGTCGAGGCCGTGTACGGCCGCAGCATGGGTTATGATCATCTTTGTTATGCCAATATCGATTCCAAGTGTCACTGGACCCGCGCCTTGCTCCGCGCGCATCTTGCCATAATCGATCATCTTTTGGCGATCGAGGTGCCCGATCCGTTCCTCGCCCAGATCGCGTTTCAAGGCGGCAAGGGTCGCGGCCTTGTTGCGGCGTTGTGGTTTGCCTACCTCGCACAAATCGACTATGTGAAGATCGATGAGATCGCCAAAAGTTGCAAGGCGGGACACGGATGACTTGTTCGGGGCTAACCCCTGATCCACCCGGGTCTCCGCATGACGCGCCCAGCGATGGGCGTCATCGCGCAGGAGAAACGTCTCGCTCGCGTAGCAGCCCTTTCGTCTGATCTGGACCCGGTAAGCACCGGAGGGGAGTTTTGTGATGGAGGCCATTTTCGTGTGCGCTGTGTGTGCAATGAGTCGTCGTAGAGGGGCAAATTCGGGGATATTGGGGCGTAGTGCAGCGTAGCGGCAATCGCCGCCAACAGTTTGAAGATACACAAAAAATGCAAATGAATCAATACGATAGATTGTCTATTGCACCCATGATGGATTGGACGGATCGGCATTGCCGATATCTGCATCGATTGCTGTCCCGGCATACGCTGCTTTACACTGAGATGGTCACATCACCGGCTTTGGTGCGGGGACGTGCGTTTCATTTGTTGGATCATGATCCGTCTGAACATCCTGTGGCGCTGCAATTGGGTGGGTCTGACCCGGCGGAATTGGCAGATGCAGCGCGTATTGGTGCAGATGCTGGATATGATGAAATCAACCTGAATGTAGGATGTCCGTCGGACCGTGTGCAATCGGGCTGTTTCGGAGCTGTTTTGATGGAACAACCTGAGCTTGTCGCCAAATCGGTTGCGGCCATGCGTAAAGCTGTTGATGTCGACGTGACGGTCAAATGCCGGATTGGCGTCGATGACCAAGATCCAAAAACGGTCTTGCCCGCTTTTCTGACCCAAGTGCAGGATGCTGGGTGCGAACGTGTCGCGATCCACGCGCGCAAAGCGTGGCTGAAAGGGTTAAGCCCTAAGGAAAACAGGGATGTACCGCCCTTGGATTATCCATTGGTGCATGAAATGAAATCCGTGTTCCCAAGTTTGCATGTCTCGATAAACGGCGGCATTACCACTCTGGACGAGGCTGAGGCGTTTTTGGACGCGGGGCTTGATGGGGTGATGATTGGCCGTGCGGCCTATCACAATGCGGCAAGTATTTTATGCGCCGCTGATCGTCGGATTTTCGGCAAGGGCACAGACAGCCGTGCAGAAGACGCGGTATTGGCGATGCTGCCTTATATCGAAACCCATTTGGCGTCGGGCGGCAAACTGCATCAGGTGACGCGCCATATGTTGGGGTTGTTTACTGGCCGACCCGGCGCGCGACGTTGGCGTCAGATTTTGTCCGAGAATGTCTCAAAACCTATGGCTGGTCCCGAAGTTGTCGAATTGGCGCTTGGCGCGATTGAACAACAGGCCGCATAGGCGAAGTCAAAGCAACATGTGGACATGGCGTGGAAATGCGAGACGGCATTGGATAATCGCACGTCGAACGCAGGAGATACTTACATGCCCGAGACGTCACTTTTAATCCAAATGTTCGCAATGTTGGCCGCAATTGGCGCTGTTGCAGGCGTTCTGGCGGGCTTGTTGGGTGTGGGCGGTGGCATTGTTTTGGTCTTTGCTTTTTTCTATGCGTTTCAGACCCTTGGATATGATGGTCCGCAATTGATGCAGATATGTTTGGCGACATCTTTGGCCACGATTGTGGTGACCTCAGTTAGGTCAGTTTTGAGCCATAACAAAAAGGGTGCGGTTGATTGGGGTCTGCTGCGCAGCTACGCGCCGGGAATTGCCGTTGGGGCCGTTATCGGAGTGTTGATTGCGGCGCGTCTGGCATCGACAACATTGCAATTGCTCTTTGGCATCTTGGCGCTCTTGGTTGGTCTCTATATGGCTTTGGGGCGCGCTGATTGGCGTTTGGGGGATCAAATCCCGACCGGTTTGCGTCGAATGATCGTTGCACCTTCGATTGGGCTTTTATCCGTTCTCATGGGCATTGGCGGTGGCAGCTTTGGGGTTCCGTTCATGACGCTTTATGGCATGCCCATCCATCGAGCGGTTGCGACGGCGTCCGGTTTTGGCGTTTTGATTGCGGTGCCTTCAGTGATTGCCTTTTTGTTTGTGGGCATCGAAGGTGCGCGCCCGCCATATACAATCGGCGCTGTGAATCTAGGTGCGTTTTTGGTCGTGATTTCAATGACATTGCTGACAACACCAATCGGAGTACGCATGGCGCATTCGATGGACCCGAAACCGCTGAAACGTGTATTCGCAGTGTTTTTGGTCATTGTCGCCGCCAACATGCTGCGCAAAGCTTTGATGTGACAGCAGGATCGGGATACCATCTTTTCCCTGTCACGCCTGAAGGGCGCAATTGGGCCGATGCGGCGAATTCAGTCGCTGAACAGATAACGTCTGATGAAGAGATGCGCGCAAGCAATATGCGCCATGGTGACACTTGGTTTGTTGGTGTTGATGCGTTGCCCACTGGTCCATATGGCGAAATCTCAGGCGTTGAATGCGCCGGGACATGGAAACATAAGGTTCCGGACGTAACACCTTGGCATAAGGCGCAATTATCTGTTGTGTATCCCGGTTACCCCAAGCCGGATAGCGACCAAAGCCAAGCCAATCATGCCTATCGCATCAATAAGGCCGCTGCGCATGTTGACGGACTTTTGCCGATCGGACCTGACCGGCGGCGATACCCATGCGAATTTCATGCCTTTGTTTTGGGGTTGCCCCTTAATGCGTCGACGGCATCACCAACAGTTTGTTGGGAGGGAAGCCACAAGATTATGGGGGATGCGCTGCGTGATGTGATTGGTGATGGCAACCCAAGGGATGTGGACGTGACGCAAGCCTATCATGATGCGCGAAAAGTGGTTTTTGACAGCTGCAAGATGGTGGAATTACGAACCGAACCGGGGGCGGCCTTTTTGTTGCACCGCTTTACCTTGCATGGGACGGCACCTTGGTCAGACTGCGACAGCACAGACCGCCGCATCGCTTTTTTCCGCCCGGAATTCCAAGACCCAAAAGACTGGTTGCGTCAGGATTGGTAATCAGCCGCGTTCAAGGCGCGCTTTGCGACCGCCACGGCGTTTTGTTGGGAATGGTTTACGGTCAGGAAGTGCATCGATGATGCTGCGGCGTTCATCTGGGGTCATCCGCGACCAATTCCCGATTTCATCCAACGAACGCGCACACCCGGTGCACAAGCGCGTTTCCGGATGAACAACACATATGCGGACACAAGGGCTTTCGAGTTCGTTGCGTTGCCACACGGGGTCATCATTCATGCCTCAGCCCTCAATACACGCAAACGGTCTAATGTGCCTTGCAGAATATAACCAGCAGCGACGTGATCTATGACTTCGCTGCGACGTTTTCGGCTCGTATCCGCCTCAAGCAGCGCTTTTTCCGCAGCGACCGTGGACAAGCGTTCGTCCCAAAACCCTATAGGGCCATCCCAAAGACGAGAAAAGTTTCGCGCAAAAGCTCGGGTGGATTGGCATCGCGGTCCTTCGCTGCCGTCCATGTTTCGGGGCAAACCAAGGATCAGGCCACCGATGTCGCGTCCGGCAATGATCTCTTGCAAACGGGCGGCGTCTAAACCGAATTTGCGTCGTCGCACCGTTTCCAAGGGCGAAGCGACCATCAGCAGACTGTCAGAGACCGCGACCCCTATGGTGCGTTCCCCAAGATCAAGACCAATCAAGGCCCTGTATGAGGGTAAGGCGTCGGCGAAATCTTCGACGGAATCGCACAGCATTATTGCAATCCAGCCCTGTCAGCCGCTTGGTTGATCATGTCCATCGCGCTCGGGTCTTCGCCAAACACGTCACGTGCATTGTCAAAAATGATTGCGGCTTGATCCATGCGGCCCAAAACCCCCAATGCCGAAATAAGCTGTGCCCAGTCTTGAGGGGGGCCGCCTTCGGTGGCCAGTCGGTCAGAAAGGCCTGACACCATGCCTTGGATCATCTCCATCCTTTGGGCGGGCGACATGTCTTGAGCGGCGGCGATGTCGTCCCCTGTTGGGCCACGACCTGATCCAACTTGCGGGACTTGATACCTAACACCTGCAATGGCTGCGACTTCTTCGATCTGCGCCAAGATTGGTTCAATCCAAGGGGCTTGCGCAGGGCCGCGGCGCAACAGTTGATCCCAAATCCGAAATGCAGTGTCAGGGCGGCCAGTTTGCCGTTCCAGCAGGCCCCAATAATACAGCGCAATAGGATTGCCCGGCTCCCGGTCCAGAACAAGTTTCAGCACCCTTTCAGCTTCGGGGGACACAAATCCACCAGCAGCAAGGATCATCATGTCAGCATAATCGGTGAGCTCAGAAATATCGGCGTCCTGACCACCCGACAATTCAATCACGCGTTCTTGGGCCTGATGCGCGGCCACCAAATTACCCAACCGGGCTTCGGCCCGCACCAAAAGGCGGTAACCGCGTAAATCATCGGGCCGTTGCGAGATCGCCTTGCGCAGTTGTTCGACAAGATCGGTGTATTCAGCGTTTTCATCTGTGGGGGGGGCGTTTTGCGTGATGCTCGCTTCGGCGGTGGCTTGATCGGGGCGCCCGGCGCGCAGTTCTGCCGCCTGTTCGATGCGGTCTTGCAAACGCAAATCGCCATATCCAGGTGCACCAAGTTGCGTGTAAATTCCAAACGCGCCAAGTCCAATGGTCGCTGCAACAAAGCCAAGCAATCCTCGGGACATAGTCCCGGTTCGACCCAGACCAGTTTGCGTTTGATTTAGGGCGGAATCCACGGCAAGAATGCGCCGCGAAATTTCAGTTCGTACACGTTCCGCATCCGTATCATTCAGAACGCCACGGGCGACATCCCGGTCAACTTCGCCCAATTGATCCCGGTATACGCGCAAATCATAAGCCGCAGGGTTTTCGCCTGTATCGCGCCCAACAGCTATAGCGCGTGCAAACAAGGCAAAGACCGCTAAAACGATCAATCCGGTAATAGTCCAAAACAGCATGTACACCCCGTGCATTCAGGCCCTCGATGTAACCTGTGATCGCTTCAATAAAAAGAGGTCAAGTCGTTTGACGCGCATCCATGTCGCAAATCGGACCAAAAATGCCGCGCCGCCGCGCCTTTTCGCGGGTGGTCTGAGACATTAACACTATAAGCCGTGTTAGGGTTGATTCCGACCCTTTGAATGGGGGCGCGCTGATGAAACGTTATTCTGCTTTTGCCATTGCCCGTGAGGCATTGCGAAACCACACGGGGTGGGAACGGGCTTGGGCCGCACGCGCACCCAAAAAGAAATATGACGTCATCATCATCGGGGCAGGTGGGCATGGTCTTGCGACGGCCTACTACTTGGGTAAAAATTTCGGCATCACCAATGTCGCAATCCTTGAAAAGGGCTGGTTGGGCGGTGGGAACACCGGACGCAACACGACGATCATCCGATCAAACTATCTGCAGGACCCATCCGCTGCGATTTATGAAAAATCACGCAGCTTGTACGAAACTCTGTCGCAGGACTTGAATTACAACGTGATGTTCAGTCCGCGCGGCGTCATGATGCTGGCCCAGACACAGCACGAAGTTCGTGGCTATCAACGCACAGCGCATGCAAATGCCCTTCAGCGGGTGACGACCGAATATATCGGCCCTGAGCGCGTCAAAGATCTGTGTCCGATTATCAACATCGACGGCCCACGCTATCCTGTGTTGGGCGCGCTGTGGCAATCACGCGCCGGAACGGCCCGCCATGACGCTGTGGCATGGGGCTATGCACGGGCCTGTTCGGACATGGGCATGGATGTCATTCAGCAATGCGAAGTCACTGCCGTACAGCGGGATGGTGACCGGGTTGTCGGCGTTTCCACCAACAAAGGCGACATCGGGTGCGACAAGCTTGGGATCGTAGTGGCCGGAAATTCAGGGCACGTTGCGGAAATGGCCGGGTTCCGATTGCCGTTGGAATCCGTGGCCTTGCAAGCGCTGGTGTCCGAGCCGATCAAACCCTGCATGGATGTGGTCGTTATGGCCAACACTGTGCACGGATACATGAGCCAGTCGGACAAAGGCGAAATGGTCATTGGCGGCGGGACAGACGGGTATAACAATTACACGCAACGCGGCTCGTTCCATCACGTCGAGGAAACTGTGCGCGCCTTGGTCGAAACCTTCCCGATGATTTCGCGGCTTAAGATGTTGCGGCAATGGGGTGGGATTGTCGATGTCACGGGTGATCGTTCGCCGATCTTGTCCAGCACACCTGTGGATGGTGTGTTCATCAATTGTGGCTGGGGCACTGGCGGCTTTAAGGCGATTCCAGGGTCTGGCTGGGCCATGGCGGAATTGATGGCCAAGGGACATTCGCCACTCACAGACGAATTTTCAATGTTCCGCTTTCGCGAAGGCAAATTCATCGATGAAAGTGTCGCAGCAGGGGTGGCGCATTGATGAGCTGTTTAACCCACGATCCTTCTGGGATCAGGCAAGTTTCTCTATTTCCGGCGCGAAGGCTTCTTTTTGCGTTTGCGTTTTTTTCGCGTGGGTATTTCTGGCTCGGGGTCATCAAAGTCAGGATGATGAAGGCTGTCATCGGGCGTATAGTCGGTCCAAGCCCCTCCAAAATTAAAAGAAAAGAGCGAGCTACCTCGTCGGTTCAATCCATGCGGTTTACTGAACGCCTGCATTACGACAGCGTAAACAACGAAAGCGATCAAGATCGCGACAGGGGCGAGACCCCAAAGAATTTCACTAGTACTCACTCTACAAAACCGTCCTTTTGTCTGTGTCTCCCCAAGACGAAGGCGCGCGGTTTGCGCCGCCTTTCCATACGTTTTCTTGATCTAAAGGTATGTACGTGCGTCCGGTTTTTCAAGATCGGGGCCAATCCATGCTGACCTTGATTAGTCATAGCTGTGGCGTCATGGACGAAGAAACTGAATTCTATGCCGCGCGCTTTGCACGGGTTGACCAGCATCACATGTCGAGAAGATCGCCCGTTAACAAAAGCGTTCGGCAGATGTCTCACAACATAAGCTGCATCCCGCCGATTGCGCGGCAAAATCCAAAATGCGCAGGAATAGGCGCAAGCAAAGTTGGGTTTTCGGCCATCACTGGCCTAAATCGACAATATTGCAGGAATAGGCGGACCCGTCTGCGTCCCCATGCTTTCATGAAGGCCTCACTAATGGAGGCTATGACATGGCGGACTATCCGAACACCAACATCCAACGCAGCGACGGCGTTAGCGGACGTGGCATTCTTATCTCGATCCTCGTCATCCTTGCCGTGCTTGTCGGACTTGCGATCCTTGGCAGCAACCCGGCGCAGGTCGATCCGACCGGCATCAGTTCCACATCTGAACAAGCGCCAGCTGCCGCGGACACCACACCGGCCCCAGTGCCAATCGAATAACACCACTCATACAACACATGACCTGACTGACGGGCGCTTTTTCGCGCCCGTTTTTTTGCGTTTGCCCCCTCTCTATCGGAGCCTGCCATGCTGCTTCTAACCTGTCCAAATTGCGGCGTATCGGCCGAAGAAACCGAATTTCACAGCGGTGGCGAAGCGCATCTGAAACGGTTTGGCCCGGGGTCTGATGATGTTGAATTCGAGGAATATCTGTTTCAACGCAAGAACCCAAAGGGCGTGCATTTCGAACGATGGCGGCATGTGAATGGTTGCGGGAAATGGTTTCATGCGGCGCGCTGCACATTGACGCTTGAGGTGTTCGGAACCTATTCCGCCCAAACCTATGAGCCGCCGAAGGATTTGCAGGACATCATCGTTGCGAAACGACCGGGTTGGTCGTGGGAGGCACAATCATGAGCGCTCGTTTGCCCGTCGGAGGACGACACATCAACCGCGACCGTGCCGTCGAATTCACCTTTAACGGAAAGCGTTTCAAAGGGTTTGAGGGCGACACGCTGGCCTCTGCCTTGCTGGCCAACGATCAGATGCTTGTTGGGCGTTCATTTAAATACCACCGCCCCCGTGGCATTGTCGCAAGTGGGCCAGAAGAACCAAATGCGCTGATGAATATGGGCAAAGGCGGCCGCTTTGAACCAAATCAACGGGCCACAACGACTGAGTTGTTCGACGGGTTAAGTGCGGCCAGTCAAAATCATTGGCCTAGCTTGGAATTTGATGTGGGCGCGGTGAACGCCAGCCTGTCGCGGTTCTTGCCTGCCGGTTTCTATTACAAAATGTTCATTCATCCACGTCCTCTGTGGAAGCATGTATACGAACCGATCATTCGTCATTCCGCCGGATTGGGTAAAGCGCCAACCGAAGGTGACGCTGACACCTATGAACACCATTACGCGTTCTGCGATGTTCTGGTCATCGGCGGAGGCGTGGCCGGATTGCAGACCGCTTTGGATGCAGGGCAATCTGGGGCACGTGTTCTGGTGCTGGAACAAACTGCGCAATGGGGTGGTCGCACTCCGGTTGATGGCGGCGATATCGACGGACATGCAGCGGATGACTGGATCGCCTCGGCGTTAGATCAGCTGCGGGCGATGCCAAATGTCTCCCTGTGCCTGCGCAATATGGGGGCGGGTGTATATGATCATGGTTATGTACTGGGATATGAACGCCTGCGCGATCACACTCCCGATCAAGAGGGCCCGCGGCATCGCCTGTGGCGTATTCGGGCTGGCCATATCGTAACGGCGACTGGTGCGATTGAACGTCCGCTTAGCTTTGCGGGCAACGATGTGCCCGGTGTCATGCTGGCCGGCGCTGTGCGTGATTACGTTGGCGATTTTGGAGTGTCACCGGGGGATCGCACGGTTGTTGTGACGAACAATGACGACGCCTATCGAACAGCCATCGCCTTGAAACAGGCGGGTCTGGATGTGCCTGCGATTGTCGATGCACGCGCGCAAGTCGACGGATCAGACCTTGCCGATGAGGCCCGCGCATTGAACATCCCGATTTTGACCGGAAAGGGCATCTCCAAAGTTGTTGGTCGCGGGCGTGTCGCAGGTGTCAAAATCTGTGCTCAGGCAGGCGAGGGGACACCGCTGGAAGACATCGCATGTGACGTGGTCGCAATGTCGGGCGGATGGTCACCTGTAGTGCATTTATGGTCGCATTGCGGGGGCAAGCTGATTTGGGATGACGCTCAGGCGCATTTCAAACCGGATGCGGCCAAGCCGCCACTGAACCATGACGGGCAGGCGATGGTGACGGTCGTTGGGTCTGCGGATGGCGCAATGGAGCTTTCGGCTGTGTTGGAAAACGCCACTGCAGCGGGTGCTGCGGTCGTGACAGGTTTGGGTTTGAAACCACAAACCAGTGCGGCACCGGTTGCCGCGAAGATCCAAGAACAGATGATGGAACCCGTTTGGCGCATGCCGCATGGTGCAAAACACGAATTGCGTTCCAAATCCTGGTTGGATTTCCAAAACGATGTCAAAGTGTCAGACGTTGAATTGGCGGCCAGAGAAGGGTTCGAAAGTGTTGAACACGCCAAGCGATATACAACGCTTGGGATGGCGACCGATCAGGGGAAGCTGAGTAATATCAACGGTCTCGCCATTCTGTCAGACGCATTGAATCAGCCCATTCCACAAACTGGAACAACGACCTTTCGCCCCCCTTATACGCCAATCTCGATGGGCGGGATTGCTGGGGAAGCACGCGCAGAGGCGTTCCAACCTGTGCGGCGCACGCCGATGCATGATTGGCACGACGCCCATGGCGCAGATTGGGAGCCGGTTGGGCATTGGCGGCGACCTTATGCCTTTGTAAGCGCCGGTGAAAGCACCCATGATGCTGTCATGCGCGAAGTCCTCAATACGCGGCAAAAGCTGGGGCTTTTGGATGCATCAACCCTTGGTAAACTGATCGTCAAAGGGCCGGATGCGGGACGTTTTCTGGACATGATGTACACCAACATGATGTCGTCCTTGAAGGTCGGCAAATGTCGCTATGGCCTGATGTGCAGCGAAAACGGTTTCCTGATCGATGACGGTGTCGTTGCCCGCATCGATGAGGATACGTGGCTGTGCCACACCACGACTGGTGGTGCGGAACGCATCCATGGTCACATGGAAGAATGGCTGCAAACCGAATGGTGGGATTGGAAGGTCTATGTTGCCAATGTCACCGAACAATACGCGCAAATTGCTGTCGTTGGCCCCCACGCACGTCAGGTGCTTGAAAAACTGGGCGGTATGGATGTCTCCAAAGAGACGTTGGGTTTCATGGAATGGGCAGATGGGACCATCGGCGGGTTCGATGCGCGGGTCTATCGAATTTCGTTCTCTGGCGAGCTGAGTTATGAAATCGCAGTGCGTGCGTCCGAAGGTCTTGCGTTCTGGAATGCCTTAATGGCAGCTGGCGAAGAATTTGGCGTCATGCCCTACGGAACCGAATGCCTACACATCCTGCGGGCTGAAAAGGGGTTCATCATGATCGGTGATGAATCGGATGGCACGATCATTCCACAGGATCTCGGATTGAACTGGGCGATTTCCAAAAAGAAGGAAGACTTCCTTGGCAAACGTGCTCAGTTGCGCAGCCATATGACGGACCCTGCGCGCTGGAAGCTGGTCGGTTTAGAAACGGAAGACGGGTCTGTCCTTCCGGATGGCGCTTACGCAGTCGGTGAAGGCACAAACGCCAACGGACAACGCGTGATGCAGGGTCGTGTTACGTCCACTTATCATTCGCCGACCTTGGGAAAAGGTATCGCAATGGGGTTGGTCTTAAACGGACCTGACCGAATGGGCGAAACGCTGGAATTCCCTGGAACGGACGGAAAAACCTACAAAGCGCGCATCGTTAACCCGGTGTTCTTTGACCCAGACGGGGAGAAACAAAATGTCTAAGGGTGTTTCTGCACTGGATGGAGCGTCGTACAATGATGGGATCGCCCACGTTCAAGAGGTGCCATTGCAAGGTATGATCACTCTGCGGGGTGATCTCGGGTCTAAAACGATCAAGAAAGCTGCAACAGGCGCTGCGTCTGTGGATATGCCTGATCAAGGGCGTATAAATTCTGCTGGCCAACACAGCCTATGCTGGATGTCATCGGATGAGCTGCTGGTGTTGTGCCCATATGACGATGTGTCGGTCACATTGGAAAAGATGCAGACGTTTTTGGCGGGTGAACATGCGTTGGCTGTCGATGTCTCTGATGCGCGCGCTCAGTTTTCGGTGTCTGGACCTCAGGCAAGGACAGTCATGTCCAAGCTTGTACCCGTTGATTTTGCACCGGATCATTTTAAACCCGACATGTTTCGCCGAAGCCGTATGGCCCAAGTCGCTGCTGCTTTTTGGATGCCAGAGGAAGACCGTTTCAATGTGATCTGTTTTCGCAGTAATGCCGAATATGTTTTCACATTGCTGAGCAATGCTTCCCAAGCTGGATCTGAAATAAACACAAATGCATTTTAGGACCGTATCAAGGAAACAAGTGTTTCCGGTGTTAATTCCGGCGCCTCTTTATGCAGAGTTTGAAATAATTAAATAGCGCTCGATTGATCCACAACTTGCGGGTCCGTTTATCCTAAAGATCTAATCAATCCACATACTTGATCGTTCTTGAATCGTGGTTTTGTTCGCCAAGGCGACTGGCTTGACTATTTGCGAATTGGATGTGATGCTATTGGGCGTCAGAAATTTGTGAATTAGGTTGATACATGAAATATTCTATCAGTGCTGCACTGTTAATGTGCTGCGTCTCAAGCGCCGCTTTTGCAAAGCAAGAAGCGTGGTTTTGCAATCTGAGCGACTTGAGCGATTTTGGCTTTATGCCCAGCCAAGTTGCCATTGTCATGGACCAAGAGACCAAAAAGGCAACCGTCGTCGATAATTTTGGTATGGCGTTCAACGGTGGGCCAACGGCTGCCAAGCTCAAGTCGCGTGGCAATGATAGATGGCGCGTTTCATGGAAAGTGCGGAACGTTGAGACCAGTAATGCCGGGACGATAACGGTGAGTTACCAGGCTGATTTCGATCGCGCCGCCAAGAAGGTGACCGTACGCGGACGGCTCGCCAATTATCAAAATGCGATAAATGGTGCAGGAAGTTGCCAAGAAGTCGATCCCAAGTCCTTGCGTTAGGGGGCAACCTTAACAGATGGTTCAACTTGACCTTGCGAGGTTAAGAACAATCTGTCAGTCAACGCATGTCAAGACACTGGAGGACCGTAAAATGGCTTTTGAACTGCCCGACCTTCCCTATGCGCATGACGCACTTGCCGGAAAAGGCATGTCTGCTGAGACGCTCGAATTCCATCATGACCTGCACCACAAGGCTTATGTCGACAACGGCAACAAGCTGATTGCTGGCACTGATTGGGATGGGAAAAGTCTCGAGGATATCATCACGGGGACTTACGATTCGAGTTCTGTTGCGCAGAATGGTATTTTTAACAACATCAGCCAACTTTGGAATCACAACCAGTTTTGGGAAATGATGGGGCCGGGCGACAGCAAAATGCCCGGTGCATTAGAAGCCGCACTGAAAGAGAGCTTTGGGTCGGTTGACGATTTCAAAACTCAGTTTTCAGCTGCCGGTGCTGGTCAGTTTGGTTCAGGCTGGGCGTGGTTGGTCAAAAATGCTGACGGATCGTTGGCCGTGACCAAAACCGAAAATGGTGTAAACCCGCTTTGCTTTGGGCAAACCGCGTTACTTGGATGCGATGTATGGGAACATTCCTATTACATTGATTTTCGTAACAAACGTCCGGTGTATCTGTCGAACTTTCTCGACAACCTAGTGAATTGGGAAAACGTCGCATCCCGCATGTGATTGTTGGCCAAAACCAATATTAAAAACCCGCAAGCGCAGGCTTTGCGGGTTTTTATTTGCGTACTCGATGGAACGGTATGCCATCCGCCAATCGGGCATTAGGATGCGCAACAAATTCAATCGTTTCTATGGTCCACGTAAAATCATCGCTCTGCTTGCAAAAGTAACTCGCATCAAGCTTGCTGATTATTGCACCTCTTGAGTTGAGGTTGACCCACTGAACCAACGCTTGAACAACACTGCTTGAAGCTGGGATGCACTGCAAAACCTCGACTGTTGTCTTGGCGTAATCTTCGACGCTTAAATTTCTTTGATAAGTCGCCATAATTGTTTCCATCACATTGTAAGAAGGCAGAAATAATTTATGATCCCCAGCGTGAATCGTGTTGGGAAATGTCCACGATTTCGCGGCTTTTTCAAAGCGGCCTTCAGTGAAGGCAACTGCAGTTTCTTCAAAAAAGGCCTTCAAGCTAATTGTGATCTGATCCATAAAAATGCGCTAAATTTGCTGTTGATCGAATTAATTCGCGAACTGTCAGCGCTTGTAAGCAGTTTCGAGAGACCTACAATGCAATTGTGCCAGGTCTCTCAAATAAAGAAGGTGGTTTACCGTAAACTACTAGGGATTCAAAGTTTTGCCAAGTGCGTGAATTGCAGCCTGTGCGTCAGGGACGACCGTGACGAATTCCAGAATATCTTCGTCCGCAAACCCTTCGTCGACCACATGCTGTAAAAGCTGAATTAAAGGTGACCAGTAGGCATTTGAATTTATCAACACAATTGGCTTTTCGTGCAGCCCAAGCTGGCGCCAAGTCAAAACCTCGAACAACTCGTCCAACGAACCTGCGCCACCGGGTAAAACAATGACCGCGTCAGCATTCATGAACATAACTTTTTTACGTTCGTGCATTGTCTCTGTGACAATGAAATGCGTGAGATCTGTCTTGCCAACTTCCTGATCGATCAGGTGTTTTGGAATTACGCCAAATGTTTCACCGCCAGCATTCTGAGCGGCGCTCGCGACTGCGCCCATAAGCCCGACATCTCCGGCCCCGTAAACAAGTCTCCAATCGTGATCGGCAAGTGATTTTCCCAACTCTTTTGCAGTTGATAGGTGATTTGGATTTTTTCCAAAACGGGCGCCACAATAGACACAAACGGAACGCTTTGACATGGAACCTCCAGAAAGACACGGTATCTAAAAATTGAAATCCCAACAAAAGGGATGTTTTGACCCCAGATATAGTGGCTGCTATGCAAGCTCAACTCTACTGAAGCTTCTCGGTGGAATATGGGGATAGAAAGCGCTTGTTATGAGTAAAGTTGCGGACGGACAAGGGACAAAGACGGGTCTGATTTTAGGCGCAGTTGCTGTTGCAGCAGTGGCGGTTGGAACGGGTCTGTATCTGAGTGGACAACAGTCGAGTGATCAGGTTGAGGGTGAACAACTTGTTGTTCAGGAACAACCCGCAACGCCAGAACAACCCGCAACGACGGACCAACCAACGACGACGGAACAATCAACGACGCCGGAAGAACCCGCCAAAACCGAACAAGTGACCACCGACCAAGAAGAACCAACGCCGAGTGATACGGAAAACGTGGTTGCTGATACTGCGGTTGCTGAAGAAGAGGCCGAAGCTCAAGAAGAAGAAGTTGCTTCAACGCCGCCTACGATTGATGAAGTGCGCGTTGAAGAAGATGGCCTGACCATTGTGGCTGGACGTGCAGAACCGGGCAGTGTGGTTTCCATTCAGGTTGATGGCGTGGAAAATACGACGGTCGAAGTGGATCGGTCTGGAAGCTTTGCAGCTATTACATTTCTTGATCCGGATGAAGATGCACGTGTGTTGTCGCTGGTTCAACAAACAGACGAAGAAGAGCTGGCATCTTTGGACGAAGTGATTTTGGCTCCTGTTATTCCACCAGTTGTTCAAACCGAGCCTGAGGCTGACGTCGCAGTTGCGACGGTTGGTGAAAGCACATCGGACGGGGCTGAAACAGAAGGCGGAGTTCAGCCAGAGGTCATCGCGTCGGACACTTCAGAGCCCGAACAGATCACAGAACAGACCGCGGAACAGATTACGGAACAGACCGCAGAATTGGCCGAGGGTCAGAGCCCCGAATTTCAGACAGATATGGCTGATCTATCCGGTGCTGACCCCGCGAATGTTGACGTTGCGAATGCAAATGGCGCCGTGGATTCAAAACCTGAGTTAGACGGATCGCAATCCGCGTTGACAGCCTTGCAACCCGGTTTGGAAGTTGCGCCGAACGTGGACACAACACAGGCAGATCCATTGCCTGAATTGCCTGTGACGGCGACGACAACAGTTGCTGACGTGGAAACTCCTGCTGCAACGGGGGAACAGTCTCCGGCTGGGGTTCAAAATGTCGAACAACCACAACCTGCCGCGACGCAATCGCAAGCTGAATTGGCAAACGAAGCGACGACAGATCCCGTACCACAAGGAACAACAGATACGCCCGGCCGTGTGGCCGTATTGCGATCCACACAAGAAGGCGTGGAACTGTTGGGGCGGCAAGCCGTCATTCAAGACAATGTTGCGTTGGACACCATTAGTTATTCGGCAGAAGGCGCGGTGCAGTTGGCAGGCCGTGCAAACCGTAGTGCGGAAGCAGTGCGCATTTATCTGAACAACAAACCAATCGCGACATTGGAAGTGGACCCAGACGGGCGTTGGCGCGGGGATCTGCCCGAAGTTGATACTGGTGTTTATACATTGCGTGTGGACGAAGTATCTGCGGACGGGGCCGTCACAAGCCGTATTCAAACGCCATTCCAACGCGAAGATCCGGCCGTTCTGGAAGCGGCGCGCAATCAAGACGGCAAGAAGAACGCAAAACGTGTCACTGTCCAAGCGGGCGACACGCTGTGGGCTATTTCGCGCGAGCGCTATGGCGAGGGTCTTTTGTTTGTCCAAGTGTTCGAGGCAAACAGGGACAGCATTCGCGACGCAAACCTGATTTTTCCTGGGCAAGTCTTCGATCTACCTGACTAGAGGCTCTGGCATCTAAGCTCTTGGCGACTTATGTAGTTCTCCGAAGAGGACTTGCATATGGCAGCCGACACCACGGCTGGTGCCAATTCAGGCACCGAACCACCCAAAATCGGAACATCTGATCAGCGATCTGGCATGCGCACGATCAAGAAAGTCGCGCCCTATTTGTGGCCGGACGATAAACCTTGGGTCAAACGCCGGGTCGTCATTGCGATGGCGTTTTTGTTTGTCTCCAAGCTGATCGCGGCGGGGACGCCGTTTCTTTATAAATGGGCGGTTGATTCATTGGCGGGGGACGGGGTGCCGGACCTTGTTCTGGGTGCGGTTGGCCTGACCGTGGCTTATGGTGTTGCACGCCTTATGACTGTGGGCTTTCAGCAATTGCGCGATGTTGTTTTCGCCCGCGTTGCGCAGCGCGCTTTGCGAATGTTGGCGTTGGAAACCTTTCAACACATCCACAAATTGTCCTTGCGCTATCACATCACGCGCAAAACAGGTGGCCTTAGTCGCATCGTTGAACGGGGTGTAAAAGGCGTCGAATTCCTGTTGCGGTTCTTGATCTTTTCGATTGGTCCGTTGATCCTCGAGCTGTTGATGATTGCCATTGTTTTTGTTTTGGCGTTTGGCGTGGATTATGTCGCGATCGTTGCTGCAACCATTGCACTTTATGTGTGGTTTACCTTCAAGGTCACAGAATGGCGCGTGAAGCTGCGCCGCGAAATGAATGATCAGGATACGGACGCCAACCAAAAGGCAATCGACAGTCTTTTGAACTATGAAACCGTTAAATACTTCAGCGCTGAAGAGCGTGAAGCCAGCCGATACGATGGCGCGATGGCGGGATACGAACGGGCGGCTTTGAAAACCAGTTACTCGCTTGGAATGCTGAATTTTGGCCAGTCATTTCTGATCACCTGTGGTTTGGTGGGGGTCATGGTATTGGCGGCGTTGGGGGTTCAAAACGGAACGTTGACCGTGGGCGATTTTGTACTGGTCAATGCCTACATGATCCAAGTGACAATGCCGCTGAATTTCCTTGGCACAGTGTATCGCGAAATCCGGCAAAGCCTTGTTGATATGGGCGAGATGTTTGACCTGCTTGAGCAACCTGCTGACGTGTCAGACGCACCTGACGCCAAGGAATTGAAGGTGGATGGCGGTCGGATTGAATTGGATCAGGTCGAATTTGGATATGATCCCGCGCGCACCATTTTGAAGGGCGTTTCTATTTCTGCGGAACCCGGTCAAACAATAGCCATTGTGGGGTCTACGGGTTCGGGAAAATCCACCATTGGCCGGTTGTTGTTCCGGTTTTATGACGTCGGCGCAGGGGCTTTGCGCATTGATGGTCAAGACGTGCGTAGCGTGACCCAATCCAGCTTGCATGCTGCGATTGGTGTTGTGCCTCAGGATACTGTTCTGTTCAACGACACGATCCGGTACAACATCGGTTATGGCCGGGCTGAAGCGACACAGGCGGATATCGAAACGGCTGCCAAGGCTGCGCAAATCCACGACTTTATCCAGTCACTGCCCGAAGGTTATGACACGGCAGTTGGGGAACGGGGGCTCAAGCTGTCAGGTGGGGAAAAGCAACGCGTCGGGATTGCGCGCACCTTGTTGAAAGACCCGCCAATTTTGCTGCTGGACGAGGCGACATCGGCGTTGGATACGGAAACCGAACAGGACATCAAAGAGGCGCTGCGCGCAGCGGGACGTGGCCGGACGGTCATTACAATTGCGCACCGTTTGTCGACCGTGGCCGAAGCGGATCAGATCGTTGTTTTGGAAGCAGGCGTCGTTGTCGAACGTGGCAGTCACGATGAACTGCTCGCCAATCCGGGCCGATACGCGCAACTTTGGTTGCGCCAGCAAGCTGACGAACAACGCTAAACCGATAAGCCAAAGCGTCAGCTCAAAACCTCAAGATTGCAAACAAAAGGGGCCGCGAAACAATCGCGACCCCGTTAACTGTTATGCAGCGTTTGTTATTCAGCCGCCTCAAGTGATGGCGATCTGCGGTCACGTCGCTGCGGCACCTTCGGCAGTTCCGGCGTGTCGAAATCCCACGTGATTTGGGGATGCTGTATACGATGTGCGGATCGCGTCAGGGCCCAATCTCGTGCCGCTTTGCTGGCGCGACCTAAGGAAAGCTTGGCAAGAAGGGCAGAACACCAATCTGCATAAGTCGCTGTCCAAACCCGCACGGCCAACAGGGACGGCGTCACAACCAGTGTCAGCACCGTTGCAATGCCCAAGCCAAAGACGACGGCAGTTGCCAATTGCTTCCACCACAAGGCTGTCGGGCTGTCCACGGTGTATCCGCCACCAGCGAAGTCAAGCGACAGACCGTACATCATAGGCGCCAAACCAGCCATCGTTGTGATCGTCGTCAACAACACAGGGCGAATGCGTGCCTGCGCCGTCCGAATGATCGCTTCGATGCGGGGCATATAGCGTTCGTATTCTTGGTAGGTGTCGATCAGAACGATATTGTTGTTCACCACGATCCCGGCCAAGGCCACGATGCCAGTTCCCGTCATGATGATCGAAAACGGTTGCTGCATCACGATCATACCGATCAGAACACCAGTTGTTGACAAAACCACGGCCAGCAAGACAAGAGCCGCATTATAAAAGCTGTTGAATTGCGCAAGTAAGATGATGAACATCAAGAACAGTGCACCGGTAAAGGCTTGGCCTAGAAACGCGCCGGATTCTGCCTGATCTTCTTGATCCCCGGTCCATTCCCAATCGACGCCCAGTGGCAAAGGTGAGGTGTCCAGCCATTTGGTCAGCTGTTCAATACGTTCATTGGGTGTGACGGGGATCAACCGGAAATCTCCGGACTTCAATCCGCTCACGATGTCGACGCCGTTTCCGGCTTCGACTGTCTCCAAGACCGCGTATCCGGTGCCATCTGCGCCAGTGTAAACGCTGGTGTCGCTTGGCTTGAAATAGGCCAGCGTTTCCGTCGCATCGTCTTGCCCACGCACGACCTTCTGAAGCCCAGCAATTGTGTCAGCCTTCACATCAAAATAGCGGTTTTGATTGATGCGGTTGATTTGGGCAAGCTTGGGCACGGGCGTACGTGTGATAAAGTTTGACAGCGGGACCAACCCATCCCCAGTGCGCACCTTAAGGGTGTCCAGCGTGCTAAGCAGCCGGTCTTCGTCCGGCAATCGCACGCGGATTTCGATTTCTTCGTCAGAACTGTCAACGCGCATTGTGTCCAAAAGGACGCCGCGCGTAACCAATTGCACCATTGCGCCCACAGTGGCCACGTCAGCGCCGTAGCGCCCAGCCTTTTCAACATCTACGTCGATCTGCCAGTCAATGCCGGGCAGGGGGCGTGTATCTTCGACCAGTGTCAGACCAGTGGTGTTGTCGAACACCTCGCGTGCGTTTGAAGCCGCCTTGATCAGATCTTCTCGATCGTTACCGCTTAGTCGTAAGTGAACGGGTTTGCCGGATGCCGGGCCGCGCGACAGGTTCAAAATCTCGACACGGATACCGGGCAGTTGGTTCAGTTGCGCGGTCAGTTCATCCAGGACGACGTCGCCATCAAAAGCGGCGGCTTTCACTTCGCGATTAACGGTCCATCCAATGAATGGAATATCGAACCACGCCTCTTCGGCATTGGGTCGGTCCTCCCACGGGATGGTTTCAAGTTGGATTTGCCCGATGGTGTCTTTCGGGGATGATGCACCACCCGTATTCGCGTTCAATCCACCCGTGCCGGCAAAAGAAAACGCAGTTTCGATTCCGGGATGCTTCAGAATGATGTTTTCAGCATCTTTGACCAGCGCGTCTTTTTCATTCAGGGACAGGTTCCCGCGCGCCAGTACATAAACGATAGCCTGTTCAGGTTCGGATTCGACAAAGAATTCAACGCCGCGATTGTTGCTGCCAAAATAGATCATGGTCATACCGACCAAAACAAAAACTGTTCCAAGCGTGATCAACGGCATGATTGCGGTTCCGACAATCAGTTCGATGAAACGCCCAAACATGGATCGGTGGTATCCAGATTGCACGCGGGCGGCACCACCAAACACGCGTGACGTGATCCACTTTCCGACCCGACCCAATCGCGTGAATAAGGCAAGCGTCGACATCAGGAAGGTCATCGCTCCGCCAAAGGCGAGGCCCGCAAGCCCGACGATTACAGCGCCGACTGCAAAGACAAATACAAATACTGGGAAGACGGATGTGGCGATTTCTCGTCCGTCCAACGTTGCAAATTCCGCGCCAATTAATCCTGTCAGCGTTTGCAGAAACATTGCAGCAGGAAGGATCATCGCAATGCCAAGCAGGAACGATCCAAGATGAGCAAGCACACCCAAGTCCGCGATGCGGTTGGTAGTGTTCATAACCCAACGCTCGGCGCGACCAAAAACGCCGCCCATAACCGGCAGGTAGATCAGCGCAACGACCAGTGATGCGGACAACACAAAGATCAATGTCACGGGCAGCATACCCATGAATTGTCCCGGCACACCGGGCCAGAACAACATGGGCAGGAATGCACACAAGGTTGTGGCTGTTGACGATATGACGGGCCAGAACATGCGTTTGGCCGCTTCGACATAGGCCTGCATCGGCCCCACACCTTCGGCCTGACGTTTGTCCGCATATTCAACAACGACGATGGCGCCATCGACCAGCATACCAACAGCCAAAATCAATCCGAACATCACAATGTTCGAAATCGAAATTCCCATGATCGCCAGCAGAACAAAACACAGCAAGAAGGACGTTGGAATTGCAAACCCAACCAAGAGGGCCGCGCGCAGCCCCAAAGCGGCAAGAACGACGATCATCACAAGGGCAATGGCCGTAAAGACCGACCCTTGCAGTTGTCCAACCATCGATTCAACAACGCGAGATTGGTCGTTTGATGTTCCGACATCCACTGCTGCGATCAACCCTTCGGGCCACTTCGCGCTTTCGCGTTCTACAACTTCTTTGACCTTTGCGGCTGTGTCGATCAGGTTAAAGCCTTTGCGTTTCACAACCTGCAAAGCCACGGTGCCTTGCCCGTTAAACCGTGCCGTTCCTGCGCGATCCTCAAAGGTCAGATTGATTTCGGCCAAATCGCCCAATGTGACAACACGGTCGCCATTCGTTTTGACAGGCAAGTTGTAAACGTCACGTGGTTCGTCAAAGGACGACGGAATCTTGACCGAGAATGTACCCTGATCCGTTTCAACTTCGCCCGCCGCAATCAACTGGTTGTTGTTTCGAACGACACCGATCAATTCCGCGGCCGTGACGTTATACGCCTCAAGGCGCAAGGGATCGATTACGACCTCAAGCATTTCGTCGCGATTGCCCGCAATCCCTGCTTCAAGAACAGCATCCAGCGTTTCCAAATCGTCCTGCAAATCTTTGGCAACGCGCGTCATCGTACGTTCCGGGACTGGACCGGATAAATTCACAATAATGATGGGGAATTCCGAAAAGTTGAATTCGTCCATCGTGTATTGTTCATACCCTTCCGGAAATTCGGCTTCGGCCTTATTCAGTGCGTCGCGCACATCGGCCATGACTTGCGTTTTGTCCCACCCAAACTCGAATTCAATGACAATATTGGCATAGTTTTCGGCAGCGGTGCCAACCATGCGTTCCAAACCGTCCAGATCGGCCAGTTCGGTTTCCATCGGCTGAACAAGCAGCTTTTCAGAATCGGCGGCAGATATGCCCGGAAACGGTACGGAAATCACGATGGCCGGGATTTCGATGTCGGGTTCACCCTCTTTGGGGAGGCTGACATAGGCAAAGGCCCCGACCGCAATGGACAGGACCACAAATGCAAGGATCATACGAGCCCGAGAAGCGGCCCAGTCAACTATGCCGGTCATTGCGTGGCCTCCTTAAAGGTAGGCGCGGTTTTGACACCTGCACGGACGTATTCTTGCCCGACGACAATAACATTGGCGATATCTGGCAAGCCAGCCAGCCACACACCTTGTGGCGTATCACGCACCACAGAGACCGGGTTAAAGGCCACGACACCAGCGTCATCCACAATCCGGAGACCCAGTGTTCCCGCATCATCCAACGTCATCGCAGATGACGGTACCAGATGCGCCTTTGCACCCTCTGCGGCGATCAAGATTTCCGCGGTTTGACCATCGCGAATCGCCAGATCAGTATTGGGAACTTCGATTTCAACGCGGAAGGTACGCGTTGTTGTGTCCGCGGACCGCGACAGAAACGTTACTTTTCCAGCGACATCATTGCCGCCTGCGGCCAAACGTGCACCCGACATCGCACCCAAGGAAATGCGGTTCACTTCTGTTTCAGGTACAAACGCGACCAATTTGATTGGATCCAATTGAATAACTGTTGCGCATAGGCCACCCGCTTGCAGCAGGCTTCCCAACTCGGATGTGTCGCTTTCCAACAATCCATCAAACGGCGCGCGAATTTTAAGGCGTTCAATTTCCTTTTCAGCCGCAGCGACACCAGCTGCCGCGCTTTCAATTGCAGCCGCCGCAGATCGAATGCCAGATTCGGCAGCCGTTAATCCGGACCGGGCCGCTTCGACAGATGCTTTAGCGGCTGCAACCGCCGCATCGGCGTTCTTCACCCGCGTTTCAGAAGCATAGCCGTCTTGGCTTAGGCGTTGAGCGGCGTTTTGATTGACCATCGCTTCGTCCAGAAAGGCTTGTGCCTCGATCACGCGGGCCTGTGATTCTGGAACGCGGCTTTCCGCTTCCAATGCGCGTGCTTCCATTTCGTTCTGGCGGGCTTGGGATTCTGCCAAAATTGCGCGTCGCGTGCCCGGATCCAATTCGCACAACAGCGTGCCTGCCTTGACAAAAGACCCTTTACGCAACGGTTCCGAAGTCACTGTTGCAGCGGTTTCCGCACGTACATCCACCTGTCGCGCTGCTTCGGTTTGCCCTCTTAGGACAACCGCGCTGTCGATTTGGCGGGCAAAACTTTTGAGCGCAACGACCTTAATCAAGTCATCAACAGCAGGTTCCGGCGTCGCGGATGCCTTCGTCGTGTCGATTGATTCAGTATCTTCGGCACCAACAGGAGGCGCGCCCTGTATGCTTTTGACAAAGGAAATAAACGTGTCACGATCAATAATTACAAAATACAATAGAACAGCGACACCTGCCGCCATCAACACGGGAACGATCCGCATAGTTCTGTCCTCGGTATGTTATGGCCCGAAATCGGGGTTAGTCCTGCCTATGATATAGGGTGGCAAATCGCTAAACTAACCAGTTCAGTTTATTTATTTTTAGTTTTGTTTTCAATACGGCCAAAGTGACGCGGAGGTAAAGACGCAGGATTTACGTCCCCTTGTGCTTTGACACCCTTGGCTCTGGCGCATTCGCGGGCTAAAAGGTGCGTCAGAAAGTTGCAGGTCTCTGGCCTGATTGCAGAAACACACGCGTTCCTATGGGCGCGGATCAGATTAGGGCGCAAAGATGAGCGACACCGACGGCTTTATCGAAGAAGTCACAGAAGAGGTTCGACGCGACAAGCTTTATGGGTATTTGCGCCGCTATGGCTGGATTGGCGCTCTTTTCATCCTATTGGTTGTTGGCGGCACTGCGTGGCAAACATGGCAATCTAGTCAAGAACGTGCGCAAGCTCAGGCACTTGGGGATGCGATGTTGAACGCATTGGAACAAGACAGCGCGGCTGAACGCATCGAATCTTTAGCGGCAATCGAGTCGGGCAGTTCGACCGCAACAGCATTGCGTGATTTCCTTTTGGCAGCGGCCCAAATGGATGAAGGAAACGTTGAGGCGGGCCTTCAGACCTTGAAAGTTATCGAAGATAACGCGGATTTGCCGATCGTTTATCGTCAGATCGCAAGCTTCAAAAGTTTGTCTGGCGGGGGCGACGCTGTTCCTGCGGATGAACGACGCGCAGGTTTCGAAGCATTGTCGCAGCCAGGCAGTGCCATTCGTGTATTGGCAGAAGAGCAAATCGCGCTGATCGAGATCGAGACAGGCGAGAAAGACGCCGCGATTGAACGCTTTCAGCGATTGCTTGAAGATGCCGAAGCGACGCCGGACTTGCAACAAAGAGCGGTACAGGTGATTGTAGCGTTAGGCGGGGAACCGGAGCTGGCCTTCGGGGCTGGCACAGGAAACTAAGCCAAGCGCGTAAGGTGGGGCAGACTAAAGAATGACGATCGCAACTGACGAGCGACCCATGAGCAAAATGCTTGGGCTATTTGCACTATGTGCCACAATTGGTTTGGCAGGCTGTTCTGAGCGGGAAGAAGTTCTTCCCGGCAAAAGAGAGTCGATTGACAGCGTACTTAGCAACCGTCTGGTGGCAGACAAAGAAGCCGCAGCGGACGCGCAAGAGAGCATTGCGGCGGCCATTGCATTGCCTGCGCAAACAGTGAACGCAACGGCCAGACAATTTTCGGGAAGCCCTGAATACCGCACAGATCACCCGTCATTGGGGGATGCGCTGACGCGCGTTTGGTCGGTGAATATTGGGGCCGGTGATGGTCGCAAAGAACGTATTACTGCTGATCCGGTTGTTGGCGACGGTCTGATTTATACGCTGGATGCAAAGACACAAGTCACCGCGGTCACTGTAAATGGAGCCGTCGCGTGGACACGTGATGTCCGCCCGGGACGTGACAATGACGGCGATGCAACAGGCGGTGGTCTTGCCGTGCAGGACAACACATTATTTGTAACATCTGGATTTGGCCGCGTCGTTGCCCTTGATGCGACAACGGGCGAACCCATTTGGGAACAAGATTTGGACGCGACGGCCTCTGGTGCGCCGCTGGTGCATGACAATCTGGTCTATGTAACTGCGGGCGACAATTCAGGTTGGGCCATCGAAGCAGACACAGGACGTGTCGCGTGGCAAATCGGTGCCGCAGATTCGGTGACGAATGTGCTGGGCGCACCTGCACCCGTTTTGGCCGGCGATCTTGTGGTCTTTTCCTTTGGCACAGGTGAATTGCAGGCTGTATTTCGCCGGGGCGGTTTGCTTCGCTGGGACAGTTCCGTTTTGGGCGAACGCAAAGGGCGGTCGCTTTCCAAAATTGACGATGTAACGGGCGCACCAGTTGTGGCTGGCAATATCCTTTACGCTGGCAGCCAAGCAGGACGCACAGTTGCGATTGACGCGAACAGCGGTGCACGCGTGTGGACCGCGCGTGAAGGCGCAATAAGCCCAGTCTTGCCGGTTGGTGGATCCGTCTTTTTGGTCAGTGATCGCAATGAATTGCTGCGCCTTGATGGGGCAACCGGCGACGTCATCTGGAGCGAGGCATTGCCAAATTTCGTGAAACCGAAGCCACGCAAAGCAACTGAGGTGTTTGCCCATCACGGACCAATTCTTGCGGGTGGGCGTCTTGTTGTTGCATCAAACGACGGTGTTTTGCGCAGCTTCAATCCAGACGATGGCAGCTTGATCGGAACAACTGAAATTCCTGACGGTGCGACAACGCGGCCGGTGGTTGCAGGGCAAACTCTGTACGTTGTCGGTCGCAAAGGGCAATTGCACGCTTTCCGTTAGGCCAAAGCTCTGCTATTGGCCCGAACTTGTTGCAACGGCCACGAGTCGATCATGTCTTTCACTCTCGCTATTGTCGGGCGGCCCAATGTGGGCAAATCGACCCTTTTTAACCGCCTTGTCGGCAAACGTCTGGCTTTGGTTGATGACCAACCCGGCGTAACGCGTGACCTGCGCGAAGGCGCGGCACGTTTGGCCGACTTGCGTTTTACGGTCATCGATACCGCAGGCTTGGAAGAGGCGACAGATGATAGCCTTGAAGGCCGCATGCGTCGTTTGACTGAACGTGCGGTCGACATGGCCGATGTCTGTCTGTTCATGATCGATGCGCGCGCAGGGGTGACCCCAACGGACGAAGTGTTCGCGGAAATCTTGCGCAAACGTGCGGATGTCGTTGTGCTGGCGGCCAACAAAGGCGAAGGGTCTGCGGCGGATGCCGGTGTGATCGAAGCCTTCAGTTTAGGATTGGGCGAACCTATTCGTCTTAGTGCGGAACATGGTGAAGGTCTGAACGACCTTTATTCAGTGTTGCAGCCAATCGCTGATCAGTTTGATGTGGAAACGGAAGACCCGGATGTTGACGTCGATGTCGATGACGCACCATCCCAAGAAAAACCGATGCAAGTTGCCGTGGTTGGCCGACCCAATGCGGGCAAGTCGACTTTAATCAATCGCATCATCGGCGAAGACCGCCTTTTGACTGGTCCTGAGGCTGGCATCACGCGCGATTCGATTTCTTTGCCCATCGAATGGGACGGCACACCGATGCGTCTGTTTGACACGGCAGGTATGCGCAAAAAGGCCAAAGTTCAGGAAAAGCTTGAGAAATTAAGCGTTTCTGATGGATTGCGGGCGGTCAAATTTGCCGAAGTAGTCGTGGTACTGCTGGATGCAGCCATTCCCTTTGAACAACAAGATTTGCGGATCGCCGATTTGGCCGAACGCGAAGGCCGCGCTGTGGTTGTCGCCGTCAACAAATGGGACCTTGAAGACGACAAACAGGCCAAGCTTTCTGGATTGAAAGAGGCGTTCAATCGCTTGCTTCCTCAGCTAAGGGGCGCGCCCCTGATTACCGTTTCTGCCAAAACGGGCAGGGGGTTGGACCGTCTGCACGAAGCGATTGTGCGCGTACATGATGTGTGGAACCGCCGTGTGCCCACTGCGACGCTGAACCGGTGGCTGCAAGGCATGGTCGAAGCACATCCGCCACCAGCACCCCAAGGCAGACGCATCAAACTGCGGTATATGACCCAAGCCAAGACGCGTCCGCCCGGATTTGTTGTGATGTGTAGCCTTCCAGAAAAGTTGCCCGAAAGTTATTCGCGGTATCTGGTCGGTGGATTGCGCGACAGCTTTGATATGCCGGGCACGCCCATTCGTCTGAATATGCGCGGACAGGGGGATAAAAACCCCTATAAAGGGCGTCGTGAAAAGAACCCCGGTGCGCTTGGAAAACATCTCAAGAAAATAAAAGCCCGGAAATCCTGACCTACAGGCGTCTTTACCGATGGGCTTACACTGCGTACTCTGCGCCCTATAGTTGTGGAAAATTATTGGGGGCAAAATGAAACGCATTGTTGTTCTGTGCGACGGGACTTGGAATTCCCCGGACATAAAAGATACCACGCATTTGGTTGAACTTGCATTGGCTTTGGACACTGGCGACGATCAAAAAGTCGCTTATTTTTCAGGTGTTGGGGTCAATGACGAAAAGCAATTCGACAATTTTCTGGTGCGCGGCATCAACAAATATATTGGCGGTGCAACAGGTCTTGGACTGGGCACAAAAGTAAAATCGGCTTACAAATTCATTGCCGAAAACTATGAAAAAGATGACGAAATATACCTCTTCGGGTTTTCGCGCGGCGCGTTTACAGCCCGATCTGTCGCGGGAATGATCCGAAAATGCGGGATCATCCAAGACACGACCCCGCGTGCCATCCGAAAAGCCTTTCGCCTGTACCGAAAAACCGGTGATCGCAACCGTCCAGACAGTGACAAGATTCAACGCAAACGTATTGAAATGTCACCGAATTTCGCGACGTCGGATGCTGAAAATCGGAACCGACCGAACCCAGTTCCCATCGTCAATTTGGCATATGTCGGGGTGTGGGACACTGTTGGCGCACGTGGTATTCCCAAAGCGGTTTTTGGTTTTGTGGCCACGCTTTGGAACGCGCAATACCAATTTCACGATATGGAATTGTCGAGCCTTGTGAAGTCCGCGCGCCATGCGGTTGCGTCTGACGAACAACGCAAATTCTTTGTCCCGTCCTTGTGGCACAACGTGTCTGATTTGAACCAAGGGGCCAATGCAGCGGACGGTCAAGCGCCCTATCAGGAAAAGTGGTTTGTCGGCGATCATGCCATCGTGGGGGGCAGTGCGGAATTGGATGGCTTGTCCAAATACACGCTAGCTTGGGTCGCTGAAGGGGCGCCCGATTTGCGGTTCCGGTCTGGTGTACATCCGACGACGGATGGTGCGGATCACAACACAACGACAGAGCGTTTGACCAATCCGGGTGGTCTGTACGAAGTCGCCCAAAACTTGATGGGGTGGCGCCAAGGACCATCACTTGAGGCTGAGTTGCACGAGTCGACCAAAGACCGGTTGCGGGACGACACATCGTATCGTCCCGGCAGTTTGGCGCGTTTCTTTAGTCGGTTTACCTGATCAGGTCAGGGTGCCGTCGGAATTCAGCGTTGATTTGCCACCAAGGTAGGGGCCGAGTGCTGCGGGCAGGTGCACGGATCCGTCCGCTTGTTGACCGTTTTCAAGGACGGCAATCAGGCAACGGCCCACGGCCAAACCAGACCCGTTGAGGGTGTGCACAAACTGCGGCTTGCCCCCATCTGCGGGCTTGAACCGGGCGTTCATTCGGCGGGCTTGAAAAGCACCTGTAGTCGAAACAGAGCTGACCTCGCGATAGGTATTTTGACCGGGTAGCCACGCTTCGATGTCAAAGGTGCGACGCGCGCCGAACCCGGTATCCCCTGAACATAGAACCAGAGTTCTGTAAGGAATATCAAGGGCTTCCAAAATACCTTCGGCACAGCCAAGCATCCGCTTTTGTTCGTCTTCTGACGCGTCGGGATGGGTGACGGACACCATTTCGACTTTCTCGAATTGGTGCTGGCGCAACATGCCTGCGGTGTCACGTCCGGCACTTCCGGCTTCGGAACGGAAACACAGCGTATGAGCCGCCATGCGGATGGGCAGGGCGCTTTCGTCCAAAATGTCGCCGGCAACCGAATAGGTCAGGGGCACTTCGGAGGTGGGGATCAGCCATTGGTCGGTATCAAGGCGATAACTGTCTTCACCAAATTTGGGAAGCTTATCAGTACCATACATGGCTTCGTCCCGCACGATGACGGGGCTTTGCACTTCGGTCAGGCCATTTTTGTCGGTATGCGTGTCCAACATGAACTGCGCCAAGGCACGGTGGAGTTTTGCCACGCTGCCTTTGAGCATCACGAAGCGCGCGCCAGAGGTTTTGGCGGCGGTTTCGAAATCCATCAGTGAAGCTACACCGTTGATTTCAAAGTGTTCTTTCGCCTCAAAATCAAAACTGCGTGGATCACCCCAGCGTTTGAGTTCGACGTTTTCGTCTTCGTCAGCACCGTCTGGAACATCATCGGCAAGCACATTGGCAATACGCGCCAGAACATCGGTCAATTGCGCGTCCAGCGCTTTGGCCTCGTCCTGCATGACGCCAATTTCCGCTTTCTTTTCAGAGACTAAGCCCCGAAGACGCTGAAATTCAGCCTCGTCCCCACGCCCTTTGGCCGCACCAACCTCTTTGGCGGCTTTATTCGCCTCGGCTTGTGCGGTTTCGGCAGCAAGGATTTTTTCCCTACGCGCTTGATCCAATTGGAGAATTTGGGATGACATTGACGCATCTCCACGGCGGGCGAGGGCTGCGTCAAAGGCGTCCGGGTTGTCCCGGATGGCACGAATGTCATGCATCTGTCTTCTCCAAGAATGCGTTGTTGATCGAGTCGCTTTTGCGACTCGGGGGGTTATAGAACGCACATTGCAGCAGGACCAGCGCACGCCACGTTAACCGGGTCAAATGCGATGCCATATGGCCGCACAGAGCCACAGAGCGGGCGTGAAAGACAGCGTTTGGCGGTGAAAGCCAGCTTTCAGATCGGGGCGAAGATGGGGGGTTATGCGGGTTTGACCCCAAAGCTGGCTTTGGCGGGTGAAAGCTGGCTTTCAGAGTCTCGGGTGGTTTGGGGGGTGAAGCGGGGTTAATTTTGGGCGATATGCCGCAGGGATTTGGACGGCGGCGCAAGGATGTTGGCCGGGGCGGCGGGGTGAACCCCGCCCTACGACTTGTCGGGGTTGTTGGGGTCAAAATTGATGGAGCGTTGCCATTCGAACTGTTGAAGTTTGAATCTAGGTTCTGACAAGGTTTCTTTTGGCCTGAGCGTTGGCCGTTTCAAAATCTGTGTCTGCTGTGCGGACGTTGCTGCCGATCATTTAGAATTTTTGAAGGTCGGCTTTTTTAAGGATGCCAATCTATGATACTGACCCCAAATGCTAACTATCCGTGAGCTAAACAGTACTGATCATGACGAGGTCCGCTCGCATCTAGCGCGATGCTGGCGTGACACGTATACAAAAACCATAGGAACCGTTCAGGTCGAAGAAATGGTTGCCTCGCTCGACAGGCCAGATTTGGGGATGCTCGCTCCAGATGGAATAGCTTTGGTAGCGGTTGAAAGCTCTGTTGGATCGCGATCTTCCGCTCTAGGTGATTTTCTGGTCGGAACAGCAATAGCAGCCGAACGCCACGGAGTTGGGTATATTTGGGGAATGTATGTCTCGCCCGAGAAAAAGCGATGCGGTATCGGCGGGAAGTTGATCAACGAGATCAGCCGCCTTTTACCATCGGCGCGGCAGTTCTCAGTCGTGGTCCTGAAGTCCAGTTCGGAGGCAGATGCTTTTTATCAAGCGCTGGGGTTTTCTCCAATCGCAAACGTTGATCACGAACTATCTGCAGGCAAGGCTGTCCCAGCCATGACCATGGTTTCGAGTAAGGTAGGTAAATAGTTTTTCCGAAACCAGACATCTGTACACCGCGCAGCATTAAACTCCTTGGGCTCAAACCCGGCATTCACCGAGATCCAAATGAACGGCGGCTGTTGGACGCAGACAATTTCTGTACAGACGGGGCGGAGTATGAGGTTTGTGTTCTCGGATCGTCTTTACCCTGCTTATTTTGCCCCGGATGCAGCCTTGACTAGGGCGAATTGTTTGGAGTTGGTTTCCTAATGACGTGGGCCTTTGTCACATTTAATTTGATAGTCGTTGTTATACCCCTGATCGTCGGCTTTTTCATCGTTAGACGGTCCCTGGCATGTCTAGAGCGTTAAGCTAACTTCGGTTCACGGAGGTCTTGGAACTGACGAACGATGCATCTTTATAGGCGAACTAAGGTGATATTCTCAGAGGAATGGGCGCGTTGCCCCGGACGATCTGTTTGTTGGGATATTTCGCTGGTGGAAACGCGTCATCGCGAGCGGGTGTTTATTGGGCGGGATCGGCTGTGTGGTTCGGGTGGAGGGTCAGGCTGGACCAGACCCAGTCATTCAGGCGTGTTACCAATGCGTTAGGGGGTACTGTTGAACTGACGACGGCGACGATTTCCCACGCTCCGTCCGGTGTTTGTTGCAACACTGGGCCGCCGGAATTGCCGGACACCACGGGGCAGCCGACCCGCGCGACTTTGTCGGTAAAGCGCAGCACGGGGCAGTCGAGATTACCGGACAGCGCAAAGGGGCGGCGTTGGTGGTAGCCGATCATGGCAACTGAGGTGAGTTGCGGCTGAAACGGGGGGTCTTGGAGGGCCATGGGGGCGATGTCGTCGAAGGGCGTGTCCAGAAACAGCAGGCCGATGTCAAAGCGCGGATCGTGTTTGCCGCCAAGCCCATAGGCGGGGTGGCGGGCACCGCCGATGATGTTGCGAAAGCCGCGATTGGTGTCGCGCAGCCATCCGGCGACAAAGATATGGCGGGTGTCTTGCGGACGGTCGGGATCAAGGGTGATCTCGGTCGGGGTGCAATGGGCGGCCGTCAGGACGATGTCGGGGGTGATCAGGGTGCCGGTGCAAAACCCGCGGGTGTCAAAGTCGGCGCGGTTGACGCGGCCAATGGCGGGCCAGTCGGCCAGTTGATCGGGGGGCAGGACGGGCAGGGCTTCGGTGCCGACAAGGCGATGCGGGGTGGCCAAAAGGGCGAGGAGGGTGACGCAAAGGAGGGGTAACATGTGCATGCAAGAGTGATACGCCACAAATCCTTACTGATCCAAGCGGCGTTTGTGGTTGCGCGCGGAGATGTGAGCGCCTATGTCGATTATCGATCTCAACTTTCCACAAGTAGTAGGCACACTGTTCCGATGGAAGCATTTGCACAATTCATCCCGCTCATTCTGATCTTTGGGATTATGTATTTCCTGTTGATCAGACCACAGCAGAAGAAAATGAAGGACCATCAGGCGATGGTCGCAGGTTTGCGTAAGGGCGATCGCGTCGTGACGCAGGGGGGCCTGATCGGCAAGGTCATCAAGGTCAAAGAAGACAATGAGATTGAAGTCGAAGTGGCAGAGGGCGTGAAAGTGCGCGTTGTGCAGAATACGATTGCGACTGTGTTGTCGAAAACTGAGCCGGCAAAATAAATGCTTCAGATTGCGGCGTGGAAGCGGGTTCTGATCTGGGCGACATGTGCGCTGGGTTTGATTTTGGCGCTTCCGAACGGGTTTTATTCGCGGGTTGAGACGCATAATGACGCGGCTCAGGCGATTGAAATCGGTGAAGATACTCCTGAAAATCAGGCATTGATGGCGCAGTGGCCGTCGTATTTGCCGTCGGGGTTAGTTAATCTTGGGCTTGATCTGCGAGGCGGTGCACATCTGCTGGCAGAGGTGAAGCTTGAGGATGTGTACGAGAGCCGCATGCTGGCGATGTGGCCAGAAGTGCGCGACACGGTACGGGCGATTTCGCCGTTGCGGCGTGATCCAAATGCGCGGCCTGATGAAATACGGGCGAGCATTCAGGACGAAAGCAAAATGCCCGAGGTGCTGCGTGCGATCCGTGCGCTGGCGCAACCGGTCCACAGCCTGACGGGCATCGCTGCAACGGATATTGTGGTCAGTTCCGAAGGGAATGTGTTCACCGTCACGTTGTCGGAAGAAGAACGCATTGCCACCGATGATCGGACCGTGCAGCAATCGCTTGAGATTGTGCGCCGTCGGATTGACGAAGTGGGCACGCGAGAGCCGACCATCCAACGTCAAGGTGCGGATCGGATTTTGATCCAGGTGCCGGGCATTGGGTCGGCGGCCGAACTAAAAGAAATCATCGGTACAACGGCGCAGCTGACGTTCAGCCCGGTTGTACGACGCACAAGTGATGCCAATTCGCTGCCCGGTATTGGCAACGAGCTTTTGCCGTCCATTGATGAACCGGGCGAATATTATGTCATTGAGTCTTCTCCTGTTGTGACGGGGGAAGACCTGACCGATGCGCAGCCCACATTTGATCAAAATGGGCAACCGGCTGTGAACTTTCGGTTCAACACGTCGGGTGCGCGTGATTTCGGAGACTATACCGCAGAAAACATTGGTCAGCCTTTCGCCATCGTTCTAGACGACGAGGTGATCAGCGCACCAGTGATCCAAAGCCACATTCCGGGTGGCTCGGGCATTATCACCGGTAATTTCTCGGTCGAGGAATCCACTAAATTGGCTGTCCTGTTGCGCGCTGGTGCTTTGCCTGCTGAGTTGATTTTCCTAGAGGAACGCACAATCGGCCCAGAATTGGGCCAAGACAGTATTGATGCAGGGAAGGTCGCGACAGTCATCGCCTTTGTGGCTGTGCTGGTCTTTATGTTCTTAAGCTATGGGTTGTTTGGCGTGTTCGCCAATATTGCCCTGATCATCAATGTCGGCTTGATCTTTGGTCTGCTCAGCTTGATCGGAGCCACGCTGACCTTGCCGGGTATCGCGGGGATTGTTCTGACAGTTGGTATGGCGGTCGACGCCAATGTGCTGATCTTTGAACGGATACGCGAAGAATTGCGTGGATCGAAGGGGGCTGCACGCGCCATTGATCTGGGTTACGAAAAAGCGCTGAGCGCCATTTTGGATGCCAACATCACCACGTTCATCACGGCCGTCATCCTGTTCGCCATGGGCTCTGGCCCAGTGCGCGGATTTGCGATCACGCTGGGTCTGGGCATCATGACATCGGTGTTCACGGCCATCTTTGTCACGCGTCTGATGATCATCATCTGGTACGAACGGCGCCGTCCGAAAACGATTGAGGTCTGACATGCGTTTGCGTTTGATCAAACATGGCACAACTTTTGATTTCTTCGGACGTTGGAAGATATGGCTGGGTCTATCCGCCCTTTTGATTGTGGTTGGTTTCGCCAGCTTTATGATCCAAGGCTTGAATTACGGTATCGATTTCCGTGGCGGGACGACTGTGCGCACCCAAAGCACGCAAGAGGTAGATACAGCCTTGTATCGCGCCACGCTTGACACGCTTGAATTGGGCGATGTGTCGATCACCGAAGTATTCGATCCGAATTTTGAGGCCGATCAAAACGTATCCATGATCCGCATTCAGGCGCAAGAAGGCCAAGAAGCGGTGACACCGGAAGTCATTCGCCAGGTTCAACATGCGTTGGGGAATGCCACGAGCAGTAAACTGATCGCTGACATCACGCTTCAATCTGGTGATGCGACTGCTTTGGAAGATCGGATGAGTACGTTTGGTGGGGCGCTTGTTGAGGGCGGCGAGGCGTTGCGCTTTGAGTTTCCGACCGGTCAAGCATACGAAGTCGTCGCGCAAATTCAGGATGCCGCGAATGGGAACGGGCTGGTCGTAGACCAAATGTCAGTGTCTTATGACACCATTACGTTCCCTTCCGTTGAATCCGTTGGACCCAAAGTGTCGGGCGAATTGATTCAGACGGCGGCGATTGCTGTTATTCTCGCGATTGCGGCGGTTCTGATTTACATCTGGTTGCGCTTTGAATGGCAGTTCGCTTTGGGGGCTGTTGCCGCCCTTGTGCATGATGTCATTCTGACCATCGGTGTGTTTTCGGAATTGCAGATCAAATTTGATTTGGCAATTATCGCGGCCCTTTTGACGATTGTCGGGTATTCGCTGAACGATACGGTGGTTGTGTTTGACCGCGTGCGGGAAAACTTGCGCAAATTCAAGAAACGGCCCTTGTCCGAAGTTCTGAACGTGTCGATCAACGAAACGCTGAGCCGGACATTGATGACCTCGGTCACCACCTTGTTGGCGCTGATTGCGCTTTATGTGTTGGGCGGGGACGTGATCCGTGGGTTTGTCTTTGCGATGATCTGGGGCGTGATTGTCGGGACCTATTCGTCGGTCTTTGTGGCATCGACCATTTTGTTGTGGCTGGGTGTCAAACGCGACTGGTCCAAGCCAGATGCGAATGCAGGCAATCAATTCGCGAACATAGATGCTTGACGGATTGGCTTCGGCGTGGACAACGCCGGGGCTGTTTTGGTTGATCGCGGCGACTTTCGTGGCCGGGTTGGTGCGCGGCTTTGCCGGGTTTGGCACGGCCATGATTTATCTGCCGGTTGCAACACAGATTGTGTCGCCGGTCTGGGCCATCACGACGGTTATCATTTTCGATATCTTTGGTCCGATGATGATCGCCCCCAAAGCGTTGAAGGACGTGCATGTCCCTGATTTGCGACGCTTGATGGTGGGGTTGGTGATCGGCACGCCGGTGGGGTTGTTGCTGTTGTTTTCTGTGGCACCCGAAGTTTTCCGGTATTCCGTATCGATTGTGACGCTGATTTTATTGGCCACGTTGATTGCAGGGGTGCGGTACAATGGGCCGATGTCGCCACCTGTCGTGACCGGAACCGGTATCGTTGGGGGCGTCCTTGGGGGCGTGGTCGGCATTCCGGGTCCACCTGTCATCATGTTGTATATGGCTAGCGGGTTGCCTGCGGCGGTCGTGCGGGCGACAACGATGCTGTATTTGTTGGGCTATGACATCATCCTGATTGGCGTTTTACTGATGGCAGGTCGGTTGGAGATGGCACCACTTTGGATTGGTGTTTTGTTGGCCGTGCCCAATGCGATTGGCAATCTTGCAGGGGCCGCGATTTTCAAACCCGGTTATGAACGTTTATATCGGGGCGTGGCTTATGCCATAATTGCCGCGTCGGGTTTGTCTGGTTTGCCGTTCTGGGACAGCTGAGAGGAGAGCAGGGTATGCAACTGAATGAAGTGAGCTTTAGCGATGTAAGCCCGGTCGAAGGCTATGGGCCGGGATTTTTCCGCATTGCGGGGCAGGTCATTGAAGGGGCCGTGTTGACCGGGCCCAATGGGACGCAGTCTTGGAATGGGTACGATGATGTTACAACGCTGACTGCGTTGGTCGGGCATATCGATGTTTTGTTCATTGGGACGGGGGCGGAAATTGCCCATATTCCGGTTGCATTGCGAGATGCGCTTGAGGCCGAGGGTTTGGGTGTCGAAGTGATGTCGTCGCCAGCAGCTGCGCGCACGTATAACGTGTTGCTAAGCGAAGGGCGTCGGATCGCCTTGGCGATGTTGCCCGTGTGACGGGGTCTTGTGTGACGGGCCCTTTTGCGATTTTGGGGAATGGGTTAGGTCTGTGACATGTTAAGCGTAACGGATCTTGCCGTGGCCCGTGGGGGCGTGCCTGTATTAAGCGGCGTGACCTTTGCGGTCGAACGCGGGCAAGCCTTGGTGTTGCGCGGGCCAAACGGGTCTGGAAAGACCACGTTGCTGCGCTGTGTGGCAGGGTTGCAGCCGGCGATTTCAGGGGACATTTCCGGTGTTGAGGATCAGATTGCTTATGCGGGCCATTCGGATGGTTTGAAATCCATGCTGAACGTGCGCGAGAATTTGGAATTCTGGGCGGATGTGTTTGGATTTAAGGGCGGGATAGATGCGGCGTTGGATGCGTTTGATCTGGTGCCGTTGGCGGATCGCTATGCCGGGCAATTGTCAGCAGGGCAAAAGCGCCGTTTGGGATTGGCGCGTTTGATGGTGACGGGACGGTCGATCTGGATATTGGACGAACCAACTGTGTCCTTGGACACCGCATCCGTGCAGTTATTCGCAGCAGCCGTGGGCCAGCATCTTAAGGCGGGCGGCGCGGCAGTGTTGGCCACGCATATCGCGCTGGGGCTGGACGGTGCGCGCGATTTTGATGTGACGCCCTATCGCGCCCGTCTTGATGTGCGGGTTGGATCCAGCGACGAGGCGTTTTTATGAAGGCGCTGTTGCTGCGGGATTTACGGCTGGCGTTTCGCGCCGGGGGCGGGTTCGGACTGGCGCTGGCGTTTTTCCTGATCGTTGTGGTTCTGGTGCCGTTCAGCGTAGGTCCGCAATCGGACCTGTTGGGGCAAATCGCGGCGGGTGTGTTGTGGCTGGGCGCGTTGTTGGCGTGCCTGTTGTCGCTGGACCGGGTGTTGGCGCTGGATTGGGAAGACGGCACGTTGGATGTGTTGGCGACGTCGCCTTTGCCGCTTGAGGCGGCGCTGAGTGTGAAAGCACTGGCACATTGGCTGACCACGGGGTTACCGCTGGTTCTGGCGGCCCCTATATTGGGGGTGCTGCTCAACCTGCCATCCCCGGCATTTGGGCCACTGACGCTGTCCTTGTTGCTGGGCACACCGGCCTTGTCGGTCATCGGCACGTTTGGGGCGGCATTGACGGTCGGGCTGAAACGTGGCGGGCTGTTGTTATCGATGCTGGTTTTGCCGCTTTATGTGCCAAGTTTGATCTTTGGCGCAGAAGCTGCGCGGCGCGGCGCAGAAGGGGTAGCAACAGACACACCATTGTTGTTTTTGGCTGGCATTACGGCGGGGGTTGTCGCCTTGATGCCGTTTGCCAGTGCAGCTGCGTTAAGGATCAATTTGCGGTAACGCGGATTTGGATTGAGAGGGGGGGCGGAAACGCTTACATCAACGCCATGTCTATTTGGGAATATGCAAATCCGGTCAAGTTTCTGCGCGTCTCTGAACGCGTGACACCTTGGTTCGCCTGGGGGGCCGGTCTGTGCCTGATCGTCGGCCTGGTCTGGGGCTTCTTTTTCACGCCGGATGATTTCCGGCAGGGGTCAACGGTCAAGATTATCTATATCCATGTGCCGTCGGCGTTTTTGGCGATTAATGCGTGGATCATGATGCTGGTTGCGTCTTTGATCTGGTTGGTGCGGCGCCACCATGTCAGCGCGTTGGCGGCCAAGGCCGCGGCACCTGTTGGCCTTGTCATGACGTTAATCGCGCTGTTCACCGGAGCGATCTGGGGCCAACCGATGTGGGGCACGTGGTGGGTCTGGGACCCGCGCCTGACGTCGTTCCTGATCTTGTTCCTGTTCTATATTGGATACATGGCGCTTTGGGCCGCGATTGAAGACCCTGACACGGCGGCAGATCTGACATCTGTGCTGTGTATGGTGGGATCGGTTTTTGCCCTGCTCAGCCGTTATGCCGTCTTGTTCTGGAACCAAGGATTGCATCAAGGTGCTTCCTTGAGTTTGGACGAAGAAAAGAACGTGGCAGACGTGTTTTATCAACCGCTTTTGTTCAGTATCGCAGGGTTTGTGCTGCTGTTTCTGGCGCTTGTTTTGTACCGCACAGGCACGGAAATTCGTCTGCGCCGCACACGGGCCTTGATCGCGCGCGAGGTGCAGCATGCCTGATCTGGGAAAATACGCAGACACGGTTTTATCGGCCTATGCCGTCACAATCGCGCTGATGCTGGGAATTGTGGTGTTGAGCCTGATCAAAGGGCGCCGCGTGCGTGCGCAATTGCAATCCGTTGAGGAAAGAACCAAGCATGGCGATTAAACCGCTGATGATGTTGCCGCCTTTGGTGTTCGCCGGATTTGTCGCACTGGCCGGGATTGGCATGTTCAACGGCGATGACACGCTTGAAACGGCACGTTTGGGGCAATTGGCCCCGCCGATGACGGATGCCGCGTTGGACGGACATGCGGGCGCTTTGCCTGCGGATTTTGCGCGTGGCGAGGTGACCTTGGTCAATTTCTGGGCGTCTTGGTGCCCGCCTTGTCGCGCAGAACATCCCGTGTTGTTGGAACTAGAAGCCCAAGGCGTGCCGATCATTGGCGTGAATTTCCGCGATCAAGTGGGTGACGCAAGTGCCTATCTGCAAGAAGCGGACAGCCCATTTGTGGCCGTGCCGTTTGACCCCGAAGGGCGTTCCGCCTTTGATTGGGGCGTGACGGCCCCGCCCGAGACATTCATCTTGGACGGCGAGGGGCGGATTATGTACCGCTTTATCGGGCCTTTGGTTGGTTCGGATTTCGAACAGCGGTTCTTGCCCGAATTTGAGAAAGCCAAAGCGCTGTCGAATTGAATGCTGGCGGTAAACGCTGTCACATTGAGCGCCTTTGGCGCACATGATTTTGGGATGTGTGGCTTGCGTTCTGAGTGATATTTCAAGCGGCGGAGGGCAGGGGGTTTTGACAATTGGGACGTCGCACAGCCTGCCAAAGTGGTGTCAGTCTTGGGGACGGTCAATTTTGTGCAGCGCTGCGCCAGTTCGGCCCAGGGTACTTGAGATGCAGGCCAACATCGTCCGAGAACGCATAAGGAGAGGCAAATAGGCTGGGGTTGGGATCTGGCGCTGGCGTTGTGCTTTTGATGAGGTTCATTGGACGGGGCAAATCGGTGAGGCCATGCGCGGTCTGGTATTCGCTTAAAATCTCAGAGGCTGCGACATCATCCAAAGCAAATTCATGACCTATGTGGGTTCCTGCGGCAAGGGCGTGCGATTTGTAGCGCCCTGAGTTGTAAGCCTTGATGATCGAGACAAACCGATCCAATCCTTCGTCAGGCTTTGTGATGTCTGCGTATTCCGCGCTGAGATTGAAACGCAGATAACCTGCAATGAAATCTGACGCAGTAGCCCGGTCGCATTCTTCCTGTTCAACGATCCAAAATGCTGCATCCAATCGGTCACCGAACATGTCATGGAAATCGGTGGCAATCCCGTGCCAAAGATTGATGTCTGGGCTCGGCAAACTTTCAAGAAAGGCGATCCAGCCATCTTTCAGCAAATGGCTTTGGTCGACGTCGCCGACCTCGGCCAGCCAGTCTTGGTAGGCCTTTGTAGCGGCGGTATGTTCGGCGTGCCAATCATCAACCAATTTGCGCAGTCGAAGACACACATCCTTGCGCCGGACGCCACGCAATTCGTGTGTTGGTGGTGCGTTGCGGTCAGGTTTGTCCATTTCGATAAAGCGAAGCAATTTGTTTTCTGAAAGCAGTTCGTCGTTCGAGCGCACCTTTCTCGAATATCCAAGCGGTTTGATTTTCTGTAACTCATTATAAACGATAACGTTGATATCGTTCTCTTTGGAATGCCCCTTTTGGGCCAACGCGGCACTGATATGCCAAGCGCTAGAAATCTGGAGCGCCTGCTGGAACGCATCGCGTTTAAGAGGTTTCCAATGGAGTTTCGGCTTTAACAACCCAAGTCGCCCAAAACGGACCAGATACGCGTAGCGCACCACATAAAGAAGGGCTGCAAGAGCCGTCAAAGAAATTGCTAAAATGACGTCAGCTCTTTGAAATGGTTGGCTGAGCAATGCGATAATCGAGACCGCACTCAGCACGAAAAACAAATAAAAGCAGGTGGTCAAAAAGGTTCTCATATCTATGGCGATATAAGTGGAATGTGGTTAAAAAATGAAGGATAAATGAAAAGCGAAGTTTGGAATAATTGAGGCGAGCGACAACAAAGTCCCGCGCGGCGGGCCTTGGCCGAGGTTTCGATGTTTGGCCGGATTGGGGCGGAAATACTTGTCGTTTGGGCCAGTGTTGCGTGACTTTGACCTTTGCGTCAAAAACTGACCCAAACGTAGAAAATCGGTGTGCTTGACCTTCGCGCCAGTCGCGGCGAAGGTTTCAAGTGAGACCATGTTTCCAAATTTCTACGGTGTGGCGAATGTCGGGTTTTGAGACTGAGCGCTTGCACCTCATTGTTTTGCAGCTGACAATGCAAACATGTCCCAAGAACTATGGAAAAAATCCCAAAGCATGGAAACCTATCGCATTGACGGCGAACGGTTCTCGACGCTTGAAGAATTCTACGAAGAGATCAGCCGTGTTCTCATTCCAAATGTTGAGTGGGGCCATAACCTCGATGCCTTAAATGACATTCTGCGCGGCGGTTTTGGTACTCCGGACGAAGGCTTTATTCTAATTTGGGAAAGCTCAGAAGTGTCAAAGAGGCGCTTGGGATACCCAGAAACGGTAAGGATGTTGGAGCGTCAACTAGAGCGCTGCCATCCAACTGCGCGCCGATCAATGAAGAACAAATTGAGGGATGCGCAAAATACCAAGGGCGCTACTATTTTTGACTGGTTGGTGGAGATCATTTGTGAGCATGGCGCTGGTGGAAAAGAGGCAGAGGACAATGTCATCTTGAAGCTTCGTTAGCCAAACCGGACTTTGGGTCACAATTTACGAACGGCGACACAGTCCCTCACGGCGGGCCTTGGCCGAGGTCTCGATGAATGTTCGGGTTGGGTTAGAAAGGCTTGACGTTTGGGCCCGTATTGCGTGACTTTGACCTTTGCGTCAAAAGCTGACCCAAACGTAGAAAATCGGTGTAGTTTACCTTCGCGCAAGTCGCGGCGAACGGCGGCTGTGAGCCCAAAGTAATCGATGCTGCGAGAGGCATGGATGTCCGATTTTGGATCAACCAAGGAGTTTTACAATCGACTTGTTGTGTATCTCTTGAAATGGCCGCGAGGTAACGTACTCCTCTTGATCCACCCTTGTGAGTCCTTCGCGCTCAGGAAGGTCTGTTGGTCCAAGGATTTTATTTGCTAATCCAATAGCCTCAAGTGATTTTATGAACCAATAGCCGGGGTCCAATTGCCCCTTCTCAATGCCAAGTTTTGCCGAGTGTGGGAATGCATGGTGGTTTGAGTGCCAGTTCTCTCCAAAAGTTACCAACCCAAGGCCTCTAAGATTAAACCCTTGTACCGGCAAGCCTTTGACTGCCCATCCTTGATGTCCAGTTTTGTGCGCAAAATGCCCAATGAGCCAATGACCGTGGAGTGATATTGCAACGCGCAAGCACACTCCCCACAGCACAAATTCGATGCCGCCAAGTAAGAAGAGCGGAGCAGCAATCGCGAGCTGCTGAGTCATCCAATTCCGTTCCATCCATTGATATACGCGGTCATTTGCGATCTCAGGTTCGATTTCGAAATGTGGCGGGTTGTCGAGATCGAACCGGCAATGCATTTGCCACCATGCATCGCGCCAAAAACCAGCGCCATGGCTCGGATGAGGGGGGCAGACAGACTGGCGTTGGTGCCAGTCTCGCATGTCGTGAGCGCGTATCATACCAAACGGCCCCGCCATGCCAACCAGAGTTCCAAGCCACACGAGAGTGTATTCCAACCACTTAGGTGTTTGAAATGATTTGTGAATAAGGAGTCTGTGCATACCGACCGAATGGCCAGCACATACTGTTATTGCTGTTGTTGCAAGGAACACCATGAACCCGCTCCAACTTGTGGCAAAGATGATTGCAGCGATACCTCCTGCGACCATCAGCGTAAGCCAGACTGATTTTACCGCGTCCCAATAAATGGTACCTTCCAATGGGTTGGTCTTGTCGTTGGGAAACACGCGATCAGTTGAGTGCAGGTACATCTTGAAACTTCCACAAATAACAATTACAATATTAGATATATAACTATTAAGTTAAAAGGTGAATTCATGTCAAGCCCTGACAAAGTGTTTGAAGCTCTGGCGTCCGCCACGCGGCGTCGAATACTGGCCTATCTCTCTGAGGGGCCATTGACTGCTGGTGTTGTTGCTGAACGCTTTGACATGTCGCAACCCGCTATCTCTAAGCATCTTTCGATCCTAGAGTCTGCGGACCTGATCTGGAAGAAGCGAGAAGGTCAGTTTGTAAAATACGGCATGCAGGGTGATAACCTTGGAGGAACCTTAGCAAAGTTCATGCAAGAAGTCTGCCCGCCGAGCCGTGCGTTGAAAGCAGAGCGACGTGCAGAGAACAGCTCTGACTGAGCGATTTTTGAAATATCCAGCGGCGTCGAAGTTGAATTTGGTGCAACCAACGTGAAGGTCTGGAAAGTCCGCAATGCGGACCTTGGTCGAGGTCTTGATGTTGGTTCGGGTTGGGTCAGACAGGCTTGACGTTTGGGCCAGTGTTGCGTGACATTGAGTGTCTTTGGCGCACATGATTTGGCATGTGTGGCAATTGAGTCCGGCGCAAAGCCCTAGATGGTGCCAGATCAAAAGCGGAGCGGGAACATGTTGTCAGGCGTATGCATAGGCACCAATGACATAAAATCGGCGGGTTCTTTTTACGATGCCGTTTTAGGCGCAATTGGGATGACTTGCGTTTTGTCGGACCCAAATGAACGCGGATATGCGCAGGCTGATGGGCGGATCACTGTGTTTGTTATTGTGCCATATAATTCGCAAAAGGCGACGGTTGGGAACGGATCGCAAGTGATGTTTTATGCGCCTGATGAAGAGGCCGTTAGGGCGTTTTATGAAACTGCCTTGCGATGTGGCGGAACAGACGAGGGCGCGCCGGGACCGCGGGCGTATCATCCGGATTATTTTGGGGCCTATGTGCGTGACCTTGATGGCAACAAACTGAATGTGTCTGTGCCGATAGATCATCGTTGAAACGCAGGTCTTGGATTGTCTTTTGCTGGCGTTAGTCTGTGATCGAGACCTTGTCGCCGTCTAACAGTTGCAGGATGTCATCCGGGACAGTCAGGCCGTTTTGCACCTTTTCGTCGAGTGTTTTTTCCAATGTCAGAACATGCGGGATCATCGCGATGACGTCGTCAATCCGGTCAAACGGAACCACGGTGACGCCGTCTCGGTCGGCGACGATCATATCGCCTGTTTCGATGCTTTGTCCGCCCAGTTGGATGGGATGGCCGATGGTTCCGGGGCCAGCGGCAACCGGAGACGCGGGTGTCAGGCCAGTGCACCATGCGGGCAATCCGACATCAAAGATGCCTGTGACATCGCGCATCGGGCCATCGGTGACAAAAGCTGCCGCGCCGCAATTTTTCATCATGCCGCACACACGATCGCCAGCTTGGGCGCATCCTTGATATCCTTGAAACGCGGATGTCACGATGTCGCCGTCCGAAATGAACTTCAGCGCGCCAAGCAAAGGCAGAAGGTCGCCGGGGCGACAATCGACGGTCAATGCTGGGCCTGCCATTTGCATATCTGGCGCAAGCGGTTTGATCGTTAGATCAAGCGCGCCCAAACCATAGAGGCAATCCGAGGCGATTGCAGATGGAACGCCTTGAAAGGCTGCGATCTGTTCCGCGCTGGGGCGACGGGATGGGCGTTTGATACGTAAAATAGGGGGTTCTTCGATCATCTGAGCCTCGTGAAATGCTGTCCGATGATAGTGCGGCGGCCTTGGCAATTGTGCAAATTGTTTATTTCAGCTGAAAGCCGATCTGAATCCGTCGCGGGCCTAAGGCGTGCGCCAAATGTTTGCCGATTGCGGATCGGTATACACTGACATTGGTGCGCGGAATACTGGATGGGGTGGTTCGTACAGTTTGATACGGGGGCGGTATTTACGCTCTGGTGGTGTGCCAACAAAGCGGGCACCAACGGGGACAATGATGTTGGGATACGGGGAATGTGGCTCTGAAATTTGTGGTAAGCGTGACGAAGACAGGGTCGAGCTGTGGGGAGACCCAAAGACTCCATTCAGCTGCAGAAATTGCAGAATCGACAGCAAAATGATCAGGGCGGACATGCCAGCCAGAATTTTATGATACAGGTGTCGCAGCAAAATCTATTTTCTTGGCTCCAATGAACTTGTGGTCACATTAGCAGCATCTCCGAGAAATGTCACAACAGGGACTGACTGTCCTGTGTTGCTTGTTCCAAATCATCACTGTTCACATCATTCGGGGCAGGAGACAGTAGATTGTGACGGGTGGGCCGATCCTCGATCTGTTCGACCTCCAAGCCGGTGCTCAGAGGGCGAAAATACTGTGGTACTTTTGCGGACATGGCAAAGACAACGTAAGCCAGCACCATAAAGGGCAGCAGCGTTCCAAAGCGAAGCAGGGATAAGCCGAGTTTTGGATTTGTGTCTTGTGACGGACGTTCGCCTTCAAGCGCAGCTTTGAGCGCTTGTTTATCGGCGCGCACGGTTTTGCGAGGCACCGCATGGGTGTTGGAATCAATGCGCGACAGTCGCACGATGCCATGTGGGTGATGCGCGCTAGGCGGTAGGTTCAGAATGGCGATCTTGGCCCCGTCTTCCCCCATCGAGAATGTTTCACCGTCGCGCAAGTGATGCCCCAGAGACCGGGCATAGGCGATATAGGCCAGACAGGACGCATAGCTGTCGGTCATGGGCTGCGCATCTTCTGAAAACTCGACATGTTTGCCGACAAGGTGGCTGGCACCGAAGGCATTTACACCGGTCAGGTAGCTGTCTTTTTCTTTGCGCCCGGAACTGTGAAATCCGGGATGTACAAACAGGGGCAGGGGGAAGCTTTGTCTGGCGAGCGGTTCAAATTGCGCGCCAAACAGAAGTTGATCTGATTGCCCCCAATGGACAACGCTGGGCATCAAGGATTGCATGGCCGTCAGGGCTGCGGCTTGGGTTACACGCAAGCGTCGTTCGAATACATCTTGATCTTGCGCACCGCCAAGGTCGTCGGACATGCCCAGTTCCTGAATAAGCGGATGATCGAGCGGAAAGGGAATGCTGCCTAAACCGACACCGACCAGAATGGCACGTTGGTGTTCTTGCACGGCTTCAATCAATTCGGGGCGCATCTTTTGGTAATAGGGTTGGGCCAAAACCGGACCAAACCCGTCCATGCCTAGCGGATGTGTCATGCGTTCCAGTGTGACATGCATGACGTTATTGCCCAGTGTCGCCAGGTTGCCGTTGGTCATGCCGGGCAACACTTGAAAAGGGGCCGTTATTCCCTGCAAATGTGTGTTCAATGACGTGGCGAAGGCTGACCAATCTGGGGTAGCCGCATCAAAATGTGTTGCGTTGTCAAAGAGTAGGGCAACTTGTAAGGGGGATTTGGGCAAAGCCGACATGCGAAAGCTCTCAGTGATACAATGCTCGTATTAGACCTGAAAAATGCGGCTTCTTTCTGGCATAGTACCGTCTATTGAGAGGCGATTTCGTTAATGACTCCGATCCTGCAGACCGTTTTTCCACCCGATATGATGACCAAACGAGCCTTGCCGGGAATTGCGCCGGTTCAGGGGGGAATATTGCATGTGGACGACGCGTATTCGGGACAGATGGACAAACGGCGCAAGCTGTTGGCCACGCGTCGTGATAAGGTGCTGCGCCTGTTGCCAGAGGGGCAGGGCGCGGCCCTTGAGGTGTTGCATTGGGCACTCACGGAGTTGCCAGCATTGGGATATACCGTCACGCCCGACACTGTGCTGTGCCCTGACGGGCATCTGGAACCTATCGACCTTGCGGATCCATTGGCGACGCTGGGCCGCGTGTGTCAGGCGGATTTCTGTATTCTGCAAGCCGGAGCGCAAAACGAACACGTCATGACCGGAGCCGTGTTGTGTTTCCCGGCATCCTGGACATTGTCGGAAAAGATCGGACGTTCCTTAACGGGCATTCATACGCCGGTTATGGAATATGACGACAACATCGCCCGCCGCGTTCAACGGTTGTTTGACGGGGTGCAGGTAGGACGCCCTGTGTGGCGCTTTAATCAGTTGTGGTATGTGGATGCAGAATTGCATCAACCGCGGTCAGAAACCGACAAGCGTGTGGTTCCCGAAAGAGCCGAGGCGGCGAATTTCTTGCGAACGGAACGACAGATTATGATGCGGTTGCCCGAAAGCCGTGCTGTTGTGTTTATCATTCACACATACGTATTTGCGCGTGAAAACGTGCCGGAATGAAGAATGTCGCACACCTTTTGACTGGGTTCTACGGCTTTTCTGAAACAGATCAATTGGTCGCGCCCGTCACTCTTGACCCAAACGTCACTCTTGACCCAAACGTCAAACAGTTCTGACCTGCACCGAGACCTATACCAATGTCGGAAGCTGCGGACAAAGCCGCCTCTTGGCGCAACCTATTGAATGTCGGGTTGCCGATTAGATTTCGCTAACCGTCGTCTCAAGGTGCCAAATTTTGGATACGATCCTCCAGCCTTCTGCACCTTTCACAAAACCAAGATGATCAAGGTAGACGTTTTTACGCGCTCTGATACGTAATTTCACGACCGCACTCACGTTTGACAACCAGTCAACTAACAAGATTTCGCTGTCAGGATCTTGCCCCAAATTGGCGGGGGAGGTTGGTTCAAGCTTACCAATATCGTGGATAAAGATATCACTTGGCTCTGCAAAAACGTCGCCTTTTTCACCATCAAAAAGCGATGCCTTCGGGTGGAATGCTCTGTTAAGTTTCACCGTATCACAATGGAAAAGACCATCAATATAGCATTGCACCATTTCGAATAACTCAGGGTCGCGCATCATCAGTTTACTCCTTCGGCATCATTTTTCCGGTCCGCAGGTCAGCAAGGGTTGTTCGTTCCGATTTGGTTTAGAATTGCCGCGACAATCGCCTCTGGCCGGTCTTCTTGGACCAGATGACCAGCACCCGCGATATGGGTGCAGGGTTTGTCCGAGATCAATGCAGCTAACGCGTCTCCTTTTTCAGCGGGGATCCACGTGTCCTCGTGCCCCCACAGGACATGCACCGAGCAATCCAGTTGGCAGTAGTGGCGTTCGATCTCGTCTGTATGCGCTTGGTTCATTTGAGCGATTTGCCGGTAGAACGCCGGTTGTCCTACTGCTCCAATCCAAGGCCTGCTGTAGATTTCAATGGCCTCATCCGACAACTTGTTATGTGCTGCGGTCAGCAAATAAGCCGCCAAAAGCGCGCGGTGCATATAGTCAGGCATGCCTGCAAAAGCGGCTTGATGTTGTCGAACATGCTGAACGAATGGCGATCCCCAAGGGGCCAGCGCAACAGCATCGAAAATCGTCAACGACCCAAAGCGTAGCCCATTCAAGACGTAGCCACGTAACGCCGTCGCACCCCCAAAATCGTGCGCCACAACATCTGGCCGATCAAGGCCCCATTCATTGAACAAGGCAGTCAGAAGCCGGTTTTGCACACCAAGCGATACGTCCTGACCATCTTTCTGCTCGGACAGCCCGTAACCTACAAGATCATAGAAATAGACGGACCGCATATCTGTCAGATGCGGCAATACCCTGCGCCAAACTTGGGACGAAAACGGCGTGCCATGAATGAGGACAAGAGGGGAACCAGCCCCCAAGCACCCCCACCTGACGGCGTTTCCTTCGAAGTGAAATGTTTCAGGCAGTTCAAGCATTCTCAGAATCACATTGTCATTTAGCTATTTAACGATATGATGAATGTCATGGATAGATCAATACAAATAAAAGCAATGGCCAGTGAGGTCCGAATGCAAGTCTTGAGGCTTCTGGCTGAGCCCAAAAAGCACTTTGGCCACCAATGGTCTGCCGATGCCGTTGAGTTTGGGGTGTGCATGACAATGATCGCGGAAGAACTTGGTGTGGCGCAGCCAACGGCAAGCAAGCATCTCGATATTCTCAAGCAAGCGGGCTTTATCACCGTGCAAAGACATCAGAAGTGGTCTTATTGCAAAAGGGATGAACAGGTGATCTCGGAATATTTATTCTGGCTCCACAGCGAGCTTTCGCAGCCAATTGAAGGCTGACGGATTGCGCAAACCTCATGAGGTGAACCGTAAAGCAGTCGTTGAGGCTCAGCGCAGCATTCGGTACTTCGGGCTCATTCCTACCATTAGCTGCAAATAGGCGTTAGGTCCGCTCTGCGGGACCAAGCTGTCGTTCACCAATCGAATGCAAATGGCAGCTTTCGTAATTTTAGCTAGGCCTATCAAAGTCACGGATCGTGTGATTCAAACCCATGCCAATTTTCAGACTTACACCGCGCAATGAAAAACGAGCTGCCCATTTTGGAGGTGTCCTTTTGACATCTCTTCGCGAGGACACCAGATGGACATTCCATAGAAATGTCCTGACCCATTCCCAAATACACCGTCGAAACCAATGCTAACCAAACAGTCGTGTCCTCGCAAATCTTCGTCGTTGTTCGGAAATTGGGGCTCCAGACCAAACAACCGGTGACCGACCCAACGCATGGCCCATTTTTCTACGAAATCCCTGAAGGTATCGGCTATCGCTTCAAACCTGACACCGCGCTTGAAATCAGGATGCTTTGCGCAAATGTCCTCCCAGACGTTTTGACTGGCACCATATCTCATGGTCTCGAACAATATGTCGTTCAACTGATCGGCTAAGGCACTCCGGATTTCGAAAATATCCCGCAGAGCAACTGTATCTACCATTTCGTCAGCGGGTTTTGATGCCGCAAGCCTTTGCCATGCCTGAAGTGCCTTGATGACGCTATCACCGTCAGCGGCCAAAGCCTCTGCCTCATTTATGACGTCGTCCCCGTAACCCTTGCCCGGGTATAGCGCCTCGGTGCGCCTCGCATCGTCAAGGCGTTTCTTTGCGTGTTGCCCGCTTAGCCCGCTTGTTGCAGCTTCCAACTGGTGAAGTGCTGCCTTCGCTTCCAGTGCAGCGACCCCCCAATTCGAAATCCATCTTTCAGGCGTTTTAAAGGTATCGGGAAACTTGGCTGGTGGCACGGTGCCGTCATCAAGGAACGGGATAAGATCGACAGGCCACTTTGGAAATACAGGACTGTCGAGATACAAATGTGTGCTCAATTCAATTGGATCATGTGGCGATTCGTGCTGTACAGCGGATTGCATCTCGATGGCCGATAAGACAATGCAGGAATAGGAAGCACCATTCAGAGCCTGATCATCAGGGTTCTCTCCAAAGAAAATAAGGAGCGCGCCTTCCGACGGCAGCCCGCTAACGGAGTCCGGTGACAGAGAGGCCAAATCGATCATGGCCAGAAAATACATGTGATTGCCGGACGCATCGCGCGGCCAGTCAAAATCGGCGGGTGCTTTCGGCGTGCCGCCAATCCATGATGTCGCTTCGGATGCATGGTGCTTGTAGGGCGAGCGAACCTGCAAACCCCATGCCGGAAGCTGTTTAGCTCTGCTTTCTGCGCCCGACCGTGCCAAGTACTCCTGCGCCGCACGCGTCCCCGAAGAGAGGTTTTGCTTGGCGGACGTCCCGGTCGTTTGTGCATTCTCCTTGCCCTTTGGCGAATATCCGACCTTTCCGCCAATCCACCAAATGCCCCAAAACAGCACACCAACGAGAATGATCGCAACCGTTAGGTAATCTGTGAAACCCATAATTTCGAAATCCTGTATTCACTGTCTTAGGCAGTCGTCATCCTTTTGCATCCCTTAGAAACTTACAAGGATGAATGGTGACAACGTTAAGGTGAATTTGAGGATATTGGGACCGATGCTAGGTTGGTCTAAATCGTAAAAGCGGTCATTCTTGCCAAGCGCAGCATCATGTACATTGGGCTCTTAGCTGTCATTCGCTGCGGTCGCCAACGCTGTTTCGTCAAATTTCGCATAGCGATGTCTGCAGAGCGGACTTTTCAGACTTTCGCGGGATACGTGTGGTTGACCGCTTTCAACAAAATGATCTAGACGATTTTCACCGCCGTCCAGCCCAAGTTCGTTTCGTACTGATAAAGCGCATCCCGTTGGGCATCATTTTGGATCGAGCGGAGGCCGATTGCAGGGTAATTTCACAGTACAAATCATCGTTATCTTACATTGAAAATCTCGTATCTCGGCCCATTTGGCTGTCTATGTGCAGCGCCAAAAGAAAATCGAAAGCAGAAATATGAACGTCAGTGCCTCCCAAACCGGTTTCTCAAATTCAGCCTCAGTTGTTACAAAAACGCCAATCTTGAACGAAGGAACGGTTGAGTCAAAGCGGGAGGAAATTCTTGCATATTTTCACCAGACGTTCTGCCTCTATGAAAGCCTGTTTGAGTGTCTGGTCGATGATGACGCCTATTACGCGCGGGCAAACATGCTGCGCCATCCTTTGATATTTTACTATGGTCATACGGCGGTTTTCTACATCAACAAACTGAACGTGGCGAAGTTGATCGACGAACGGATCGATCCACATCTGGAATCCACGTTGGCCATTGGTGTGGACGAAATGTCATGGGATGACTTGAACGAGGCGCATTACGATTGGCCAACGCCTGCCAAAGTGAAGGCCTATCGCGACAAGACACGCGACATTGTGGACAACTTTATCAAGACGTATGATTTCACGCTTCCTATCACTTTTGACGATCCGATGTGGATTATCATGATGGGGATCGAGCATGAACGTATCCACCTTGAAACATCCGCGGTTTTGGTTCGCGAACTGCCATTGAATAAAGTGAAATCCCACAAAGTTTGGAGCAATATTTGCACCGACGTCGGGACTGCCCCCACCAATGCTTTGATCGACGTGAACGGCGGGGCGATTGAATACGGCAAGGACAAATCCAACCCGCTTTATGGCTGGGACAATGAGTTTGGTCATGCTGAGGCAGAAATCAAACCGTTCAAAGCGTCAAAGTACATCGTTTCGAACGCTGAGTTTTTAGAGTTCGTCCAGGCCGAAGGATACCTCACCCGCAGCAATTGGGATGATGAAGGCTGGCATTGGGTTCAATACGCCAAAGCCGAACATCCCGTGTATTGGGTGAAAGACGGAACAGATTACAAATACCGCTCAATGTTGGACGTGATCGACATGCCATGGAACTGGCCAGCCGATCTGAACTATCTAGAGGCCAAGGCGTTTTGTAACTGGAAGTCTGCGAAAACAGGCAAGAACATCCGTATGCCGACCGAGGCCGAATGGTATCATCTGCGCAATCAAACCACCGACACTGATCAACCCTATTGGGTCAAGGCTCCGGGTAACATCAATCTAGAATACGAAATGTCACCATGCCCTGTTGACCGCCACGAGTTCAAAGGGGGGTTCTTTGATGTCATCGGCAACGTTTGGCAATGGACAGAAACGCCGATCGATGGGTTAGAAGGTTATAATGTCCATCCGATCTATGATGATTTTTCGTCCCCGACATTCGACGGTAAACACAATGTCTTTAAGGGCGGGTGCTGGATATCCACTGGCAATTATTCAATCAAAGATTCCCGTTACGCTTTCCGTCGTCATTTTTTCCAATACTCCGGCCTGCGATATATCGAAGGCGAAGAAGTCGAGAACCCAGTCATGAATATCTACGAGACAGACGAACAAATTTCACAATACATCGAGTTTCACTACGGCGATGAACATTACGGTGTGAAGAACTTCCCGGTGGCCTGCATCGAGGCGTTGTTACCTCACACGAAAGGCATGACCACAGAACGTGCATTGGATTTGGGCTGTGCCACTGGCCGGTCGTCCTTTGAATTGGCGAAGGTGTTTGATCACGTCGATGCGCTGGATTTCTCAGCTCGATTTGTTGAGGCCCCGTCAACGCTGCAAACGACGGGTTCACAACGCTATGTCATCAAGACGCAAGGCGATCTGGTTGACTTCAAAGAAGTCAAGTTGGCCGACTTCGACGGCTATGAAGAGATCAAAGATAACATCTCATTCATGCAGGGTGACGCGTGTAACCTGACAGACAAATACACTGATTATGATCTGGTGTTTGCCGGAAACCTAATTGATCGACTGTATAAACCGACAGATTTCCTAGCATCGATCAAGGGGCGCATCCGCAAGGGCGGTTTGTTGGTGATCACCTCACCTTACACTTGGATGGAAGATTTTACGCCAAAAGAAAATTGGCTGGGTGGGTACAAAGCTCAAACAGGGGAAACCTATACAACACTGGAAGGTTTGGCCGACAATCTGTCACCGGAGTTCGAATTAGTCTGCGATCCGCAGGACATCCCCTTTGTGATCCGCGAAACTGCGCGGAAATTCCAACATAGTGTTTCAGAGATGAGTATCTGGCGCAAAACAAAGTAAGAGCATGCAGCCCGATAAAAATGTGACCGCCTGAGTTTGCCAATATCTGGCGGTCCGCACTGGCCAAAAGCTGTCATTCGCTCAGAATGCAGCCTAGGTCAGTTTGGGCTGACTCCTGCCATTGGTTGCAAAAAGGCGTTAGGTCCGCATTGCGGACAAAGCGACCCTTGCCTCCCCTAAAGCGGACACTGGCTTTGAGTCGTAAACTGTTGTGCCTTCAAAACAGAGGGTGGTTTAGCTAGTGACCAATGCTGCGCTTTGAACTTATGTCTGCAATACACTCAAGTAGACGCTGGGTTGTAGGCTCTAGCGTGAAGCATCCAGCACAATTATTAGGCTGCTTGCCTGTATGCTGAATGGTCCCAATGGTTTACTTTCGATTGATCCCGAGCCAACGGCTAGCTGCACTCGAAGTACGATTTAATCCCATCCCAGTTTTGAGCAGCCAGATCGTCGGGCGATATCCAAACTTGAATGTGACCGCCGGAAAGTTCGAGCCCAATCACGTTATCATCCACAATTTGAAGGAGTAGATGGTCGGCTTCATGAAAGGCTGGGCCGTCTTGAATCCAATTTGGGGGACCAAACATCTGATGTGGCAAACGAGGCGTTAGATAATCTTTATCCGTCGCCCGTTGGATCGCTTCGGGCAGCAATCGAAACACTTCATCAGGTCCACGAACCATTTCCTTGAATGTTGCATCAGCCAGCTTTGTAAGAAAACCGAAACTTCCAGACATGCTATGATAGATGCGAGCCATTGCTGACTTTTGCCGTCCATCCTCAAACGGGGTGAATTTCTCTTTGAACGCGGCGAGGTCAGCGGGCGACATCACGTCCCACGGACTATGGGCCGACGCCCATATTGCCATGTCCGTCGCCAGCGTTTCCATGTTTTGGATCAGCTCGTCCCAATCATTGGTATCGTCCAAGATCTGCGCGCGATCAGCAGCTGTCAGGCTTGCACCACGGCGTGCCGCACTAACAAGCGAGTCTGCAAAAATCTGGGCGCTGTGCCAATAAGACGGATCTTGGCCGTTGGGAAGGTCATCAACAAAGTTAAACGTGCTGACATTCTTACCAGTGCCCAGCGGTCTAATAGCTGAGAGTTCTTGGTCAAGGGTCTTACCATCGTTAGGGGCGATATCATTATCAAGTGTGAGTTGAACCAAATCAACAGTCCAGCGTGGCAGAACTGTGCGTGAGTCCGGGTCAGTCATATGAATACTTGGGCCACCAAAACTATGATTGCCGATCGGATTCAATGTCTCGGGTCGGGCTGTTTCACCCTGCGGTTCTTTTACATAACGCACCTTCGTCTCGAATTTTTTCGAGTCTTCCCCCAGCGCCACAAAAACCGCGATGCTGCCCTGAATTGGCAGGCCTTTTACATTCAGGAAGGGCCCCGCATCGCTTAGGTCGATTTGCATGACATGGTGCATTGCTTGCCCAGCCGCGTCATGGGGCCATTGCACATCGCCCAAAGCTGGCAAGCCACCCATCCAACTGGTGCCGCCTTTTGTTACGTCGCCATCGCTGCGCGGCTGTTTATACATAAAGACCGCGCGTTCACGCATGGGAGGGTTGTTGGGGTCTGCCTTTGGGAACTCAAAATCATAACTCTCGGTAGGGGCAACAGTCCTTTTGGCAGAACCGATCTTGAGGCCTGCCTCGGTGGCCATTGCCCTCACATTTTTGCCTTTCCACCAGCAAAAACCAACAAAAATGACACCAAACGCACCGATGGTGTTTTGAAACCCGATTGTGGTTATCAGCCCAACAATAATGATCACGGCGGTCGTGCATATCAAAATGAACGGTAATTGCTTTGTCATGACTGGTTTGCCTCAAGTCGTTTTACCCTAGACTGTATGGTAACAAAGTAGGGAAGAATTGTGACCGTATTTGGTTTTAACTTGACCACCGATCGCCAGCCGTCTTTCGGTTTTCTCTCGTTTGCACGGCTTTCGGGGCTGTAGTGTGATTTCGAGGGATTTGCGGCAAGGACGCCACGCGCATGAAGCGTGCATTCCTGTGAAATATTGGCCCAGTCTGGCTCATTACACAAAGCCGTTTCACTTGCGCTAACCAGTCAAAACCTATCGTTTTTGTCATCGGTGCGAAGGTCCGTTTCGACAGCTCTCGAATTCGAAGAACGGGCATTGGTGCGCATGCAGCAAAGGTCAACTTTGTCCGCACAGCCAGCATTGAGCCACGTTCAGGTCATGCAATGGCAGCGAATGTCCGGTTCGACGGGCCGCACTGCAGCATCGCGGGCGACCGGTGAACGGCAGTTTTGGGCCGTAATTTCAGAGTCAGTTTTGCACGTTTCCCGAAAGCTGACTTTGGCTGCGAAGCAGAAAAACGGTTAATTGGGCTCTTTGCAGACATTCGTCGCGGTCGCCAACGCTGTTTCGTCAATTTTCGCATGCCGATGTCTGCAGAGCGGACAAAGAAGTCATCCAAGAACGTCAGCCCAAAGACCGCTTACAGGATAGGTACGCGGCTTAAGGACATGTTTAGTCATGTCCTGTCGCTTGTAGTTTGCAGGAGTTCCACCTCCACAAAGGCACACTCAAAGTTATTTCCATTTATAACGTCATGCTCGACACCGATTTCGCGAAAGTACGGAACTCCATTCTGCATCTGAGCTTTGACGTGTTCGCCTTCGCCCAAATCGATCTCAAGGACGCCATCAAACAAAGGAATTACAACATAATCATAGGCATGACGATGCCAACCTGTGTTATCGCCACGTTTCTTAAAGCGCCACTCTGTCACTCTGACCCGGTCATTATCAATTGTAACAGTTGGTATTGCTGAACCATTACTTGAACACATTGGGAATCCTAATCTTTGGGTTATTAAAGTAACTAGCGCTATATAGGCATAGGGCTAGAGTTTTCTTGAAGTAATAACATGCTGCCCTCGGTACGCTGACATTCTTGCTTTACGTAGCATCCGTCAACAAGGACTCACAGCGGACATTGATCCATTTTTCTGAATGCTCATACTGATGTCTGCAAAATGGAGCCGTTGTCACATGTCGGCTAAGTGGTCAAAGCCGCCCTTTCGTAATCAACGTTGAAAGGTCGCTTTGAAGTACATCTGTTTACAAAAGGGAATTTTGTGCATCGTCACCAAAAAACCTAAATGAAATGTCATAAGAAGCCATTATGATTAAAAAAGTTGTCCTAATATTGCTCGCCCTAGTGCTTTTGCCAGTACTTTTCATTGGTTACTTTTTTCTGGACTTTGGTATTATCCAGCCATTGACACATTCCAGCAAAACGAAAAAAGGTGAAAAGATTAACGAAACCGAATTCTCCGACGGAAGTGTCGAAATCCACCAACTTGCCTTCTGGGTCGAGATTGAAGGAGAACGCATCAAAGTATGGTCGGAACTTGCTTGCGCGAGAAAATTCAGGACAGAACGACGTACACTTAAGAGCTATGGGTTCAGCGGTTTTAAGTACTATGGGCTAAATGATGCAGAGGTTCGCTTCGGCATCAGCAAAGACCTAGACTATGTTGTCAAAGCCGATTCACGCAGCGTTTGCGAAGTGGTTGCCAACTGGGAGCGTAGCCTGCCGATTATTCTACGGCCATACGGATACGACGTGTCCATTGAGCCCGCGGCCCAATCTTGTGACCGCTACGTCAGATTGCTGCAAAAAAACGCGTTCTCATCCGAATTTAGCCCCTTAAAAGTTCTGAGCACTCGAAGGGTTCCCATGAACGAGGTTTATTCTCGCGAAGCTTATGCACCAGATGCAGTCGATGCGTCGCTAAGCAAAGATAGTGCAAGCCCTGTCCCTGACATTAAAAAACACATCGAGACACTCGATAAAAACAGATGTAATTAGTCAAGTCACGCGTGGTCGCAAGCGGACATTCACATCACGACGCCAGTTGGTAGCAATAGGCTCTTTGCAGACATTCGCTGCGGTCGCCAACGCCGTTTCGTCAAATTTCGCATACCGATGTCTGCAGAGCGGACTTTTCTGCCGTTCAGAGCCAACATGACTAAGCCTTTCAATTTGGCTAAAGGTAAATTGGCATTTAGGAGTAATACTTATGGCGCATAGAAGAGAACTGATCTCAAACGGAAACCCAATGGAGGCTATTGTTGGCTTCAGCCGTGCAGTTCGAGTTGGCCAATTTATAGCTGTTGGTGGCACCGCTCCGGTTGACAAGAATGGTAATACAGTTGGTGTAGGAGACGTCTTTCTTCAAACAAAACAATGCTTTGAAATCATTAAATCTGCTTTGGAAGAAGCTGGATCAGGTCTTCAGGATATCGTTCGCACGCGTGTGATTTTAACCGATATCGACGACTGGAAGCAGGCGATAGAGGCACGAAAGGCCTATTGTCAGGATGCGCGGCCAGTAGATACGATTACGGCGATTGACCGTTTTGTGAATCCTGAATGGCTTGTCGAGATTGAAGTCGACGCCGTGGTTGCTGACCCAACATAAGATGTCACTCTGGGCTCATTCCTGCCATTATGGACCTGTCACGCTTTTGTGCCGCTCCAAATGCTCGTTTAAGCCACCTTACGCTCGAATGCGACGGGGCTTTTCCAACCCAGTGCTGAGTGGCGGCGACGCGGGTTGTAGAAGCCATTGATGTATTCGAAGATGGCCATC
>JBDWUA010000005.1:0-78592 GCA_039984715.1 Paracoccaceae bacterium | reverse complement strand
CAAACGGCGCTCAGCAATGCTTGTAGGGCTAGGTCGGTTGTCATGCGCGACTGCATCGACAAGCCCACGACACGCCGTGAGAACAGGTCGATAACCACAGCGAGGTACGACCAGCCTTCATGGGTCCTGATGTAAGTAATGTCGGTCACCCAAACACGGTCAGGGGCATCAACTTCGAACTGCCGATCTAATGTGTTATCGGAGACAACCGATGGCTTGCCACCATACCGTCTAGGTCGACGTTTGTATCCAATCTGTGCTGAGATGCCTGCCAAGCTAGCCAAGCGCGCTACACGGTTCTCCGAGCAGATCTCGCCTTGATCACGCAGATCGTCGGTCAATTTACGATACCCATAGACCTTGCCGCTGTCGGCCCATGCCTGCTGGATGAGTTCAGTTTGGCGCGCATCTTCAAGCGCACGTACGCTTAACGGTTCTTTAAGCCATGCATAGAAACCGCTAAAATGCACCGCCAGCACACGACACATGGACCGCACTGAAAACTCGGTACGGTGAGCCACTATGAACGCGTACTTCACTGAGACTCGTGCGCGAAGTACGCGGTCGCCTTTTTTAGGATTGTGCGCTCCTCGGTTACGCGGGCCAACTCGCGCTTCAACCGCTTGATCTCTGCAGCCTGTTCCGCGACCTCTGATCGCACACGAGGTGACTTCGCAAATTGCGCCTTCCAAGTGTACAGCGACTTGTTGCTGATACCCGAGCCGCTCAACCACTTCGCTGACCAGGTAACCACGTTCAACAACCTGCGCTACAGCGTCCTGTTTGAACTCATCCGTAAACCGAATGCCCTTGTTCATATCCGTCTCTCCTTGGTTCCAAAATTACCAAGCAAACCATCTGCAAATCTAGGGGCACCTCAGATCGTGTGATCGTTAATCCTAAAATTGATCACAACACAATCCGGATATCATGACGAGCGAAAGACACTCCCTTACCAAAGCAATGCTGTCTGTCTCGAAGGCCGTGACGGACAGATCAAAGCGTGCGAAATCCTCATACCCGAATTGCGAGGGCGCTCGGACACGAATAGCGCACCGAAGTAGATCAGTTGCCCTCGTAACTTTGAAAAGTCGGGCGCAAGACCTTCTATATTTTCGCCGTCATCAGGTGCCGGATGCTGACGATTGAACAAGTCTCGAAAGTATAGGTCTGAAGATGTCTCATTGTGAGAGTCGCAACGAGCGCCGACAGTTGCAACGTACCCTTTACGGTCTTTGAGAAAGACAAAAAAGGCATCGTTAGCAGAAAACCTGTTGTGATTGACACACAGACCCGCCATGGACCACGTTTTTCCTATCTCAGCGTACTTTGAAGTAACTGATGTGAAATCAATGGAAATCTCAACCGAGAACCACATATCCGATAGTCTCTGTTCCGAGAAATTTCGGAACTCTTCAACTCTTTTAATGCCAATAAAAATAACACCGATTATATGTTTGACTTGAAATTCTCTACTACGAATAGAGAGCGAAATTTAAATTAGAAGCACTCAAAATTGATTACAAGTTGAATTCTGATTCATATTGCCAATGCAACGAACAAGAAGTTTGGCTTGCCGACATTCACCGCAACCGCAAAACCGCATGGTTGGTGAAATCACAGTCCGCGGACAAAGCGAACATACGTTGTTCTTGCGAGCACGACAGCTTCATAACTGAATCAGAAATGTTCACGCCGCCGCAACTTAACACGAGCGATATTACGAACAGCCCTAACTAGGCCTTTCTTTTCAAGGTATTCTAGGGTCTCTTGATGCAGTCGATACCTATCAACAACATGTCTTTGTATCTGAGAGTCACCTATTCGTACAACGCGGTCCAAGTCTTTCGGTGAGTTGTTTTCGGTCAAACTTCGGTAGAGAAGCTGCCGATCAATAATTCTTTCTGAGTTCGGAAGACTCCACTTGTCACGGAATGTTCGAAATTGTTCGCTAACCAATTCAAATTGTTTTTCTGACAACCAGTAAGCATTCAATATATCATGCAAAATCGCACCACCCATCCCAACGTCAGGGTCTGAGATTGCCAATATTATGCATTTTTCGAGTTCGCTACTCGTTATTGATTTTTTTACATTCCAATAATGACGCCAAGCCCCATAGCGATAATGCTCGGTGTTCTTGTCAGCGTCATCCCTCATCCATAGGTGCATTTGGTTCAGAGCAATTTCATTTGTTAAGACGCCCAATTCTAACCACGTGTCAGAGTAGTTGAGCATTTCCTGCGCCCAATGAACTTCATTTCTTTGCATATTGTTGGACCCGATTTTCAGTGTCACTATTGTTAACAGACATTCGAGCAAGTTGCAGCATTGGTCACTTTGGGCTCGAACTCGACCTCTGCTGCGTGACGTGTGAAAGTCCGTTTTGTCGTTTGCTTGCTCGTTTCTATCGAAATTGCTGATGTTCGGCGTCGATAGGGTCCAAGCCTTAGCGGACATGGTCTGGCCAATCTCAAAAAGGTGTTAGGTCTTCAATTCATACACCTTGAGGCTGGAGAAGGTGCGTGTGCTGCAGCAGAAATTACATTGAAAGCAGAAGCGTCTTTGGGGTGAAAAATCAGGATGCTGAATATGTCACAGCAGCTTGTTTTTGATTTTCAGTGATGTGAGAGAGCGACTTCGCGGGCACGTGCGACATCCAAACAAGCTAAGGGTTCAATTTTCAGGCGAAATGGTACTTAGATTTAACGTGCATAATACGTGTTTTCTATAGGTGCCAAAGGAGGATATCCAAACACGGGTCCTAATTAAAACAATTGGTTACATAAGGGAAATTGGGGAATCTATGGCTCGTTTTACAGCCAGTCACACTATATATTTTCCACCAGTCACACAATAAGTTTTCCGAAGCGCTTATCTCGTGATTGAGCTGCGAACAAGAATTAAGGATAAGGTCGTGAGTTCTATTCTTATTTATCGTTTAGTATCAGGGTAATAGCGAAAGACTGCCGTAACCTTGTCGTGTAAGAAGATCCTAACAGTCTTCGGCAAAGCCGTGGTGGTTCAGTCCCCTAAAAAGCTTGGCAATATCGTCCTGACTATTGCTACTGCTCAAAGAAACAGGCGCACAAAGATAACTCCGATCCCAATTAGACCAAGAAGCAATCTAATAGGAACTCTAAAGTTTGAGATGACGCCAAATGACAGGCACCCAAGCCCAAGGGCCATTTGCACAAAAGCCAAGCCCGATCCCAGCGGGTTTGTTTGTAGCCGAATGATGTCAGCGTTTGCGATCATTCCAAGTGGGATGATGTAAAGGCCAATGCCAAGGGCCATAGCGCTTAGCGCGACTTTCAGCCAGTTTTCACCAACCATGCCCGCCGCGATAAACACGGCCCCACACACCGGGGGGGTGATCGTTGAAAGCAACGCAAACCAGAACACAAACAGATGCGCTTGAAGTGGTTCCAACCCAAGGTCAATCAGCGCAGGGCCTGCAACTGAGACGCAGATGACATAGGCTGCCGTGGTGGGCACCTCCATACCAAGCAAGAGGCACGCAAGCGCCGTCAACAGCAAGGATGGCCAAAGCAAGCCACCCGAACCTGACACGATAAACGAGGTCAATTTGACGCCAAGACCTGTAATGCCAAGGACCCCGATCACGATCGACGCACAGATGATGATTGAGCCGATCATTGCAATTTGACGCCCTGCATTCAGGCAGGCTGTGCCCAAGCGTTCGATCCCCAGCTTCTGATCAAACCCGGTCTTTCCGTTGAAAAGCAACGCCATCAAACCCACGAAAATGGCCAATGCCGCTGAATATTGTGGTGTGTATTCAAACGCAAACATCGAAACCAAAAGCACCGTAAACGGGATCGAAAAGAATGCAGATGTTACGATCACGTCGCGCCGAAGTGGCCGCTGTTCGGCCGGAACTTCCTTGAGATCGTAGCGGGTCGCATAGGCATCGATCCCCAGCCAGACGGCAACAAAGAACAAGACGGCCGGTAAAATCGCCGCGAACATGATGTCGGTGTAGGGCACGCCTGTAAGTTCGACCATTACGAAGGCGCCAGCCCCCATCAACGGAGGCATGATTTGCCCACCCGAAGAGGCGACCGCCTCGACAGCGGCAGCGAGGCGTTTGGGGTACCCCAGCTTGGTCATCGCAGGCAATGTCACAGCACCGGTTGAAGCCACGTTGGCAGAGGCAGATCCCGAGATCGAACCAAAGAGCGCGGAAGACAACACCGACACCTTTGCTGCGCCGCCCCGCAAGCGACCAGCAGCGGCGTTGGCGACATTCATGAACCCTTGCCCCGCTTCGCCCGCATTCAAGACGGCCCCGAAGATTACAAAGACCGACACAACCCCGACCGAGACGCCCGTGAGGCTGCCCCAAATGCCGCCTTCAGCAATCGTCAACGTTCCAAGGAAACTGCCCAGTGGAGTGCCAGAATGGCCAAACTCGCCGGGGATATGGTTGCCAAACAGGCCATAGGCCAACATCAACCCCGCAACAGTTGGCAACGGCCAACCGATCATGCGGCGCGCGCCCTCCATCACAATTGCCAGCAGAAAGATCGCCATGAGCGTTTGCGCATGGCCTTCCAGAAAACCGTATTGGTTCTTGAGGGATTGGTGGTTCAGCGCGATCCAAAGGCAGCAGAGTATGCCGACAATGGTGATCGCTAAGTTGATTGAAAACTGCATCCGGCCTGATGCTTTAAACAGGAAAACCCACGGTAAAATCATCGCCAGATGCAATGGGCGCGACACCAAGTTCGGGACCAACCCGTAAAAGATTAGCCCCAGATGAGCCGCGATCATCAACAACCCCAACAAGGCCCAAAGCGTCTGAGTATGATTTTTCAGCATGCTTATTTTCCCAATATAACGCCCGGTCGGATCAACCGGGCGTTATATTTGATATCAACGATGTGCGTCGGTAATTGTCGCGCCGGTCTCTTCGTAATAGCGGATCGCGCCGGGATGGATCGACGTCGTGATGTTCGCAATCATGTTCGGGCTGATGCCATTCCACCATGCCGCAGCACTGCCCATTTCGTCGCGCTGTTCCCAAAATGTTTTGGTCAGCAGATAGGCCGTGTCATCGCTCATCGCGCTTGTTGTGTAGGCAACGACGGGCAGGGACGTTGTCGAAATCGCCGCATCCTGACCGGCATATGTGCCCGCAGGGATTGTCAGTGGTGTCCGCTTGGTTTTCGCGACTTGCTCATCGGACAAGGACAGGACGGTTACGCCCGTTGATGCGGCCGCTTCGATCACGTTCGGCGCGGGGTAAGACCCAGCAGTGACAAACCCGTCAATCTGGCCGTTTTTGAGGGCGGCAACCGCATTGGACAGTTCGGAATCCGCCAGCGTTACTTTGCCTTCAAGACCAAACAGGCCAAGGTACTTTTCGCCTTCGCGCGCACCAAAGGAACCGCTGCCCAGCAGAATGGTCTTACCTTCCATGCCTGCAAATGTTTCGATGCCACTGTCTTGTGACACAACAAAGTGCATGGTCAGGGACGGAATTGGGAACAAAGCGCGAATTTCGTCAAATGCAGGGTCACCTTTGCCCTCAAACATCGCCGCACCACGTTGGGCCAAACCGACAAGGGCAGGGGGTGTTGTGAAAACGTAATCGCCGCCGCGCGCGCGGACTTCCATAACGTTCTGAACAGACCCTTGGCTTTCTTCGACGGTCACGACGACGCCGCCATCGGTTCCCGCGCGCATCGCTTCGGAAATCTGTACGCCCATCTGATAATAGGACGATGTCGTTTTCGCAGATTTGTAGGTGACCCGTTCCTGAGCGAAAGCCGAGGTCGAAATCGCCACAAGCGTTGACGCCGCGATAAGTGTTCTAAAGACGTGTTTCATTTTTCTTTCTCTCCCTGAATTTAGTTTGGATATCAATTTGATACCCATCTTCGTAGTTTCTAGGCCGACATTTCAAACGGCTGTATTTTGCTTCGCTTGGACGAAATCAAAGTCTTTTGTGTATTCCTATCTTGTTGCTGCCGCATGACCCGCCGCGTCCCCTGTCGCAAAGGCGGTTCCCATGACGCGGATGGACCCATAAGCCCTTGGATCAGCCCCGACGCCGCCTGCACCTCCTCCTGCAACAACGACGTCATAGTCGTGTTCAGGTTTGCGCATCACGTCCGCCAACCCAAGAGACGGCGTTCAACCGCGCCTATTACTGCGCTGACCAGAACGCCAAGCAATGATAAGATCACAACACCGGCAAAAAGCCGTTCAAGATCGTAAAGCGATCCAGCTTCGAGAATATAGGCACCGATACCGTATTCGGCACCCAGCATTTCAGCGGCGACCAGCAAGATGATCGCGATGGCGAGACTGATGCGAAGCCCAGACAGTATACCCGGCATAGCGCCCGGCAGCACGATTTTGCGCACGATAGACCACCACGACAGGCCAAAACTTTGGCCCATGCGGATCAGCGTGCGATCCACATTATCAACTGCGCCATAAGTCGCAACGACGGTCGGGGTAAATGTACCAAAGGCAATAAGTGCGTATTTTGAGCCTTCTCCGATTCCGAACCAGATCACGAAAAGCGGCAGCAAAGCAATCTTTGGGATTGGAAAGATGGCTGCCACGACGGGCACAAGGCCAGAGCGCACGTAAGAGAACAAGCCGATCAAAATTCCAACGGAAATTCCGATACTGACACCAAAGATTGCGCCAACGGTCAGGCGCGAGAGGCTGGGCCAAAGGTGTTGATACAACAACCCGCTTTCATGCAGCTGGCGAAACGTCTCCAAGACGTCCGAAGGGCGCGGTAAGGACAGCGCCGATATCCAACCTGCACGCGTGCCCCATTCGGTCACAAGGATTAGGGCGACAAAAACAAAAACGCCGACCCAACGACGCGACTTGGGGGCAAAGCCGCCTCCGCGAAAGGCGACGGATTTTCCGGTGTCATCCATGGAGCAACTCCGAATCTGCCGCACGTGCTTCTTCGCGCATCAAATGCCATAGGTGTTTTTGCGCTTTGTCGAGGTCCGCGTCGCCGAATTCACGCTCGGACAGCGGTTTTTCGATATCAACAATTTCGCGGATTTGGCCGGGCCTGCGGGACAATACAACAACGCGGTGGCCCAGACGCACAGCCTCGGCCAGATTGTGTGTGACATACACGGCAGTGAAAGGCTGACGGGTCCACAGTTCGACCAGATCGTCCATCAACAGTTCGCGGGTTTGACTGTCAAGCGCCGACAGGGGTTCGTCCATCAACATCACGGCAGGGTTCACCGCAAGGGCGCGCGCAATTGCGACACGCTGTTTCATACCACCCGACAATTGTTTGGGCAGGGCCTTGGCAAAGTCCGTCAATTTAGTGCGCGCGAGGACATCTGCGATGATCTCTTTCGCAGCAGCACCTTTGATCCCGTGGTCCTCAAGAACCAACGAGATATTGCCCGATACAGACCGCCAGGGCAGCAGGGCAAAGTCCTGAAAAATATACGTGAGTGGGTTCAAACACCCTTGAGGCGCTTCACCCAACTGTAAAACACGCCCTGTTTTGGGGCGTTCTAACCCACCGATAAAGCGCAACAATGTTGACTTGCCGCAGCCCGAGGGGCCGACGATACAGACGATCTGTCCGCTGGAGATGTCCAGCGAGATATCCCGCATCACCTCAAAACTGTCATAGGAATGGCCGATGCCATCCAGACGAATATCCATGAGTAACCCTTTGACAAAACAAAGGGGGGCAGCCATCTGCCACCCCCGCCCGAGGGAGGTTGATTACGCCCCGATGATGTCCACGTAGGACGGGTCGACGAGTTGGTCGATAGAGATACCTGCATCAACCAGACCTTCGGACTGGAACCATGCGAGCTGATCTTTGATCGACGCAATGTTCAACGCAGCACCAGTGTTGATACGCATTGTACCATTGATGATCGACGGTGCAGCCTTTGCACGTTCACGGTCCGTGTAGACATACTTGTGGATCAGATCGATCATCTCGTCCTGATCAGCAGTTTTGTCGATCATCGCAGCAGCGTAATCGTCAACACCTTGAGAAAAGCCGTTCAGGAAAGCTTCGGTTTGGCCACGTTCATCTGCTGCGTTCTTGGCCGACGTAAAGACCGTGGTCACCTGATAGTCGGGGATGTAATCCGAAACGTTTGCAACCATATGCCAGGCGCCCGCTTTGGCCAACGGTTTGGCAAGATGCGGCACGATGGACCATGCGTCGACTTGACCGGATTTCATCGCACCGATGATGGCGCCGACTTTTTGCAGCGGTGTAAACCGCAGGTCGATCCCTTCGGCGGCGGCCATTTTGGAGCCCATATAATGGAATGACGAACCCGCTTGCGTGACGGCATACTTTTTGCCGTCTAGGTCTTTCAGCGTTTTAATACCTGCCTGATAAGACGCGTCCGAGATCAGGTATTTCTGACCATCAATGCCAGCTTCCTCGCTTAGTGCGCCACCGATGATCTTGATCGCGCCTTTTTCTGCAAGGTTGACCAGACCGCCCGAGACAGCAGTGACGGCATAATCAACATCGCCAGAAGCGATTGCGACGGCCATGGGTTGGGCAGCTTGGAAGAATTCAAATTCCACATCCAGCCCGGCGGCCGCAAAGTAGCCTCGTTCAAACCCGACGAAGTTGCCCGAGTGAGACGTGAAGCGCAAAGCGCCAACTTTGATCTTCTTGTTCGCGGCGAAGGCAGGTGCTGCCAACCCAGACGCAGCCACAGTTCCACCCAACAGGGCAAGTGCCTTACGGCGGTTAAAAAGTGTCATGATTTCCTCCCATTATGATCACTCAAATTGTTTTAGTGTCGCAGTTCTGCTTCGACGTCCTTTCGCAAAAGCGCCAGTGCAGCGGTTTCGTCCCGGTCCAGAACGGCGGTCAATAAACCTTGCTGACGGTCCTTTCGTGCATCCCAATCAAGCCGTCCTTCACGCATCTGAGCGAGCCTGAATCTCCGACTTTGATCGAAGAATTTGCGGTGCAGGTCGATCAGGCGCGGGCTGTCGCAGGCCGCAATCAAGGAATAAGAGAACGCACGGCACGCTTCGTCCCACTCCAGCGCAACAAGATCATCGGGGTTTGTTGCGGCTTGGGCCTCGGCTTTTTGCAATGCGTGATGCGCGGCCATAACGCGGCCTTCCCATGCCACATCCCCCAACGCGATGGATCGAGACAGCGCGACCTTTTCGATTTCAAAGCGGACCATCAGAATATCGCGCACGTCGTCTTCTGTGGCTGAAGTTACGCGAAATCCGCGCTGTGCAGTGGCTTCGACCAGCCCTTCGGTGGACAGAATCCGCAGCGTTTCACGCATCGAGTGGTTCGATCCCCCATACCGCGTGCGCAATTCGTTTATCTTGAGTTTCTGATCAGGCAGCAACGTCCCAAACGCAATATCGCGTCGCAACGAAGATGCGAGCAGTTCGACAATCGTACTGTCGTCAGAATTTTTGCTGGAAAAGAGCATTTATGTACCGCAAAATCAAAAATGTTGGATATTTGTAGGTTTGAGTACACAGTTCTGTCAACCTTCCATCGTCTGAAAGGAGTGCGGAGTGCGGAGTGCGGAGTGCAAATTACGGGAACAACCCAGGTCTTCCCAATCATTGGGGATCCTGTCTCTGGCGTCGTGTCACCTCACGCGATCAATGCATGGCTCAAAGAACACGCGATAGACGCGAGGATGATTGCGCTGGACATCCCTTCAACGGCAATCAGTTCGTTTTGGGAATTGTTGCGGGTATCCGATACGTTTCTAGGCTGCTCAGTAACTTATCCCCACAAACAATCTGCATTCGATGAAGCTGATAAACATACCGAAAGGGCCGCGCGTCTGGGTGCATTGAACACATTGCGACGTGAACGCGACGGCACCTTATGTGGCGATGCAACCGATGGCTTAGCACTGGCGCGCGCCATCGCTGATAAAGGTGTTTGTCTCAAGGGAAAATCTGTTCGCATCATCGGCGCAGGTGGGGGAGCTGGACGCGCAATTATTGATGCCTTTTGCGAGGCAGGCATTGTTCAACTGAGTATTGAGGATGAAGACAAAGCGCGACGTGAAGAGACTGTTTTGATGATCAAGCAGTATTGGCCAAGCCTGTTGATTTCTAAGGATCAAAACGCAAATATCCTCGTGGACGCAACACCGAACGGCAAAATGGATGGCGCGCCGCCGTTGTTTACCGACCAAGCCTTAATGAATAGCGAGATGGTTTGTGACATTGCAGGTGTGCAAGGCAGCGGCGCGTTGCTGATCCGTGCAGAGCAGATGGGTAAGGTCACAGTAGACGCAACCGAAATGGGACGAGGGCAAGTCCAAGCTCAGATGAATTTTCTGTTCTACGGCGTTTAGACGTTCATCTCATAAATATTCCCGCTGACTTTCCATGCTTGAAGGGTTTTCGCTATCCAAGTGAGGTGAATGCCTATGCTGTTTGGATGAAATTGTGTATTTGGTGCGCGCTGTTCTGACTTGCGATTTTGGAGTGATGCCACCCTGTTGGCCACTCGAAAGAAAAAAGCATGATGAGACCCAACAAGAAGATTGGTCTGGAAGAAAAGCGCAAGATCGAGAAATTGCGTGCGACGATCCTGCTGGAAAACGACTTCTTACCGGGTGATCTCGAAGCCTTCTTCGACCACTGCAAAGCCCGTTTTTTTGAGCGGCTGCCACTAACACCTACGTCAAACGCAACTCAGACAGATCCCTCGTAACGGTTGTTCGCCCCAAAAAAGCAGCCAGCATTTTTCTAAGTACTGTCCAAATTAATGTTGACAAATTTAGTCAGTTAATATTTGTGCCGGTACGACATGGCATTGCCATGACATCAAACCAGGAGAGACCCATGACTGTCAGAACACTGACGTGGGGTCTTTGCTCCGCCGCCGCAGCTATGACGCTTACCATTGCGTCTGCCACGATCGCCACCGCAGAGACCATTACTGTAACCGACATCGCAGGCCGTGTTGTCGAAGTTGAACGCAACCCGTCCAAAGTGGTGATCGGGGAAGGGCGGATGATCTATTCACTCGCGCTCCTCGATAAAGAGAACCCATTCGAGCGTATCGTTGGCTGGAAAGACGACATGATCAAGTTTGATCCGGACGCCTATCGGGCTTACGTCGACGTATATCCAGAGATCGTTGACCTGCCTAGCTTTGGTAGCCCTTATGCGGACGAGTGGAACCTTGAGGCCGTGATTTCGCTTGGCACCGAAGTTGTCGTTATGAACCTAGGCAACCTTTTGAAGGCCCAAGAAAGTGGGATCATCGAGAAGTTGGAAGAAGCCGGTGTCGCCACCATTTTCGTCGATTTTCGCCAAGACCCGACACAGAACACTGTGCCAAGTTTGCAATTGTTGGGTCGTGTGTTGGATCGCCGTGACGAAGCCGATGCATTTGGCGATTTTTATCAAGAACAGATGAAGGTCATCTATTCGCGCGTTCAGGAAATACCTGATGAAGATCGCCCCGTCGTATTTATCGAACGTGCCGCTGGGTACAATCCGGCCGAATGCTGTAACACATTTGGTGGTGCCAACCTTGGTCGACTTGTCGATCTTGCGGGCGGCCAAAACTGGGGCTCTTTGAAGACGCCGGGTTACTCGACCTCCGTCAGCCTAGAGGCGATTTTCTCGGATGATCCGGATGTGATTATCGGTACAGGTGCAAACTGGTCCGAAACAAATCCCGCGACAACGGCGGTTCTGTTTGGTTATCAAGCTGACAATGGGTCCGTTCAGGACCGTTTGGCGGCTCTCGCTGCGCGTGACGGATGGTCAGAACTTTCGGCTGTTAAAAATGGTCGTTTCCATTCGGTCTATCATCAGTTTTACAACAGCCCTTACCACTTTGTCGCGATGCAAGCCTTTGCGAAATGGCTGCATCCCGATCTGTTCGCCGACGTTGATCCAGAGGCCACAATGAAAGCGCTTCACGATGAATTCTTGCCCATCGATTACTCGGGCGTGTTCTGGGGAAGCCTCGCGCCGAAAAGCTAGGTTGATCTGACAAATCGGCCTCGCCTGATCGCGGGGCCGTCACTGCCTTTGGAGGGCAAATCTGTGACTTTATTCGTAAACCCTGCGGACATGCGCAGGGCCTATACGGCGCAAGTGACTCGCCGATACACTATGATTGCATTGGTGTTCAGTCTGCTGGCGCTTAGCTTTTCCTTGGACGTGGCCACGGGCCCGGGAAAATACGACCTGTCCACTGTTTTTGCCGTGCTGGCAGACCCGATGTCTCATGGTGTCCGTCTGAAGGTCATTGTTTGGGATTACCGGTTGCCCGTCGCGATCACGGCCGTTCTTGTGGGGGCGTTGTTGGCGGTGGCCGGGGCGCAGATGCAAACGATTTTGAATAATCCGTTGGCAGAACCCTTTACACTCGGGGTGTCAGCCGCGGCGAGCTTTGGCGCATCGTTGGCGATTGTGTTGGGGTTCAGCGTTATCCCTGCCGTAGGGCCATTATTGGTCACGTTGAACGCCTTTGTCTTTGCACTGTTGACTTGTGGTTTCATATTACTTGCGACCCGCCTGAAGGGGGTTGGGTCGGAAACGATGATCCTGTTCGGGATTGCGATATTCTTTACGTTCTCGGCGCTACTGGCCTTGATGCAATACATGGCTTCAGAGGATCAAATTGCGCGGATCGTTTTTTGGATGATGGGCTCGCTGAGCCGCGCGAGCTGGGAAAAAATCTCGCTTGGTGCGTTGCTTTTAGCGGTCGCCATTCCGTTCAGCCTACTGCGTACTTGGCCAATGACGGCCTTGCGCATGGGCGAAGCTACGGCAGAAAGTATGGGCGTTGATGTGGGCCGTCTGCGGATTGAGATGTTGATTTGCATTTCCTTGCTGGCTGCGACGGCCGTGTCGTTCGTGGGCACAGTCGGTTTTGTCGGTCTTGTTGGCCCGCATATCGCGCGGTTGTTGGTGGGCGAAGACCAACGGTTTTTTGTTCCACTATCGGCCCTTGTCGGCGCATTGGTTTTGTCGCTGACGTCCTTGATTTCAAAATCAATCACGCCGGGCATCATCTATCCGATTGGCATCATTACGTCGTTGATCGGGGTGCCTGTGTTCATCTCGATCATCCTCAGCACTCGGAAGGAAAAATTGTCATGACGCTTAACATCACGAACCTCAAGGCGGGGTATGGCAACACCGAAGTGCTGCATGATGTGTCTGTGCCAGAGATCAAAGGCGGGACATTCATTGGGTTGATCGGGCCGAATGCGTCGGGAAAGTCCACCTTGTTCAAAACCTTGGCAGGCTTGGTGACGCCCACGGCGGGAACGATTACGATCGGCAATGACGATGTGACGTCGTTGCGGCGCAAAGACCGCGCGCGCCGCGTTTCCTACATGCCGCAAGCCTATGGCTGCAACGCTTTGCTGAGTGTGTTTGAAAGCGTTTTGCTGGCCCTGAAACAGACCACCGGATGGCGTGTCGAGGCGGATAACCTTGACCGAGTGTCAGATACGCTAAGCACGCTTGGTCTTTCGCATTTGGCAGAACGTGGCATTGCGGATTTGAGCGGGGGGCAAGCACAGATGGTCGCCGTGGCTCAAACCATCGTGCGTGCGCCTGAGGTGATCTTGTTGGATGAGCCGACCAGCGCTCTTGATCTGCACCACCAATTGTCGATCCTGACGTCGATCCGCAACGAAATGGATCGGAAGAAACCTGTCGTGATGGCCGCTTTGCACGATCTGAATCTTGCGGCGAAATTCTGTGACCGGCTGGTGTTGCTGCGCGAAGGCATTATTCTCGCGGATGGCCCGCCGGAACGCATCTTGGCTCTCCCCGAGATTGGTCAAACGTACCGCGTTGAAACAGACCTAGAACAGACGAAACGTGGCGTATTTTTTGTGGATGCCCGCTTGGCCGGGTGACCTGCGCACTTGAGTGTTTAAGCTCGGGTTTCTAGCTGTTGCCGCAGGTTTTTTACTGTTGTGCGGCTCGCGCCACCGTCGCGGCCTTTCAATGTTGTTGACTTAGGTCGATTTCAAACCAACATTTCGCAGCACTTTGTTCGAGAGGGCGCTTTGCTTTCTTAGGAACCGTCGCGGGCTAAAGGCCAAAGCTATGTTTTAGTTCGAATGCGTTTGCCCCATTCCTGATTGAGGGCCAGATTGATGGATCTTGTCCGCTTTGTATCGGGAGGTGAAATCTGGATTGGTTTTGTTGATCGTTGAATTCCCGAAACACGTAAATGCGAAGGCGATCAAGAAATCTCAACCGCCTTGATGTACGGAATCGTATGGCTTGCCACAGCTCATTCGAATGGCTCCTGACTGACCACATCTCTTTTGTACAATTACTTACATTAAAGGCATTCTTAGTGACAGCTTGTCTCATAAGTGTATCTTCTTGCAAAGTCTGGGCCTTCGTCTGCGGATCGAGGCCAGAGGCATACAAAAGAAAATTCGACAGCGTCAACGGAGAGCGTGGTACGAGCCGCGCAACCAATGGGAGGATATTGAAATGAAACGGCTTGGAGATTTTAAGCCCCTAAATTATGCACGGACGGCTGTCTGTGCTTCTGTTATTTTCGGGTCAACACTTGGTGCCTTTGTGACGACCGCGAGTGCGCAAGACATCACAGTCTGGTTTGGCAGAGAAAACTTTATCCCTGCGGATGCGTTTGAAACGTTCCACTCTGAAAACCCTGGGATCACCGTAACGACCGAAGTTGTGCGCCTTGAACAGGCTGTTGCAGATACGCTGCGCGCAACTCAGGCAGGGCGCGCACCAGACATTATTCAAGTTCCCGCAGACGGGTTAGCACCTCTTGTCGCACAGGGCGCTGTGCGTGACGTCAGCAGTCTTCTTGAGATGTGGAGAGCGGACGATGCCGCCTCGCTTGATGACATCTCTTCGGTCGGCTTGGATATGGCGTCGTTGGAAGGCACACCCTACGGGATGACCCTATATGCGGGACCTTTCTGGTACACCTACCGCAAGGATTGGCTGGCCGCTGCGGGCATGGACGCGCCCAAAACTTGGGAAGACGTGTTGGCCTTCGCACGGGTGGCCAAAGCAGATGGACATACCGGTTTCGCTGTGATCGGCAGTCGGGCGCATGACCCGGTTTGGTTCTTGTCCACCTTTATGTCGATGGGCGGACAATTCGAAAACGGGGTTCCTCAGCTAGATTCAGATGCGGGCCATTACCTGTTGTCGTTCTATCAGACACTTGTGCGCGAAGGGCTGACATCTACGGATGTTCTGGCATGGGATTCCGGCGCGATGCGCACGGCCTTTATTGGTGGGAATGCCGCGCAATCGCTTCTTGGTGACAATATCTATCCGACATTGAACGAGTCCCTTGCATGGGGCGAGCAATGGGATGGTGGACGTCCGCCTGCACGACCGGGCGCCGAGAGCGAAGCACGCACCATGACCCTTGGCTGGCCATTTATCGTGACCAAAGACGCCGCCGAGGACGCGGCCATTCTGAAAGTTCTTCAGTATCTTGCTAAGGCAGAAAATGTCGGCGAAGTTTCGGCGCGCTATCAGCCGGGCACGGTATTGTCGGTGTTTGCGTCCGATGAATACAACGCCGTAAAGCCTTGGGCGTCTGCGTTCGCAGGGGAGTTCTCCAATCTGACTCCGCTGCCAACGCATCCACGTCAAAGCCAAATCTATCAGATCTTGCTTGATTCCATGCAGGAGGCTTTGACCAACCCAGATGCGGACGCGGCTGGGATTGCGGCAAAGCATCAGGCGGCCATCAACGAGCTTGTTGGCGGTTAAACCCTTAGCGTTTGATCTGAAAAATCAGAAGGGCCGAGGCATTCGGCCCTTCTGGTGTCGCCGTTAAACCAGGAGCGAATGTGGCCGATACCGTCAAGCGCGCATTCCGAGATCAACTGATCGAACGAATGACGCCCTACATCCTTTTGTTTCCCGCCATTGCGCTTGTTGCAGCCGTTCTAGGCTATGCGGTCGTGCGTGGTGTCATGATGTCCTTTTACCAGATCGAGGTTTGGGAACCGGGGCAGCCGTTCGTCGGCTTGCGAAACTATAAGGACTTGTTTGGGTCATCAGGATTTCGAAACTCTCTGGCCATTTCTTTGATTTTTGTTGGCGCCACAATCGCCATTGGTTTGGTGATGTCGCTGGTCCACGCTTTGGTGCTGAACCAGATCAAATTCGCGCGGGCCTTTTTCCGTGCGATTGCGTTGATCCCGTATCTTGTCTCTGGCGTGGCGACTGCCGTGATGTGGCGGTTTCTGTTCACCGGCGACAATGCAATCGTGACACAAATCTCGGGCGCGTTGGGCCTGTCGACAGTGTCATGGCTGGCTGACCCCGACAAAGCGCTGATGGTCATCACCATGGCCAACGTCTGGTTCATTGCGCCCTTTGCAACTCTGATCCTGCTGGCGGGCCTGCAAACAATTGACCCCGAGCTTTACGCCGCCGCCGATATCGACGGTGCGTCTGGGTTTCAGAAGTTCATTCACATCACGATCCCGTCCATCATCCCCATGCTCTCACTTGCACTGATGTGGTTGAGCTTTGCCAGTTTCAACATGTTCGACATTGTTTTACCCCTGACGGGCGGTGGTCCGGGCCGATCTACTGAGGTGCTTGCCGTCTACATGTATCAGCTGGCGTTTCGGGACCTGAATTACTCAACAGGTGCGGCTGTGATGATTGTTATTCTGGTTATCAACATGGCCCTGAGCGCAGTCTTCCTGCGCGCAGCGGGGAGGGCGCAAAATGACAAATGATCAGATGTCATCCCCATTAAGCACGCGCGTCATCGCGTGGAGCGCCTTAATACTTTTGACGATCTGGGCCGTCCTGCCAATTGTCTGGTCGTTTTCGGCATCACTTAAGACACCACTCACACTTTATTCCGAAGGCTTTATCCCGGAAAACCCGACCTTGGATAATTACGGCCGTGTTCTGTCGTCTGACGGTTTCGCCCAATACTTGGCCAACAGCCTCTATCTGTCGGTCACATCCACCGTTCTGACGCTGTTTATTTCCGTGTTGGGGGCCTATGGATTTGCCCGATATGCCTTTGCGTGGCGCCACATCTTGCTTTTGTTCATTCTGGTGCCGCGCATTCTGCCCAGAGCCAGTCTCATTATACCATTATACGATGTGATCGCGGCGCTGGATTTGTTGGACACCTATACCGTCCTGATCATCACCTACACGGCCACAGCCGTGCCAATGGCGACATGGATATTGATCGGCTTCTTTCAGGCCGTCCCCATTGAATTGGAAGAGGCTGCGGCGATTGACGGTGCTTCGATCTGGCAACGCATTTGGAAGGTGGTCGTCCCCATTTCATTGCCCGGAATGGTGACCGCAGGGATTTTGTCTTTGCGCGAGGCTTGGAATGAATTCCCGTTTGTATTGGCGTTCACGTCGTCCGGTGACATGCGCACGCTTCCGTATCAACTTTATGCCATGCGGGACAATATGGGGCTGACCGACTGGCCCCTGATCAACGCGTTTACGATCACAACCATCATCCCAATTCTGATCCTGTATCTTCTGTTCGAGCGACAAATCGTCAGCGGTTTAACGAGCGGTGCGGTCAAATAATACTCTAGGAGCTATACGATGGCGTCAGTGACACTGTCTGGATTAAAAAAGAGCTACGGCGCTGTCGAGGTCATTCAAAATTTGGACCTTGAGATTGCGGATGGCGAATTTGTGGTGCTTGTCGGGCCTTCGGGTTGTGGCAAATCTACGCTATTGCGCATGGTCGCGGGGCTGGAACGCATATCCGGAGGTGAGGCACGTATTGACGACAAGGTCGTCAACAACGTCGCGGCCAAAAATCGCGATATTGCCATGGTGTTTCAGAACTATGCTTTGTACCCGCATAAAACGGTGCGCCAGAATATCGGGTTTTCGCTTCAGATGCGCAAAACTCCAAAAGCGGAAATAGAAAAGCGCGTCAATGAAGCTGCCGAACTCCTTGCGTTGACACCCTTGTTAGATCGGACGCCGCGCGCACTTTCTGGTGGGCAACGCCAACGTGTGGCAATGGGAAGAGCAATCGTGAGAGATCCGTCGGTCTTTTTGTTTGATGAGCCCTTGTCGAACCTTGACGCCAAGCTGCGGGTGGAAATGCGCGCACAGATCAAAGCGCTCCATCGCCGTCTTGGCGCAACCTCAATTTATGTCACCCATGACCAAGTCGAAGCGATGACAATGGGTGACAAGGTTGTGGTCATGCGCGATGGCAATATCCAACAAGTTGGACGACCCATCGACGTCTATGACCGACCGCAAAATGTCTTTGTCGCCGGTTTTATTGGATCCCCTTCAATGAATTTGATCCCCGCTAAGGCAGACGGAACTGGTATTACGATTTCGGGCAAGACCTTTGGTTGGAACGGCGCAGATTTCCCGTCAAAACTGCCATCAGAGGTGATTTGCGGAATACGACCCGAAAACCTTCGTCTTGGATCTCCGGAAAAGGGTATCGAAGGCATCGTCGAGACGATCGAACCGATGGGCGGTGAAACCATCGCGTCGGTTTCGGTCGGCGATACAAACCTGACAGTGCTGTACCGCGACCGTCGTCCCGTTGCTTTGGGTGACAAGGTGGGCCTGACGCCACAAACCGACGCGTTGCATCTGTTTGATGCACAAACGGAACAGAGAATTTCCTAGCAACGACGGTTGCATGCCGGCTCAGATAGGAGAGTTCAAAACTTGAATAGCTCTCTTCACGTCTTCATTTTTTGAAAGACGCAAATAAGCGCTAAACAATTCAGAATAAAGCGCATGCGCTGCGGGATCGGGTTCAATGGTTTTGGCGCTGCGTGCGCCAAACTGTGCAGCTCCTTCTTTGAACCCTGGGACGACCTGACTTGCGACAGCGCCGTGAATGGCAGCACCGATTGCGGTGGTGTTGTCGATGTCCGGAACTTCAATAGGGCGGCCAATGACATCAGCCATCACCTGAACGAGAAATGGGTTTCGCTGGGCTAAGCCGCTCGACATAACAACGCGGGACACGGTAAAGCCGCCATCGATATACAGATCGAAAATTTGGCGCATACCATAGCAGAGCCCTTCGACTAAGGACCGATAAATCGCAACAGCATCCGTCTGTAAAGTCAGGCCAAGGATCATACCGCTGAGCCCGGAATCGGCGTGCGGTACACGATTGCCATTCCACCAATCGATCGCCAACAGGCGGCTTTCACCGGGCTTGAGAGCCTTGGCCTCGGCGTTATATGCGGCAAAACTTTCGGCATCGTCCTTGCCGCGTGGGGTCATTTGCACAAACCAATTTAAGGTATCGCCAAAGCTTGCTTGGCCCGCCTCATAGCACCACAGTCCACGGATTGATCCATCAAAGGCAGCGCCTTCAATCCCTTTTGGAAGCGGGTATTCTTCTTTGCTGAGGATCATGGACACGGCGGATGTCCCAAGTGCGGCCACAAAGCACCCGTCCGTAACAGCGCCGATGGCAGGAAGCACCACATGGCTGTCGATGACTGCGACGGCGACGGCGCAGGGTCCGATGATGCCAGTCTTATCGCGCCAGCTTTGATTAAGAACACCAGCGGCAGTGCCAACGGGGTGCGGATCGGACAATCGATCCGCTAAGCCATCGACGACGTTCTCTGGATACCCATCGGCGCTATCATATTGCGCCTTGTAAGCTGCAAACCCGAGGCTGCGATGCTCTGATCCCACAAGCTGCCAAACGATCCAATCTCCCGCTTCGATGAAACGGGCTGTGCGCGACCAGCTTTCCGGCGACTCTTCGGCGATTTGGGCGGCCTTCGCCAAAAGCCATTCAGCCGAAACCTTGCCGCCGAAACGATCAAGGTACGCACCACCTTGTTGATTGATCCTGTCTGCCTGCTTTTGTGCGGCCCCGTGCTTCCACAACTTAACATAGGCGTGTGGGTCGTCCGGGTAATGGTCTGACAGCGGCGTGCCGGTTGCGTCTGTTGGCATTGGCGAACTTGCAGTGAACCCCAACCCAATACCTGCCACTTTTCGGCCGTTTCCAAGTTTGCTGAGGATCGTTTCGGCCGTTACAAGATAATCCCCCGCAACTTGCAACGCCCATGATCGACCAAGTGGCGTGCCATCCGGCAGTGTCTTTGTGAGTGTTCCATGCGGGTAATCGACGACGTGTGAGGCAACTTCTTTGCCAGTTTCAACACTCACGAGCACGCCACGCGCGGAAGCTGTTCCAAAATCAAGACCGATCAGGAAATCAGTCACGCAATACGCTCCACTGCCGCTATGACCGCATCGACGGTGAGTCCAAAATGGTCATAAAGCACATCAGCGGCTGCCGATTCACCAAAGCTATCCAAGCCGATGGCAATGCCGTCGCGACCAATATAGCGATGCCAACCCTGCGTTGTTCCGGCCTCAATGGACACCATCGGCACAATATTGGGCAAGACCGCATTGCGCCATTCAAGCGATTGTTGATCGAACACATGCGTTGAAGGCAAGGACACCACCCGAACGCCGTCCCCCAGACGTTCTGCAGCCTGAGTGGCGATTTCGACCTCTGATCCGGTTGCTAGAATAACCACTTTCAGGTCACCCGTTTCGCGAAGCAAAACGTAACCACCACGCCGAATTGAAGCGTGGGTTTCGGCGTCGCGCGGCTGTACAGTTAGGCCTTGACGGCTCAGGGCCAACACGGTTGGCTTGGAGGTGTTTTCCAACGCCACGGACCAAGCGACAGCCGCCTCCGCCCCGTCGCATGGGCGCCAAAGGTCCAATCCCGGGATCATGCGCAGGCTGGCAAGATGTTCAATCGGCTGGTGCGTTGGTCCGTCCTGACCAAGGGCAAGCGAGTCGTGGGTCATCACATGGACGGTCCCAAGTTTCATCAGCGCGGCCATGCGGATCGCGTTGCGCGAATAGTCAGAAAAGGTCAGGTACGTCGCGCCGTATGGGCGGATGCCACCATGCCCGGCCATGCCATTCATGATCGCGGCCATGCCAAATTCGCGAACACCAAAATAGACGTAATTGCCGCCCGCGCCATTGCTCAGCGGTTGCATCCCAGCCCAGTTCGTTAGGTTAGAACTGGCCAGATCGGCGGAGCCTCCCACAAGTTCAGGCATGAGGTCCGAGAAATAGGTGATCGCCTCTAGGCTGATCTTGCGCGTCGCAACGGGGGCGTTTGCGTCGGTGACCTTCTGAATGAAGGCCTGCGAAGACGCCGCGAAACCGTCCGGCAATTCGCCGGCCATGGCTCTCAAAAGGTTGCGCGCCAGATCAGGGTGATCGGCGGCATAGGCCTCGAACCTTGCTTGCCATTCGGCCTCAAGGGTTGCCCCCTCGGCGCGTTGCGACCACGCCGCAGCGATGTCAGTGGGCACAACAAACGGCGGATGCGGCCAGCCGATGGCCTCTCGGGTCGCTGCGATTTCATCCTCACCAAGGGGCGAGCCGTGGCTTCCATGGCTGCCTGCCTTGGTCGGTGCACCTTGGCCAATTGTCGTCTTGCAGCAGATCAGCGAAGGGCGGTCTGTGATGTTCTTGGCCTGCGTGATGGCGCGATCCACGGCGTCAGTATCATGACCATCAACCGCCTCGATCACGTGCCAGCCATAGGCACGAAAGCGGTCCGGGGTATTGTCGGTGAACCAGCCTTCGACATCGCCATCAATCGAAATGCCGTTGTCATCGTAAAGCGCGATCAGCTTGCCCAATCCCAGCGTCCCAGCAAGCGAGCAGGCTTCATGTGAGACCCCCTCCATCAGGCAGCCATCCCCAAGGAATACAAAAGTCCGGTGATCAATCACCTTGTGGTCCGGTGTATTGAACTGGCCCGCAAGGATCACCTCAGCCATTGCCATTCCGACAGCGTTTGCAACGCCTTGACCCAGAGGGCCGGTCGTTGTTTCGACACCCGGAGTGTAGCCGCGTTCGGGGTGGCCGGGTGTTTTGCTGTGTAGCGTGCGGAACGCTTTGATGTCATCCATCGACAGATCGTAGCCCGTCAAATGCAGCAACGAATATAACAACATTGAGCCGTGGCCATTTGACAGAACGAAACGATCTCGGTCGAGCCAATTGGGGTTGGCCGGATTATGGCGAAGGTGCTGCTTCCAAAGCGCGAGCCCCATTTCCGCCATGCCCATCGGCATACCGGGATGCCCTGAGTTGGCATTTTGAACAGCATCCATCGTCAAGGCACGGATTGCGTTGGACATGTCGTTCGGGGTCACGGTCATCAAAAGGCTCTCTTTCTAAGTGGTGGATTAGTGTTTCGGTAGTTTGAGATCAAGCTTCAGACGCGTTTCAGATAAGAGCTGTATCCGAAGCATTGAGTGCCTGTTCTGACGTCATATCCTCCCTTGAACAGTTGGCGCGCGGCTGCTCCTTGCGCCAAGTCTAAGTTCGGAACGGCCTTATGCATATGTTGTTGAGTTTACAAAACTGCTTATGCTATATATTTTACATAAGTGGTGGCGCTATTAACTCTTGAGTGTGTTGAGTTGCCCGAGATCAACCAAGCTATCACCCGGGGGCAGTACGCCATGGCCAATAACAACAATCCCCCAATTCTCCCCTCCATCGGCGCCCTAACTCTGTTGCCAGTCATCGTTCATTCTCGGGCTGGTGTGTCCCGAAGCGAGTTGGCTGAACTCACAGGCCTTAGTCGGGTCACCATCAGCCAACGCCTGTCCGAGCTGTTCGAGGCAAGTATCATCAGTGAAGGCGAAGATGAGACGCCGACGGGCGGGCGACCAAGACGACAAATCCGCTTGAACAAATCTGCGGCGGTGATCGCAGCGGCCGATGTTGGCGAAACGCATCTTCATATTGCAATCACGGATCTGGAGCCGATTGTTTTGGCAGAAGTCTCTGTGCCATTTGAGTTGCGACAGCCGCCAGAGGAAACCTTGACCACAATTGTGTCGCTGGTAACCGATCTCATCAAGGAATTAGAACGCGATATTCAAGATGTGGTGGGATTGGGCCTGTCGCTTCGCGCGCCCGTGAATTTTGATGAAGGCACGATCGTCGGGCCGTCTGTTATGGAAGGTTGGGATGATTTTGACATTCCCAACTTCCTCGGACAGCTGATCCCGGTCCCTATACTTATTGACAATGATGTAAACCTGCTCGCCATGTCTGAAGCCAATCAAGATCTCGAAAATTCGGCGCAGATCGCGTTTGTCAAAGTGGGAACAGGCATTGGCTGCGGGATTATTGCGGATCGTGGTGTCGTGCGCGGGGCGCATGGCGTGTCGGGCGATATCGGACATATCCAGCTCGTGACAGAGGGGGCCAAGCTTTGCAGATGTGGCAAGCTAGGATGTGTCGAAGCGCATGCGGCAGGGTGGGCGATTGCCCGTGATCTGCGTGAGCTGGGGTATGATACGCATACGGCTGAGGACGTGTTGGAAGTTTTACGCGCAAATGTACCCGAGGCCATCCAGCTTATGCGACAAGCTGGCCGCGTCATTGGTGAAGTTGTTGCGAACCTTGTCAGCATCCTGAACCCCGATAAAGTTATCATCGGCGGCGTGCTGGCCGAGACCTCGGATCACGTTCTTTCGGGCGTGAAAGAGATCGTTTATCAACGCTGTCTTCCGCTGGCGACGCGCCACCTTATCATAAGCACAGTAAAGCATAGACCCGAGGCAGGCGTCATTGGTGCGGCGCTTTTGGTGCGCGATTGGGCGTTCGAGCCTGGCAACACGAAATCGACTGTTCATCTGTTATTTGAACGGTTGCATCCTCGCGCCCGAAGCAATCGTCGGAATGTCACCCCTGATCAAAAGTCAGCCGTCTAAACGTGCTTGTTCTAGCGGTTTGACGTCCGGACTAACTCTGTTTTTTGACTGTTCAGAATCAAAAGCTATCTCCTCGATCTAAGAAACGGGGATTCTTGCCGACCTGTCATCAGCGAATGTTATGCATGCTTTGGTAAAGAATTTGACGTTGACGGTTTGTCTTACCGACTGCGATGAATTCTCTTGATCGAGGTGGAAATGTCTGCAGCTCGACGTTGGGAGGAGAAATAATGCTTAAAATATTCACTGTGGCAGCAACCGCCACTTTGACCATGTTTGCCGGTTCGGTTTCTGCGGCTGATTTGGCCTGCTTGGTCACCAAAAACAACACGAACCCTTTTTTCGTAAAGATGCGCGAAGGCGCAGAAGCAGCAGCCAAGGCCGCAGGTCTCGACTTTTTGGCCTTTGCCGGTCAGTTGGATACCGACGCAACGCCACAAATCACCGCAATCGAGAACTGCGTCGCCTCGGGGGCCAAAGGCATATTGATCACCGCCGCTAATGACTCAGTTGGTCCGGCACTGAAGGCCGCACGTGACGCTGGCATTCTTGTGATTGCACTGGACACGCCTCTTGGTGATAGCGAAGCACAGGACATTACCTTTGCAACCGACAACTTTGAAGCAGGTTTGCTGATCGGCAAATGGGCCGCAGCAACCTTGGATGCAGAAGCTGCGAATGCGCGTATCGCAATGCTCGACATTAACTTTGACAACATTTCAGTTGATGTGGCGCGAGACACGGGCTTCCTCGTGGGTTTTGGCATCGATGTGCCTGATCTGACTATCATGGGGTCGGAAACCGACGCGCGCGTCGTTGGCCACGAACAGTCTGACGGCAACCCGCAAGGTGGCCAACGTGCGATGGAGAACCTTCTCGCAAAAGAGCCAGGCATCAACGTTGTTTACACGATCAACGAACCCGCTGCTGAAGGTGCTTTCCAAGCCCTGCGTGCGGCCGACACGAGCGCTTTAATCGTTTCTGTCGATGGTGGGTGCCCCGGTGTTCAAAACGTCGCCGACGGTGTGATCGGCGCGACTTCGCAACAGTATCCGTTGCGGATGGCATCTTTGGGCATCGAAGCGATCGCAACTTTTGCTGCTGACGGAACCATTCCGAAGGTGACAGAAGGTCTTTCATTCTTCAACACTGGCGTTAACCTTGTGACTGACCAACCGGTTGATGGCGTTCCTTCGATCAGCACTGCTGAGGGTTTGGAACTCTGCTGGGGATAAAGCCACGCGTTGGTTAAAAGGAAGCCAAGGGGCGACAGGTTTGTCGCCCCTTGCTACGTTGGTTCGGATCAGCACAGGTCCGTTAGGGGAGCAAGATGAGCAGCCAAGACAATTCTACGAATGCTGTTTCCGAATTTGAGGAAAAATTGGGCGAGGCGGACGAATCCGTCGCTCAGTTTGAGCGTGACGACCATTCGGCAATGTCTCGCATTCGGGGCTTTCTAAGAGACCATCCAACTTTAATTCCTGCACTTGTGCTTGCAATTGCGGTGTTGTGTTTCGGTCTGGCGAATTCTCGATTTCTTGGCATGGGTCCATTATCGACCGTTTTGCAGCAAGTGACCGTGACTGGGTTTGTGGCGCTTGCACAAACCCTTGTGATCTTGACGGCGGGTATCGACCTTTCGGTCGGCGCCATTCTAGTGATGAGCTCACTTGTCATGGGAAACCTCGCTGTAACTTCCGGGCTACCGACCGGATTGGCTGTTGTTATTGGCATGACCGTCGGGACAATCATGGGGCTCTTCAATGGTTTTCTCGTTGCCAAGATTAAGCTGCCGCCATTCATCGTTACGTTGGGCACGATGTCCATTTTCGGCGCTTTAAAGCTTGCCTATTCGCGATCTGAATCAATTCGCAATGTCGATATCGTGGAGCAGGCCAGCGGGCTTTTGTTCTTTGGCGAGCGTTTCAAGCTGGCAGGTGCAACGATTACGTACGGGATGATCATGCTTGTCATAACCGCATTTGTTGTCTGGTTCATGTTGAACCGAACGGCATGGGGGCGACATGTACATGCATTGGGGGACGATCAAGACGCTGCAATGCTCTCTGGTATTTCGGTCGATCGGACGCTGATATCGGTCTACGGGGCAGCTGGCGCGTTGTGCGGCCTTGCTTCTTGGGTGGCAATTGGTCGGGTCGGATCCGTTTCCCCGCAAGCCTACGAGCTGATTAACCTCGACAGCATCACAGCCGTGGTGATCGGTGGCACATCGCTGTTCGGCGGTCGCGGTTCAGTTGTTGGTTCGGTGTTGGGCGCAATCATTGTCGGCGTCTTCATCACGGGCCTTGCCCTTGCTGGCGTGGACAGCTTTTGGCAAACCTTCGCCACTGGGTGCCTCGTTATCGTTGCCGTTTCCATCGACCAATATCTGCGGAGGGCTTCAAATTGAAACATGCTGGTGTTCAACCCATTATCAAAGCCCGTGGTTTGATGAAAAGATATGGCACTGTTGTTGCCATGAATGGCGCGGATTTCGAACTATATCCAGGTGAAATCTGCGGTGTCATTGGGGACAATGGCGCTGGCAAATCAACCTTGATCAAGGCGCTTTCGGGGGCGGTTCATCCCGATCATGGTACAATAGAACTTGAAGGTCGCGAGGTCCGCTTTCGTTCGCCGGATGATGCCCGACGATCTGGGATCGAAACGGTTTATCAAACGCTGGCAGTCTCGCCCGCAATGTCCATTGCAGACAATATGTTCTTGGGTCGCGAAATCCGAACAAAAGGTATTTTGGGCAAGCTTCTTGGCATGACCGACAGACGGCAAATGAAGGAATTTGCACGCGAAAAACTCAACGAACTTGGGCTGATGACCATTCAAAATATCGACCAGGCCGTCGAAACCCTATCGGGTGGCCAACGGCAAGGGGTGGCCGTCGCGCGCGCCGCTGCTTTTGGTTCAAAAGTTGTGATTTTGGATGAACCAACCGCGGCACTGGGTGTCAAAGAAAGCCGCCGTGTCCTTGATTTAATCAAAGATGTTCGCGACCGCGGGATTCCGATTATTCTGATCAGCCACAATATGCCTCACGTCTTCGAAGTTTGTGACCGGGTCCATATTCACCGGCTGGGTCGACGGCTTTGCGTGATCGATCCCAAGGCGCATTCGATGTCGGACGCCGTCGCGTACATGACGGGTGCGAAATTACCTGATGATATCGAGGAAAAAGTCTAAGGAATTTCTTCACAATTGCGAAATGTAGGCCATTCTTTGAGACGCCAGTCTCAATTGACTGCCCATGCCAGCTACGGTATTCGCTGCTGTTATGGAAAACACGATGATTATCACAAATCTTTGGTGGCTGGTCTCCTGATAAGGCGACCGGACAAATAATTTCATTCCGAGGTCGCCGCAAGGGCGGCCTTTTTGTTTTCCTAGCTTCCCTATGCGGCACCTCGCTTCCAACGAGGACACGCAAATGAACAAACCTGTCATTCTAACTGGCGACCGAACGACCGGACCGCTGCATATTGGCCATTACGCGGGCTCTCTGGCGAACCGCCTGAGGTACCAGGACACCCATGATCAATTTCTGCTTTTGGCTGACAGTCAGGCCTTAACCGACAATGCCCACGATCCTGACAAGGTGCGGCGCAATGTGGTTGAAGTGGCTCTTGATTATCTGGCGGTCGGTATTGACCCTAACCGGACCACGATCTGCCTGCAGTCTCACCTTCCCGCACTCGCCGAACTTTCGATGCTTTACCTGAATTTTGTCACAGTGGCGAGACTGGAGAGAAACCCGACAATCAAGGAGGAAATCCATGCACGCGGGTTTGGCCGGGACATTCCTGCCGGTTTCCTTTGCTACCCAGCGGCACAGGCAGCAGATATTACGGCTTTCAAGGCCACAGTCGTGCCCGTCGGTGACGATCAATCCCCCCTTATTGAGCAAACAAACGAGATCGTGCGTCGGATAAACGCAGTGGCAGGTGTTCCAGTTCTTGCAGAAGCGCGGGCAATTATTCCAGAATTAGGACGACTTCCGGGTATTGATGGAAAAGCAAAGATGTCAAAATCCGGAGGCAACGCCATTCCTTTATCAGCCTCTTCAGACGCTATCAGGGCAGCGGTCCGCGCGATGTTCACGGACCCGAACCACCTCCGAATAGAAGATCCGGGTCAGATTGAGGGCAACGTTGTATTCACCTATCTTGATGCATTCGACCAAGACCGGGATGACCTTGAAGACCTTAAGGCCCGGTATCGACATGGTGGTCTTGGCGACGGGGCCGTTAAGGCGCGTTTAGAGGACATCCTGCAGGCTCTGATCGCGCCGATCCGCGAGGAACGAGAACATCTGTCAAAGGATATTGGGCAAGTCATCGAAGTCATCAGAACCGGCACAGAGCGGGCTCGGGAACGTACCGAATTGACCAAATGTCAGGTTGTCGAAGCTCTTGGTCTGTTTCAACTCCCAACAAACCGGACTAAAGCCGGGCGTTCGCTTTCGGAGGGATTGACATGAGCGGATTGATATCCCCGGAAAACCGCCACTCGATGGCGGTTCCTTGGCAGTGACAGGAACGTTGATCCCCGCTTTCGCAAGAATGACATGGCGATTTCTATGATGTGGATCGGGTCGATTGACGGATCGCGCGCTTGTCACGGGCAAGCGTTTGGATTTCGGCCCGTGACAGTAAGTCGAGTGTTCCATCGGAACTAAGACCCTTTGCCTGCGCGCGCTTCCAGATTTTTCGAGCAGACGTTGGTGACCAGGGCAGGGCGGCCTGTGATATCCATTGCCGAAGTGGCGGCGGTAAACCGTCATAGGTACGCATTGGATCGATTGTCCGACGCTTTCTGGTTAAACTGGTATCACCGAGATTGTCGGTCATACCGTGTCTTCCAAATCAGATATTGGGTCGATCACAACCACGAAACGAGTTTCTCCTGTGCCTTCAATGGGCGGGGAGCGATGCAACAGACCTGTACAAGGTGTTTCGGGCCATTGGGTGCCGCGTAACAAGATCGGCGCATGAGTGGGGACTGTGAAAACGCGTACTGGTTCGTTTCCATCCGTGGAAATCCCATATTGGGTTCCTGTCCCTCGATAGGTGCAAACCAAGCGCGCCGTGATTGCATCGACATGGAACTTGCGACACGCATTTGAGGTGATAACTTGAAGCCTTAGCCGCAGATATGGGGCCTTCATCAGCTCCGAAAAGTTGTCGGCAAGGTTGGTAACATCTTCGATCAATTGGCTGCGTTGGTGGCACAGTGGCGTTCTTGAGGCTTCACACATCTTGGTTAAAACTGAGCGGACCGCGTCACGCCGTACGCTGATCCGACCTTGAGGCAAGAGCGATGGGTCCAGTGCGTTTACCCAGTCTTGGAAGTCCTGAGTAGGCTGGCGACGCCAAATCGCCGCTGCGCAACCGGGATGCAAGAAGGCTGTGAGATTTTGCTGTTCATCCGTGACGGCGACACCAATCGCCGCCTCTTGTACGGACATACGCAGCAGAGTCACGCGGCTTCCTCAGCTTTGCGCCAAACCGGGAAGGGGTCAGGGTAATCCGGCAGGGTGTCAGGCCCCTTGATGGACTGTTCGGGAACAAGACAATCGTCAAGCCGTGCCTTTAATACCGGCCAATTGATACCAGCACCGATGAAGACGAGTTCTTGACGTCGATCACCCCAAGGCTCTTGCCAATGGGTTTGCATATAGTCGCGCGCGCTTTCGTGGTCAGGCCAACTTTCTTTTGGGACAGACGCCCACCAAGTGCCAAGTGGTGTCACGCTTGAAAGAGCACCCGCAAGCGAGAATTCAGCCACCCAGCCGGGGCGTGTGGCAATCCAAAAGTGCCCTTTGGCCCGGATGACGCCCGGCAGTTCGCCGTTCAACACATTCATTATCTTCTGCGGAATGAATGGCTGCCGTGCACGATAAACATAGGATGAAACGCCGTATTCTTCAGTTTCGGGCGTGTGATCGGCGAAACCATACAGTTCTTTGGCCCACATTGGGTGCTCGTGGGCTTTCTCGAAATCAAACAGGCCGGTATCAAGGATGGCGTCGCTGGAAACATCCGAGTGATTGGCTTCAATGATTTGCGCGTCAGCATTCAGGCTGCGAATGATCTTGCGCGCCGCATCCACACGATCGGGGCCTGCATCGGCGACTTTATTCAAGATGACGATATCTGCGAATTCGATTTGGTCGGTGAGCAAGTGAACCAAAGTGCGTTCGTCTTCTTCCCCCAACGTCTCGCCGCGATCCCGCAGAAAGTCATGGCTGGAATAATCATTCAGCAGGTTCACGGCATCGACGACAGTGACCATTGTATCAAGGCGCGAGACATCTGCGAGGCTGTTTCCGAATTCATCCCGAAAATCGAATGTCGCGGCCACAGGCAGTGGTTCAGAGATTCCGGTCGATTCAATAAGCAGATAGTCAAAACGCCCCTCACCAGCAAGCCGGCGCACTTCATCCAAAAGGTCGTCTCGCAAGGTACAGCAGATGCATCCGTTGGACATCTCAACCAGAGTTTCATCTGTTCTGCTCAGTTCGGTATCGGCCCGCACTAGATCCGCATCGATGTTCACTTCGGACATATCATTGACAATCACAGCAACTCTGCGGCCTTCGCGATTGTTCAGCACACGGTTCAAAAGGGTGGTTTTCCCTGCGCCCAGAAAACCGGAAAGCACCGTGACGGGGAGACGTGTATCTGACATGTTCGGATCCAATCATTGCTCTGTAGGTCAAGTAACTTACTCAGTTACTAGAGTTATGCAACATTGAATGTTACGTTTGTCGTTCACCTTGGAGAAAACGCGCCGATGAAACGAAATTCACGCCTGTCGCTTGCTCTGCACACACTTGGCCACATGGCAAGTGAACCCGAACGGGTGCGGACCTCGGCCGATATTGCGGATCATGCTGGAACAAATCCGGTCGTCGTACGGCGAGTGTTGGGAAAACTCAGAGAAGCGGGTTTGCTCATATCAGAGAAAGGGCATTCCGGGGGGTGGCGGCTGGCGCTTGCGCCAGACAGAATTACGCTTGCCGACGTCTATCTTGCGCTGGATGAAAGCCTGATTGCCAGCGCCGGAGTAGAAGAGACGTCGAGATGTTTGGTCGAGCATGTTCTGCAAAGGAAAGTCGCGTCCGTAATGGCAGATATCGAACACAGCCTAATTGAGCGTCTCGCAACCACATCAATCGCCGAGGTGTGTGATGCAGGTGATGCAAGCCATGGTCGTTAAACGAATTGTGTCAAACATTGCTGTTTCATCGGTCGAAGACGTTCGGACTTTTTATTCAGAAGTATTCGATCTGGATGTTGTTATGGATCAAGGCTGGATCGCTACTCTTGCTTCTGGAGAGGTTGCGCCTGTTCAGCTTAGTGTTGCGACCCAAGGTGGATCGGGCACGGCCGTACCGGATATATCAATCGAGGTAGAAGACGTTGATGAAGTCTATCAGCGTGTGAAACAGTTGGGGCATAAAATCGAGTATGAGTTGACCAATGAGTCATGGGGCGTACGTCGGTTTTACATTCATGATCCTGCAGGGAAGCTGTTAAATATCCTGTCTCACCGCACTTGAGATTGAACAGGGGCAACGAAAACCGGTTTCCGGTCGGATGCGGTTAAGTTCATTTCGATGACTTTTGATCGGGGTATTTCCCGCCAAGACAAGTTGGGAAACCGTTTGCGAACTGCGTTCCATTGACGAAAAATACCAACTATGGTTGCTTTTCATCCAACTGGGATAGTTTGGCCTTAGAAAAATAATAGGCGTCAACGCAGGTTTCGAAAGGACGATCGCATGAATGGTTTCGACAAAGGTCCGATCCTTGTAACTGGCGCAAGCGGTGGCATCGGTGGTGCGATAGTGCGCCATTTGGTTCAGACAGATGCGGACGTCATTGCGAATGGTCGGGATCAGGAAAAGCTGATGCAATTGGCCAAGGAAACGGGTTGTCGTACACTTGCGTTCGATCTGGAATCCGAAGACGACATTCGTGAAGCACTTGAAAATCTGGATCTTTGGGGCGTTGTGAATTGCGGCGGTTTTGGCGGCGAAATCGCGACCCCGATGGACACCGATATCAGCGTGTTTGACAAAGTGATGTCGATCAACGCACGCGGGGCTTTGCTGGTGACGAAATATGCATCGCAATCAATGATCCGCTTGGGCAAAGGAGGCGCAATTGTAAATGTTTCAAGCCAAGCGTCTTTGGTGGGGCTGCGCGGACATATTTCTTACGGCTCGTCCAAGGCTGCGTTGGATAATATCACCCGTGTATCAGCGATGGAGCTTGGCCCTCATGGTATCCGCGTTAATAGCGTCAACCCGACGGTGGTCATGACGCCCATGTCCGCGTGGTATTGGGGACGCCCAGAGATTCAAGGCCCGTTTCTGGAAACTATGCCGCTTCAGAAGTGGGCGACCGAGGACGACATTGCAGCGCCTGTTGTCTTTTTACTGTCGGACGGTGCGGCAATGATATCCGGTGTTTGCCTGCCGATTGATGGTGGATTTACGGCGGTGTGAGACATTCATTGGGTGTTCCCCTTGCAAGGGATGTCCGTTCCCTGTTTTTCCTTTACTTGCGGACCAAACAATAAACGAATTGAGCTTTGGGCAACGAACATGCAGAGTTTTCCAAGTTCCGTGAACTTTCCTGAACGCGAGATGATGACTTGCTAAATGCACAGTTCTTACGCCTGCCAGACGCGTCGTCAGAAAACCTGCGCAATCAAGTCTGTGAATTGATCAGTTCGGCGATTGCACGCGATCTTTTTCCAATCGCAGAACCGTTGCCGTCGTGCCGTGCGTTGGCCACCCATTTGGGCGTGTCGCGCAATACAGTTTACGACGCCTATTGCCGGTTGATTGATATTGGATTGATTACAGCCCGAAATCGCAGTGGGTATTTCGTTAACGAAACACTGACCAGTGCGGCGACGGTTCGACCTTCGCAGTGGGCGGATGATCGTATTGAGCGTTCTCCGTTGGATCAACTGATGGGCGAAAAGCAACGCCCGTCCCTAATGGCCAAAGTGACCCATCCCATTGATTGGGAAAGCTATGAATATCCGTTTGTCTACAATCAAATCGATCCGTCCCAATTCCCAATTCAGGCGTGGCGCGAGAGCATGAGAGTAGCCATGGCGTCGTCTAATATAGAAATCTGGAGCAAGGATTCCGCCGGAACGGGCAGCGTAAAACTTGTCAAACAGTTGCAACAACGGCTTCTGGGCTATCGTGGGATCAGCGCCAGTTATGAACAAATTCTCATCACGAATGGTGCGCAAAACGCCATCTATTTGCTTGGCTGTTTAACAGCTTATCTCGGGCGCAGTGTCGCCGTGGAAGATCCCTGTTACCCTGAGGCCCGCAATGCATTTACAGTCGCGGGCGCGCCTGTTTTGAATGTACCGGTGGACGAGGGCGGGCTGGTCGTTTCTAACATTCCGAAAGGTGTCGGTCTGGTTTACGCGACACCCAGTCACCAGTTTCCAACCACCGTTACAATGCAGCATGAACGCAGATTAGAACTTTGTGATCGTGCTGCGCGCGACGATTTCCTGATCTGCGAAGATGACTATGAAGCAGAAATGAACTTTGTACGCGCACGGGGCCAACCGATCAGGTCAATCGAGACTTCGGGGCGCGCCGTATATGTGGGCAGCCTGTCCAAAAGCGTCGCTCCGGGGCTGCGTATTGGCTACATGGTTGCGCACCCAGATATCATTCAGGAGGTCAAAGCGATCCGCCGATCAATGATGCGTCATCCACCCATTTTGGTGCAAGAAGCCATGGCTCATTTCATCGCCAGCGGTGCATTGGATGCCCATCTACGCAAGATGGAACGACGCTATCGGTCCCGTTGGGAAATCACACGCAATGCGCTGTTGGAATTTCTTCCTGACGTCAAAGTGCAGGCGTCTCAGGGGGGCACGTGTTTTTGGCTGACGGGACCGGCTGAAATCAACAGCGCCCGTCTTGCGCACAATCTTAAGGCACGAGGTGTTCTGATTGACGATGGATCAGTTTTTTTCAGTAACCCACAACAAGGGTTGCGCAATTTCAGGATCGGGTTCGCAGCGCTTCCCAAGGCCAAAATTCGCGATGGCGTGAAAATCATCGCCGAAGAGATCCAATTGATGCGTGGTTAACGCACCGATGCATCTGTCCTGAAAATTGTGTGAAACTGTCCCTTTCGATGAGGCGCTGTCCTTTGCAATGCTTCGTCTCGAATGATCCGAAATCGCGGGTCCGGATGCAAAAATTCTTTGCATGTGCACAAATCTTGAGGACGGAACTTAATATGACGCAAGCTGTAGATTGGTCGACGCAATCCATTATCGACAAGCGCGACACCTATTATGCAGCTTCTCAGCGTGCCTTTGTTCCCTATCAAAAACCGCTAATCCTTAAAAAAGGGAAAATGCAGTATTGCTGGGATGAAAAAGGAAACAAACTTACCGACTTGTTGGGGATGAACTTGTGCATCAGTGTTGGCCATGCCCATCCCAAAGTGGTTGAGGCGGTGACCGAACAGGTGCAACAGCTGACCCATTGTACAACCATGTTTCACCACCCTGTGCCTGCGCATCTTGCCGAAGAATTGGCAGCCACTATGCCCGCAGGCCATGATTGGGTTGTTCATTTCACCAATTCTGGAACCGAAGCGATTGATCTGGCGATCATGATGGCGCGTGCATCAACTGGTAACCAAGACATCATCGCGTTGCGCAATTCCTATCATGGGGCGACCTATGGCGCACAGGCTATCACGGGCGTTCAAGGCTTTCGCCACAACATCTCGCAACTGCCAAATGTCACATTCGCTGCCGAACCGAACCAGTATCGTGGTATATTTGGCGCGGGCACTGACCCGTATCTGGAAGAGATAGATCGCACGATTTCGTACACAACAAGCGGCGCATTAGCGGGCATGTTTATTGAATCCGTTCAGGGATATGGCGGGATCATTCAGATGCCAGACGGATACCTGAAGGGCGCGGCGGAAAAGGTCCGCGCGGCGGGTGGTCTGTTGATCATGGACGAGGTTCAATCCGGCTTTGGCAAAACTGGGGACGCGATGTGGTGCTTTGATCACCACGGTATTGTGCCCGACATGATGGTCATCGCCAAAGGATTGGGCAACGGCATCCCAATCGGTGCATTGGTTGTCAAAAAAGAAATCGCAGAAAGTATGGCGGGCAAGCTTTTGTTTCACACCTACGGCGCAAACCCTGTCGCTTGTGCTGCGGCGCGCGCAGTGTTGAAAGTAATCAAGGATGACGACATGATTGCCAATGCCAAAACCGTTGGTGCGAAATTGCACGAAGGGTTACAACAGCTTCAAGGCAGATATGACATCATCGGTGACGTGCGCGGGCGCGGTTTCATGCAAGCCATCGAATTGGTGAAAGATCGCGAAACCAAGGAACCTGCGCCTGATCACAACGCCTATGTGTTTGAACGCACACGCGAACATGGGTTGATCCTGTCCAAATCCGGGACCTTCAAAAACGTTCTGCGGATGGTGCCGCCGCTTTGTTTGCAGATGGAAGATGTACAACCGGTTCTGGATGCTTTGGATCGCAGCTTTTCCGATCTTGAAAAAGCAAATCTGGGGTAAGGCTATATGTCCAACGCGCAGCTAGACCAAGATCAACCGCCCCACGTCGTTGTCGTGGGCGGCGGTATGGTGGGCGTTGCAACTGCGATCTGGTCGCTGCGGGAAGGGAACAAGGTCACGTTGATTGACAAGGGTGCCCCCGCTGATCGCTCCAGTTATGGCAATGCGGGTGTTTTGGCATCGGCCTCGGTGTTGCCGGTAACGATGCCGGGCTTGATCGGTAAGATTCCGAAAATGGTGCTCAGCGCGTCGGAACCGATCTTTGTGCGCTTGCCCTATCTGCCTCGTCTAATACCCTGGGCACTACGTTATCTAGCCTATGCAACTGCCCCAAAGGCGCGACGCATCGCGGCCGCGTTGCAACCCATAATTGGCAACAGCTTGGAAGATCATTTGGCCTTGGCCAAAGGGACAGAGGCACAACGCCATATCAAACCCACGGATTTTGCAGTTCTCTACAACGATCGCAGCGCGTATGAAAATGACGCGTTTGGTTGGCAAATCCGTGAGGATCTCGGGTTTGAATGGACTGAACACGAAGAAGCTGCGCGCCATGATTATGATCCGGTTCTGCATCAAGAGTTTGGCTTTTTGGCAAGCTTGAAGAACCATGGTCAAATCACTGATCCCGGTGCGTATATGCATGATCTGCGCACGTATTTCGAAACCTCGGGCGGCACAATTCTGAACCGCGAAGTCGACGACATCACGCATCAAGCGGGGCGTGCCACTGGGGTGATGACAGACCAAGGTTTGGTGTCTGCGGACCGCGTAGCGATTACAGCGGGGGCTTGGTCGCCGTTGTTGACCAAAAAGCTGGGCGTGAACATCCCCGTCGAGGCGGAAAGCGGATATCATTTGGAGTTTTGGGATCCATCGTTTTTACCGCGCGTTCCGACCATTGTGCCCAGTAAAAAGCTGATCTTTTCCCCGATGAAGGGTCGTCTTCGTGTGGCCGGAGCTGTCGAATTTGGCGGTCTTGAAAATCAAGGCCAAGATAAGGTGTTTGAACTGCTTAGGGACGCCTTGAAAGAGGTTCTGCCCGGGTTCACCTATTCAAAGGAAACAAGGTGGTTCGGGCATCGGCCAGCGCCAATAGATTCAGTGCCAATTATCGACGAACTGGACAACGTCAAAGGTGTTTTTCTTGGGTTCGGACATCAGCATGTTGGCCTGACAGGATCGGCGCGCACAGGTCAAATTTTGGCGCAATTGATGAGCGGTAAGCGACCTAACATCGATCTTGCCCCTTACAGAGCATCCCGCTTTATTGACAAAAATGAAGGCGCGGCGGCACCATCGGACGCGGTTAAACAGAGGGGGTTCGTTTAGCATGGAATGGAATTTTGCTCCGGTTTTGGGCAGTTTCGACATCCTGCTTTTGGGGCTGGTCAACACGTTGAAAATTACCAGTTTGGCGTTGATGTTTGGGGTGCCACTGGGTCTTGCCCTTGCTTTGTCGCGCCTGTCGCAATGGCGCGTCCCATCGATGGTCGCAGCCTTCATCATCGAATTTTTTCGCACGACCCCACCATTGGTGCAGTTGTTTTGGTTCTTCTTTGCCTTTCCAATCCTGTTCAACGTCAACATGACGCCGTTCACGACGGCGATTGTGACCTTCTCGATCCAGTCTTCGGCCTTCTTTGCTGAAATTTTCCGCAGTGGAATTCAGTCTATCGATAAAGGCCAATGGGAAGCGTCCAAAGCCATCGGAATGACCCGCAATCAATGCCTGAAACGTGTGATCCTTCCGCAAGCCGTCAAACGCATGATCCCTGCCTTTATGGAACGCTCGATCGAACTTTTGAAAACCACCACGTTGGTGTCGACCATCGCCTATACTGACCTGATGTATCAGGCCAATGACATCGCGCAGCGGACCTTCCGCCCGCTTGAGGTCTATACCGTCGTGGCGTTGATCTATTTCGTTTTGATTTTTGCCTTCAGTCAGCTTTCCATCATCGTAGAGCGTAAGCTGGCCAAGTCGGGCGAAGGGACGGTGCATTAGCATGGGGTATAACTGGGACTTCGCAACAATCTTTCAAAATTGGCAGGTTTTCTGGGTCGGCCTTCAAGGAACATTGTTAATGTTTGGCGTGACGGTGGTTCTGGGCATGTCTGGTGGCCTGATCATTGGTATCATGCGCTACATCAAAACGCCCATCGCCGCTTGGCCCGCACGTGCATTTGTCGAGGTGTTTCGCAATACTCCGGTGCTGGTGCAGATCATCTGGTTCTATTACGCTTTCCCAATCCTGACAGACATTGAAACGTCGCCATTCTTGGCCGCGGTTTTGGGCATCTCACTGAACACTATGGCATTCTCTGCCGAGATTTACCGCGCTGGCATCCAGTCCATCGATAAAGGGCAGTGGGAGGCCGGAAAAGCAATCGGGATGAATTTTGCGCAAACCATGCGCCGTGTCATTCTGCCCGTTGCATTGAAACGGGTTTTGCCGGCGCTGACCAATCGCGGGATCGAAGTTTTCAAGATGTCCACGCTCGCGTCGGTCGTGGCCTATGTGGAAACCTTGAACCAAGCCAAGTTGATCGCTGATCTCAACTATAACCCTATTGAATCCTATACTGCTGTTGCTGTGATTTTCTTTGTGGTGCTCTACCCTGTTGTACAGGCCACATATGTGATCGAGCGCAAACTGGGACGGAGTGACCAATGAACGATCTAGTCCGCGTCGAAAACTTGCACAAAAGCTTTGGTAGTCTGGAAGTGCTGAAAGGCATCGACCTGACCGTTAAAGCAGGGGAAACCGTGGTCTTGTTGGGCTCTAGCGGTTCGGGCAAGTCCACGCTTTTGCGATGCATCAATTTCATGGAGACACCGACCAAAGGACGTGTCCATTTGAACGGTGAGGTCGTGGGCACTGAGGTCAATGGCAATATACGGTATAAAGAGGCCGACTTGTGCAAACTTCGTGCGCGGATCGGGATGGTGTTCCAGCACTTCAATCTGTTTCCACACATGACTGTGCTGCAAAATGTCATGGAGGGCCAAGTCACGGTTTTAGGTCGTGATCCGGAAGAGGCAAAGGCCAAATCCATGGCGCAGTTGGATCGGGTGGGTTTGGCCGACAAGGCAGAAGAATACCCCTCGCGCTTGTCAGGTGGGCAAAAGCAACGTGTCGCGATTGCACGCGCTTTGGCCATGGACCCCGAAGTGATGCTGTTTGATGAAGTCACGTCAGCACTTGATCCGGAGTTGGTTGGCGAAGTGCTTAAGACTATGCGCCAACTGGCTGATGAAGGCATGACCATGATTTGCGTCACGCATGAATTGGGCTTTGCCTATCACGTCGCCAACCGTGTTTTGTTCCTGAATGAGGGGGCAATTCATGAAGAGGGCGAGCCGCAAGAGCTGCTGAAGAACCCGCAAACGCAGCGGATGAAAGAATTCCTAGAGGGGCACGCCTTGTTCAAATTGCCCGAATAAAAAATGGAATAAACACGACCAACAGAGAGGACAAACAATGAAAAGTATTTTCAAAAAAACAACAAACTGGCTGGCGGGTCTCACCGCTGCGGCGATGCTGACAACAAGTCCAGTCACTGCGCAAGAAACGTCGACTTGGGAACAAATTCAAGAGTCCGGAAAATTGCGCATCGGCGTGACCCAAGCCCCACCATGGTTCAGCAAGAACCCTGCAACTGGCGAATGGGACAGTGGGCTAGGCATCACCATTGGACAGAACATGGCCGACACTTTGGGTGTTGACCTTGAGGTTGTTGAAGTCACATGGGGCACGGCGGTTGCCGCGCTACAATCCAACAAAATCGATGCGATGCCGGTGCTTGATCCTAAACCAGATCGTGCCGTTTCGGTGGCGTTTCCGTCCAACCCGCTTCTTTACATCTCGTTGGCGGTTCTCGCGAACGAAGACCTTGCCGCCAGTACTTGGGCAGAGCTGAACAATGCGGACGTTTCCATCGCTGTTCCGCAAGGTTCCAGTATGGACAGCTATGTCACGGCAAATTTGCCTAATGCTGACATCCAGCGCTTTCCCGACAATGGTGCCTCAATCGCGGCGTTCCAGTCTGGTCGCGTTGATGCGGTATCCTTGTTTCACCCACCACTTTTGGCAGCGCATAAGAAATTGGGTCGGGGCCAACTTGTAATCCCGACACCTGCATTCTCATCGCCGACATCAGTGGCGGTGCGCCAAGAGGCGGATCAGCGGTTCCTCAACTGGGTCAACACGTCGATCTTTTACTGGTACGAGACAGGCCGGACTCAAGGTTGGTACGCCGACTTCCTAACGGAATTTGGTCTGGACCCGAAGGCGTCTCCGGTCATCCAGCGTGAGCTGATGTTTAACAACTAAGCTATTGCGCAATGCGTTAGATGCCGGGCGCGCCTAGGGCCCGGCATCTTTTGTTCTGGTGACAACAAACAAATGGATCAACCCGATGTCAGAGACCCAAAAAACCACCCATGACGCAGACGACGATATCCGCAATTTGGATATCAAAATCTATGTGAATGGTGAAATTGTGCACCGCGACGAAGCCAAGGTATCCGTCTATGACAGTGGTTTTATGCTGGGCGATGGCATGTGGGAAGGGATGCGTCTTTATAACGGGAAGTGGTCGTTTTTTGATGAACATATGGACCGCTTTTTCGGCTCTTGTAAGGCGGTGTCACTTGATGTCGGTATGGACCGCGATGGCATCTTGGACGCGCTGACTAAGACGGCCAAAGCCAATGGTATGACAACCGACGCCCATTGCCGTTTGATGCTGACCCGTGGCATAAAAGCCAAACCGTTTCAGCATCCCTCGCTCAGCCGTTCAGGCCCGACATTGGTAATTATTATTGAGCATTCGAAACCTTCGGGTGGGTTAAAGACAGGCATTCGTCTGGCCACAGTTCCGCAGGTGCGCGGCCTCCCTATGAGCCAAGATGCCAAATACAACAGCCATTCCAAACTGAATTGCGTTCTGGCCTGCTTGCAAGCGGAACAGATGGGTGCGGATGAGGGGCTGATGTTGGACCCACATGGGTTTGTGGATACCACCAATGCCTGCAATTTCTTTATCGTGCGCAAGGGCCAAGTTTGGACCTCGACGGGGGATTATTGCATGAATGGTGTAACCCGCCAGAAGGTCATCGATATTTGTCGGGACAACGACATTCCGGTCTTTGAACGTAACTATTCGCTGTATGAAACCTACAGCGCGGACGAAGCCTTTTTGACGGGCACTTTTGGTGCTCAAACCCCGGTGTCAGAAATTGATGGCAAGCCGATCGGTACAGGTGATCGTCCAGTGATGGAACGCATACAAGAGCTGTACAAAGAGCTGATCACAGCGGACACGGGTGCTACGTTTTAGGATAGGTTTAGTTTATCCTCATTTGGGCGGCTCAGTCGGGGCCGTTCCAGTGACAGCGGCTTGGGCGCAATCAGCAAGTCCGCCGAACCGCACGTTTCTTCCGCTTAGACCCGGAGCATAATGGGCGTATTTACCAGAATTCGTCATCAAGGTTTTGGTTTTTATAGGGAACACGGGTTCCACAATAGAGCACCAGCACAGGTCCGAATAGAACTGAACACCTGCTGCTTGAAGTGTCTCTACCGCTCCGTCGGTTTGTGCTTGTGCAAAGGTATCACGACCCAAAGTGACGATGACGGATACGTCTGGATGTTTATGCTGGCCTGCCATCAGGTCCGCAAAACGACACGTCTCTTCTAGTGAAAAATGCGGGCTGCCCAATGCAACCAGATCAATTTTGTCCGGCCCTGTATTAAATGCATCCCATGCTGCGGCGAAATCGGCTGGGGAAATTGTTGCGTGGCTTGCGTCGGCAACGGGTTCGACATCGCCTTCTGGCGTCACACCTGCCACATGCAACAGGGCCGCGGCTGAGGTTGTTCCAAAGGCCGCACATACTGCGCGCAGGTCATCGCGACTTGGGGCGGTCTGTTCGATGCCTTTCAATACAGGAATGCGATCCGGGGCCAGACGGCCTGTGATCCACCCAAGCAGCGGCCAAATCGCGTCGTCATAACGGTCAGGCATTTCGACATCGATCACAATGCGTGGCCGTCGGTTTTCCGCCAGATAGGCGCCAGTTTCCGCCGCGCGCCCGGTCAGGGCAATGAACAGATCAAGGTAATCGGGATGTTTGGCCGTCCGCGCCCCCAACACGCTGTTGGCAAAGATCACTGCATTGGATTCCGACCAACCGATATCTTCGCCCAGTTGTGGCACGTCATCAGCAAGGTAGGGCGCGCAGGTAAACGTCGCGCGTGCACCCATCTGAACATAGGCGTCGGCCAATCGGCTTGCGGCGCGTCCAAACTTGGGTGGTAAGTCGTGCTTGGTCCAGTTCTCACGATCAACCGAGATTGCGTTGATCGTGGTCGGAATGGCCACCGTCGCCCCCATATTGGCCATGGTTGCGGCAAAGATGAGGTTCGCTTCATGCGCATAGATACATCCATCGATATGGCCTCGTGTGACGTCGATCAACCGCTTTGCGCCTTGCGCAGCCGCCATGGCGCAAATGACCTCCATCGCGAGGGCCGCGGACTTGCCAAGTTCACCGGCCAACATGGCTTTATCGCGCGCGCTCAGATCCAGATCATTTTGCGTGACCTGATGTAGATCGACGGAAAACTGCGCGGCGCTCAGTCGATTACCCTGAAGCTTTGCGGTGTTTTTGCTGCGCAATTCCTCATAATCTTTTGGGGCCAGTCGCACGACACCAATGTTTCGATCAAACATACGCGATGCGATCAATGCACCCAGCGTCAGCACCTCTTCGTCCTCGCGTAAGACCAACGCCGCCGGGGCACATCCGTTCAAGGCCAATTGCAAAAGCACACCGCTGCCGGAACAAGACCCCCGGCTGGTTGGCATAAGAACGACCTTGCCCGCCAGCGACTGGCCGTGAAGAGGATGATGCGCGTCGATCACCAGACCTGTATCCGGATCAACACCACCCCAAAAGCTTAGTCCGTCTTCGCAGACTATCACGTCGGCTTCGACTTGTGTCGTTACGATCAGCAGTCCGTTGAGGGTCGTCATTTCAATAGTCCCTCGTTGGTGGGAGAGATTTTAAAGTCCACTCGGCGTGGATAGGGCGGCAGGGTTCGGTGGTCTGCGGATCAACTTGAATAAAAAGGGTATTCAGCCTCACAAGCACGTCCTTCCGAGTAGGTAAAACGCATACTATCCGCAGCTGACACGACAACAAGACTGAAATCCCAGCAAACGGCCATGCAGGGCCTCAATCCAAGACCAAACCGGAATACGGGTGATCAAGTGTTCAGGGGCTCGCCACCGGTCAAAGGTAAACCCTATTTACGTTTTGGCCAGACCGGGTGGTGATCGTCGATGACAAACGGATGGCTATGACTTATAGCTGGGTGGTGATGGCGGATGGGGTGATCTGATTGCACAACATCCGCGCTATGGTGGTCCGGATCGCCATTGGCGTGCTCATGGTCAAGTGCGACGTGGTCGTGTTCAACTTCAATCGGGTCAAAAGATGGCCAAAGGCGCAGCGCAATCAGCGAGGCAATTCCTGAAATAACGGCCATAACCAAGAACGTGATTGGTAACCCTGCGGCAGCCCCAAGTGTTCCGGCCAATGGATAGGCTAAAAGCCAAGTGGAATGCGATAACGCGAATTGCGCGGCAAACAGGGCAGGGCGATCTTCTGTGTTACATGATCGGGTAACCTGCAAACCTGCCGACGTCTGAATAAGCGAGGTCCCAGCCCCGAGAGTCGTCCATATTGTCAATCCGACAATCAAGCCCGGTGCAAAGGCTGCCAACACAAGGCTGACAGTGACGATTGCGGCCCCCGTGAACATCACCGGACGTGGTGGGTGTCGAACAAGCAGTTTCGGCAAAAGCAGTGCGACAACCATCGACCCAATGCCGCTTGCCGCGAAATACAGCGCGACGATTTCATCGCCAAGGCCAAGATCGCTTTTGACCCGAACGACCGTATTGACGATGACCATAGACGTGCCTGCGGCTACGGTCACATACAAAGCCAGTAACCCGCGCAGGCGTGGCGTCGCCAAATAAATCCATATCCCCCGAGTGACGCGTTTGCGAAACGGGGCCTGAACCGCTGCGCTGCTTCTTAGGGGCAAAACAACGCTGAACACCAAACCCGCCGAAACCAGAAAACCGATGGCGGTCCCGACAAATAGCGCATGAAATGAAAACACCGCCAGCGCCAAACCCGCAATTAACGGACCGACAAGCGATTCAAGATCGTAGGTCAGGCGTGAGTAGGACAACGCTTGGGTATAATCCGCCTCGTCTTCCAAAATGTCGGGAATGGTGGCTTGAAACGTTGGTGTAAAGGCGGCGGAAAACGCCTGAAATCCAAAAACCAGCAGATAAATCTGCCAGATTTCGGTCACGAAGGGCAAGAAAAGCACCATCCCTGCGCGGGCCAAATCCAGCGAAATCAAGAACGGTTTGCGCGGCAGACGTTCCGATATTGCAGCAGCAATAGGGGCCAATCCAACATAGGCGACCATCTTCAGCGCGAGGGCTGTGCCAAGAACAGCACCCGCATTTTCGCCAGACAAGTGGAATGCCAAAAGACCCAAAGCAATGGTCGTCAGTCCCGACCCAAGCACCGAGAAGACTTGCGCCAGCAAGAGCCGACGGTAGATAGGGTTCGCCATTGCACCAGTCATGGTCGAAGTCTAGTTCTTCACAGTCGCGACACAATAGCTTAAATGGCGCGGACGCGGGTTCGATCATTATTGTCCCGTTCGCTTTTGACCGCGAGGAGAGCAACGCGTGCACTGGAGAGGAGGAATAGTCATTCGGCTTTTGATGGCCCTGACGATCCTTGTCAGTGTCGTGCTTCGTCCGCCGGGCACCATGGTGGTCATTGAAGGCGAAATGCTCAGCTATGTTCTGTGCACCGGAGGCGAGCCAAAAACAATTCAGGTGCCGCTGGATGATACCGTCCCAAGCGAGCGGGATCTAAGTTGTGATTTCTTCACGTCGCAGATCGCCAACCTGACGGGGCAGGCTATTGATGTTCCGCGGTTTGAATATCTGTCCTCATATCGTGCAACTGTTGCCCAACCCGCCATTAAGGCGAAACGCCGTTTGTGGCATCCAAATATTGCGCGCGCTCCGCCTGTTACAATTTCAAGCTTTATCTACACTTGAATTTGTAAGGAATACCCAATGTTTAAACTACGTTTGGCCGCGCATTTCGTTGCGGCGACCCTCACCGCTGTACCGTTGTCATTTTCGACGGTACAGGCTGAAACTTCTCTTATTGTTGCGGTCAAGCGGGATCGTTATTCCGTGGCAGAAGATAAATTTTCCTTCACGACGCGCCGTCCCGCGGCGCAGATCGTTGAAACGGCCGTAAAGCCGGATGCGAATTTCCTGCCCAGCCCGTTATTGTTCGAAAAATGGGACTATGCGGACGGATCCTATACCGTCACGTTGCGCCAAGATGTTTCGTTTTCAGATGGTACAATTTTCAATGCGGACAGCGCCATTGACGCTCTGAAGTTATATGATCAAGGGAAATCCGACTTCCTTCAGATCGACCAAGACAGCTTTGAAAAGTTGGGGGATTACCAGATCCGCTTTCGTTCTGAAAAGGGGTCGGCGCTGGTCATCGAAAACATGACCCATCGGGGCACATCATTGTTCGGCCCCTCAGAAGACCGCGCCGCGAACCCTGTTGGCACCGGTCCTTACCTTCTTGACAGCTATGAGCCCAAACAACAGATCACTGTCGTGCGGAACGAACAGTATTGGGGCGAAACGCCAAGCGTTGATCGATTGACGTTCCGCTTCATCGGGGACGACAATGCGCGCCTGCTTGCGCTGCAAAACGGCGAGATAGACGTGATCGGCGAAGTAACCCCGCAAATGATGCTGTCGATACCGCAGGACGGGTCCGTTGTGCTGCATGAAAGCAGGCCAATTCGCTATGTGGCCTTGTTGGCGAACCTAAACGGGTCCGCTCCTTTCGACATCATTCAGGACTACAAAGTCCGCGAAGCGCTGGCTTGGGCCATCGACCGCGACACGTTGGCTGAGGTGTTGTTTGCCGGGCGCGGAGTGCCAGCCAAAGGCATTCTGCCCGGTTGGATGTTTAACCTTGGCGAAGATCACACAGACGGTTTCGGCTATGATCCACAAAAGACAGGTGCATTGCTGGATACGGCGGGTTGGACTGTGGGCGATGACGGCGTTCGTGAAAAGGACGGGCGCAAACTGAAACTGCGTCTGGTGGCGGCTTATCCAAACGTGTCCACCGTGAAGCCAATGCCCGAAATGCTGGAACAAATGTTCGCAAGTGTTGGCATCGATATCGATCTGGTCGAAGTAGATGACAGCGGCGTCTATGGGTCGACCTACCTCGATACTGGCGAGGCGGATTTGTATATGGAGTTCGCATCGAACAACAACACAGACCCGACCTATTTGCTGTACAACCTGTTCACCTCGACAACCGCATGGGGTGGGTACAAGTTCACTGCACCCGGACCGCATGTTGACGAAATGCTCAAATCAGCGCGCAGCGCCCAATCCCGTGAAGAAGTGATCGATCTGGTGCGTCAAGCTCACCGTGCGATCGTGCAGGACGATCTGGCCGCCATCCCGATCTTGATGGTGCCGAACTTTACCTTGTCACGTCCGGGCATCGAGATTCCAATGTCGGAATATGCGGACTGGATCGACTATGGCCGCGTGAAATTCGCAAAGTAATCCAGCCTATAGACAAAGCAGAGCTCCTTTAACGGGGCTCTGCCAATTTGGAATTCGATCATGGTTCGATTTGTTCTTTTACGCCTATTGGCTGCGGTGCCGACATTACTTGGCATGAGCTTTGTGGCATTTGCGATCGTCGCGCTTGCGCCCGGCGATCCGGTGATGATGGAACTGCGGGCCATGGGCATTGTGCCTGAACCCGAAGACATTGCAGCCCTTCGGGCGCAATTCGGGCTCGATAAACCTCTTTTGCCGCGCTATTTTGATTGGCTGTCACGGGCGGTTCGGTTTGATTTTGGCACCTCGGTTGCCACGGGTCGCAGCGTGATGTCGGAAATCGCGATCCACTTGCCCGCAACTTTGGCGTTGGCCGTCAGTTCGCTTGCTGGGGCTGTGATCATCTCGATTGCTCTTGGCACATTCGCGGTCGCATCGGATCGGTTTACCGGGGCGGGCCTCAGAGGGTTGACCATCCTTTTGGTCTCGATCCCCTCATTCTGGTTGGCGCTGTTGCTGATCTATGTCTTTGTGCTCAACCTTGGGTGGGCGCGATTGGTCGGCGATGGATCCGCGTCGGATCTTGTTCTGCCAGCATTGACACTCAGCCTTGGGGCAGGTGCCTCATTGGGCCGTGTGGTTTTTGAACGCGTGCGCGCCGAAAAAAGCGAAGATTATGTCCGTCTGGCCATCGCCAAGGGGCTTGGGCCCCTAAGCATCATGTTGGGCCATATCGCCCCGCGTATCATCGGACCGTTGACCACCGCTTGGGCCAACACGTTTGGGGCGCTGCTTGGCGGGGCTGTCATCGTCGAAAGTATCTTTGGGTGGCCCGGCCTTGGGCAACTGATCCTTCAGGCCATCGCACAACGGGATTTCCCGGTTATTCAGGCCTATCTGGTCTTCATGGGTTTGATCTTTTTCACAACCAGTCTGATCGCCGATGCCGTCGTAATCTTGGCTGATCCGCAATTGCGGCGGAGGTTGGGTCATGAGTGAACACGCCCTTCGCATCCCCGCATTGCGTCTTGGATTAAATGGCGGGCGTATCGGCTTGATCCTTGGACTTGTCCTGATGGCCGCGTTCCTTGCTTTGGGATTGTTGCCTTTGGTATTTGATTTGCCGTCTCCGAAACAGATCGACTTGTTGTCGCGATTGTCAGGGCCATCCTCTGTTCACCCGTTGGGTGCAGATCACCTTGGCCGCGATGTGCTGTCACGGTTGGTCGCGGCGGTTCCTGTTTCGCTTGGCGCAGCACTTGTGACCATGACTGTGATTTTGGCCATCTCGCTGCCATGGGGGATCGTTGCCGGGTTGGCCGGTGGGCGTGTGGATATGGTGATGATGCGGCTGGCCGATATCATCATGGCCTTTCCAACGTTGGTTCTTGCGCTGGCCGTCATCGGTTTCATGGGCGCATCGCTTGAGGCATCGATTATCGGTGTTGCCGCCGCTTGGTGGCCGTCAAATGCTCGGATGGTACGGGCCCTTGTGTTGTCCGCCAGTCAGCGAGATTTCGTTCATGCCGCACACCTTGGCGGAGCGACGCGCATCAGGGTCGTGATACGTCATATCCTGCCGCAAATCCTGCCGCCCCTCGCCGTGATCATTTCGTTAGAAACGGCTTCGGTTTTGTTGGCATTATCCGCGCTCAGCTTTCTTGGCATCGGAGTACAACCCCCAACCCCGGAATGGGGTGCCATGTTGAACGAGGCGCGACCATTCTTTGCCCAAGCCCCTCATATGCTGCTGGCCCCCGGTTTGGCGGTGACATTGGCAGTATTGGCCTTCAACCTTGTCGGTGAAGGTCTCAGAGAACTGCTGGACAAAAGGCAGCCCTTTTTATGGTAGACGCACTTTCCGTCACGGACCTCACGGTCACTGCTGGACCAAAGCAACGGCTGTTGGACCAAATCAGCTTTGCTTTGACGCCCGGGGAACGTGTGGGACTGGTTGGGTCAAGTGGTTGCGGTAAATCCCTGACAGCGGGTGCATTATGCGGATTGCTGCGCCCTCCGCTTTCCGTGACCAAGGGGTCGATCCGTTTGGAAGGCCTAGAAGTATTGGATTTGTCCGCAGCCCAGTGGCGGCAAGTACGTGGCAAAAAGATATTCCAGATTTTCCAAAGCCCCAGCACAGCTTTGACCCCGGGCCGACGCATCAAAAGTCAACTGGTGGAAACGGCCCGTTTGGCCGGTTTGGACGCGAAACTCGCGATTACAAATGCGCTGGATGCGGTGGCCTTGGAACAGCGCGTGATCGATTTCTTTCCCTATCAACTTTCAGGCGGCATGAAACAGCGGATATTGATTGCCATGGCCCTGATCCTGCGCCCGCGCATTTTGATCGCGGATGAGCCGACAACTGGCCTTGACGTGTTGACCGAACGCGAAGTTTTGGCCGCATTGAACACCATGGCCGACGAAACCGGCGCAACCCTGCTGTTCATCAGCCACGATCTGCGTGCCGTACAAAAAGTGGCCGACCGTGTGCTGGTCATGGATCACGGCAAATTGGTCGACGACACTTCGATCTCAACTTTGGCTGCTTCACCTGCGCCCGCAGCCCGTCAACTTGCCGAGGCAGCGCACGCGTTGCAAAACGCATGCTAAAAGTTCGCGGATTATCCAAACGTTTTTACGGGCATGACGTGCTGAGGGATATCGATCTGACCATCCAGCCCGGTGAAGTTGTGGGGCTGATCGGTCGATCCGGGGCTGGCAAATCCACCATCGCCCGCTGTTTGGTGGGGCTGGAAGCCCCAAACACCGGGGACATCCAGTTGGACGGAGAAAGCGTCACACCCGGCATCGGGCAGGCGCGACGCGACATCCAATACCTCTGGCAGGACCCGACGCAATCGCTCAGCCCGTTTCTAAGTGCGTTGGGAACGGTGAGCGAAACGCTCAATGGGTTCAATATTGGCGATCCTGCAAATCGTCAGGCGCGGGCGCGTGACATTCTGAACGAATTGGGTGTTGCAAGCGACATGCAGCAGCGACGCCCCCATTCGCTGTCCGGAGGTCAATGCCAACGCATTGCATTGGCCCGCGCCGTAGCCGCCGAACCGAAGGTGTTGATCTTGGATGAACCGCTGTCCTCGCTTGACCTTGTCACACAGGTCAACACAATCCGACTGCTGCGGCAGGTCCACAAGGAAACGTCACTTGCGATGCTGATTGTCAGCCATGATCTGGCACCACTTAGGCAATTGGCGGACAGAATTTTGGTGCTGGACGACGCCCGTATCGTCGAAGATATCCCAATGGTTGACTTTGCCAATCAAGCCAGCCATCCATTGTCGCGTGCTTATGCCCAGACCCTTGAGGATCGTGAAGAGCTGTAAGTATCCAGTCGACCAATTTGACGCGCCTTAAGAAGCGAGATTTCGGTGTAAGTAGAACCGGTCAACATGATGAAATTAACACCATCTAGGCAGTTCTGGTTCAAGAATTAGCTACGAAAGAAGCGTAGGTTTACTTTGTGAACAGGCAATTAGTTTCGCCTACGGGCCCAAGATCATGACATTGATCTAATGAACTTGAGGCCAATTCAACCCAGCATGATGCGTTGAGACGTCTTATTCCAACAAAGACTGGATTTCCGCATAACCTCTCGCCTTGGCATGTTGAAGCGGGGTGACGCCATCGCGATCCGTGATGGACTTGTTTGCGCCTGCATCAACAAGGACGCGTACAGTTTGGATGTGATCTGAACCACCGTCGCCTAAAACGACAGCCTCCATCAAGGCGGTCCAGCCCAAGTTGTTCACGTGATCAAGCGGAGCGCCACCCATAACAAGGCGCGCAACAACCTCATGGTGACCCAGATGTGCGGCCGCAATCAAAGCGGTGCCATCATATACGCTCGTGATCAGGTCTGGACGGTTCCCAAGTGTCATTGCAAGGGACACCAGTTCCGGGTCATCGGCAACGGCGGCAATCGTAAGAACGTCATAGACGCGATTTTCGAGGGCATTCATGTCCGCACCGCCCGTCGCAAGGATCGTTATGACATCATCATGTGACGCAAAAGCCGCCACATGTATTGGTGTGCGACGCGCGTTGTCTCTGACATTTGGATCTGCGCCCTCGGCAAGAAGGCGTTCGATCTGGGCAGAGTTACCTTGATGTGCAGCCAGATGAAGCCCCGTGTACGAAGCGATTTCTGACGATGATGGCGCTGTTTGTGCGAGAGCAGCCGTTGCAGTGAGAGACCATACAATTGCGAATAAAGCTGATCGAACCATTCTGTGTTCCCTTGATGATGCGTGCCGATGTTGAATCGATTCATGCGGCTTGGGTTTCAATCTTTATGTGCAGCATCACAACACTGATCATGCGTGGCCACACACACTGTCGTGAAATAAAACCCTTGTCACACTTCATCAGTTCATATTTCTAAAGGGGTTTTTCGCGGATACGTTGCCTGACGCCCCGATCGACCAATTGTCGATCTTGCGTCTTGATGGAGACATGTACAGTTCAACGATTGATGCGATTTCTGTTCTTATCCAAAGCTTCAACCGGGCGGGTTTTGCATCGTGGATGACTATCTGTTGCCCAATTGCGCGGTGGCAACTCATGATTATCGCGACGAGCACGAGATTGAAGAAGAATTGATCACATTCGACAAATTCGGCGCTTATTGGAGGAAACCATAATCACGCCGTAACGTGGCCAGATCGTTGACGGTGGTTGGTTCCCTGACAGTTTCCTTGGGATGCGCCAAGGTCCTGTTTGCCAAAAAACCGACCTTGGCGGTTGTGATGCCAATGGATGAATTCGGATAATAAAGTGCGAAGCCGCCCATCTTAGACCGCGGCACTATGCGCAGTTTCTGAGCTGGTGAACATGTCGATTTCATTCGCGATGATCCGCACGAGAGGGTAGGCCTGAGTGCGCATGGTCAAGCCGGACGGACCCAATTGAAAGACATCGGGATACCGTTTCATGAGGTTGATCGATGTTTGCCGGATAACGTCCGCTTCGAATGGGAACATACGTTCAAGATCGCGGGTTGGGTACTGGAATTTGCACATCAATGCTTCGATCATGGCCGCGACCAATGTGTCTTTGTCCGTCATCTCATAGCCTTTGTGACCGGCGCGTCCGGATGTTGCTATGCGTTCTTGATAGGCAGAAGTCGCCACAGCATTTTGAATGTAACCGCCTTTGAACCGCGAAATTGCTGACGCCCCAAGGCCAACCAATGTTTGACTTTGATCGTCCGTATATCCTTGGAAATTCCGGCGAACCTGTCCGTTCTGGTGTGCGATGTGAAGCTTGTCCGTAGGTTTCGCAAAATGATCGATGCCAATGGGACGATAACCTGCGTGGCATAACGTCGTCTGTGCAATGTTTGCCAGTTCTGACCGTTGTCTGGTGTTGGGCAGCTCTTCCGACTTGATCAAGACCTGACGCTTGGACATCCATGGCACATGGGCATAGCCATAGATCGCCAGTCTATCCGGTGCCATGTCTATGACGTGATCCAGTGTTTGACGAAAGCTGGCTTCGGTCTGGTTGGGCAGCCCGTATAACAAATCCAAGTTGATCGCGCTGATCCCATTGTCACGCAGCGTTGAAATGACCATTTTGGTTTGTTCAAGCGATTGGGTTCGACCGATCGCCTTTTGGACATTCGGTGCAAAATCCTGAACCCCGATACTGGCGCGGTTCATCCCAAATCCAATCAATGCGCTTAGAAGGTCGGGCGCGGCTTCTGTCGGGTCGATCTCAACAGAGAATTCAAATTCGTCAGGTGTCGCGAAGGTGCCAAAGATCTCTTCCAGAAGGCCAGACATCGTTTTTACGCTTAGGATTGTTGGCGTTCCGCCTCCGAGGTGCAATCGTCCCATTTTTACGGATTCAGGTAGGGATTGCCGCACTGTTCGCAGTTCGCTCTTTACCACCTCAATGTAGGCATCAACTGGACGCAGCGTTGTCGTGCCTTGGGTCCGACACGCGCAAAACCAACATAGACGCTTACAAAATGGGATGTGGACATAGACGGACAGAGTTTCGTTTTCGTCAACGGCGTTTAACCAATCAAGTTGATGCAAATGACCCACGTCATGTTGAAAATGATTGGCCGGCGGATAGCTGGTATACCGCGGCACTTTAGCATCAAACAGACCATGGCGTTGTAAGAGGTCGAAGTTTTCCATAGGTAAGATAACCAACGTCCACTGACTCAATTCTTTGATACAGATCAATATGGCCAAACTTATGTTATCCGCCGAAAATTGCAGTGACTGCCCGATCAGACACCGGGCGGTTTGTTCGCGATGCGATGTCGATGAAATGTTGGTGCTTGAAGCCATGAAATCATACCGGACGTATTCAGCGGGCGAAGTGATTTTGTGGCGGGGCGAGCCGTTAGAGCATGTAGCATCTGTTGTCGCGGGCGTTGCCAGTCTTTCAAAGACACTTGAAGATGGCCGCATTCAGATGGTGGGTCTTTTGTTGTCGTCTGATTTCATTGGCAGACCGGGCCGGACCCATGTTGATTTTGATGTTACTGCCACAACAGATGTCACCTTGTGCCAATTCAAACGCGCACCCTTCGAACGACTGATCGAACAAACGCCGCATCTGGCCCAACGTCTTATGGAAATGGCATTGGACGAACTGGATGCTGCGCGAGATTGGATGATCTTGTTGGGTCGTAAAACCGCTCGTGAAAAGATTGCCACGTTTCTCGATATGTTGACGCGGCGGGCCGTTGTGGACCACTCTAGCGGGTCGGCCACGCTAGAAATGGATATGACGCGCGACCAAATTGCCAACTTTCTTGGACTGACATTAGAAACGGTCAGCCGTCAGTTGAACGCGTTAAAGAAAGACGGCGTGATTTCGTTTGCGGGACGAAAGAGCCTTGATGTTGTCGATCTAATCGCATTGCGCGAAGCGACAGGTGATGACGCTGACGGCGGTATAATCGTCTGATTTTTTGAATTCTACCGTTTTTGATTCAGATCAAAGAAGACCAACACTCCTCTACATAAAACACCCTTGCGAACAGGAGCGTCTTTTTGGTGCTCGACTAGCTGTGAGGGCATTAAATGGACTATGTAAAACTCATCCTACTGGGCGTGATAGCGTTGATTGCCGCAATGGCGAGCAATTGGGCGCACGATTTAGCCTATCAGATACATGCATTGATTATTCTGATCGTTGCCTCTGGCATGTTCATTTGGGTGCTGCGCCAAACTGATGAAACCAAAGCGCCTCCGCAGGACGGTATATTCTCGGATGGAGTCATCCGCGCTGGTGTGATCGCCACTGCATTTTGGGGTGTCACAGGGTTTCTGGTGGGCACGTTCATCGCCTTTCAACTGGCGTTCCCTGCGTTAAACTTTGATTGGGCTCAACCGTTTGCAAACTTTGGGCGCTTGCGTCCCTTACACACCAGCGCAGTGATCTTTGCGTTTGGTGGCAACGCCTTGATCGCCACGTCGTTTTACATCGTTCAACGAACAAGCGCGGTACGTCTTTGGGGCGGAAATACTGCATGGTTCGTTTTTTGGGGCTACCAGCTGTTTATTGTGCTCGCGGCAACGGGTTATCTGTTGGGGGCGACACAATCCAAAGAATACGCTGAACCTGAATGGTATGTTGATATCTGGCTGACGATTGTGTGGCTTGCTTATCTGGCTGTATTTCTGGGCACGATTTTCAAACGAAAAGAGCGCCACATCTACGTGGCAAACTGGTTCTATCTTGCCTTCATTATCACTGTGGCAATGCTGCACGTGATCAACAATCTGTCCATTCCGGTTAGCATCTGGGGCAGTAAATCTGTCCAAGTGTTCTCGGGCGTGCAGGACGCGATGACCCAGTGGTGGTATGGCCACAACGCCGTCGGGTTTTTCCTGACAGCGGGATTCCTTGGCATGATGTACTACTTTGTGCCCAAGCAGGCCAACCGTCCTGTGTACAGCTACAAACTGTCGATCATTCACTTTTGGGCACTGATATTTCTGTATATCTGGGCCGGACCGCACCACTTGCACTATACTGCTTTGCCGGATTGGGCGTCGACCCTTGGAATGGTGTTCTCGATCGTTCTGTGGATGCCCAGTTGGGGTGGTATGATCAACGGTCTGATGACGTTGCAAGGCGCGTGGGACAAATTGCGCACCGATCCGATCCTGCGGATGTTTGTTCTGTCACTTGGCTTTTACGGCATGTCCACTTTCGAGGGACCTATGATGTCGATCCGTGCCGTGAATTCCTTAAGTCACTACACCGATTGGACCATTGGACACGTGCATTCCGGTGCTTTGGGCTGGAATGGGATGATCACTTTTGCCTGCATCTACTTCCTGACACCACGGCTGTGGGGGCGTGAAAAGATGCATTCGATGGCCGCGATTAATTGGCATTTTTGGTTGGCGACGATTGGCATCGTTTTGTACGCGGCTTCAATGTGGGTCACCGGCATTATGGAAGGTCTGATGTGGCGCGAAGTCGATGACCAAGGCTTTTTGGTCAACAGCTTTGCCGACACGGTCAGTGCGAAATTCCCGATGTATGTGGTGCGCGGATTGGGCGGGGTGCTGTTCCTAAGCGGTGCACTCGTAATGATCTGGAACATGTGGATGACCATCCGCGGTGCGAAACCGGCGGATAAACCGCTGCCCTTTGCAACACCTGCTGAATAAGGATCAAGCCAATGGCAATTCTTGACAAACACGCGATCCTTGAAAAAAGCCCGACCCTGTTGTTGGTGGCCAGCCTTGGGGTGGTGACCATCGGAGGTATCGTCGAAATCGCACCTCTGTTCTGGTTGGAAAACACAATCGAGGATGTCGCGGGCATGCGCCCGTACACGCCGCTGGAATTAACGGGGCGGGACATCTATGTGCGCGAAGGCTGCTACACGTGCCACAGCCAAATGATCCGTCCCATGCGGGACGAAGTCGAACGCTATGGGCATTATTCGTTGGCAGCAGAATCTCAATATGATCACCCGTTCCAATGGGGATCAAAAAGAACAGGGCCTGACGTGGCTCGCGTCGGTGGGCGTTATTCGGACGCATGGCATGTGGATCACTTATCCGATCCACAATCGGTGGTTCCCGAAAGCATCATGCCCAAATACGCGTTCTTGTCGGATACTGTGATTGAAGGTGAATACATCAAGGATCTGTTGACGACACATCGCATGGTTGGTGTGCCGTATTCAGACGAGCAGATTGCGTCTGCCAGTGCCGATTTCCATGTCCAAGCGGATCCAGATGGTGATTGGGATGATTTGGTCGAACGCTATCCTGGGGCCGTTGTGTCCAACTTTGATGGCCAACCAGACCTAACGGAAATGGACGCATTGGTCGCCTATTTGCAGATGCTGGGCACCTTAGTCGATTTCTCAACCTTCACACCAGACGCGAGCCGATAGGAGGCAAACATGGAGACCTATTCTCTTCTACGGGAAGTCGCGGATAGCTGGGTTTTACTGGCTATGTTTGGCTTTTTTATCAGCGCGGGCATTTGGGCGTTCTTACCAAGCCAAAAAGGGGCCCGCGACGAGGCCAGCATGATCCCATTGCGCAATGATCAGGACGCCAAAACCTGCACTGGGATCGACCCGGCCTGTGACGACGCAAAAACACCGGCCAAACTGGAAGGACGGACCAATGTCTGATCAGAACATCGACAATGAAACAGGTGTTGAAACCACGGGCCATTCTTGGGACGGAATCAAAGAGCTGAACAACCCGTTGCCACGATGGTGGCTGTGGACGTTGTACCTGACCATTATTTGGGGAATTGGGTATACGATTGCCTATCCCGCGTGGCCGTTGATTTCAGGCGCAACGTCAGGTTTGGCAGGGTGGTCAACGCGCGCAGAAGTCGCAGCAGACATTGAGGCACATCAGGGCCAAAATGCAGGCCTTGTGACCGCGTTATTGGATGCGGATATGGCGACGTTGTCTGAGAATGCGGATCTCAACCGTTATGCCATTGCGCGTGGTGGTTCGGTGTTTCGGGCGCAATGTTCACAGTGTCACGGATCAGGTGCTGCCGGTGCCACAGGGTATCCGAACTTGTTGGATAATGATTGGCTTTGGGGCGGAGAAATGGACGCGATTGTCCACACTGTTCGCCATGGCGTGCGCAACGAGACAGACGATGATGCACGTTGGTCAGAGATGCCCGCCTTTGGTGATACGTTAGAGGCAGCCGATATCGATGCCACAGTGGAATACGTGATTTCCCTGTCCGGACCCGATTTCGACGCGCAGCTGGCGCAAATGGGAGCATCCGTCTTTGCTGATAATTGTGCAGCATGTCACGGTGACAACGCAGAAGGCGACAGCGAAGTCGGCGCCCCTGACCTTGCTGATGCGATTTGGCTGTATGGCGGTGATCGTGCTGCGTTAACGGAAACTATCAAAAATGCGCGCTTTGGCGTCATGCCTGCTTGGGGCCAACGCCTTAGCGAGGAAGACGTGCGTGCTGTATCGGCCTATGTGCACGCCTTGGGAGGTGGCGAGTAGGCTGAAGTGGCCAACCCTCCCGCAAAGTTGGCCACGGTCCCGAAACGATCCTGTTCGCAAAACGTGTCGTTTCGGGACATTTTGATCCAGATCAAGGTGCTTTGACCCTGATCGACATAGGGTGGCGGTGCGAACAGGAAACCAACCAAATGCCAGACACATCACCACCGCTTTATTCTGCCCAAGAACCCGTTTTCCCACGCAAGGTGAAAGGGTTCTTTCGCACGTTCAAGTGGTGGATCATGGCAGTTACATTGGGTATCTATTATCTGACGCCATGGCTGCGTTGGGACCGTGGTCCAAGCCTGCCTGACCAAGCCGTGTTGATCGATATGACGCACCGCCGGTTCTATTTCTTTTGGATCGAAATTTGGTCACACGAATTCTATTTTGTTGCGGGTTTGTTGATCATGGCAGGGTTGGGGTTATTCCTGTTCACATCGGCCTTGGGGCGGGTGTGGTGCGGTTATGCCTGCCCGCAAACGGTTTGGACGGATCTTTTCATACTGGTCGAGCGTTGGATCGAGGGTGATCGAAATGCGCGTGTAAAGTTGTGGAAATCCAAATGGACAATGCGCAAATGGGGTCTGCGCTTGACCAAGTGGTGCGCATGGCTTTGTATTGCTATCGCGACCGGTGGCGCGTGGGTGTTTTATTTTGCAGATGCTCCGACGTTGATGATGAATTTGCTGGTTTTGGACGCGCATCCGGCCGCCTATCTGACAATTGCAATTTTGACGGCAACGACATTTGTGTTTGGCGGGTTCATGCGCGAACAGGTTTGCATTTACATGTGCCCATGGCCGCGCATTCAAGCCGCGATGATGGATTCGGAAACCATCACTGTGGCCTACCGTTCGTGGCGCGGTGAAGATCGAAAACACTCGCAAGCGGTCAAAGACGGTGCTCCGCAGGGGGATTGCATCGATTGTATGGCCTGCGTGAATGTTTGTCCGATGGGCATAGACATCCGCGATGGCCAACAGATGGAATGCATCACCTGCGCCCTTTGTATTGATGCTTGCGATGATGTCATGGCCAAGATCGGCAAGCCGCGGGGTTTAATCGACTATCTTGCCCTGACGGATGAGACCGCCGAACGCACAGGCGTCCCACCCAAGAAACTGTGGAAGCATATCCTGCGCGCCAGAACCATTCTTTACACAGCGCTTTGGGCCGCGATTGGTGCGGGTTTGGTTTATGCGTTGTTCATTCGCAGCGACATTGAATTGACGGTCAGTCCGGTGCGCAATCCAACCTATGTGCTGCAATCTGATGGCGCGATCCGCAACATTTATGACGTGCGCTTGCGCAACAAACTGGGCGAAGACAGGCAATTCCATCTTAGCCTAACCAGCGCTGAAATCCTTCGGATTGAGCTAGAGGGTAAGAGCCGCGTTTTGGCCATCAACGTGCCAGCAAACACCACCGTTTTGCAACGCGTTTACATTACTGCTCGTCCTCAGGATGGGGCTGCTGATCGGGCAACAACATCACTTCGTCTGTGGGTCGAAGACCTCGACAGTGGCGATAGCGCAAGTCAATCCACTGTGTTCAACGGAAGGGAAAGCCAATGACCGAGATAAAAGGATGGCATGTTTTTACAGGCTTCGCCGCCGCATTCGGTGTGATCATAGCGGTCAACCTGACACTTGCGTTTCAGGCAGTCGCGACCTTTCCGGGACTTGAAGTGCGCAATTCATATGTTGCCAGTCAATCGTTCGATGCAAACCGTAAGGCGCAGCTTGCCCTGGGGTGGGACGTATCTGCGCAGTTGGATGGGCATGTCCTTTCCTTAGTGGTCTTACAGGGTGGCGAACCAATCGCGCCAGTCATTGAAAGCGCAACATTTGGACGGGCGACAAACGTGGCCTTTGATGAAACGCCTGTCTTTGATTTCGACGGGACAGCCCTGCGTGCATCCGTAATAGCAGGCGAAGGAAATTGGAATTTGCGCCTGCGGGCTCGGTCAGAGGATGGCACGTTGTTTCAACAACGCATCATCGTTGAGGTCCGATAATGGCTGCGGTGTGCCCGGCTTGTGTGGCGATGCCCGATATCGAGGACATTGATACCGGTCCTAGCCTTCAGTTTTCTGTACCAACGATCCATTGCGCGGCGTGTATTGGAAAAATCGAACGTGGTTTGCGCGGTGTGGCCGGTGTGCAATCTGCGCGTGTTAACATGTCGCTCAAAAGACTTACGGTGAAAGGGCCAGTCGACCCTGCGAAAATTGAAAGCAAACTGACTGACCTTGGGTTCGAAGTGTACCCCCTTGACCTTGAGGCGTTGAATTCTGCCCGTGACATGATTGGCCGCTCTTTGTTGATGCGCATGGCTGTGGCCGGGTTTGCAATGATGAATGTCATGTTGTTGTCCGTTGCGGTGTGGTCCGGAGCCACAGACGCCACTCGCGATCTGTTTCATTTGATTTCTGCAGCCATTGCCTTGCCCGTTGTGGGATATTCTGGACAGCCGTTTTTTCAAAACGCTTGGGCAGCGCTGCGGGTGCGCCGGTTGAATATGGACGTACCTATTTCGCTGGCCATTTTGTTGGCGGCGGGCATGTCGTTGTTTGAAACGTTGAACGGCGGCAGTCATGCTTATTTTGACGCGGCCTTGTCGTTGACGTTTTTCTTGCTGATTGGTCGCTATATGGACCACCGCACGCGCAGTGCCGCGCGTTCAGCTGCAAAGGAATTGACCGCGTTAGAGGTGTTTAACGCCCAACGTGTGGTCGGACGAGATATTCAAACCGTACCTGTCGCCGACTTATGTGTGGGGGACATTCTTTCCGTGCCGACCGGTGCACGGGTCGCCGTTGATGGGGTGCTGTTGTCACCTGCGGCTTTGATGGACCGTTCGTTTCTAACCGGTGAATCCGCAACCATGGACGTCGTGCAAAACGCGCAATTGCAAGCGGGGGAAATCAACGTCGGGGCGGCCCTAACAATGCAAGCGACTGCGGTGGGTGAAGACACATCCTTGCGACGCATGGCGCAAATGGTTGAAACGGCAGAAAATGGGCGCAACAGCTATACCGCATTGGCAGACAGAGCGGCTCAAATCTATGCGCCTGCTGTCCATTTGTTGGCTTTGCTTGCCTTTGTTGGTTGGGCCCTTGCAACAGGTGATGTCCGCCATGCATTGAACGTGGCGATTGCGGTTCTTATCATTACATGCCCTTGCGCCTTAGGATTGGCGGTACCTGCGGTTTCTACCGCAGCGATCAGTCGCTTGTTCGCGATGGGGTATTTGGTCAAACATGCAACAGCGCTTGAACGCTTGGCTGAAGTCACTCGCATTGTCTTTGATAAGACCGGCACGCTGAGCGAGCCATGCATTGATGTGCCGACCGAAATGAATCCAGAGGCACGTGCCGTTGCCAAGGCACTGGCACAAACTTCAAATCACCCTATGTCGCGATTATTGGTGGCCGCGCTCGGCGATACCAAGGCGGCCATTGTGGAAGGCATAACCGAAACGGCAGGGCAGGGTGTTAGCGGCAAATGGCAGGGACAAACAGTCCGTTTGGGGCGTGGCGTATGGCTTGGTGCATCTTTCGTGGGGTTAGGGCTGAAAATAGGCACTGCCGATGCCCAGACGTTCGATGCGACCGAAGCACCGCGCAAAGGCGCGACGGCGGCTGTTGAGATGCTCACCCTACCTGCTGAAATTGTAACAGGTGACGCCGAACGACCGGCCCAAGCTTTCGCGGCATCACTTGGGTTGCCCGTTACTGCAAATGTCCGTGCTGACGAAAAATTACAACGTCTTCAAGCGATGTCAGAGCAATCCGACAAAGTGCTGATGGTTGGGGACGGGCTGAATGATACGGCAGCACTTGCGGCGGCTCATGCATCCATGGCACCGGCGTCAGCTTTGGACGCTTCACGTTCAGCCTCGGACATTGTTATTCTGACAGAGTCTTTTGCCGAATTGCCGCTGGTTTTGAAGATTGCAAAGCTTGGCAGTCGGCTTTCGAAACAGAATTTCGCAATAGCGGCAGTGTACAATTGCATTGCAATTCCGATTGCCTTGGCCGGTCTTGCCACCCCCCTAGCCGCAGCACTGGCGATGTCGGCGTCTTCGATCACGGTTTTACTTAACTCCCAACGGATCAGGTACGTGTCATGAATGTTCTAGTCGTCCTTATTCCTGTCTCGCTGTTACTTGGTTGCATTGGGCTGCTGGCCTTCATTTGGACAGTTCAAAGTGATCAATACGATGACGATCAAGGGAACGCCTCACGAATTTTGTTGGACGATTAGATCCTCAAACTATTGAAGCAATGCCAACTAACATGGGCCAGGGAGCTTGGTCCGGACTATATGCGGCATCGGAAATCCAAGCTTGACTAAAAGCAAGTGCCGAATTGCTCCGGTATCGCGACAATTCAAAAAAACGATGGGTCCATTGCCAAACTTGCGCGTTTCGCACTTGGCTCAGCACTTTCACACATTGGCTTGCGCCAAGAAGCATTTGACTTGAAAGCTGTCTTTCAAATCACCGGTTGTGGCGCGCGCGATGACATGACGAGTTTGGGTAAGGTTTATCAATCGTAACAGTATATTGCCGGTTGCGGATAAGCCAAAAGGCGAAGGCCTTTGATCATGTTTCGAGGTGTTGAGATCTTTAAGCGTGGCGCACATTTGGTCACAGTTCCATGGATTGAAGAGCGTGTGACGTTGTTGAAATAGTAGACTTAACCGTCAATCGTGCCTGTCGGAAAAAAGGCACTTGTGAATCACGCGCCCGAACCCTATTCAGGTCAACGGAGACGTGGCCGAGTGGTCGAAGGCGCTCCCCTGCTAAGGGAGTAGGCCCGGAAGGGTCTCGAGGGTTCGAATCCCTTCGTCTCCGCCACCCACACCACCGATAAGATATAATAATGCCCAATTTGGGCCATATTTTACAGTACTTTAGCTTCATTGAGAACAAACTGTTGTCCGATAGGGTCCTTGTTGGTCCGGTTGGATAGGATTACTTTTGGCGGGTAGGTTGATGGGTTAAGGTATGCCAAGGATTGCAAAGGAACTTTCAGCGCTAGAAGTGAAGCGCATTCGGCACCCCGGAAAGGGTGGGAACCACACCGTTGCAGTCGGTGGTGTGGCTGGTTTGCTTTTGCAGATTACGCCTAATGGAGGCAGGTCGTGGCTCTTGCGCACGCTGGTAGGTGGCAAGCGCAAAGAGTTCGGCCTTGGTTCGTTCCCAGAGATCACATTGGCTGTCGCACGCGACCGCGCTCGTGATTTGAAAGAGATGATCAGGGATGGCGTTGACCCCATTGAAGAACGGAAGGCGAAAAAGTCAGCACTTATAGCTGAGCAGCGGCACGGGCTAACCTTCGAGTTTGCGGTAGATAAGTATTTAGACGCCAAGTTAGATGAGTTCTCAAATCCAAAGCATCGTCAGCAATGGCGCAATACACTCAAGACCTACGCAGTTCCTGCGCTCGGCAGTATGCTTGTGCAGGACATAACGGTACAAGACATGCTCCGTGCCTTACAGCCCATCTGGCATACAAAAACGGAAACTGCATCACGTGTCCGTGGTCGTATCGAAGCCGTGTTAAGCTGGGCAACTGTCTCCGGCCATCGGGAAGGCGATAACCCTGCGCGTTGGGCCGGAAACCTGAAAGAGCTTTTGCCCGCACCTAGCAAAATCGCCAAAGAGACCAACCATCCGGCCCTTCAAATAGACGACGTGCCGCGTTGGCTGACCAGTCTTCGCGCCATGGATGGTATGGGGCGATATGCTCTGGAGTTCGCGCTGCATACCGCGTCGCGTTCGCAGGAGGTCAGAGGCGCACGGTGGGATGAGATCGACCTAGACGCAGACCTATGGGTCATCCCGGCAAGTAGAATGAAAATGGACCGCGAGCATCGTGTGCCGTTGTCCACGGGTGCACTTGGCTTGCTGCGGCAGATGCCCCGGTTTGAAGGAAGTGAGTTTGTATTCCCGGCACCACGCGGTGGTCAGCTTTCAGACATGACACTCAGCGCGGCGATGCGCAGATTGCATCAATCTGATCTCAAAGCTGGTAGTGATGGGTTTACGGATCGAGTATCAGGGCGTCCTGCGGTGCCGCATGGCCTGCGCAGTGTGTTCCGGGATTGGGTTGGCGAGCGCACGGGGTTCCCCGGTGATTTGGCTGAGATGGCACTAGCCCACAAAGTAGCCAACGATGTCGAAGCGGCGTACCGACGCGGACAAATGACCGACAAGCGCCGTCCACTCATGCAGGCATGGTCGGACTTTGTGAACTGTACCCCTACAGTCAACAATGTTGTGAAAATTGGAGATACTGTTTCCGTTGCAACTGGTTGCAATTGACCCGATGGTCGATGGTCATCATTCTCTTTCCCTCGTGTTTTTCCATCTGCACAAACAGGTAAAGAAACGCGGTGACTACTTCTGGAACAAGCTACAGCAGTCATCCGAAACCGGAAACTTTCCACCATCAAGTAGCTTTTCGAAAGACGCATCTGACGAAGTTTGGGAGGGGCCAAATTTTGAAGCTGTTACTTCCGGCATTGCACTGAGCATATTGTTCCATGTTGTCTTGCAGGAAGGTCTGTTGATTGCTAAAAATAGAGCAGGTCATTTGACGCAGTTGCCACCATCAGATTTGTTATTTCTGGAAGTTGATCCGCCGATTGCCCCGACAATCATCAGGCAACCTTGCGACGTATATTCGTTCTTCGAGTTTCGACCTGAAAGCCGAACATTTGCTTTTGTCGATGCTTCAACTTGGTCCATACGATATGAACCAAAGCTTGAGAACTGTCAGTCCGAGGCAGACGTCCAAAATGTTCAAGGGAGCTGGATTGGCACAAGACCTTTTGCCGGTGCGGAAATATTCTTTCGGTCTTCGGTATCTTTTGTTGAGGATAAGCCGATTTCACCCAGTCAAATTGCACAACGATGTCGGTCTGTGATTGATGCAATTGTCTTGGGCAAAGCTCCGAGGGCCAATTCACTATTGTTCGACAGATACGTAGAAGAAGCCGCCCTTTGCCTTGCTGTCACAAAGCCAAATAAGTCGGTTCCTGTTACAGGAATGGCAAGGACCTCACCCAATCTCCCAAGAGTGTACGAGGTTAAATTGCCTTTGCTGGCGAACCTCAAGCTGACAGGCGTTGACTTTTCAGACAAAACGAACCGAGGCCTTAGGGCGCTTAGGGATAGCTTGAAAAAGCATCTCAGGTCCGAGGGCTAGGCTTAGCTAGTTTGCCAACTGCTTAAATTTGTTTTGACCGTTATCCTTCTCATAAGGCCCCGAAACGATGCAACGGGGCCAACTGACAAGGAACGAATAGATGACCAAAAACCAAAAGTATCCGGGTGGCTCCAACAGCGAACAGATGGGGCGTCTGTTGATCAGTGCCGCCCAAGGCGCAGAATTGACGGGCGTTTCCGAAAGCACCTGGTGGGATTGGCAGAGAGCTTTCCCTGATTTCCCCAAGCCCATCCGGATTAGCGCCCGCTGTACGCGCTGGGTCAAATCCGAAATTTCAGCATGGTTGGAGACGCGTCGCGTTTCTGGTTAAGACATTGATAAGTATATATTTTAATTTGCAACTCGTTGCAAAAAACGAATTCAGCAGGAGCGCTTGATAACAGATTAAGACGCTTCAAAAAACCGATAGGACCTACTGGGTCAGCTTGCGAGAAAATTACTCCAACTCGTTTGGCCAAATTTTGCCGGGAGAAATAACATTCCTAACATGACCTCACCACATCCGTTGCCACCAGTTGCCATTGAAGCTGAGATCAAGCGTGCATGGCTTAGCGAGCAAGGTCGCGCTCATGGAAAAGCCGCTGATATGGCCATGCGTCTCCGCAATGCCTCTTGGTCCGGTCAGAGAATGTGGCCCGTCTGGCGTAACTATCTGCGCAACCCACATGTCCGGTTAAGTGGCTCTCTCAGAGCCTTGGGCGGCAACCCAAGCCGGGAAGAAGCAATCACGCTGCGGGATCGGCTAAACCCGATGGCCGGGGAACGTTATATAATCGCATGGCACGCGCTTAAGAAGGAAAGCGGAGGCGAGCGGTATATCTGCACGCTGCCCCCAGAGCTTAAGGCTATACATTACATGCTAAAGCGCCCCCTCGAAAAGCTCTTCGAGCGCCAAGACAACATGTTCGGGGTACGGGACTTCAGCCGGGACGATCTGGCCGGGGAGATCAAGTCCCTTCAGAACCGAGGCTTTACCAGCATAGCCATAACTGACGTCGTGAACTGCTATCAGGCAGTCAATGCCGACGCGGTACACCAGATACTACCACTACCAAAGGAGGTGATGCGAAACATACTAGACTTACGTAACCACACGTTGGTGAGGGACCACAGGACGGACTACCAAAATCGTTCCTGCGATATTGTTCCTCCCTACGATACCACACACAAGGCAAGAGGTCCAAGTCTGGAGGCGAGAGGCCCCAAGGGTCTCATGCAAGGCTCCCCAATTTCTGGCATCATTCTGGCTTGGCTGCTGAACGGCATCCCGACCACTGACGATGTGCGTGTGTTCCTATGCTTCGACAACCTAATTGTCATGGCCCGAACACCCGCTGAAACACGGGCGATGTTAAAAACCTTAGCTGTTCATTTTGAACAGTGTTCCGCTGGACCTCTTGCGCTGTGTGAAGCCGAATACGCCGATGGTGAGGCCATAGAGTTCTTGGGTTACCTGTTTGATCCTGACCGCCGTGACATCGGCATAGCCGCCAAGGGGCTCTCCAAGCTCGAAGAGCGGCTGCTGGCCGCAGAGGCATCACAGGAGGCTGTACTAGATAAGATCGTCGCTGATCACTTTGCTGCCTCGGACAGTCCGCTACAGACGCTCCACGACCCGCTGTCGAACGCCTTCCCGACCTTGGTTTGGGATGTATTGCTGTCCTTCCGGGCGGGCTTCCCAATGGTCCGGCCTGACGCGCCTGAATTGTTGACCTATCTCGACAACTCACGTTGGCTCGCTGAACGGTCAGGTCAGGGCATGGCCGCATTCCTACACGACTACCTGTTTGCAGACGCTGACACAGGCGTCGGGCAGTTGATCCGAGGTATTATGAAAGACAAATGATACAGATTGTATGGAATTTGCGCGAGGTTACTGCATGGCTGAGCGGGTGTGGTGCCCCCTAGTTTCACCGCTTTTCAGACGTTGCGCACGCGAGGGGCAGCTTCGGCGTCGAGATTGCAAACGGCGTCAACCTTGACGATGCATCAGGACAAAGGAAGTATTGAGAGAGCATTGTGGCTTTTAGCGGGTTTCCAGCGAAATCTTCATTAATTCTCGGAGCTGGATCGACTGTCTGGAGCCTGCAAATAGCTGTTCATTAATGTTGGAATTGGATCCCAATTTATGCTTTTTGCAAAATCAAGAAATTCAATTACATCCAACCGTCGCTCACGTCCCTCTACTTTCGCCACGTATGATTGGGGCTTCGCCAGACGGCTTGCCACTTGCTGCTGCGTTATTCCGGCGCTTAGTCTCGCTGCTTTCAAGACAGCGATCAGTCCGATGTAACGTTCGTCGTAGATACTTTTCGACACTCTGACATTCCGTTTGACCCAATATGATCACGTCGGTATGCAAAGATGGGATATATCCCAAAAAAGGATACTCATACTGGAGCGATTGAAAAGATGAGCATAAAAGTAATCGCAGGCGATGGGCTACGCCTTGGGAAGCACGACGGCACTTCAATTAATTTTGGCCAGCTGACGCTAAAGAAAGAAAAGGGTTGGTTTGCCAAGAAACATTACCAATCCAAGCAAGTCGCAGCCGTTCAAGTCGTTGATGAAGAGAACTACCGAACCTTTGGTGCAACAGCAGGCTGGGGTTTAGTAGGTATCGCCTTAGCAGGTCCATTCGGTGCCGCATTGGGCGGTTACTTTGGCGGCAAGAAAAATATCGTAACAGCTGCCGTAGAGATGGATGATGGTTTTCGGTTCTTAGCTGAGTTTAAACCTGCCACCTTCCGCAAACTTACCAAACACTACCAACAGAAAAAAACCCTGTTGGCTTCGGGATTGGACGGGACAACTGACAAGTGAGTTGTCATATTGCTCCCATCGGATGCGAACAAATGGACACGCACCAGCTTTTACAAACAGTAAAACACTTGGAAGACGAAGGGCCCCTACTGAGGGAGTTTGAACAAGCTTTGGGGATTGGGGTGGGGTATCGCGGCGCATGGTATACCTCTCAAAAAGAGCATTGGATCGTGTGGTTAACTGAGTATACAACAGCAGGCCCATATAACCGGCAACCGTCGTTAGGTACCCCAGCAAAGGCCGTCTACAACCGCCTCATGTGTCCACCGATGGTGTTTTGGCTGCCCGCAGCATCTGGCGTTTGCACCCTAGACTTAAATAGGGCTGTGATCGAAGCACTCGCTGCGCGAAAAAACTATGCAAGCCAGTCTGCAGCTGTTCGTAGGGTTCTACCTTGGGCAATCGTGGAAGCCGCTCTGGATGAAATTGGCTCGAACATGTTTGGGAGTTCAGTCGAACCTGCGCCTCGACTTGGCCCGGATAAGGATACTCGTTGCCTATGAAAAGCCACCGCAAGTAAGACGCTTTACCTCTTGTGGAGACATCGGTAAAATTACAAACGGTATGGTGCATAGGCCGGTCCGGTTCCCTCAACCAGTGCTAGACCTTTCTGAACATCTAACACAACCTCTCCGTTAAGCGCATTCGGAAGCGCCAAACTCGTCAAGCGCAAGAAATGGCCAAATGAATAAATTGCCTGATATCAAACCAGAAACGAAGACTATAAAGTTTGATCGATCTTCTTTTCTTAGCGCTGAAATTGACTTGGATGTCACTGAAGTTGCCCCAATCGTAGGAATGAGCCCCGGCTTCATTAGAAAAGTGGTGGGTCACCGGAGAAGAATTAATGGAAGTGAGCTATTGGCTCTTCTGGACCAAGATGCTTTCGCGGAAACGTTCATTCCACGGAGCTTAATTCTAGGTTACCTGCTCCGGAAAAAAGAGCAAAACACTGCCCTTCCAGTTTCTGTACCCGATCACGGCGCACTACTTTACCAAGGTAATTCTTTAGATCTAATTGGAGGCCTCCCTGACGCAAGCATCCAGTGCGTTGTCACGTCTACTCCCTATTGGGGTATGAGAATTTACAAAGAGACGCAGCCTGTCCAATGGGCAGATGGTGAGCATTGTTCTTTTGGTCACGAGCAAACGCCAGAGGGTTTTCTCAGACATACTACTGAGATCCTGTATCAATTGATGAGAGTGGTCAAAGACGAGGGCTCGCTTTGGTGGAATATCATGGATACCTATAACACCAGAACGCAAATTAGAGGGAATGCCTCGGAAGCTCTTAGGGCTATGCAGGGAAAAGACAAAAAGAAGTGGGGTGACCACGAGTGCCGTCGTTACAGTTCAGGTCATTCGTTTTTTAAGGATGGGGAACAGTGCCTCATTCCAGGGCGCATTGCTGAAAGAGCAGCTCGTTTAGGTTATTTTGTAAAATCAACAATCGTATGGGCTAAAACAAGCACCCTCCCTGAACCGCAAAATTCACGAGTAAGCAGAAATCTCGAATATGTTCTGCATCTCACAAAACAGCGGACGCCCAAATTTGACAAGACGTGTTATCGAGAGCTGCCAGCAAAATTGGGTGGACGTTACAAGCAGTTAGAGACCGACAAATTGTCCGATGTTTGGACATTACCGACATCGAGTGGCCGTGACGGTCACGGTGCACAATTCCCAATAGCGTTGCCTGGCCGCTGCATTGCGCTTTCTACTGATGAAGGAGATCGTGTACTTGACCCGTTTGTTGGAGCCGGTAACTCTGGAATTGCTGCGCTAGATTTAAAACGAGCGTTTATTGGCTTTGACATAAGCCAAGAATATCTAGAAACGACTAAACATCGGCTAGGATTGGTTAAGAGTGCTGACCCGGTTAGATAGAAAATTTTTGAATGAGTGTACCTAAGTAGGCTTCTGTCAAATCCAATTTTTGCATTGGTAGATAGATTTCCCTAACCACCGTACTATCCGGCGATCTAAATTCTCGTAACTCTACGGTTGCTCCGTCAAAATTGGGGCATAGCAAAATCCCGCTATTTAGCCCCAGGCGTTTGAGGTATGTTTGCATTTGGTAATGGTCAGCTGATGTAGGTGTTTTATATTTTGCATCACATAATAGCGCTGGCTCACCATTCTTATAAACCATGATATCTGGCTCAAGGGAGTAGCTTCCGTTTGTGTAAAGGCTAGTACTATCCAGTCCTGTTTTGGTTACCATGAGGCCACGGTTTGAATACTGTTTTCTAATCGTGTTCCGCAAAAACTTTTCGAATATATCGGGAGTATTTATCAAAACGGCTTCGCCATGAATTGTATTTGAACCGGACAAGCTTATCCCCGAAACACCAAGAACTATGAGGCTCGCGGTAATTGCCTTCTGATAATAGCCCCTCGGTCCCCCATAGCCATTCCTAGCTAGCACTCTCTCAACGCTTTCAAGATCAGCGCGGAGGTCATTGCTTGCTGGAAACGTTCTCGCCCAAGCATGGGCGATATTCCCAAAACGTTCCTGGTCTTCAATACTCAGTACGCGCAATGCTCGACCCAACGCGCAAGTTATTATTCTATTTTCGGCAATATCCAGGGAGCGAGATCGCGACTTTGAAACAACTGGTTTCTCGGCTCCAGCTTTCAACTTTCGGACGGTACTGGCAACATCGATCGCTCCAACAGCTGAGCGGGCCTCTACAACCCTGGAAATCCTGCCAATCATGGGCCCTCTCCGCTGAATTTCATCCGCCGAAAAAATCAAACTGCGGGCAACAACTCCTTCAACAGTTTGCTGTGAGCTCGTTGCATATTCAACAAGTCGTTCCAAGTCCCGCTCTGCTTCCTCCAACGCTCCTTCCGCACGAAAGAACATAGCAAAAAAATTTGCGTTCCCAATTTTTGGTAAAATTCTTAGGGTTTGTCCTCGACCCAGCGGCAAAGCTCCAACCAAACCGTCGATCCGGAGGCCTATATTCCCTGACTTTACAAGTACTTGAATGCCCGCAGGTAGGCCGCCAGGGATATCAGAAAGGGCAACGTCTGAAAGCCAAGTTGTTTCCCCTTCTTTCGCAAATAGTACAGTCATCTCTCAGCAAATTTTTGATCAATTAGGTTGTCAATTTTCGCCAACTCTTGGCTTTTGAGTTCTCCGAAAAAATTGGTCAAGACAGGGCGAATACGCGTCTTATAGTAAGAAATAAATTCTTGGTCGCCTAGCGGCCCAGTAAGACCAGAAAAGTAGCCATGTCCTAAAGGGTAACCGCGTAGGATTTCAGAATAAACTTCGGCAACCTTGACGGCAACATTGTCGCCTATGTCTTTTGAAGACAAGATATCCGCTAAGTCCTCGACGCGAGGAGGGAATTCTATCGCTGCGATACGCCCCAACAGTGCATCGTCAACTTCTTCGGTCGATTTATCGACTGTGTTCATCGTCATGATGAATACAACGTCTTCCGGTATGTAGAATGACGCTCCGTTGCGTAGGGTTATTGCGTTGTCTGGCCCACGATACGCATCTTCAATTAATGAGAAGACTTCTCCAAATGATTGGGTAATTTGGGTTCGATTAATTTCATCCAGAACAATGAATTTTTTCCCCCCCTCAATCGCAGTTTTCAATGGCCCATCTTCCCAGGACCAGTTACCTTTCAGATCGGGTTTTAAGCCTTGAATTAGGTTATCATATCCCCATCCGTCGTGAATTTGTATCGTTTCCCGATCGGGCGAAGTCCGCTTCTTCAGCTGATCGATAGCACGGGTCTTGCCGGTACGGGGTGGACCATACAATAAAATAGCTTTAGCACCGCGATCTAACGTGTCTTGCAGCTCTTGTTTCGGTGAATTTCTCAACCAGACTGGCTTTTCTATGTCGGTGATCATGCTTCTGACCTTTCGCGAATAACTGTTGTAATCTTCGTTCAAAACGGTGGTTGTTAGCTCAGGTTTTCCGTCAATGAAATCTAAACACACTTTGTAAACCTCAGCATCGAGTAGCGAAGTCGATTGAGTGTCTACAATGATAGATTGTTGAGTAAAGATCACTTTCTGCTCTGAGGGAGTAATTCCCAGAGATCTGATTAGATGGTCAACTAAAAATTCCTCTGGGTCCCGATCAGTTGGGATGGCGAGCTGTTTGCCATACCATATTGCAAAGGCAGTAAGTGGAACTGAAACACGGCTACCCTCCTTAACTGCAAATCCACTCTCTCCAAAACCCAACCCCAACGGGTAAGACCGCGTCGTATTCACGCGAAGCTTACCATCCGTTTTTTGATGAATACTCAGAAAGTCGGTTGGATCACATGTCACAACAGAGCCACTGCTAAACCATCGTTGTATCGTGGTTTGAACAATCGATCTAGAAGCATCATGCTTCATTGTTAAGAAACGTTTTGTTTGCGCGAAGGGGACATAAAAACTCCTATCAGGAGCGCCAAACGAGAACAATTGTTCCAGTGCAGGTGTTGAGTTTGAAGTGTTTATGTCCACGTGCCTCCCTTCGGAGGTCAAACCCATTTGTTTGAGTGTAAACCATATCTTCAAAAGATGCCCTGCTGTGCCGAACAATTGCCGCAAAGCGCTTTGAAGTGCCAATTCTGATACGTACATCTAGGCCAATACCTTTGAGTTGATTTTGAGTGGATGCCAGAAACTCATGTAACAAACCAGCTTTGATCACAAGTTTCCCTGAGAGAGGTTGGAGCTGGTCAGGCAAGCACCAAGATAAGGAACGCCCTGGACTTAGTCAGGTTCGCTAAGGGTACCTCTAGATAATTTCGATGTGAAGCGGGGTAGATAAATATTCATAACATGGTCAAATTTTTGTAAGGAAATATTTGGTCTACATTGTTTTCACGGCCCGATGCTGAACCTGCTCTGCTTAGCGAAGCGAAATCACCCCAAGTTATGCCGATGTTCTGCGCGGTCTTCATTTTGGCGGGTTTTTTGGGGGGTAAAGGAAGCATGTCTAATTAAATTGTTTTAAAACAACAATACTTGGCGGTCTTCGTCTCCGCCCAAAAAATTTGAAATTACATATGTATTTCAATTAACTAGTAAATTCAGCCTCACTCAACCCCCCATTTTGCCCGCCATTTTCCCGTCGAGGAACGGTGTTGCCCATTGCACAGGCGGCATCGAAATAAATGAGTTTTACTGACATCGATCTACGACCAAAAAATCTGCAAGATTACCCCCCTAGAACTGCGCCACTATTTGAGGGTAAAAATTGGTAAATTATTCACTGGTAACATGTTGTTATGAAAGTATGGAAAATCGTCACACGACCAAACACTGACTTGCCGGACAAGCGGCAAGGACGGGCAAGAGCGAATACAATGGACGAGACTATGACTGTATTTGACGAACCCACTTGCATCGCATTTCCCTCAACTAGTTCGTGGCCGGGGGAGGCAGGAGCGGAGCTACATTGGTCCAATTAATCGGCTAAGTTGGACAAAGTAGTTATGCCCATCGCATGAATGTCTAGAGTTCAAGGTTGGCCAAAAACCTGCCAAAATCAAACTGAGTTTTGCCAAGGATTTGTGGCACAAGATTTTTCAATGATTTTGGAAACCGCGCCGTCAGTGACAAAAAGGACCCTTTTTGACTGATTGCAATCAGGATTAATAGCGTTGTGCAACATGGTATACAGCAAATACCAGCTTATATGAGTGCTTTCTCCTGCCCTACTAATTGACGCTATTGGAGTTCACGACAAATGTGCACTGCTGCCTCCGCTGGCTCAATAATTGTGTCTGGCAACATAGCTTCCTGACGACTTCGCTGGTCTTCTGTCAGTTGAAGTCCGCACTCAGATTGAACGTCCGTTTCAATCATTTCAAGCCAAAGCTGCTGGGGCAGTTGGCTCCGTGCAAGCCCGTAACAACAATATCGCTGAAAAGCAGATAGTGAGTGTATGTCTCATATGAAAACTATCCTAAAATATACTCGAATTTTGCATGCTCATAGCTCCTGTGATCAGCCATTCACATAAGGTAACATCCGCCAAGTTGAGCTAAGATAATGACCTGCCTCAAGGATCAAAGGCAACCGAAAAAGTTGGTTTGCAGCGGAGAATTGGTCAGAGCGCAAAGGGATTGATTCAACACTACGCTTCACGCTAAACTAGTAACCGGAGGGTTTTTTATGAGACTTATTTCCTACTTTGGATTAATCGCGGCTCTAGCCGCATGCGATACACTTCCGCAAACAGCCCGGGTACTATGCGGTTTCGCCGACGTTCTGATTGAAGAAACAGATATAGCAAAAGTAGCCAAAGCATTTGCTGGTACTGACTCTGACGGCACCAAAGTTTGCCGAGCAGTCCGAGCGTTTACCGAAGATACTGACGGGGCAGATGCACCAATTTCGGGTGATGGGACCACTAAACTTCCACTCCCAAATGGCGAAGACGTCCCAATCACACTTCAACCGCCTTCGTGAGGAAAACACTATGGATTATGATGTAGCTTCCGCTGAATTATTCAACAGTCTCCCAGAGACACCTGCAATTGTAATGGAGTTTTTTGATGCGAAATCGGACCTGATAATTCCCATACCTCTGCACAGACATCAGACGCTCGAAGAAGGTAGGCTAATTGTTTGGGAATACTCAGGTGACCGCTTAGTTGCCAAGCCGAAAGCAGTCTTCGATACTAACGACGTATTCCCTGTCTCTTGGTTTAAGTCTTTGGACAATGGACTTATTGCATACGAATTTGCAACTCGCGGTACAATCGCAGCCTTTGGGGAACCTTCCTCTCAATATTTGTCTGAGGTCTTTAGGTCACTCGATGATGACAAACTTCCAAGTACCTTTGGTGTGTCTGCACTCTGGCCAGCTTATACATCGTACCTAGAGAGAACGAAAACGATGTCTAGAGAATTCCTAGCATCTCAAGAAAGAATTGTAGAATATTTGATCTTGAACGAAAATCAAAACACAATTGAAAGTCAGTTGATTGAAACAAATCAGCTTTTTTGCGAAGGAATCGAACTTGAAGGAGTTGATTGCCTGGTGAGTTTTGTCGAACTAAACGAAGGCGGCGAAAGCCTCATGTTTGCTGTATCTCAGGAGTTTATGATGAAGCTAAAGAACCAAGTTCCAATTGACGTTATTTACGCTGGCGGTGGATGCGTAAAGTGTACACGTCTATGATGTTTTTGAACCAAAACAACATAGCGCCAACGGACTTAGACGGGCCACAACGGCATTCCGGAGCGCCTAACTAGATTAGTTTTTCCAAACAAACTGAGTCCTCAAACCTTCTTGAGAGGGTAAGTTCTTAAAGAATACAACTGCAGCATTGCTAGAGCTTTCAGACAACACTTTATAAGTGTCTTTGTCCAAATTATCGGAGTCGTCATAGGTAAAAGTTTCAAAAGAAGTTGGTAAGACTGTTGCATCTACGCCACTTGCATCGAACGTAAAGAAGGCGTTCCTAACAGGAATTCGAGGTTTCGTACCCCATTTCTCAAGCTCCAAATCGGCATAGTACTTTCCAGAGTCAACTTCATAAGTATACTCTGTAATTGTAATCAAAGTGTCACCAGGTTGCAGAGGGTCTTCAAGGCTGTCAAAGTTGTAGGTAACGCTCCAAATATCCTTCAAAGTATTTTTTGATACTGTTCCCGAGGCTCTTATACCACTTTCTTTCGGCGCATCACCGGTTGCATCGTAAGAGTATTTTCCCCAAAAATCACCCAAGGTATTCTTCGAGTCTCTGTAGTATGAATTCAAAATCGCTAATTTTGTTTCAACTGTTTGCTTCACAAACTCTTCGAAGGCTACTAAACCTAGATTTTCGGGCTTTTCGTCCTTCGATAAGGTTCTTAATTCAAGCTGAACCAACTTGGGTTCATCCGACAGGTCAGTGACCTGTATTCGGTTAAGTACAGAAAGAGGACGGTTGGAACTATTTGTTCTAAACTCTAGAGAACGAACTGTAACATTGCTGCCAGAAAAAGTTAGAGCGATAAAATTAAGATCAACAACCCAATCGACTACACCTTGAATTTTGATCTCAGAGTCAGCCCAACCTTCTTTGTCAGAATTCTCTACAAAAACCGACTCTTCAAGAGTTTCACGACACTGGTCGCTGTCGAACACTGACTTTCCAGAAGCCGCTAGTGTCAGAGATCGCAATCCTGAAAATGGAGCAAACCACTGTGTATCAACTTCACCAGAATGAACTCCAACAACCTGACCCAACTTGTCGAAAATAGGTGAACCACTCAATCCTCCCTGTGGTTCAAAAGGTGTTTGAATATAGCCGTTTGTGATCTCAACATCCAGATCCTCCACAGTATCTGTACCATGAATTATTGCTTGGACGCTTGTGAGTGTTGGACGCAGTTTTTGCACATTCCCATTAGCCTTATAGTAACCTGCTATCACTAATTCAGGTTGTGCAAGAAAGTCCGGGCAGCTTAATTTGTACTCCGTAACGCTATCTGAAACTTTACCATCCAACTCTACAAAACAAATATCTCGGCGATCTGAAAGATCATCAAAATGTAGTCCGCACTCATATAGACCGGTCGGCGCATATCGTGCAGACTGATTATAGTTTTTGCCCGAAACAAAGGTGAATTCTTCTGAAAGAGAAGGAAGCCTGGAGACACCGTTCTTATAGAAGACATGTGCTGCTGAAACGGCGATACCATCGCCGATGTAAAATCCAGTGCCAATAAACTCAGGGGAACCATTGTTGTCGCGGTAGATCGAAAAAATTCCATCTACGTTAACTTCATCAGCGTGACTAGGTGACGCTGCCAAAAAACACTGTATACTAATTGATGCGGCTAAACACGATAAAGTAACTCTACGCATCTTCTATCCCTTTCATGAATGTTTGAGAATCCGTACAAAGAAACCCCAATGGATGTAATATCAGCGGGAAGCGGATAGAGCATAACCGACGCTAGATTTACATCTTGGTCGCCAGAGCATGCTGGGGTTGCTGAAAAATTTCGCCGCGTGCGTGCGGATGACCAATTATTTGGAGGCTGAGCATATAGGTCGATCGCTTTGTTCATATTGATCTGCTTCAGGATGTCTGGATGTGTGTGCTCATGGCCAAGACCCAGAACATGACCAAATTCATGTTCTATCGATGATGTGTTGTGAACAATCATCGTCGCTTTTCGCGAAGGGTCTAAACTTGCGGAAACACCACTCGTTCTGGCAGCTCTTCCAAGCTTGCTTATATTGACTTCTGCGATGCCAGAACTTTCACTCGAGGCAACCTTGATCTCACATTCTTCATCCGGCCCGACAAAGACAAACCTCACTTTGTTCTTCAAGGTTCCTGATGACATCCATTTTTGGGCCCCCTGGATAACTTTGTTCTTGAATGCATCGCCAGGATTATGAGCAAAGCCGACCGCTATGTGCATGACGCCATCGACATTCCTTTTAACGTCTTTGGGTCGCCAGATCAGGTCTTTTCGAGCGACCCCCTGCCAAGTTGCCAAATCTTCCGCATCGTCGTTTTCATCTTCATCGTTGTCAGCGGCTGACGCCGACTGGTTTTTTATCCGGCTCACAACGGAACCGACATCTGTAGAACACATGTCATTGACAGAGAAATTATCAGCAAATGCCGGCGTTGCCCCACAACACATAATGCTTGTTGATGCGAGTAAACCTCCGTGCATAAAATCACGTCTTAACATTTTTGTATCCTTCTAAGCTATAGTATCAGAAGCTGTCACGAATGCCTCTGTCCGCGAAAGGCTTTCAGCTACTGACGGGGGTGTGCCCCGCAGGATTAATCTTCTAAAGATCTCTTTTTGATCTCCCCCTCCTCGAGCAACATTCTCAGGGAATGGCGTATCTGCCTGGATTCTCTGATACTTTATTTGATTTGCTCTTGCTATTCGCCGCCCGCTTCCATCACAGCCAACGAGTATGTCCCGCACTCTATTGCCAGTCGACACTCGCGTTAGCTCGAAAGCTTCAGAGTAAAGGTTACACTCAGCTGTAGAGAGAGTTGGTGGAGCAACCTCCACTGCGGGCTTGGTCGGTAAGCAGCCAAGTAAAAAAAGTAAAGTCAAAATAGAGAAGTATTGCTTCAGCATCGTGAGCTATTCCAAAAAGTGCGGTCACCCAATCACGATAGCTTGGCATACTAATCCTAAATTAGTCTATAGTAATTTTTTCGATCAGCGCGCAGGAAGTTTCAACCAACAAGAACCTATACCATAAAACGGATTCCAAGTCATATTTCCTGACCTAAATTTCCCCCAATCCTTCTCTGCATTGCATTGCCGATGTCAGATTTTGCCTAACGTTTGTGGCCGGGGGGAAACGACCGTTTTTGTCCGCTGAATTATGGTAGTAGGTTTTTGTCCAGCGGCCGCTTTTGGGCTGCACGCCGGATGCCGCTTCAAGCTAAATTCGACTGATGCTGCGGATTGCAGAGATGATGGCTATACAAATAGCTTACGTGCCACACCCCTGACAGACCTCACCTGTTTCCTTACGGGAATGGCCTCATATATGACACTCCAAACACGTCGTATATACGTCCTGGATAAATGCTTCGTACTTCAAAATTCACCCAAGTTTCCTTTTCTAAAGGTGGGTCGGGTAACCACGTTTGAGTTCCATCCTCATTCGCTAATTCAAACTCGCCCTGTCGACCACTGGAGCTGGAATATCGAAGCACTCTTGGCAGAGCCGTATCAACAAAGGCTTTGTTGCTCCTTTGGTCCCCGGACATAAAATCGACCCTTGAAAGCGACGAAGGTTCATCAAAACGAATTCTAACATATGGCAGGTAACTGCCAGATGGGGTATGATCAAGCCATACACCACGATTTAGGTCGTTATCAACTAGGCCCCTAGCCCCCAAGTTTTTGTTTCCCACTGTTTCAGAATCGACATATCCAGAAACACAAACATCAACTCTGACAGAAGAGCTAATTTTGACACCTTGGCAGTCTTCTGTTGCAACTCTCAACGGTTCTTGAGCATACCGAGCTGAATTTTTACTGTCGTTAGTTCCTCCGGGTACTGGCTCAGGCTCCCATACGAGAAAGTACCCAATCGCTGCGATACCAGCCACCAACAGAAGCGTTGCAAAAATTCGGTATCCTGGGCCGTCCTTCCTAAAATAGATGAATATCATCAACGAAGCACCAACAGACAGTGCCGCGAACAATTGTCCAAAATCGCCATCAATGAACTTAATTAAATCGATTAGCTGCTCAACGATTCCGACCGCGTTGTTGTCATCTTCCAATGTGTTTAATCACTTCTTCCAGATCAGCCATAATTCGCATGGACACTCGAATATAGCCATTCCGCTATAATCGCATGCGCTCGACGAGGTTAAATTGGATTATGTAGCTTTGCAACAGACCGACCCTCGAGACGTCAAAAACGTAAGCAGGTAAAGCGCGACAGGTCCAATAACGACCGTTTTGACAAATCATAATCACTTTTTTCGAACGCCTTTAGCGAAAATGTAGAAAGCGGACTCTGAGGTGAGCAGGTCAAAAAGACGGTTATTTAATACAGTCGTCGACAAAACGTTCGTCGTTCGTTCAATCTAAAGCTATCCCAGCGCTCTTGCTCAAAATCGAAGTGACCCGCTTCACTTCTTCCACCTCTTTAGTCCGCAGGCCGTGTTTGTAGTTGGGATGGGCTGAACCGGATGGCGCACCACCGCCAGCGCCGTGCAAGCGGCAGACGTTCCGACCTTACTTAGAAGGATTGCGGCAGCGTTGGCCTGTAGGCTTGGCCGTTGCACTGCATCTAGGCGCTTCTCTGAGCCTCAGAGTTGGGTCTATGGGGTTAGCGTCACTTTTCATACTCAACCCTCCCTAACGTGGCTTACGTCGCCGACAATCGCTTGCCCCCCGTCGTTCACAGTCACA
>JBDWUA010000004.1:0-631890 GCA_039984715.1 Paracoccaceae bacterium | reverse complement strand
TTCAGGAGCGCCATCAATCTGGTCATACGCCTGAAAATCGCCGAAATACTTCGTAATCGCTGCCGTCAACGTCGTCTTGCCGTGGTCAACGTGACCAATCGTGCCAATGTTTACGTGCGGCTTATTACGCTCAAACTTTTCCTTTGCCATCTTTTCTTGACGCCCTTGTTGTCTTTGGGTGCATTTGCCCCGGATTCACTCCGCGCGCATCTATTGCGAATTTCACCCGAAATCAAGACCCGTTCGCAATCTCGCTGTCGTCTCCCAAGCCCGTCTCGAATGGCCGAGTTCATTTACGCAAGCATTTTTTATCAGCTAGATTACGCTGGGACAGCGTCTTCTAATGCACTTTCTTGGTCTGGAACGGTCTCATCCGCATCTGGTTCAACCGCGTTTGGATCCGCAGGTTTGAACCAGCCTTGTTCTTTTTGTTGTCGCACCAAATACCGTTCGACTTGCTTGGCTGCATTTTGGGCCAATTGCACAAGCTGCTCGTCTTTGGTCAATGTATACCCGGATCCGACGACGGCACCGGTTCCAAAGGTCTCAAGTACTGTAATTTGATGCGGTTCTTCATTGAGCTTTTTGCCAGCGGCATCATCCCAGACCGTCACATAAACAATCAAAACGGATTTTGGCGATGCAACAAGCGGAATTCCCGGGGCGGCCAGAACGTACCCTTCCAAAGAAATCCCAAAATGATAGAGTTTATCACCGTTATAACGATCAAACCTTTCGGCGATCGCAGAACGCATGGCGTTTGTCAGCTCTTCTTCACTAGCGGATCGGCTAAACGGGCCCTTTTTCACTTTCGGGGCAACTGCCACGTTGTGACCCAGCTTGAAATCGCCCAAGGCGACTGGTGGTTTGTCCAGATCGGCCTTGCCACTGCCACAAGCGGCCAGAAGGCCAAAAACGAGTAAAACCAAAACAGTTCGCAACATGCTCACCCCCATATGCTTGTCCTGCGATAACGTGAATGGCCAACTCGCGCAATTACCCTGCCAAAAAGCACGTGAATGTGTGTTCCATAAGTCAGAATACCCAACTCATGAAAACCAGACGAACAAGAACGATACGGTCTTTGTTAACTACAAATCTTTTTCAGATCGGCCCAGTGTTTGTCTGAAATCACGGACCGCGTGCCGATCTGCCCGCGTGCAAATTCCCGAGCAGCTTCTGCACGCCCTTGCGTTTCAGGATGGCTGCGTAAATACGACGGAAGCTTTGGCCCCTTGCCTTCAAGATCGGACAATCCTTGAAAGAAATCACTCATGGCATGAACATTCACATTTGCATCACGCAACATATTCATCCCATAGACATCTGCCTGCGCTTCAGCCGCACGGGTATAGGATGCATTCAACGTGTGATCCGCAGCCAATACAACCGCTGACCCACCTGCAAAATCGCCCAAAACCATAGACAAAAGCCCGGCCGATCCCGCGGCACGCAAAGCATTCCGCGTCACATCTCGTGCTTCGACATGCCCAATTTCATGCGCCAAAACGGCAGCGACTTCATCTGCATCTTTGGCTTTATCAAGCAGTCCGCGCATGATCACAATCTGTCCGCCTGGCGCGGCAAAAGCATTCACCATACGGTGGTTAAAGACGACAATATTCAGGTCATAAATCGTGTCTGTGGCCTTCAGCAAACGATCTTCCATCGCATTCAGCGCTACAAGCCCGTCTGGATTGCTACACAGCAACGCGCCCGGTTCTCTCCCGCCCAAGAACCGCTCCATCTGGCCAACCACTGATTTCCCATAGGCGATTTCACGTTCGATTGGGATCACCCGGGCCAATGTGGTCGCCATGGCAGGCAGGATAACCAAAATCATCAAAGCAATCGCAGCCACAGCAGCGCCAGCCCTGACAACAATTTTTCGGCCAGTTCCTTCCTTCAAGTCTTTGCGCTTTAGGTTGCGACAACGGGACTTGAGTTCACGGATCACGTCAGGGTCGTCCACCGTCAACCGAGCGGTCGTGATCAACGCACTGTCAAGCGCACCATCGTCATACAAACTTAGGATCAACTGATCCTCGCGCGCTTGATCCGCCAACGCCCGAATGGCGCGAAACGGCCAATATTGCGACCCGTACGGAAGGTCCGGATGACTTAGGCGCAACGTTTCGGCTGCACGATCCAAATGCAATGCAACCTCAAGCCGTTGACCGCTTTCTCCATCGAAAAACCGGCCCCATTGCCCAAGTTCAGAATTGTCCATCAGATGGCTCCACCCACATCAAGCGCATCCGCAAATCCTTCTGCATCGGCACCATCGTCACCTGCACGCTGCTGGATTGCGCTCAGATGCTCTGCACCGTCAACTGTCACATGATTTACAACATGCCCAATGATGGGTTGGATGATCATTACTAGGTTCAATCCGCCCGTGATCATTAATACTGTGACATACAGGACTCCGCTGATTATAAGAGGCCCCACCGCAATGTTTTCAAGGCCAATCAGCGCGTCACGCATTTGATAGGCGATGCCGGAAACGACCCCAGCGATCACTGCAAAAAGCAATCCAATCACAATTGACCCGACAATTGCAATCTTAACGACCGTACCCGTGCGTGCTTCCGAGAAAAACAAGACCTTTTCATCCAGAACTTTGCATTCTGTCAGATAGTTGAATGCAAAAACATGATAGTACACCAGCCCGATCAGAAACCAGATGTATCCGACGAAAATACCAATTACCGCGAGGAAGGGCAGGGCTTCGATCGCAAGCATCACGATGCTTGCGATGACAATACCCAGCGCAATTAAGACATGGCGAAATCCGCCATACAGGCTCTGCCAGCGGCCGGATTGATGAAATTTTACATTACCATACCACATGCGGTCCGCCATGTATTTTTCCAACTTAAACGTTGAAAGCGGCATCAAAATTCCAAGTGTGATTGTGGATAGGAAATAGTACCAAAAGGCGCGCAGCACGTACCCCCAAGCGCCGTTTTCCATACCAAACCGTAGCCCGCGCCACCGTGTCCGGCTTAGTTTATACCGGCGCGCGCGATATTGTGCGAACAACAGCAAAGGCAGTACCGCAAAGAACGTCAAATAGAACACGCCGATCTGCGCCAATTGTTCGGCTTCCGTCGTTGCCTCACCCAGCAGGCTTAGCCCGAAGAACAGCAGCGCCATTTGAATGATACCAAGATACACAGCCAATATGACCACTGCGACAAGGAACCCTAAGAATTTTTCCAGCCCCGTGCCGGTATATTCAAACGAATCTTCACCCAACGACACGGCTGACCAAATGTATTTGCGAATGCGTGTCTTGCCCCAAAACCGATAGATTCCAAGAGAGATCAGGTTCAAAAACGCCGTTTTCACATACAATAAAAAAAGCGGCTTACCTTGCCCAAAATATCGGCCCTGAAGTTGGATAGACATGTTCGTTCCTTTGCACCGGATCTACTGATCCAATTACCCTTGTTTGCGAAATACCGTACAACGCTCAAGGGTCGCAAAAGGATCCAAAGCATCACATCATTTCCACTCAAACGTGATTAATATTCAATTTCGGTCAAATCATGGCGCAAAGAGTGAAAGAAATTGCGCGCTGTTTTCGTGCTATATCGATGTCGTTTTAATTGAAGCGATTATCGCGTGGAAAACCGCGAGGCGCCATGCGGCCTGCGCTGGCACGCTTGCCTTGCCATTCGCCAAGCTCAGTTTCGTTGCGTGTCCGACCGGCAGGATCAAACCACGACAGCCCTTCTTGCAAAGTGAAGGTTGTCACATCTGACATCCCGCCATCTTTGTATTTTTGCAATCTCACGCCTTTGCCGCGCCCCATTTCAGGCAGCTCGTCCAACGGGAAGATCAGCACTTTTCGGTTTTCGCCGACCACGGCAACGCTGTCTCCGGTCACAGGTCTGCACACTGCTGCTTTGACATCGCCCCGGACGTTCAAAACCTGCTTGCCGGATCGGGTTTGCGCCAAAACTTCGCTTTCTGGCACAATGAACCCATCCCCGGAAGAAGAGGCGACCAAGAGTTTACGATCACTTTTATGCGCAAAAATCGTGACGATGGTGGCTTCGTTTGGCAAATCGACCATCAAACTCATCGGTTCGCCCATGCCGCGCCCACCGGGTAAGTTCGACGCCGAAAGCGTGTAAAACCGGCCATTGGATGCGAACGCGAGCAATCGATCCGTTGTTTCCGCGTGGAAAATGAAATTGGGGCCGTCGCCATCTTTGTATTTCAATTCTCGGGTCAAATCGATGTGGCCTGTCATGGCACGCACCCAACCCATTTTCGACACGACGACAGTGATAGGTTCCCGGTCGATCATGGCCTCGATTGGGACATCCTCGACTTCGCCAGCTTCGGCAAATGTCGAGCGGCGCGCGCCACCTTCCCAGTCTTTGCCAAACTTGACCTTCGTCGTCTTAAGCTGATCCGAGATCGCAGCCCATTGCAGGGCATCATTGTCCAACAAATCTTCTAACTGCGCGCGTTCTTCCATCAACTCGGTTTGTTCGCGCTGCAGTTCGACCTCTTCCAAACGGCGCAAGCTGCGCAGCCGCATGTTCAGAATGCTTTCGGCTTGCAAGTCGCTTAACTCGCCATCTCCAGCGCCCGGAGAAACATAATCAGCTTCTGAATTCGCACGAACGAAATCTTGCCCCCACTGTTCGCGCATCAACGCGGCCTTGGGGTCATCGTCATACCGGATGATATCAATCACCCGATCAAGATTTAAGAACGCGACAATCAAACCCTCGAGGATTTCAAGACGCCGGTCGATCTTTTCCATGCGATGCTGTGAACGACGGATTAGAACTGTACGTCGGAAATCAAGGAACGCGCGCAGAACCTCTTTCATTGAACAGACTTTGGGCGTCACGCCGTCGATCAAAACGTTCATGTTCAGCGATATGCGAACTTCAAGATCGGAACTGCGGTACAGCATTCCCATCAGAACGTCAGGCGTCACATTCTTGGAACGCGGCTCAAGAACGAGGCGGATGTCATCCGCACTTTCGTCCCGCACATCAGCCAGGATTGGGATTTTCTTATTTTGGATAAGTTCAGCAATCTTTTCGATCAGCTTTGATTTCTGAACTTGATACGGGATTTCAGTGACAACAATCTGCCATTGCCCGCGGCCCAAATCTTCGACTTCATACCGGCAACGCAACCGAAAGCCGCCACGGCCTGTCCGATAGGCTTGCGCAATCGACTCCGGAGGCTCGACAATTATGCCGCCTGTCGGAAAATCCGGCCCCGGCACAAAATTCAACAAAGTATCATCGCGTGCGTCAGGCGTTTTGATCAAATGCAAACACGCATCGCACAGCTCGGCGATATTGTGAGGCGGAATATTGGTTGCCATCCCCACGGCAATCCCGCTGGACCCGTTGGCCAGCAAATTGGGAAAGGTCGCGGGCATCACGACCGGTTCGGTCAACGTGCCATCGTAGTTGTCTCGAAAATCTACGGCGTTTTCGTCCAGACCTTCTAGCAGCGCCTCAGCGACCGCGGTCATGCGCGCTTCTGTGTAACGTGACGCCGCCGGATTATCTCCGTCGATGTTCCCAAAATTCCCCTGCCCGTCCACCAACGGGTATCGGACGTTGAAATCCTGTGCCAATCGGGCCATCGCATCGTAAATCGCGGCGTCTCCATGAGGGTGATAGTTGCCCATCACGTCGCCCGAAATCTTAGCCGATTTTCGGAAACCACCGTTTGAACTAAGGCGCAATTCGCGCATCGCAAACAGGATCCGACGGTGAACAGGTTTCAATCCATCGCGTGCATCTGGCAACGCCCGATGCATAATTGTCGACAATGCATAGGTCAGATAGCGTTCACCCAAAGCCCGGCGCAGCGGCTCTGCAAGGTTCATATTGGGGTTGGCGGTTGTATCTGACATAGATGCTGTGTAGCGGGCCGCCCAAGCAGGAACAAGCGCGTTGCTGCATTCAGCAATACAAATTTTTCTGGGAAATAAATGGTTTTTTCCCATGGGCGAAAAACTGCCGGTCTGTTAAGATGACAACCGTGTAAAGAATCTGTGTGTCCGGGGGACGTTAATGATCCGTTTTATTGCAATTTCGTTTGTATTTCTGGCCTTTGCCTTTTTTCAAATGAGCGGGGGACTTGAATTTGATCCCGTCGCGACCCGGATGTCCCGCATCGAAGCACCAGAAAACGTCCAAACTGCTGCACTTGAGCCTCAGGAAGATGTCGTAGTTGCCGAACTTCCAGAAGTCGTAACACGCGTTTCTCTGGACCTCATCAAACTCAAGGATGTTGTTCGACCATCATCGACACTTCAGACTGTGCCCGCACGTGTCGTTGCGCAAAAACCAGAGCCTATTCAGGACGCGGTCATCGAGCCGCCTGTGGAGCCGACTTTCGTGTTGCCAAGCTTAATCGAAGGCGCGTCGGCTGCCACTGTCACACCAGTTGATTTTTCCGCAGACCCTGCTCCAAAAGAAAACTATGTTTCGAACGACGATATCCGCTCTGTCACCGGAAATCGCGTGAACTTAAGAGGCGGGCCGGGGAAAAACTTTGGTGTTGTTAATAGTATGGTGCGTGGCGATCAGGTAGTGATCCTCGAAGACCCCGGCAATGGATGGGTTCGCCTGCGTTCTGTCCAAGGTAGCGCACAAGGCTGGATGGCGGATTTTCTTCTCAGCGACGGGTAATTGCACTCTGATCTTTGCTAGATCATTGTGCGGATCATCCATCGCGGGAAGGTTAAGGTTTGGCTGAAAAAACGATCCTGATTACTGGCTGTTCGTCGGGTATTGGTCTGGCATCCGCAAAGCTGCTGCGCGCCAACGGATGGCGCGTTTTCGCTTCGTGCAGAAAAGAAGACGATTGCAAAGCCTTGCGCCAAGATGGTTTTGAGTCGCCGCGCATCGACTATTCTGATCCCGAAAGTATTCGGTCTGGCTTTGACGCCACGATGGAAGCCACGGGCGGGACACTGGACGCGTTGTTCAACAACGGGGCTTATGCCATACCCGGACCCGTCGAAGATTTGCCCACCGATGCCTTGCGCGCAATTTTTGATTCCAATTTCTTTGGCTGGCATGACCTGACATTGAACGCGCTGCCCATCATGAGGGCGCAAGGGCATGGGCATATCATCCAATGCTCTTCTGTTTTGGGGTTCGTAACGTCCCCATGGCGCGGGGCCTACAATGCGACCAAATTCGCCCTTGAAGGCTTAACCGACACGATGCGCATTGAATTGCGGGACACAGATATCAAAGTCGTTCTGATCGAGCCCGGCCCGATCCGTACAAAATTTCGGGAAAATGCGATACCACATTTCGAAAAATGGGTGGATTGGGAAAACTCGCCGCGCGCAGACCAATATCGCGACAACCTATTGGACAAACTATACAAGGGGTCTGGCAGCGCAACTTTTGAGCTGGAAGCAGAGGCCGTCGCACAAAAGGTGCTGAAAGCGCTGACTACTTCAAACCCTCGTCCGCGCTACTTTGTCACAACACCGACCTACTTAATGGCCATTCTCAAGCGAATTTTGCCCACACGCGTATTAGATCAGGTGTTATCCAAGGGCGGGTAGGGTTCGCTTTTTGCCAGTTCTCGCCTAAATCAAGTGCACACAGCAATTTGGCAGGTATCTTATGGCTTCTGATCCGCTCTTCGTTTTAATTCTCCTCGCCTGCCTCGCAGTCGTGGTCGTGTTAATGCTGGGCCTTGGCGGTTTCGCAAAGGGATCAGGTTGGGCACAAAAGAATTCCAACAAGCTTATGCGATATCGCATTGGGGCACAGTTCGTGGCCGTCCTATTGATCGTCGCTTATATTCTTTTCAAACGAATGACGGGTTCCTGATGGTTGTTCTGAGCAAGATTTACACAAGAACGGGTGACGCAGGCGAAACCGCATTGGGCAATGGTGATCGCGTTGCGAAACATTCATTGCGCGTCGCGTCGTACGGAACCACGGACGAACTGAATTCTTTTGTCGGTGTTGCCCGCCTTGCTGCGTCCCCTGAAATGGATGCTGCTCTTAGTCTTATTCAAAATGATCTTTTTGACCTTGGCGCTGATCTTTGCCGCCCGGACATGGAAAAAGACGCAGATTCCGAATACCCGCCGCTGCGAATGACCGACGCGCAGGTGGAACGACTGGAAGCAGAGATTGATGCCATGAACGCAGACCTTCAGGCTTTGCGCAGTTTCATTTTGCCGGGCGGTTCAGCCCTGTCAGCGCATCTTCACGTGTGCCGTACTGTATCACGTCGGGCTGAACGCATGACTGTGGAGTTGGCAACAACAGAAGCAATCAATTCGGCCGCCGTAAAATACCTCAATCGATTAAGCGATTGGTTTTTCGTTGCCGCACGCATCGCCAATGACCGTGGCAAAGACGATGTATTGTGGGTGCCCGGCGCAAATCGCTGATTGATAAAGCCTTTATTCGGGCTGCCAAATCTCGATCGGTGTTCCCTCTGGATCCGTCAAATGGGCAAACTTGCCAATGCCGGGCATATCCTCAAGGCGCGTGACCGGCGTGCCCGCCTCTTCAATCTGGGCAATCATTGCATCGATATCCCCAACCCGAAAATTCAACATAAAAGATTTGTCCGCCGCAAAATACGACGTATCAGAAGAAAAAGGGGCGAAAACGGTTGCGCCACCTTCAGCTATCCAAGGTATTTCTTCCGCCGTTTGGGGCACCAAACTGATACCAAGAACGTCATAATACCACTTGGCAAGCCCCTCGTGATCGGTTGAACGGAAGAAAAAACCACCAAATCCTAGAACCTTTTGCATGACAAAACTCCTTTGGAAAATGAACTTCCCGCCTTCAACGGACGTATTTACACTGCGACACGGCGTCTTCTGACAGTGACGTGACGATTTTATACTGTTTTTGGGCGAATAGCTTGCGTAAACCACTTCTTAGTCACTAGATCGCTTCTAACAAAGAAGTCGAACCATTATGGGAGAAAAACGTTTATGAAGGTGCTCGTACCTGTCAAACGTGTGATCGACTACAACGTGAAAGTTCGCGTCAAAGCGGATGGAACGGGTGTTGATCTTGCAAATGTCAAAATGTCGATGAACCCGTTCGACGAAATATCCGTCGAACAGGCCATACGTCTGAAAGAAGCAGGCCAAGCCGATGAAGTGGTCGTCGTTTCTATTGGTGTTAAGCAATCGCAAGAGACACTTCGGACCGCGGTGGCCATGGGTGCAGACCGCGCCATTCTAGTGATCGCGGCGGATGACGTTCACAACGACATAGAACCTTTAGCGGTTGCCAAAATTCTGGCAAAAATCGTTGAAGAAGAACAGCCAGGTTTGGTTCTTTGCGGCAAACAGGCAATCGACAATGACATGAATGCAACCGGTCAGATGCTGTCAGCCATTTTGGGTTGGTCGCAAGCGACCTTTGCATCCGAAGTCGAGATTTCCGGTGACAAAGCGAAAGTCACGCGCGAAGTCGATGGCGGTCTTCAGACAATCGAAGTGAACATGCCGACAGTTGTGACTGTTGATCTGCGCTTGAATGAACCTCGCTACGCTTCATTGCCCAACATCATGAAAGCCAGGAAAAAGCCGTTGGACGAAAAAACAGCCGCTGATTATGGCGTTGATATCACTCCGCGCCTCGAGGTTGTTAGCACGGCAGAACCTGCCACACGTGCCGCCGGTATCACAGTTGGTTCGGTGGACGAACTGGTCGCGAAACTTAAAGAAGTGGGGGCTGTGTAATGGGAGTTCTTCTTCTCGCAGAAATCAACGATGGCGAATTGGCCATGGATGCAACTGCAAAAACTGTCGCTGCGTCGAAAGCTTTGGGCGATGTGACTGTGCTTGCCACTGGCGCGAAATGCGCTGACGCTGCGGCGCAAGCGGCAACAATCGACGGTGTGTCCAAGGTGCTGTGCGCCGAAGACGCATTGTACGGAAAACGATTGGCGGAACCTGTGGCCGATTTGGTTGTGTCCTTGTCCGGCGATTACGAACATATCGTGGCACCCGCCACAACGGATGCCAAAAACATCATGCCGCGTATTGCAGCGCTTCTTGATGTTATGGTCATTTCAGATGCGACAGCTGTCGTAGATGGATCAACGTTCGAACGACCAATCTATGCAGGTAACGCAATCCAAACCGTCAAATCTTCGGATGCGAAAAAGGTCATCACATTCCGGACCTCAACATTTGATGCAGCCGGTACGGGTGGATCAGCCTCAGTGGAAACTATCGGCGCAGCGGCTGACCCATCTTTGTCATCTTGGGTCGAAGATAAAGTCGCGGCCAGTGATCGCCCAGAACTGACGTCTGCGGGCGTTGTGGTTTCTGGTGGTCGTGGTGTCGGGTCCGAAGATGACTTTGCCCTGATCGAAAAACTGGCGGACAAACTTGGTGCTGCTGTTGGCGCGTCTCGTGCCGCGGTAGATTCTGGATATGCCCCAAATGACTGGCAAGTCGGTCAAACTGGCAAAGTGGTTGCACCTGACCTTTATGTCGCTGTCGGCATCTCGGGCGCGATTCAGCACCTTGCCGGCATGAAGGATTCCAAGGTTATCGTTGCAATCAACAAAGACGAAGAAGCGCCAATCTTTCAGGTTGCGGACTTCGGCTTGGTTGCCGACCTCTTCACGGCTGTGCCTGAATTGATCGAAAAACTGTAAGCATCAAAAATACTAGAAAAACCCGCCAACCGGCGGGTTTTTTCATTTCAGCAAGCCTTGCAAAACTGGCCCTAGCTTTTCCGAAACTTCGCGGTGCGCCGCAGGTCCAAGCAACGTCTGTGCCGCAGGTTCTTCCATTTCAGAGAACACCATTTCCGACGTTCCAAGGTTTACCGCTTTTGGCGATGCAATCACTTCGACATATGCGGCGACTTTCGATGTGACCTCATCCAACATTTGACGCGACACAAACCACGGGTCCTTGCCAAAGTCTGTTTCATTGTCTTGGGGTTGATGATCAGAAAACCATAACAAAACAGTTTGACCCGACATCTCATCCAACATCTGTAGCATCCGCGCAGACCAAGCCGATTGAAGTTCTTCTTTTACAGCGCGAAAGCGTTCCGGTGACACCTCGTGCAACCGCTTCAACATATGTTTGGTGAAGTTGAACTGTGAAAAGTCGACTTCTCGATACACTGTCTCAAGCAATGCAGATGGCTTTAGAAACCGGTCATTGCGCCGCGGATGCACCGAATAGAATCGGTTCGACATATTTCGCGGACTGACAATTTGAACGACGCTGATCTTGGACTGATTGCGTATTTCACACATGAACGCATCATGCGCCAACACATCGACGCCAGCATTCAAACAACCAAAGTTTACGCACGCTATATCCAATTCGTCTTCAATCAGATCCGCGAAAGGTCGTTCAACAAATTTTCCGTACGTATTTGTTCCACCGAAAAACGCGACAAAAGGTTTGTCTAAATCGCGTTTCGGTCCACGAAAACGTAACTTTGATGCACCATACCGACACGGCAGGTAGTCAAGGCCCCCCGGCCCCATCGTATCAAAACTCATGATACCCACTCATATTTACTCACCCTGTTTAGGGAATCGCATACAGTTCTTAAGATTCGCTGAATCTTGCGCAATCCTTACACTCGCCCAAATATTTCAACTTGCAGAAGTGCCCTTGCGGATTGGCGCTCTGGCCCCCTAATGTGCAAAAAAAAGGAGCCTGCGCATGGATATCAAATCGGTCGGAATCGTCGGTGCAGGCCAAATGGGCAATGGTATCGCGCATGTTATGGCGTTGGCCGATTACGACGTAATTCTAAACGATGTCAGCCCCGATTCCCTTTCCGCAGCGATTATATCTATTCAAGCAAACCTTGATCGTCAGGTCAGCCGTCAGAAGATTACCGAAGCCGAAAAAAATACTGCTCTTGCCCGCATCCGCACAACTCAAGAGCTTGCACAGCTTGGGTCAAGCGATCTGGTAATTGAGGCCGCGACTGAACGCGAAACGGTCAAACAGGCGATCTTTGAAGATTTGTTGCCGCATCTAAAACCACATACAATTTTAACATCAAACACGTCGTCGATTTCGATCACACGGCTTGCAAGCAGAACCGACCGCCCGGAAAAATTCATGGGATTTCATTTCATGAATCCAGTGCCCGTGATGCAATTGGTTGAATTGATCCGTGGTATCGCGACGGACGAAGAAACTTTTAAGTCCTGCGAGGCAGTCGTTGCACGCTTGGGCAAGACATCAGCAAGTGCGGAAGATTTTCCCGCCTTCATCGTGAATCGCATTCTGATGCCGATGATCAACGAAGCCGTCTATACCCTTTACGAAGGGGTGGGATCAGTTCAATCGATCGACAGTTCCATGCGTCTGGGTGCAAACCATCCGATGGGGCCGTTAGAATTGGCCGATTTTATTGGATTGGATACGTGTCTTGCCATTATGAACGTGCTTCATGACGGCTTAGCAGACACCAAATACCGCCCCTGCCCCCTTTTGACGAAATACGTTGAAGCAGGTTGGCTTGGTCGTAAAACACAGCGCGGCTTTTACGATTATCGCGGCGAAACACCTGTTCCGACCCGTTAGTCCTTTAAGGCAAGCGTATGTTCGCGCAACCACGCCATGAAACCGCGTGGGTCCTCGCTCCATTCCCGGACCTTTTCATCCGGCAATGGATGACCCACAATCGGAGCCTGAGGCTTGTTTGTCGAATTCACGATCTCATGCAACAACAAGCCTTGGCGCAACATGGGCGAAATCTTATTGGCAATCTGATAGGCCCGACTGTTCGCGCCCGGAAATTTCATTGGCACAACGGTTGCACCTGAACGCCGGATCAATTGCGCCGTAAAAACGTTCCACTCTTCTTCGACAGCTGGCCCAAACCAGGTTTCTGACGAGGCCACGACGCCAGACGGGAACAAGGCGACAACACCGCCTTCTTTCAAATGCGCCAACGCTTTTGACCGCATTTCCACGCCTTTGCGCTGCGCGTCTTTCTCATGTGGAAACGGCACCGGAATCATAAAGCTGCCAGCCACATCGTCGATGGCGGTCAACAAAGATCGTGTCAAAATTCGGTAATCTGGCCGGACTCGACCAATCAGATCGGCAAAGATCATCCCGTCGACCATTCCATGCGGATGATTGGCCACGACAATGACTGGGCCTTCTTTCGGGATACGCTGAAGCTGTTCGTCAGGCGTCAACAGATCAATACCCATAACGTCCAGACACGCCCGCCAGAAACCTTGCCCGCGCGGTGCTCCCGCCCGTTCAAACTTGCGGATCAGGCGAATTATGGTCAACTTTCCGGTGAACGCCTCTATGACGCGGATAAAGAACGCTTTCTTGGGATCAACAAAAGTAGACGCATAGCTCAGGCTACGCCTGTCATACTTTGCAAACGAAACTTTTTCCTCAGAATGAGTCGTAGTCAAATTTTGTGTGCCGTCCACCAATTGATGCTGTCCCTGCATCTGCATCCGCCCGTATGGGTCAGACTTTTTCACCGAATTTGTTCGCCACCAAAGTTTCCAATGCATCCGCAAGTGCGTCCGCCTGAGACCCGATAGTTTCAATTTCAATAAATGTTCCTTTTGATGCTGCCAACATTAAAAGACCCATTATGCTGTCACCAGAGGCAAACTGTTCGTCTTTCGTGACGTTACAAGACGCATCAAACTCTTCGACAACTTCGACAAGTTTTGCAGAGGCTCGCGCATGCAGCCCTTTTTCATTTACGATCTTCAACGTACGTTTTGCCATTTGACAATCTTACCCCCCAGACGTCTGCCGTTACACCGTGTCCCCGACGTTCTGGCTGTCTATGTATTTCTTGCCCGCATCCAATGAGGCGCGAACAGCCTCTGGAACAGCAAGATGGCGGCTTTTGGCAAGCTTAATCAACATTGGCAGGTTCGCACCGTACAGAATTCGCCGGTCCTGTGGCTTGCACGCCCTTAAGGACAGGTTCGACGGCGACCCGCCAAACAGGTCCGTGACAACGACAACACCGCCGCCTTTATCGACTTCGTCGGCGGCTTCGCAAATCTCGCATTGCTTGAGATCGCGATCATGTGCCGGTTCAATCGCAATGGCGCGCACGCCTGACTGAACGCCAACGACGTGTTCTATTGCAGCAAGATATTCACTAGCTAGCCCGCCATGAGCTACGATGACTATACCAATCACTCTTTGGACTTTCTGTGCGCCACCCGCGCGTTCATTTCCCTGTGTCTAGTTGACACCCGCCAGCCCTTGTCTGCAAGGGCTGCAGCAAGAGTTTCTGCAAGTGCAACAGAACGATGTTGCCCACCGGTGCAACCAAAGGCGATGGAGAGGTGGGATTTCCCTTCATGCTTGTGCGCGGGCAACAAAAACAAGCATAGCGAGCGGACCCGTTCTTCGAATTCGGCATAGCGCGAATCTTCAGCAATATAGTCCTGCACTGGTGTGTCGGTTCCATTCAGTCTTCGTAATTCCGGCTCCCAATAAGGGTTTCTTAAAAAACGACAATCAAAAACCATATCGACGGCGCCGGGCACACCGCGTTTGTATGAAAAACTTTGAATTGAAATCGCCATCAAGCCTTCGTCGCTGGCTGCAAAATAGGTTTCAATTTCTGCGCGAAGCTCGTGAATGTTGGTCCCGGACGTATCGATTCGCAGATCTGCACGTTCCCGTAAGGGCGCCAATAATTCGATCTCTCTGGCGATGGCCGCTTCAAGTTGCCCTTCTTCGGCCAACGGATGCCTTCGACGCGTTTCGGAAAACCGTTGCAATAAAACGCGTGTGTCACAATCCAGATAAAGCAATTCCGGTTGGATGTTGAATTTTGACGCCATCAAGCTCAGCGCTTCTTCGACAGCCCGCACCGAAAAATCACGGGTCCGCGGATCAATACCTAATGCAATTGGCCTTTCAGGTGCCGGCGTTTCAAGCAATGGCTCTAGCAATCGCAACGGCATATTATCGATGACTTCATAGCCGCTGTCCTCAAGCGCCCTGATCGCACTAGAGCGCCCTGCCCCTGATGGTCCAGTAACGAGAACTATGCGCCGGTCCATATTGCACCCTTATTTATCATTGCTCACAGGCAAGCCCTACCTTGAGATACTGCAGAATCGCTGCAGGGAAAGCTGTAGTTTCTGATTTGTGAACACATGGCACAATATGACCAAGAAATTCTTTACTGTGCTTTTCCGGCAAACGTAGTATTTCGACCTCAGACAAGTCGACCACAAGGTTAAGCTTGGCCCGCGCCACATAATCAGCAGCCAAAATACCTATGCCGCGCGCTTCGATCATTCCGGCGATTTGTTCAGGGGCACAGGCCCAAAGACAACCATCATCGACACGCAATTCGACACGATCATCGCTGATCAAGTGTGCACCAAGAGACATTAGGTCCAAAGCAAGTGAAGACTTTCCCGAGCCCGCGGGACCTATGATCATTGCTGCGCGATTTGAAAAAACGATAGCCGTCGCGTGGACGATCACGGCACCTTAAACCGGTAGACCCACGACAAAGCGCGCACCCAAAGGTTCAGACGTAATATCAGCGTCCGTTGGACGGATGTTTTCGGCCCAAATCACACCGCCATGCGCCTCAACGATCTGTTTCGAGATCGCAAGCCCCAGACCAGAATTGTTGCCAAAGTGCTCTTCTGGTCGTTGGCTGTAAAAGCGTTTGAAAATCTTCGTCAAAGCTTGATCCGGGATTCCGGGTCCTGTGTCTTCGACAACAACCAAAACGCGGTTCTGGCGTTTTCGAATCCAAACCCGAATGGCATCGCCATCCTCGCAGAATGACGTCGCATTGGTGATCAAATTGACGAACACTTGCGCCAAACGCGCTTCCAAACCGTGAACGGTAATTGGTGATTTTGGCATATCGGTAATGAAATCAATGCCGCGCGCGCGGGCATCTTCGCCCAAATATTGGCTAAGCGTATCAACCATTTTAAGCAAATCGAACGGTTCTTCTTCTTCTTTTACCAGTTCGCTATCAAGGCGAGAGGCGTTCGAAATATCACTAACAAGCCGATCCAGCCGACGCACATCATGTTCGATCACGTCCAGCAATTTGGCGCGTTGTTCATCCTTTTTAACCATCCGCAACGTACCAACAGCGGACCGTAGCGAGGCCAACGGGTTCTTGATTTCATGTGCAACGTCAGCGGCAAATTGTTCGTTGCTGTCAATGCGATTGTAAAGCGCGGATACCATGCCTCTTAATGCACCGGACAACCAACCAATCTCATCGGGTCGGGCGGTCAAATCTGGAATGCGAATGCGCCCAGGATTGACCTTGCGCGAATTTTTGTCCCGCCCAAGTTCAGCAGCCTGAGCCAGATCAGCCAAGGGATTGGCGATCGTTGAGGCCAAGACAAGGCTGAGCCCAACAGACACCAAGGTTGCAATGACAAACATTTGCAAAACCCGCTCACGACCAGAACGAACAAGTCCGTCAATTTCGCCAGACGCACTGGTGATTGCGACAACCGCAACGGGGCGTTGTGCCTGTAATACTGGTGTCACGACATTAAAGAGCTTGCCGCCAGCAATATCCAAACCATCGCCAAGACGTGTGCCTTCGTTGATTGCCAGTTCGACACGCGCTCGCAACTGATCTTCTACGGATTGTGACGGACCGGTTTCATCACTTGTGAAAGGAAAAGACACACGTTCCCAAATCCAAGCAAGCGAATCTGTAAGAACCGCACGATCCTCTTCGACAACTTCGTCTGCGTCCTCGACCATTTCGCCAATGGCGCGACCAACCAAAGTACCGGCCAAATCAAAGACGAATACTTCGATACCGTTGCGCAGGTCGATGTTTTCCAATGTTGCAGGCACATCAATGCCATCGCCCGTTGCGATATTAACAGGAACACCATCGGGCAATCCGGCTTCAAAAACATCCGCAATTAGCTCTGCTTCGCTCACAAGTGCATTAATACGTTGCAAAGCAAGACTATCTCGGGTTGAATTGAGATACAGAATCCCAGCCGCCAGTACGTTCAGTGCCAGCAGGTTGAATGTGATGATTTTGCGCGTAAGAGGCGAAGCGCGGAGCGAGAAAAGCCCGCGTTTGGCACGGCTATCGCGCAGCTCTGCCGTGGCTGCCGCCTCTGGCGTAACCCAATCCTCTCCGAGGACCACGTCACCTTCACGTGACGATTGTGCGGACGTATCCCGCAACTGCACTATCCTATGTCAAATCCCAACGCGTCGTTACTCTTCGTTGTAGCGATAGCCAATCCCATACAACGTCTCAATCGCGGAAAAGTCATCATCCACACTCCGCATTTTCTTACGAAGACGCTTGATATGACTGTCGATGGTCCGGTCATCTACGTAAACTTGATCGTCATAAGCGACATCCATCAACTGATCTCGCGACTTAACAAAGCCCGGCCGCTGAGCAAGCGCCTGCAACAGCAGAAACTCGGTCACGGTCAATGACACGTCCAAATTCTTCCAGCTTACGGCATGACGCAAAGGGTCCATCCGCAATTCGCCGCGAACCATAACCTTGGTTTCTTCTGTCTCGGGGACACCTTCCCCTGTGGTCGCTTCTTGGCGACGCAAAAGCGCACGAATACGCTCGACCAACAGGCGCTGCGAAAACGGCTTCTTTACATAATCATCTGCGCCCATCCGCAAACCAAGCACTTCGTCGATCTCATCATCCTTGGACGTCAAAAAGATAACGGGCATTGCCGACTTTTGACGCAGGCGCTGCAATAGGTCCATTCCGTCCATGCGCGGCATCTTGATGTCGAGAACAGCCATATCCGGCAGCTTCTTGTTGAACGCATCAAGCGCGGCTTGTCCGTCGTTGTATGTCTCGACTTCGAAACCTTCGGCCTCAAGTGTCATCGACACCGAGGTCAGAATATTTCGGTCGTCGTCTACCAACGCAATTTTAGACATTGCTTGTTTCCTTTTCGCTGCTCGAATTTTTTCACCACCATCCGGCTTTTGGCAGAACGAATCAACAAAGTTGTGCGAATCGTGCCCCTGTATGCACCGGAATTCCGCTACAAACTGCTTAATGCTTGCTAAATTGCCGCACTTTTGTCCGCCAGAGGAAGGTTAACAGTCATCTCGAGGGTCATTGTTCCCCTTGGTTGCGCTAACTCGAAGATGGTGGCGCTAACGCATGTCTAGGCATCTGTTCAGCCGATAAATCAGCGTGTTATGCCTTTTCCCGAGACGTCGTTTTCACACCAAAAACGGCAAATTTTTCGCGATAAATCAGGAGAAGCGAAATGACGCAAGGGCGTGTAAACCCGAAATTCCAGCTTGCAGATCAGGGGATCAAGGAGTTGGGCAGCGTCTATTACAACTTGATCGAACCAGACTTGATCGAAGAAGCACTTTCGCGAAATGAAGGCCAGCTGGGCCAAGGCGGGACTTTCCTAGTGACAACCGGCGCATTCACAGGGCGGTCCCCCAAAGACAAACACGTCGTGAAAACCGAAAGTGTTTCGGATAAAATCTGGTGGGAAAACAACGCCGCCATGTCCCCAGAAGGTTTTGACCGACTATACGATGACATGTTGGAACACATGAAGGGCCGGGACTACTTTGTTCAGGACCTCGTAGCCGGAGCAGATCCGACGCATGCCATCAACGTCCGCATGGTGACTGAAATGGCGTGGCATGGTTTGTTCATCCGACACATGTTGCGGCGCCCTGAACGCGAAGACCTTGATGATTTCGTCGCGGACTTCACGGTTATCAATTGCCCGGCTTTCCAAGCAGACCCAGAACGCCACAATTGCCGATCCGGCACTGTGATTGCGATGAACTTTGACCGAAAGGTTATTCTGATCGGCGGTACGGAATACGCAGGCGAGAACAAAAAATCCGTGTTCTCTCTTTTGAATTACCTGCTTCCTGAAAAAGGCGTGATGCCAATGCATTGCTCGGCAAACCATGCACCGGGCAACCCAGTCGATACGGCCATTTTCTTTGGCCTGTCTGGTACGGGGAAAACCACATTATCGGCGGATCCGTCGCGGGTTCTTATCGGCGACGATGAACACGGGTGGTCCAAACGCGGCACGTTCAACTTTGAGGGTGGATGTTATGCCAAAACCATCAATCTCAGCGAAGAAGCCGAGCCTGAGATTTATGCCACGACGTCAAAATTCGGCACCGTCATTGAAAACATGGTGTTCGACAAGGATACAAAGGAGCTGGACTTCAAGGATGATAGCCTGACCGCCAACATGCGTTGCGCTTACCCTTTGCATTACATCTCTAATGCGTCGACTTCTGCGCTTGGCGGACATCCTAAGAACATCATCATGCTAACATGCGATGCGTTTGGCGTTCTGCCTCCCATTGCACGACTGACGCCAGCGCAAGCGATGTATCACTTTCTGTCGGGCTTTACGTCGAAGGTCGCAGGTACAGAACGCGGCGTGACTGAACCAGAACCCACGTTTTCGACATGCTTTGGCGCCCCCTTCATGCCGCGCCGCCCAGAGGTGTATGGAAACCTGCTTCGTGAAAAAATCGCGCAGCATGGTGCAAGCTGTTGGTTGGTCAACACAGGCTGGACTGGTGGTGCATATGGTACAGGTTCACGCATGCCCATTCATGCAACCCGTACGCTTCTGTCAGCGGCTCTGGACGGCACTTTGATCAACGGCCAGTTCCGCAAGGACGAAAATTTTGGATTTGACGTCCCAGTCAGCGTTCCCGGCGTTCCAGACATTCTTTTGGATCCGCGTCGCACTTGGGACGATGCTGGCGCCTATGACAAACAGGCCGCCAACCTGGTCGACATGTTTTCGAACAACTTCGAACAGTACCTGCCGCACATCGACGAAGACGTGCGCGCAGCGGCGATCGGTTAAGTCCCGCCCCTCAGGCCGGGACGGTCTGACTAACGAGGTCTGCGACCGGCATATCTAGCATATATGCAGCGTCGGCCCGGCTGAGGTAAGTTAAAAACGCTTCTGCCGGGTCGTCATTCCCCTCACGATACCAAAGCAACGCACCCGGTTCGTTGTGCATATACCCCATGCGTTCGGCAAAGCCTTTGAACGCAACCGCGCGCAACATAAATCCATACACCCAGTCCGGATCCCAGCGCCGAATAACCTCCAAAAGACCAGTTCGCGCCAAAACAGTGGACAAGCCGCTACCTCGGTACGTGCCTTGTTCTGGGGCCATCCAAACCTCGCCGTGATACACGACATGACCGTCAATCAAGTGCGATCCCGGCGTCGCACGAAACCGCGAACGTTTCAGGTCGATATCTTTGTAAGGCGGAGGAAACATGCGGAAATTTTTGAGCAAGAATCCGCTCAAAGGACGACCATGCAGGTCAACAGCTTTCGCCGCCTGCGTGTGAATCAGTTGCCCGTCACTGTTCCAACCCGTCAACCAAAACGCCTTGTCTTCTGACAGCGTTTGGTGGGCTGGATCGAAGGGATATCCCAAGACCTGCATCGGTCTGTGTTCGGCAATAATTTCCTTATATTCTTGGAAATCAGAGCCGATACGAACCTCGAGTCCATGATCTCGTAAGATACTTCGACTCGTTGCGATAAATGCCGCAGCATCGTTAGCAAACTGGAATGACATTCAGCCCTCCTAAGTGACGTTAACCACTAAGGTATGCTAAATACTCCGAGAATGCTCGTATTTTGCGCACTGCGCTCGATACAGCTTGGTTGTTTGCCTGTTACCCTTCGTTTACTGCAATCGAAATCTCCTCAAGTTTTAGATCAACATCACCCATTTTTGGCTGAGTTTTTAAAATTTCGTCCTTCAACTTTTCGTCATCCAGCCCAAAGATCTCCAGATCTATTCTTGGCGTTATCATCGACAACACGGCGGATGACCCATCTGGAAAACGACCGCCCATCATCAGTCGTTGGTATTTGACTGGGTGTGCAGGGCCACCATCGGTTTTGGGCATATACGTAAAGACATAGTCCAACCGGGATGACTGCGTCGCCTCGACCCTATGAAAGGCCTCGTCCAACATCGTCGCAAATTCTTCACCCGCTGGCATTTGCCTTAAAGGTCGACCGATACTGGATCGGGCAAAATCTTTGCCGAACCATGCGACGTAATAAGATTGCTCGCCAAACTCTGTGCAAACCCAGCCGGCGGCGGTATGGCGAAACACTATCAAAAACGGACGAACGTGATTCATCAGTTTGTTTTCGATTTCCCCGCCCGACATCGCCCATGCGCGAAACGTTTCACGCATCAGATTATTGTCATCCTTGGTCCAAATTTTACTGAGCGGTTGCTCTTGCTGAAAAAAGACCCAATCCCCTTTCTCAGCCGTAAGGTGTTGCAGCCCGTCTGCCATTGTAATCTCACGACTGAGCCACGCCTTACCACGCGCCAACAATAGCTTTGCCTCAGGTAACGCCAACACTCCATCGTCAGTAAGTTCGTACCTGCGGTCTTGCACTGAGAACAATGGCACGCCCATCGATTCTTCCAATTGGCTGATGTGCCGGCGCACCGTCTGACGTGTGCTGCCCAGCTCGTCGACCGCACGAGACAAATTCAAGCACTTCGCCAAAGTAACGAAAGATCTTATCATTTCGTACAAAAGCGGGTGCTGAGGCGCTGTATTATTTACTTTTTCGCTGTCAAACATGATTCAATGGGTGATTAATACACCAACAAGGTTACACAAATCACCCATCAATGCAACATCTATGGTTGAAAAAAGTTTATATTCACTCAATTGCAAGGAATCTCAAATTCTAGGAAAACTTGTAACAGTTAAACCTGGAGGTGTTAGTAAATGTCGCATCCTGTAGATGTTCATGTTGGTCGTCGCTTGAAACAAATCCGTACACTGCGCCGTATGTCGCAAACGGATGTTGCTCGGAAACTTAGTCTGTCGTTCCAGCAAATTCAGAAATACGAAATTGGTTCCAACCGAATAGCGGCGAGCCGTTTATATGATTTGTCAAAGATTCTCGGGATACCGACGTCTTACTTTTTTGAAGGCCTAAATGGTGATGTCGATTCGACTGGTTTGGACCGGGGAATGGACATTGTTACAGCCCTAGCAGCAATCGATGACGATAAAATCAAGTCACGCATCTTAACGTTTATTGAAGATGTGTCTGGTTTGACCGTAGCGCGTAGCGCTTAATCGTTACAAGACCGTCGAAGCATTTTTACGAGTAAGAATTGGTGATCGAGTAGAGTTTTCGACAAAGTTGGCCTGATGGAAGTTACTGTTACGGCCAATAATTAAATTCATTTTCATACGAAATTTGTGGTTGGTTCGGGGTGCAATTATTTATTGCAGTGATACTCCGAACCAACAAATTTCACCGTAAGTGACAAAAGACCCCCTCAACCATCCCTAGACATGTGCACAGACATTCCGGCTCAACCGGTTGTTGCTCTATGAAATCCGCGTGCTTTACCTGTTCTAATATCAAGCTTAACGCCGATTTCAGTTTATCCCCTATGACACACAGCCGTGAAAACGCCAGCTTACTGGCACGTCATGACATAAAGACTCACCGCGTTCGGTGACCTTTAGGGCTCAGCGATCGAGCACAGCTAAGTAAGATTACGTAAGTTTTTTCATTTCAAACGAATTTTAATTGCGCTGCACCTGCAAACATCCTAGATCATACCCACGAAGCTCATAGGATGATTATGATGGCGCATGACGGACAAACGATCGAATTGGACACGGCAGTGATTCTCTCTAATTTGTTAAGCCTGACGCGTGACGCGCTGCCTGCGGTAGATGAAGCAGTTTCTCGCGCGACAGAGGCTGTCAGAACCATAGTCACGACAGATGGGCGCGTGTCCGGGCAATTGATCGAACAACACCAAACCGCCGCACATGGGCTGGCATGGATCGCCACCTACGCCCAATCTTTGCATGAGATGCAGAATTGGGCCGAAAAACTGGACGCTGATGAACGCTTTGGCGAAATCGAACAGCTTATTCACCAGATCGCTTTTGGCGAATACCTCTGGCAGATCTATGGCGGCATCCAGATGAACCAAGGCGAAGTTTTGCGTCTTCAGGATGTTGGCCTGAGCCAAGACGACATGCGCGCGTTGACCACGCCCGCTGTGATGGAATTGACCCAGAGCGGAAATACGCAAGCCGCGCGCGTTCGTCTTGTGCAGCTCATGCAAGACCAAGCCGGCACCACTTTGTTTGGATCAAGCGGGCTGGACGAAGAGCTGGAAATGATTCGCGACCAATTCCGTCGCTATGCTGTCGAAAAAATCGAACCCCACGCCCATGACTGGCACCTGAACGACGAGCTGATTCCTATAGAAATCATCCAAGATCTTGCCGAAATGGGTGTTTTTGGCCTGACAATCCCCGAAGAATTTGGCGGCTTCGGCCTGTCCAAAGCATCGATGTGCGTTGTGTCCGAAGAACTTTCGCGTGGATATATTGGCGTTGGATCACTGGGCACGCGTTCTGAAATCGCGGCTGAATTGATCATGGCTGGCGGTACCGACGCGCAAAAGGAAAAATGGCTGCCGCGCATCGCAAGTGCTGAGACATTGCCGACGGCTGTCTTTACCGAACCGAATACTGGATCCGACCTTGGCAGTCTTCGAACACGGGCGACCAAAGACGCGAATGGGGATTACAAAGTCACTGGAAACAAAACGTGGATCACCCATGCCGCGCGGACTCACGTGATGACATTTCTTGCCCGTACAAACCCGGAAACATCTGATTACAAAGGGCTTTCCATGTTTCTGGCCGAGAAGACACCCGGTACAGATGACGTCCCTTTCCCGACCGAAGGTATGACCGGCGGCGAAATCGAGGTTTTGGGATATCGGGGCATGAAGGAATACGAACTGGCCTTTGATAACTTCCACATCAAAGGGGAAAACCTGCTGGGCGGCGAGGAAGGCAAAGGGTTCAAACAACTGATGGAAACCTTTGAATCCGCCCGTATTCAAACAGCGGCACGGGCCATTGGCGTTGCGCAATCTGCGCTTGATCTGTCAATGCAATACGCCCAAGACCGCAAGCAATTCGGCAAATCCCTGATCGAATTTCCACGTGTTGCCAATAAGTTAGCGATGATGGCCGTGGAGATCATGGTCGCACGCCAACTGACCTATTTCTCGGCCTTTGAAAAAGACGAAGGACGCCGCTGCGATGTTCAGGCGGGTATGGCCAAACTGTTGGGCGCGCGTGTCGCGTGGGCAGCGGCGGACAACGGATTACAGATACATGGCGGCAACGGCTTTGCCCTAGAATACAAAATCAGCCGCGTTCTATGCGACGCCCGCATCCTGAACATTTTTGAAGGGGCCGCCGAAATTCAGGCTCAAGTCATCGCTCGCCGCCTTTTATCTTAATGCACCGCGCGCAGGGGTAACACGCCCCAAAGCCAGCCTTGACGCCCCAAAGCCATCTTTCAAAACCTGCCAATCGGCAGGTTTTTCGACCCTTTGTGGTCAAAGCCAGCTTTAGGCGCTCAAAGCTGGCTTTCATCACGACCAACACCTTTTACACCTAGTTCACACTTCGCTTGCGTTAACCTTTGCCACCCCAAGTTAACGAAGTCTTCAACCTCTCACAGTTGGCTATTCAAACCTCTTGCCGCTTTCGCGGACGTATTTGTGTTCGGTTTTCAAGCAACACAAAATTGATGCGCGACAGCTATTACGCGGGCCTTTATGCAAAATGCAGCGAATGACGGCTAAGAGCCCAAATTACCGTTTTTCTGCATCGCAGCCAAAGTCAGCTTTCGGGAAACGTGCAAAACTGACTCTGAAATTACGGCCCTTACCGGACCTTGGCAATGAAACTCGACGCTGCAGTGCGGCTTCCCCGAAGCGGACGTTGCTGACCACATGCAGTATTTTGATTAATTGGATGACCGCAATGCGGACTTGGCGGTCATTCGCGGATCCATTGTCGACGACTGCTTTGCGCGCTAGGCTACCATGAAATAAAGAGAAAAACTTGTGCGACGGAATACAACGATGACGACGTATAAGAGTTATTGACCATTCAAGGATCTTACGATGAAACCTATTCTCGCGTCGCTGGCTCTGCTGCCAATATCAGCACTCCCCCTCTCAGCCGAAACCTTTTCTGCTGATGTTTGGGCCGACAATTGGTTCGAGATGCGTATCGACGGCGCACAAGTCGCGGAAGACAGCGTACCGATCACCACGGAGCGCTCGTTTAACGCTGAAAGCTTCACCTTCGAGGCCGAACGTCCGTTTGTGATCGGTGTGGTCGCTAAGGACTTCAAGGAAAACGACACAGGATTGGAATACATCGGTGCGCGCAATCAACAGATGGGCGATGGCGGTTTGATCTTGCAAATTAAGGATGCGTCCGGCGTAAACGTCGCGGTGAGCAACGATGCTTGGCAGTGCGTCGTTATCCATTCCGCACCGCTGGACAAATCTTGTGAGGGATCATCCAACCCTGTTGCCGGTGAAGGGGCGTGTACATTCGAAGCATCCGAAGAGCCGGGCGGCTGGGACACGGCTGATTTCGACACCTCGGATTGGCCACAAGCCAGCGTTTATTCCGCGCGTGAGGTCGGTCCAAAGGATGGCTTTGATGAAATCACTTGGGTGGACGACGCTGAACTGATCTGGGGCCCCGATCTTGAGCAAAGCAATACGGTTCTGTGCCGTCTGACTGTCGAATAATTAATTGTAGGGGAGTCTAAATATGGCTTATTCAAAACCTATCGTCATTGCCGCCCTAACGCTGATTTCTTTCTCAACACTTGCCCTCGCACACGAAGACCATTGCAACGCGGTTGCGGCCTCGGTTGCGGACGCGGGTTTTGACGACGAGGTGGTTGTGACCTGTACAGACAGTCATGCGATCATATCGTCGGACACCTATCCTGACCACGACATGATGACGGGCATCGTTGGCACAAACGAACAGGTTCCCGTACCCGCAGAGTACGGCGCGCCGGTTATTCTGGCACCAGTTCTAAGCGGCACCCCTCTGACTCGGGATGCGGCCTTGGGCGTCGCCGTAAACGGTGTGCCCATCTACGACTACACAGGCGGCGGCGAAATGAGCCAAGCCGACCTTGCCCACCACCAGACCCAACACGACACGATCATCACAAAGCAGCTTGATGTTTGCGGCGGCCATGCGGGGCGCGGTGACGATTACCATTACCACGCTGAACCAGTTTGTATGATTGAGCAGATGGCCAATGCCGGTGATGCCGCGATCATCGGCTGGGCCTTTGACGGGTTTCCAATTTATGGCGATGCAAACCCCGACGGGTCCGCGATTGCGGAGGGAAAGTTAGACGTTTGTAATGGTCAGGCCGACGGCACCTTTGGCTACCGCTATCACACATCGCCAGATGCGCCCTACATTGTGCAATGCTTGATGGGCGAAGTTCCTGAATTTGATGGACTGCCACGTGTACGGCCCCTATCCGCTGCAACCGGTGGCGGTGCAGCACCCGGTCGCCCACCGCGCGGCGGGGTTGAAAACCTTTTGTTCACACAAAACGACGATGGCACCCGCAGCATGGATTATACCTACGAGGGTGATGCTTTCTTTATCCGCTATGAACCGGCGGATACGGATGGTTGTTACACCTTCGCGACTAAAACTGTGACCAATGCCGGTGAACTGATGACCGGCGAGTTTTGTCGTTGAACTGGTTTTGGGCCATATGCGTCACTGTATCGGTCAGCGCGTCACTGGCAACTGTCAGCGTCGCGCAGGACGTGTTCACCCTGTCCAGCCCTGAAATTGTGGACGGGGGCATGTTGCCGGCTGCGCTGAAATGCACACGCGATGGCGGGGAAGGCGTATCTCCTCCACTGGCGTGGTCGAAAATTCCTGCTGGCACTGAAAGCCTCGCGGTGATCATGCACCACTATCCAAGAGGCGCGGTAGCTGGGCGCGATGCTCCCAGCCAATACTGGTTGCTGTGGAATATCCCGCCAAATACACCCGAAATTGACCGCGCCAACCCAGCGTCTATTGGCAATGAAGGTGCCGACAAAGACGAACGACATACGGGATATACGCCCCCGTGTTCACCAGCTGGGTCCGAACACGAATACACGATCACTGTTTTTGCATTGGATGCGCCGCTCACCAGCCTACCCGAAAACGACGACATTTCCGTCGACTGGGAAACGTTGACTGCGGCGATGGCTGGCAAAGTTATCACGAGTTCACAAATCAGTTTTAAAAATTAAAATATTCTCTTCACTGCGGCATAGAAAACCTTATTTTGGGCTCGTAGCTGCCGCCAGCAGCGTTTGCGGACAGAAGACTTGATTGCAGCCATGAGTGTCAGCTGTATTTGGCGTGCCAATTTAAGTTCGCGCTTGCAGCCAACGACGGCTTTCCGCCCTTTGGTGCGTTTCGCTGTCAGTGCAGCATTTGAAAAGCGGCCGTTGGCAACGGAGGCGGCAAGGGTCGCTTTGTCCGCGGAGCGGACCTTGAGTTACTAGAATGGCCTAAGAACCGGTCTTGAATGCAGTGAAGGTCTCTTACGAGCCCAATGTGCCAGTTCTTCTGCGATGTGGCCAATGTCTGCTGTTGGCAAAACATTGGCCGCCAATTGTTCACCAGCACATTAAAACTGAAGGTATGATAGATGCTCTTAAGCGCTGTAGTTGAATGACGGATAGCTCATCGCGCGCCATGCAGTGACGCCCCCTGTCAGGCTGCGCGCGTCGATGCCGTGTTCACGCAACTCTTCTGCTACCTTTTGACTGACCCAGAAGCCATACATGCAATAGACAACGACAGGCTTGTCTTTGGGCAAATCACTGGCCCAAGCGGCGACATCAAAGGAATTGTGCCACTCGCTTTCAGTTATTCGGTTCTTGTAGCGTTCGCAGTCGTCGTCGTGACGTACATCAAGCACAAGCACTTCATCGTTTTTGTCGCGACGGCTTTTCAGTTCGGAAATGGAGATTTGGGTGGGGTCGGGTTTTTCCTCAGGAGTGGTGGCGATACCCATTGATCTAAGGAACCGCTGCGCCGCGCGCGCCCAATGAATACTCTGGAGGAAGGCAGAAACATAGGCGGTCTTGTCCGGCCCGAAATCAGCAGAGAACGCGTGCTCGTCCATGTTGAGCACAATGATCGGGACCAAGTTGGCCATCGTCTGTGTATCGTCACCGAACCGGACGTTCATTAGGCGGCCAAATCGCTCTGACCAGCCTAGAACCATCCAACCACCCGTTGACGATGTCGCCATTGCGGAAAAGTCAGCCTGCCAAACAGCGACGCTTGTGAAACTCGCGTCAATGGCGTGCTTGAGGGACCCGTCCGCAAGGTCTTCACCACCGTCTTCGCCCAAGGATTCAAAGTGCTGTTCGTGTAGAGCTACGGCATTGGCGACGGTCTGGTGTTCAAGTCTCAATGAGCGGTCCTGATTGCCGGACGAAATCTGTGCCTCAATCTCGTTCAACCGGCGAACGGCACCGCCATAGATTTCCTCATAGTTCTGTTCGAGCATTTCAGGTGTGAAGCCGTCGATTTTGTGGGCCTTGAATGGGATGCCCCGAACGGAATGTTGGCCGGGTATATATGTTTGAAAATTGTGGTGCGTGCTCATGCGCATCCTCCCTATCGATGTGGGTTTTATGGATGCGAAACTTGAGCCTGAGCCTCACGAGGCGTTCGCCGCCCCAGGGGCCTGAATTTGCCTCATGCGAAAGGCACAGTCAAGATGTGCGGCCCCTGATAGCTCAAAGAACCGCGATCTGTGAACGGGAGAAAATACAGACATGCTTGCCCACGGGTCCGAGGTCGGCTGCGTCCCGAAAGCCGATCAGGTTACCCGTTTCGGCGGCGTTTTTGTGACCGAGCAGTACGGAGGAGGTTGCAGTCACGCGGGTGTTGTGTGGCGTAAAAACTGCAACTTTCAATCATGAAAACTTTGGATTCGCCTAAGTCAAACTATTAACACAAAGCCTCTCGACAATGCGTAACGAACTGTTTTTTGGAGGTTTCATGGATAGGTTATTGAAGCGCCTGTTTCGAGAGCGTCGGCGCGTTGTCCTTGTGGCTTTGGTGACATTTCTTGGCGGCTATATCTCCTTTTTCAGTCGGACTTCGCATTTTCTGGATCTGCCATTCTCGATAGTGGCGGGTTTGGCGTTCATGGTTATTTTGACGGCGTTCTTGATGGCCCTTGCTATTCTTTTCCCTAAGATCAGGCATACGGCAGAGTCCGTTGCCGTTTCGATTCCCGTGCTTAGCTTGATGGGGGCTTTTAGCGGCGAGGAGGATGGTGGTCTTTCTACGTTCACAAGTGTGTTCGGTATTTTATTGTGCTATCTGATCATCACTGTTTATGGCGGGGATTGGGTGGATCGGTTTCTTCCTTGTCGCCCAAAACAACTGCGCAGTTCCACAACATCCAATTTGAAGCCGGAAGAGCTTTGGCCGTATCTGACTGTTACTCCGGATACCTTCAAAGACTATGGAGCCGCCGATACGCTTTCGATGGATTGGATAGAACCGGGCCTTAGTTTTCGTGTCGTCAGCCGCATTGATGACATCGCTAAGATTGAGGAAATCCATACAATAGAAGTTAACGAACCATTCCAACATTTTCGGTTTTCCTTTGAAGCCCCGGATGCGACGGAGGAGGCCTCGGTGTCTTGCGGAACGAAAACGTTGAAATTCATCCCCGTTGGGCGAACAACTCGGCTTGAAACCATCCGTGAGTTCGACCGCGTTTCGATCCGAGCACAACTTATGAATTGGATCGATGATGGGTGTGGGCGTCTTGATGACGACCTAGTCGATTACGTCGAAGCGGAACGGCGCGGTTAAAGACACCAAGCAGCCACAGGCCTTGCCACAGCGAGTGACACCTTTGGCCACTCAGCTGACCTTGGCAGTTGATTTTGGCAGATTGAACCCGATAAAGTCTTCTTCGAGCCCAGAGAGGGCGATGCTGTGCGCTGCGTGAATGTCCACAAGTGGAAAAACCTCGGCGTCCACCTCTTTAGCGCCTTAGGTTGTTTGGTCGAACGCAAGTGAATTTGAAGCAAAGTGTGGTCCCCGGCAGTTGACCAAATCTTCACATTTGGACCCTACTTTATTACGTCATAAAGTGACACACATCGCTTGTTACGGTGATCATCTTGGCGACGTTCTTGGCTTCAGGGGCTGATATACTTCTAGCTCCCAACGTAAATGTTCTGTCCAATACCGGACAAGACTCTGCCGGACAAATCACAGTGACCGGAGGGACCCAGCCTTTCTCTGATCAGGCGGTTGTTGAATTTACTGTTGATCCTGTTCCAGCCGATGGTGAGCTTACATCAAGCAGTGGCTTCACCCAGATTGTTGTGTACGCAACGCAGGCTGATTATCTGGCGGGCACACCCACATACACATACACGCCGCAAAATCCGGGGCAAAGCGCGTCCGTTCAAGATAGCATTGATAGAATGGGCGACGATTACCTTCGTTTTAGCGCTAATATCTTGACGTCCAGCGATCCCGGCGCGCCGTCATTGCAAGAGCTGTTTGTCGCCCCCGGCAGCAATGTTGCCAATCAAAGCAGTACAACCTTCGATCACCATACTGATCAGGACTTTGATAACAGTGGGGACATTGATGATAGCAGCGCGGAAAATGGGAACGGTAGATTTAACGTCAACTCCGGGCAATCGAATGCTCCGGTGTGCTTTACATCCGGTTCCTATATTCAGACGCCCCGCGGACCAATCCTGATTGAGACCCTTAAACCGGGTGACATGGTCTTAACGTTGGACGATGGCCCGCAGCCGATTTTATGGATCGGCAAACGGCACCTCGGCCCCGCAGATCTTCTCATGCGTCCACAGGACCGGCCTATTTTAATTTCGAAAGGTACCTTTGGGGCGAAGGAAAACACATTAATTTCACCCCAACATTGCGTGCTTGTCAGGCCTGACCTTCTCATGCCTGCAAAGAAAATTGTTGCTGTGAAACAAAGCCGTGCCCGAATTGCCCAAGGAAAATGGAACGTGATTTATATACACTTATTTTTCCAACGCCATCAGGTGATCTGGGTCAACGGCATGCCAACAGAAAGCTTGTACCCCGGTTCAGAGTGCCTGAAACAGCTAAGTGCAAAGCAATGCGATGAATTGAAGACCGTCTTGCCTGAGGGTGCGATGGAGCATCGACAGACGGTGATCGAGGACATTTATGGGCCCACAGCCCGTCCAATCGAAAGAAACCCGAAGAGAGTCAGGCCGCAGGCGCAACTTGGTACGTTCCTGCCGTGATCCCCGCTTTTTACATAGTACGGACATCCGCAGATCCGCATTGAACGGCGGGTTTATCCGCGCCGCTGATTTCTAACAGTGGGCCCCGTTGTCGCGGCTATTGGGTGTCCCTCATGGGGCGGGCATCTGCTGCAATGCCGCCTCCCGTGCTCTTGGGTCCGCCAAAGTCATGACGTCAAGCAATTCGAATTTTTCCCTGAGGTAAACTTGGGCAAAGCTTGGGTCATGTTCAACAATTGAGGTCGTATTTGATATGAGATCACAGCATTTGATTGTTTGTGCTTCAGCCGGTGCCGTGCCCAAACGGTCGCGATCAATGGCCTTGCGCACAGCCCTATTGCCGTCTTCCGGCTTTGAGCGATCCGTAAGCCAGTCAACCAAATCTGCGACCTCCTCACCAAACGCATCACGGATATCGGACACTTCAATGGCTGTATCTTCCACAACATCATGTAAGTGCGCGGCTGCAACCATTTCCTCGCTACCATCAAAGCGCGCAACCAACGCGGCGACATCTACCGTGTGAACGGTGTAACATTCGCCGGTGTATTTCCGCTTCTGCCCCACGGCACGGTGCGCCGCTTGTGCGTAAAGTCTGGCTTTTTCGACCAAGTTCATACCCGGCACCCCTCCCTTTAGGTAGACGTCACTGCCGGAACCTCCTACCTTAAATTCCACTCAAGACGAACCCGAATTGAACAAAACTGCAGACATTCGTGAGCGTTTGACAACAGTCTGAAATGTCCCACAGAACGGACCTTACGCCTTTTTACAGCTAATGGCGGGACTGTGCCCACATTGACCGACGCTGCGGTCTGCACAAATGTCAGCTATGCTCTCTCATGCGGGGGTGGTAATCTAATGATTGCCTTAGAAGGGTAATTGAAATGTCGAAAGATGCCGCCGACGCGATCATTGAACTTTACCAGGAAAACTCTTCGGCTTGGATTGGTTTGCGGGGCCAGACGCTCTTTGAGCAGCCTTGGTTAGATAAATTTCTTTCTGTCACAGCAAAGGGCGGTCGTCAGGTTCTGGACCTTGGTTGCGGCTCGGGTCAACCGATTGCCGAATATTTTATCTCCAACGGAATTGAGATCACTGGCATAGATGGTGCCGCAGCACTCACTGAAACTGCTCGCGAGAGCTTCCCCGAACATACATGGATCGCCGCTGATATGCGAAATCTCCCGCCGTTGGGCAGATTTCATGGCTTGATAGCATGGCACAGCTTCTTTCACCTAACGCCAGAAGACCAGCGCCCGATGTTCGAAACCTTTGGTCGACTTTGTCATCCCGGTGCAGCTCTGATGTTCACGAGTGGCACTTCGCTTGGTGAAGAAATCGGAATATTCGAAGGCCAACCGCTCTACCATGGAAGTTTAGACGCCACTGAATATCAAAGCCTTTTGCAAACGAATGGATTTGATCTGGTTGAGCATGTTGAAGAAGATCCAACATGCGGTGGAGCGACTATCTGGCTGGCTCAAAAAAATCATGTGAACTAAAGTTCCCGATCCTTTCTTGAAAAGCAGACCTTGCCACAGGCCTGATGAACGGCAGCAAAGTCCCGCAGAGCGAACATCAGCCGGGACTGTGGGTAAGGGCCGTTCTTTATCAGAATGGGGTGGTGTGGATGTCAACATTGTCTGTCGCGGTCTTTGGATGGGTTTCTAGGGAAACTGTTGGACCGGACTAAGACACACGGCGGGTCTTAAGCGCGTTCGATGGGGCGTATTCAACACGTTTTGACGACGCATTGCGCGCAGAAAAACCGGGGCGCGAGGGCCCCGGTTTTGGGAGGAGGGTCTGTGGTTGATTAGTTAAACAGCTTCTTCAAGATCAGCACTTTTTTGTGCTTGCTGGAATGTTCATGATGCTTGGACGACACCCCGTGGCCATTGTGACCATTGTGACCATTGTGACCATTGTGGCCATGATGCACTTGGCGTCCGTGATGCGCTTGGTGACCGCGGCGGTTGCCGTGATACACGTTTCCACTACGCGTTCTGTGTCCGCGATTGAAACCGTGACGGCCTTTGCTGCGTCCATTGTGGAATTTGTAGCCGACCAATTCGAGCTGCACGTCACTTGATGCGCTCACAAAACCGGCGGATCCGATATTCTGAGGGAGGTTAGACGCAGCCGTCGAAGCTTGCGTAGAAATGGCAACGCTGGTCACAGCAGCGGCGAGCAATGTAAGTGTACGTTTCATCATCTGTCTGTCCTTTCGTTCTCTGTTGAAACCAAGATGGGACAGAAGCGTTGAAATAAAAAGGTACCTATCCGTCACGTCTGATCACGTCGGAATAAGCTGTTTCTCGAATTTCGTGAGGATTGTTACAGAATGTGCTAAATCGCGTTCAGGTGGATCCACCTTAGGGCATTTATGCAAGATACCGACATGTCTGGACTGGTTTCATCGAGCAGAAACCAACTGCACAGAAGCCGATATGTTGGGTCATCTGCGTTTACGTGGGCCCATTCATCGCGCACCGGAGGCTTTATGCGGCACAGCGTAAAGTGCCAGCGTTCCTTGTCGGCAATCTCGTCTGAGTGGCCCAGTGGGATGGCCGCGCTTGTCTCAAGCCCGGTTGCCTTGAACAGGTATTGTGCGGCGGGCCGCACCGGGTTGTCGCCTTGGGGGATCGTGGTTGTGACCAGCTGCAACCCGGTTTCGGGATGGCGATATTGCATATGGCGCAGCGGCGCGCCGTCAGGGTGCAGCACGACGGGGCAGGCTTTGTGAATCATGCCCCGTTTTTCTTGAAGGGGGCCATACCTGCGCGGGCCAGTTCATCGGCACGTTCGTTTTCCGGGTGACCTGCGTGGCCTTTGACCCATTTCCATTCGACGGTGTGGCGTTCTTGGGCTGTATCAAGACGCTGCCACAGTTCGACGTTTTTCACGGGTTTCTTGGACGACGTTTTCCAGCCGTTTCTTTTCCAGCCAAATATCCAGCTGGTCACGCCGTTTTTGACATAGGCGCTGTCTGTTACGACGGTGATGGTGCTGGAGCGTTCCAACGCTTCTAAGGCGTGGATCGCGGCCAGCAGTTCCATACGGTTGTTGGTGGTGTCCGCTTCACCGCCCTGTAATTCGCGTTCCTTGGCGATGGTGTCGCCATTCATCGCACGCAACAAGACACCCCAGCCACCGGGACCGGGATTGCCGCTGCAGGCGCCATCGGTATAGGCAAACAACTCAGGCATGGGCACGCAGACATATCCATTTGGCCGCCACGCCATCCAGACCCACAGTGTCGCCAAAGCTTCGATCCGTAATCGTCAAACCACGCGCGTCCAACAGCGTCTCCAATTCGTCCTGCTCATAATAGGTGTACAGCCGCCCGATTTTATCACGGGCTTCGCCTGTTCCTAGTTTTGTTCCGATATGGAACCATCCGCCGGGGCGCAAGGCACGGAAGATGGCATCCAGATAACGCGGCATGTCAGTGCGACTGGCATGAAGCAAGCTGAAATTGGCCCACACCCCGTCGTAAAGGTCTTCGCCTTCGATCTCGTCAAAGCTTGCCACGCGCGCTGTCACGCCATCGGCCTTTTGGGCCAAGGCGACCATTTCAGGCACTGCGTCTGTGGCAATCACGGACAATCCATGCGCCGCCATCGTTTCGGCCGCCTGCCCCGGCCCACAGCCCAGATCCAAAACATGTCCGCCTTTTGGGAGGCCGTCGATAAAGACCTGCAAGGCCGGATCGAATGTGCCCCCGCGATCTGTCATCTGTTTGTATTCTTGGGCGTTCTCGGCATAAACAGACAGCGTTTCTTGATCGCTCATAGGAATACTCCGACTGCGAGACACGCAACGACGGCGGATGTCAGCAACACGCGCAAGCTCATCCACCAATGCGGCGTCAGGTTCCACCGCGAAAAGGCGGCATCCAAAATTAACAATCCAACAAACCCAAAGATCAGATTTGTTCCAGCACTGATCGGCCCACCACCAGTCATGAAAAACGCCCAGAGTGCTGGCAGCACTGACAGCATATATCCAGCCGTCGCCTGTGGACCGGTCGCCTTGGCGGCAAAGCCCCACAAAACCCCAGACATAAAGCTAAGGGTAACCGAGCCGTAAAACAGCTGCACATAAGGCCCAACAAAACGAGCGCCAAAGGTTGTGGCCCCCCACGCTTGCAGATCCGCATTCAGATAGGTCGCAGCGCCCCACAGAAAGGGGATCAATCCTGCAAGGCCAAGAACCAAAGGAGCGGTGGGAATTCGGGTCATTCTAACTCGCTTGATATGAGCAATGGAAAGGCGCGCGTTAAATCCGTTCAACGGCCATGCGGGCGGCCAGCAGGGCGAATATGGCAGCGAAGGTTCGGTTCAGCCAGCGCATGGCCCGTTCGGATTCGATGATCCATTGACGCGCCGTGGCGGCAAACACCCCATAAATTGCGAAAACAACAAATGTCATGGCCATGAATATCCCGCCCATCGTCGCCATTTCAACCTGCGCCGTGGCTGCATTGCCAGACAAGAACGGCGGCAGCAAAGCCAGAAAAAAGATCGACAGTTTGGGGTTCAGGATATTGATCAGCGCGCCGCGCCGCGCGATGCGCCACCCAACGCTGCGCTGTGTGGTGCTGGACACTGCCAGCGCGCCGTCGGATCGCAGCATTTGCCACGCGAGATATAGAAGGTAAGCGACGCCCGCAAATTTCACGATGTTAAACAGCAGAGCCGATGTGTGCAGGATCGCCGCCAATCCCAGCGCTGCTGCGCATAGGTGCGGTACAATTCCAATGGTGCAGCCCAATGAGGCCCAAAGGGCGGCCCGTTTGCCTTGGCCCAGCCCCAGCGCCAGCGTGTACAAAACGCCCGTGCCCGGCGCGATGACGACAACAAAGGTGGTCATCAGAAATTGCAGTGAAAGCATGTTGTACCCTTCTTTCCGTGTGACCTAATCGGTTGCTGCCAAACCGGGGGCAAAGGTGACTTCGCCAACCGGTGACGCGCCTGAAAAGCAAACATGTTGCACCAGCTTGGTCGGCAAATCGCCATATGTCAGCTGGCCATCGCTGCGAAATCCTGAACTGCGATAGACATCAGGGTTGCCAAGCAAAACGCAACCCGCCGCCCCCGACGCGCGCAAGCGTTCAAGACCTTTGGCAATCAATGCGCGACCGACGCCCTGTCTTTGATGATCAATCCGCACGGAAATCGGACCAAGCCCAAACCAACGGCCCGCTTCGGCTCCGATATGCGCAGGCGAAAACGCGGCATGGCCAATGATTTCGTCGTTCAGTTCCGCAACCAGCGACACAAACAGATCGCCATCGGCTCGTAATTGTCGCAGGCAGTCGGCTTCGCTGTCGTTACTGAACGTCATTGGTTTGAAGGCATCATATGTCAGTTGATGCAGAATATCTGCGTCTTCGGTATGTTCGTCGCGAATGATCACGCGGTTTCGCGCAAAACACGCGGGACTTTGAATTCCACGTTTTCGACTGCGGTTTCGACCTTTTCGACGCGCACGTCGTAATGCGCATTGAACGCGTCAACGACTTCGTTGATCAGGATTTCCGGGGCCGATGCGCCCGCTGTGATCCCGATGGTTTTGATCCCCTGCAATGCGCGCCAATCGATGTCTGAAGCACGTTGCACCAGCTGCGCGTATTTGCACCCTGCGCGTGCGCCGACTTCGACCAGACGTTTGGAGTTCGACGAATTTGGCGCGCCAACGACCAGAATAGCGTCGCATTTCGGGGCCATTGCTTTCACCGCCTCTTGGCGGTTGGTGGTCGCATAACAGATGTCTTCTTTGTGCGGTCCGACAATCGCAGGGAAGCGCGCATTCAAGGCGGCCACGATGTCTGTGGTGTCATCCACCGACAACGTCGTTTGCGTCACATAGGCCAGCTGTTCCGGGTCTCTGACCTCAACGGTTTCGACATCTGCGACGGTTTCGACCAACAGCACCTCGCCCTCTGGCAACTGGCCCATGGTGCCAATCGTTTCGGGGTGGCCCTCATGCCCAATCATGATCATTTGCAAACCATTGTCGGAATGACGCGCAGCTTCGATATGGACCTTGCTGACCAATGGGCAGGTGGCATCGACGAACACCATCTCGCGTTTGGCCGCCGCTGCCGGAACCGCCTTGGGCACGCCATGCGCCGAAAAGATGACGGGGCGATCATCTGGGCATTCATCCAGTTCTTCGACAAACACCGCGCCTTTGTCGCGCAGATCATCCACGACGAACTTGTTGTGAACGATTTCGTGGCGCACATAGACAGGCGCCCCCCATTTGCCCAGCGCCATCTCGACGATCTTGATCGCACGATCGACACCCGCGCAAAATCCACGTGGTGCGGCCAGATAAAGGGTCAAGGCGGGTTTGGTCATCACGGGCTCCAACTGTCATGCCCTAGCTAATCCTTCCAGCCTGCGTCGTCCAGACGAAGGCGACCAGTCATTTTGGGCCGCACACCATCATGAGGCGGACCAAGGCGGTTTTCGGGGGCTTTGACCGCGCCGTGGCCTACGAGCCCATCGCTAATACAAAGGCTCCAACTTGGGTAAGCGCTTTGCAAAAGGTGATTTAGGTCGCACAGCGATGCTTCAGGTCAAAAGGGCCTTGCGGGTTTAAGTTTCCCGATGCGCACTTCGAAAGTGGTGGTTAGGTCTGCTGTACGGGGCGAAATGGGCCCTCAGAACACTCAGTTCAATGTCTGGTTTGACGCTTTCTAAACATCCCGAATAGCACCCAAAAGGAGAAATGTATTGCTATCTGAATGCAAGCGAGCATGAAAATTATCGAACTCACCCTCCATGCGAACCGGAAAAACAACTCAAGCAACGTTGAGGAATTCCTTGAATCCAGAATTCCACTTTCGTCCAACCCAAAAAGGACTAAAATGCTCACGAAAGCAAGGACTGGGTATCCAACGGCGAGGATAATCCAAACTCGGGTCGGTATAGGTGCGAGGAGCCCAACAAACATCCCAAATAGGATCAATAGAGGGTACTGCAGACGCCTCCAAGGATAGTTGAGTTCCAGCAGGTCAATTTGGAAGGAACCGCTAAATAACGTGATAACCAAGGTTATCAAAACTGCCAAAGTTGCGGGCGCAGACACGTCCCCCAAATACCTGTAACTCTCATCGCCAGCCTGCATTCGTCGCCAACGGTGTTCTGCTGCTAAGGCTAGCGCAATCAATATTGTCGAGGGCAGGAACGATATCAGCCAGTAATCCGGCAATGCAAAGGTAGCCCAACGGTACGGGCCACCAAATTTGGGATCCATATTCCAAATCAGAATAGTGACAATAAGGATCCAAAGAAGAGCGATAACGCTTGTCACGATGAAAGCAATGCTTCTGGAACGAATGTGCATAGGTAATCCACGAAACTTCTCCACTGTAACAAAATACTGGAATAATAAGAGAAATCTATCCTTTTGGCGTTCGAAACAAACCGACCGGAAGAGCGCGGCAAAGGTGAATGGGGGCTCAAATCCGTCATTTTCTGCTCGGCGCACCATTTACTGCAAAGGGCTGGCAGCTTGGGAACGTTTTGCTTTTGACGGTACGCCTTGAGTTTCGCACCGGGCATGTCACACAACTTTTGTGTTCGATCGCGGCACGTCACCGCGCCTTTTCGCAATCTTGGCAAACAAAAAACACCACACGCGCCAAGGCATGTGGTGTTTTCTGTTTATCGGCCAGTCTTGCGTGCAGGACTTTGGGGCACGCGCGCAAGACTGGTATTCATGCCAGTCGATCAGAGGTTGATCGATACAGCCTTAGGTTTCTGCTTCGACCGGGCGCATACGTTCTGGTACATCCTCACGAGGAGGACGGCCAACGACGTCTTTCAATTCATCAAGCTCGATGAAGTTATCCGCCTGACGCCGCAGTTCATCTGCAATCATTGGTGGTTGGCTTCGTATGGTCGAAACGACCGAAACCCGTACACCTTGACGCTGAAGGCTTTCAATAAGCGGTCTAAAATCCCCGTCGCCTGAAAAAAGCACAATGTGGTCAACGCGTGGTGCGAGTTCCATGGCATCGACTGCGAGCTCGATATCCATGTTGCCTTTCACCTTACGCCGTCCCTGGCTGTCGGTGTATTCTTTGGCTGGCTTTGTCACCATAGTGAACCCGTTGTAGTTCAGCCAATCAACCAAAGGTCGAATGGGCGAATACTCGTCATTCTCTAGTAGTGCGGTATAGTAAAAAGCCCGTACCATCTTACCGCGACGCATGAATTCATGCCTCAACAGTTTATAGTCGATATCGAACCCAAGAGACTTCGCAGCCGCATACAGATTCGAACCGTCTATGAACAGCGCAAGCCGTTCGTCCTTGTAAAACATCAAATGTCCTTCCGAAAAATGTCGGACCCGCTCGTTGTTCCCGTGAGTGGTTAATGAATGATTAAGCGGGTAATTCTAAGAAATAAGGGATTTAACCAATGTCGCAAGACACTTCTCCGGGGAAAACAATGAAAATTCTGCCACAAGTTGTGTCAAACGGCCTAGTTGCCGTGGGGTCAAATCAAGTTTCGGGCTTCGGAAGCCCCTTAGAAACGGTGCATGCAGCCGTTGAAGCACTGAGCGCAAACGGGATACTGATTCGCAAAAAGAGCCCGATTTTCCGAACTCAGGCTTATCCGGCAGGAAGCGGTCCGGACTTTGCGAATGCTGCCTTGAGTTTTTCGGTAAAAAATAAGTCTGCAAGCGAAGTGTTGCAAATTCTACACGGTATTGAGGCAGATTTTGGTCGGGAAAGATCGCAGCGCTGGTCGCCGCGCACACTTGATCTTGATTTATTGGCCTGGGGCGACTCGATTGAGCCCGATGAAGCGACGCTAAATGACTGGATGAACCTGCCACCAGAATTGCAAAGTCAGACGACGCCGAGCCAAATGATCCTTCCCCACCCAAGGCTGCACGAACGGGCGTTTGTGTTGGTGCCTTTGTCAAAGGTCGCGCCAGACTGGCAGCACCCGATTTTGGGAAAGTCAGTGCAACAAATGTGCGATGCGCTGCCAAGCTATCTAAAAGACGAAGTGCGTCTGTATGAATAAAGCAATCACTGCTTGCCAAGCTCTGCAAAGCGGCTTAGATACACCCTCTCATTTCCATGCCCAAGTCAGGAGCGCCACATGGCTCGCGTGACAGTCGAAGATTGCGTAGATAAAGTCCCTAACCGGTTTGAACTGGTGATGCTGGCCGCACATCGTGCGCGCGAAGTGTCTGCAGGCTCACGGATTACGATCGAACGTGACAACGACAAGAACCCTGTTGTTGCACTGCGCGAGATTGCAGATGAAACGCAAAGCGCCGAAGAATTGCGTGAACGTTTGATCGAATCGAACCAGACTCAGATCGAAGTCGATGAAGCCGAAGACGACGCAATGGCGTTGTTGATGGGCGCTGAGCAGGACAAGCCGGAAGATGACGGTATGTCCGAAGAAATGCTGCTTAGGCAGTTGATGGCCGCTCAAGGCCAAGGCTAACCCCTTTATTCAGCGGCGCATCGCGATGATTTCTGCAGAAGACCTTATCGCACTTGTCCGCAACTATAATCCAAAAACCAACGCCGTGCTCATTAGCGCGGCGTATGATTTTGGGGCCACCATGCACGAAGGGCAGCTGCGTAAATCCGGCGAGCCCTATTTTTCGCATCCTGCGACTGTGGCATCGATCCTGACAGAACAGCGGTTGGATGATGCGACGATCATTACAGCGCTGCTGCATGATACAATCGAAGACACCAAAGCCAGTTATGGCGAAATTGCCGAATTGTTCGGGGATGAGGTCGCCAGTCTTGTGGACGGTGTGACCAAGCTGACGAACCTGCAACTGTCCAGCGTGGAAACCAAACAGGCCGAAAATTTCCGCAAACTCTTTATGGCCATGTCCAAAGATTTGCGGGTGATTCTCGTGAAGTTGGCCGACCGTTTGCACAACATGCGGACGATCAAATTCCAACGCGCGGAAAAACAGGCGCAAAAAGCGCGCGAAACAATGGACATATTTGCGCCATTAGCTGGCCGCATGGGCATGCAATGGATGCGTGAAGAGCTTGAGGATCTGTCCTTTAAGGTTCTGAACCCGGATGGGCGTCAATCGATCATGCGCCGGTTCGTAACATTGCAACGTGAAACAGGTGACGTCATCCAACGCATCACAGGTGATATGCGCCACGAACTGGACAAGGTCGGCATCGAAGCAGAAGTGTTTGGGCGTGCCAAGAAGCCTTATTCGATCTGGCGCAAGATGCAGCAAAAGGATCAATCGTTTTCGCGGCTGTCAGACATTTACGGCTTTCGCATTATCACCGACAGCGAAGAAGATTGTTACCGTACCTTGGGCGCTATTCACCAACGTTGGCGCGCGGTTCCGGGACGTTTCAAGGATTACATCAGTCAGCCGAAAACCAACGGGTATCGGTCGATCCACACAACCGTGTCTGGTCGCGATGGCAAACGTGTCGAGGTGCAGATCAGAACACGTCAGATGCACGATGTCGCAGAAACCGGCGTCGCGGCGCATTGGTCTTATCGTGATGGTGTGCGCTCGGAAAACCCATTTGCCGTTGATCCGGCCAAGTGGATCAGCCAGCTGACGGAACAATTTGACGCTGAAGAAGACCACGAAGATTTCCTCGAGGCGGTCAAACTTGAGATGTATTCGGATCAGGTCTTTTGTTTCACGCCCAAGGGCGAGGTGGTCAAATTGCCCAAAGGGGCGACACCAATTGATTTCGCCTATGCCATCCACACCCGGATCGGCAACGCGTGTGTTGGCGCAAAAGTGGACCACATGCGCGTGCCGCTTTGGACACGCTTGCGCAATGGCCAGTCTGTCGAAGTCATCACGGCCACGGGGCAAACACCTCAAGCCACATGGCTTGAAATCGCGACAACCGGCAAAGCCAAATCCGCGATTCGCCGATCTTTGCGCGAAGCGGATCGGGAACGTTTGATCATATTAGGGCGGGAGCTGGCCCGCTCGGCCTTTTTGCATGTGGGCAAGAAGGCAACGGAAAAAGCATTGAACACAGCGGGGCGTCATCTGCGCCTGTCCAGTGGCGACGAAGTCCTTGCGCGCCTTGGTTCTGCTGAATTGACTGGCCGCGAGGTGGTGCAGGCGGTGTATCCGGATTTGGCCCCCAAGCCCGGTGCCGAAATTGATGCACGCGCCGCGGTCATCGGTCTTTTGCCGGGGCAAAACTATCACCGGGCCAAGTGTTGCGAACCCTTACCGGGCGAACGCATCGTTGGGGTCACATTTCGTGGCCAAGGTGTTATAGTGCACGCGATCGACTGTGATCGCATGGCCGAATATGAAGATCAGCCAGAACGGTGGTTGGATTTGCATTGGCAGGACGGCAAACACCCGGCTGTCCATGGTGCAACGCTTGACGTGACAATCGGAAACGACGCGGGCGTATTGGGCCGGATATGCACATTGGTTGGTGAAGCTCAGGCCAATATCTCTAACTTAGAATTTACCGACCGCAAACCTGACTTTTACCGTTTGCTGATCTATGTGGAACTAAGAGATGCCCAACACTTGCATACGCTGGTCTCAGCGTTGGAAGCAGAAAGCGATGTTGCCTCGGTAATACGTTACCGCGATGTGGCTAAAACGGAATTGGCTCAGACTCAAATGGTCTGACGGAAAATAGGGAAAGGAACGCGCGTGGTTTTTAAACGCCGCGATCCAAAAACCTGGCTCGTTTCGATCCGGGAGTTGATTTGGCCGCGCGGTGGTTGGGCGCGGGCCTTTCACTATGTCAAACACCGTGTGCGTCGCTTACCCGATAGCCCTGACCGTATTGCGCGTGGCATTTGGGCGGGTGTTTTCACAACGTTCACACCGTTTTACGGCCTTCATTTCCTTGTCGCGATCGCAATAGCCAAGACAATGCGCGGCAACATCATTGCCGCGCTGATGGCGACGTTCTTTGGCAATCCATTGACGTATGTGCCCATTGGCATGGTTTCGCTGCAAACGGGTCACTGGCTGTTGGGCACGCATATGTCCAAAGAAACGGAACGATCCTTTGGCGGCAAATTCGTCGATGCGGGTCATGACCTTTGGTATAACCTTAAGGCCACGATCTTTGGGGGCCCCGCAGATTGGCGTGGCCTGAGCACCTTTTATGACGAAGTGTTTTTTCCCTATTTTGTCGGTGGATTGATTCCCGGCGCTATTGTCGCGTGGGTGTGTTACTGTGTGTCGGTCCCCTTGATCCGCGTTTACCAACATCGCAGACGCGGCATTATCAAAGCCAAATTCGATACCCTGCGCGAAAAAGCGGCAGCGGCCAAAGCCAAGGTCAGACCTAAATCTGATGGTCGCGACCCCGCAGAGTAAATGTGCGAGCAGCGCGACTGAACCTTGTGCACTGACATTGCTTTTATAATTGAATGACTCTGATCGCTACATCTGGTCTTTCGTGATGCAATGTCTAGATTGGACATAACGAGACCATTCAGAGGTTCCAATGAACGACCGGCCCAAACTACGTCTTGGCGTGAATATCGACCATGTGGCGACTGTCCGTAATGCGCGGGGGGGTGACACTCCGGATCCTTTGCGCGCTGCGCGTATTGCGCAAGAAGCGGGCGCTGACGGGATCACGGCGCATTTGCGCGAAGACCGCCGCCATATCTCGGATGCGGATATCGATGGCCTGATGGAAACGCTGACGGTGCCGTTGAATTTCGAAATGGCCGCAACGGACGAGATGCAGAAAATCGCATTGCGCCATAAACCCCACGCCGTGTGCATCGTTCCTGAAAAGCGCGAAGAGCGCACAACCGAAGGCGGGCTTGAGGTCGCACGGGAAGAAAACAAGCTGGCCCATTTCATCGCGCCGCTGCGCGATGCGGGGTGCCGCGTGTCCATCTTTATCGCCGCCGACATCCGTCAGATCGAAGCCGCCCACCGCATCGGCGCGCAGGTGATCGAATTGCATTCCGGCGCTTATTGCGATGCGCATCACGAAGGGCGATTTGAAGATCGCGACCGTGAACTTGCCGCCCTCAAGGAAATGTCGACCTTTGGGCACTCGCTTGGCCTAGAGGTTCATGTCGGCCATGGATTGACCTATGAAACCGTGCAGCCCGTCGCCGCCTTTCCAGAGGTGCGCGAGTTGAACATCGGACATTTCCTGATCGGTGAGGCGATTTTTCTTGGGTTAGAGCCCGCAATGCGCGAAATGCGCCGTCTGATGGACGAGGCGCGTTCCGCATGAAAGCAGTCCGCCACATAGCGATTGCGTTGTTTGCAGCGATTGCACCGCTTCATGCAGTGGCGCAAGGGTGGCCCAATCTGGATCAATTGTTGTTTTCAACGCTGACCCAATCCGGCACAGCCGAGGCGTCTTTTTGGTTGCCCGATCATCCCAATGCGGATCAGGCGACGCGTGCTTTGGGTGTGGTCTATGAACACATACCAGGATCAGCCGGGAACACAGGAATTGCATTGGGGATTTACACCAAAGCAGGTTCTGCGTGGCAATTTGTCGGCCCCGTCGATGGGGTGTTTGGTCAATCCCCGCGTGATCCTGCATTTGCTGGCAATTTTTTGGACATCACAACCAGTCTGGTGGGTCCAAATGATGCACGGTGTTGTCCGACACTGGCCGGGCGCTGGCGTATTGATTTGAGCACCTTTACGGCAACACGACTGAATTGAGCCCCGGTATGACACGGTATGACACCCCACAGGCAATCGCGCGATGACAGCTGAACTTTGGATCGTCCTGCTGGGCTGGGCATTTGCCGGGGGCAGCCCCGGACCGGCCACGCTTGCCATATCTGGCACATCCATGGCGCAGGGACGCATTGCGGGTTTGTCGATTGCTTCGGGCGTTATCGCGGGATCGGCCAGTTGGGGCATTGCCGCAGGTTTGGGTATGTCTGCCTTGATGATGGCACATGTCTGGATCTTTGAATTGATCCGGTATGTTGGGGCGGCCTATCTGTTATGGCTTGCTTTCAAATCTTTGCGAACGGCGTGGTACGGCCGGGTGCCAAATGCGGACCGTTCGGGCAGTGGACGGTTGTTTGCTAAGGGTCTGTTGCTGCATCTGACAAACCCAAAGGCGATCCTTGGATGGGGCGCAATATACGCCATTGCCCTGCCTGTTCAGGCGTCTCCTGCCGAGGTTTGGACGCTTTTCGCGTCCCTGATCACCGTTTCAATGAGCGTGTTCTGGGGATACGCCCTGCTGTTTTCGATCCCAAAAATCGCGCGGGCCTATTCCCGCGCCAGCCGAGTGTTTGACGCCGGGTTTGGCATCCTGTTTGGCGCAGCTTCCTTGCGCATCCTGACAGCAAGGATCACACCAACATGATTCTGGGCATCGGAACGGACCTTGCGAATATAGAACGGATTCAAGGGACTTTGGATCGGTTCGGAGATCGGTTCCGCAATCGTGTGTTCACAGACATCGAACAGGCCAAAGCGGAACGCCGCGCAGATACCCCCGGCACCTATGCCAAACGCTGGGCCGCAAAAGAAGCCTGTTCCAAAGCTTTAGGCACCGGATTGCGTATGGGCATCGCATGGAAGGACATGTCGGTCTCAAATCTTGATACGGGGCAACCCGTTATGCAGGTAACTGGTTGGGCCAAAGATCGCTTGGACAAGATGACCCCAGCGGGTCACGAGGCCGTCATTCATGTCACATTAACCGACGATCACCCGTGGGCACAGGCGTTTGTTTTGATCGAAGCACGCCCATCCTCAGCCGTGCAATCCCCAAGCTGTCCTTGACACCCCGCACGCCAGCCCCCAAACCCCAGCGAAACATATTTCGAGCAGGAGAGGCCAATGGCCACTGAAGAAACGGCACAAAACGGTTTTATTGAAACCATCAAGACAATTGTCTACGCCCTGCTCATTGCCGGGGTCTTTCGCACCTTGTTCTTTCAACCCTTTTGGATTCCGTCCGGATCAATGAAAGAAACATTGCTGATCGGCGATTTTCTTTTCGTGAACAAGATGGCCTATGGGTATTCTGCGGCCTCGTGCAAAGTTCCAATTTTCAACAAGTCTATTTGCCCGTTCGTCACCGGCCGCATATTTGAACAAGAACCCGACCGCGGGGACGTTGTTGTCTTTTCCCATCCCGTAAGTGGACAAGACTATATCAAACGGCTTGTCGGCATGCCCGGTGATCGCATTCAGGTGAAAGACGGCATTCTGTTCATCAATGGCACCGCAGCAACGCAGCAACCTGATGGTGCCTTCACCGAAGATATGGCCCGGCAGGGACCGCAGGGTATTTTGCCGTCATGTGCCAATGGACCAGTGGGCGAAGGTGGCCCATGCGCCAAGGAACGTTTTGTCGAAACTTTCCCGGATGGCCATTCCCATAAAATCCTGAACATTCGCAATCAGGGCACAGACAATACGGGCGTGTTTATTGTCCCCGAAAGAGAATACTTTTTCATGGGTGACAACCGCGACAATTCGCTGGACAGCCGCACCTCGCAACTCGCACGTGGGGTTGGAACCGTTCCTTTCGAAAACCTGATTGGCCGCGCTGATCGGATCATGTTTTCGTCTGGTGGACGTTCCATGTTCTTTTTCTGGACATGGCGCAGCGACCGTTTCTTTAAAGCAGTCGAGTGAAGCGTTCGGCCGAACTCGTAGCCTTTGAGGCGCGGATTGGCCACGTTTTTGCCAATGCGGATTTGTTGCGCGAAGCGTTAACGCATCCATCGATTTCAGAACGCGTCCGGCCCGACAACCAACGGCTCGAATTCCTTGGGGATCGGGTGTTGGGGCTTGTCATGGCCGAAGCGTTGCTGGCGGATGATTTGCAAGCCTCAGAAGGCACGCTGGCACCGCGCTATAATACGTTGGTGCGCAAAGAAACATGCGCAGATGTCGCCCGATCCATTGAATTGGGTCAAGTTCTGCGGTTGGGGCGATCTGAGATGTTGTCCGGTGGGCGACGCAAGCAGGCCTTGCTGGGCGATGCCATGGAAGCGGTTATTGCTGCTGTTTATCTGGATGCCGGGTTTCAAACGGCGCGCGATATGACCCTGCGCTTGTGGGGGTCGCGGATACGCGATGTTGAATCCGATGCGCGCGATCCCAAAACAGCGCTGCAAGAATGGGCCCAAGCGCGTAAGATGCCCCCACCAAGCTATGTTGAGGCGGAACGATCCGGCCCAGACCACGCGCCACAATTTGTGATCGTTGCACGCCTGTCTGATGGCCAAGAAGCCACAGCCAAAGCAGGATCAAAACGCGAAGCGCAGCAAGCCGCCGCCAAGGCGCTGCTGACGCAAGTCGAAGGGAATAAGACATGAATACGCGCGCAGGATTTGTGGCGTTAATTGGTGAACCCAATGCGGGCAAATCCACATTGCTCAATCGCATGGTCGGGGCCAAGGTTTCGATTGTCACACACAAGGTTCAGACCACGCGCACGCGGATACGCGGTGTCGCCATGGAGGGTGACAGCCAGATCGTTTTCGTGGACACACCCGGTTTGTTCCAACCCCGCCGTCGTCTGGACCGAGCCATGGTTGCTGCCGCTTGGGGCGGGGCTGCGGATGCGGATGTGATCGTTTTGATGATCGAGGCACATCGCGGCATCACACCCGGTGTGGAAAGCATCCTTGATGGGCTTGAAGAGATCGGCAAAGGCCGCAAAGTTGCGCTGGCCTTGAACAAGATCGACCGTGTTGATGTTTCTGTGTTGCTGGGTCTGGCCGAAAAAATGAACGCGCGTCACAGCTTTGCCGAAACCTTTATGATCTCGGCTGAAAAAGGTCACGGCGTCGATGATCTGCGCCAATGGTTGGCCAAAGAAGTGCCCGCAGGTCCGTGGTTGTACCCCGAAGATCAAATCGCTGATTTGCCCATGCGCATGATCGCCGCTGAAATGACGCGCGAAAAGCTGACACTGCGGTTGCATCAGGAATTGCCCTATCAATTGACTGTTGAGACCGAAAACTGGGAAGAACGCAAAGACGGATCAGCCCGCGTGGAACAGCTGATCTATGTCATGCGGGACGGTCACAAAGGTATCGTTCTGGGCAAGGGCGGCGAAACCATCAAGGCGGTTTCAAAAGCGTCACGCGAAGAACTCGAGGCCTTTTTAGACCGACGCGTCCATCTGTTTTTGCAGGTCAAAGTACGTTCCGGTTGGCAGGACGAGGCAGAACGCTACACTGAAATGGGACTGAATTTTAAAGACGGCAATGGCTAAGGCCACGCAGGTCGCGAAATTGGACAAGCGGGATTAACAACGGATCATGGCGCGGCTGACATCTCGATTTTGGGTGGATGCGTATCTGGCGCGGTTGCGAATGTATGACATCCCCGCCTTTGTCGTGCGTCATGGCGATGACACGGGCGGCGCGGTTTTGGTCAAACTGTCAACGCTGGATGGCCAAGCGTGTTTGTATCAACGCACCTTTGATCTTGAGACAGGCGGCCGTGTCTGGGCCGAACTGTCCGCCGGACCCGACCGGGACGTGGACGCCGCCGCAAGCCGACAATCTGGATTTGATCCCGATATTTGGGTGATCGAGGTCGAAGACCGCGCCGGTCGGCATCTGTTGGACGAAGAAGGTCTGGCCTGATGGAATGGCGGGACACGGGCGTATTACTGTCCAGTCGCCGCCACGGTGAATCCAGCGCAATCATTGATGTGTTCACCCCCGAACATGGCCGTCACGCGGGCGTTGTGCGCGGTGGCACCAGCCGCAAAATCGCGCCTATCTTACAGCCCGGCGCACAGCTTGATCTGGCATGGCGCGCCCGTCTCGAAGACCACTTGGGCGCATTTTCCGTGGAACCCGTGCGCAGCCGCGCAGCTCTTGTGATGGACAGCCGATTGGCCTTGGCCGGTTTAAACGCCGTCACCGCAATGCTTTCATTTTGTCTGCCCGAACGCGAAGTCCACACGGCCTTGTATGAACGCAGTGTGCAAGTGTTGGATTTGCTCGGACAAGACGACATCTGGTCCTTGGCTTATCTCAAATGGGAATTGGCCCTGCTCGAAGACATGGGGTATGCCCTTGATCTGTCCGAATGCGCCGTCACCGGAGCGACCACCGACTTGGCTTATGTGTCGCCAAAATCGGGCCGCGCCGTGTCGCGTTCCGCCGCAGGGGAATGGGCCAGTCGGTTGCTGCCCCTGCCCGAAGTCATGTTAGGCATTGGCACCGCCTCAGATGCAGAAATCCAAGACGGGCTCAAAACAACCGGACACTTTCTGCACGCGCATCTTGCTGCTGATTTGGGCGACCGCCCTTTGCCCGAAGCCCGCGCACGGTTGTTACACCGTATCGCGGTTACTGCAGTGCCAGAACCAGATCAATAAGCGACGCATACGCAACCAAGGCGTCGCCGTCTTCCATCTTCATCTGACGCAACCCAACCAAAGCGCCATACGCCGCCTTGGCAAAATCATCATTAGACGTGCCCATCTCGGTCATAAGAGCACCCAAATATGCCATACGCGCGGTGTCAACATCCGCCACAGACTGCGCAACCAACGGGTTTGACTGGCCCCATGCCCGCAATGCTGCATCTGCAGAATCACTTTGGACGGTTTGACCCAATTGAATAAGCCGTTCCGCTGCGGACCCGTCTGCGTCCTTTAGGGCCCCCGCAGCCGTCAATGCACCCTCTTTCCAATGGGCCAGCAAGGCGTCGTGAAACGCGGGTACATCCTTGAAATGCCAGTAAAATGACCCTTTGGTCGTCTTTAAAAACCGCGCCAATGGTTCTGCACGAAGTGCCTGCGGTCCATCCGTCGTCAATTGCGAAAGCCCGGCTTCAATCCATGCGGCGGGTGTCAATGTGTGCTTGGCCATAATCTTGGCTCCTGTTGCTGCACTGCAGAAAATACGAAGCCGAAGGGCATCTTGCAACGGGCAAACCGCCGCAATACACGTATTTCGTGTGCTCGTGCGTGAAAAGCACAGAATTTTGGCGTGATGCGGGAAGGGTAAACCCACTTAATGGGCTAGGTAATTGGCGGGTTCGACTTTGGCCAGACCGTCAAGTAATCCCGATCCAAATCAACCTATCGTCTTCGCTAGCTTCAATGTCAGCTGAGCGGGACTTAGCGGACCTTGACCTTCTTGATATAATGGTCTGCTTGTTAGGTCTGAATACCGACTAGATCACTATGGGAACACCGATGAAACGTGAGATTTGGACCAAAGCCGAACGCGAATTGATGGTAGAACTCTGCAGATACCATTCCCAAACACTACTCGCATCTCGGAACAGATTTGACACTAATGACCTGTTACCGAAAGTTGTTTTGCCAACTGATGGAATTGTGATGGCCGACACTGTGTTGCTTAATTATGCGGTATCGGCATATGAAGCAGCAGCCGCCACTTTAATTGAATGCGGGTTCGCAATTGACCCCGGTTGTCCTTCTAATGCCTGCAAGCTCCTGGTATCGAGCGATCAGTTTGAAATTTCAGAGGATTTCGAACCTTCGCTTGGCACCTACCCCTCCTTGGGACACTCCTTGGAAGCTATTTTTCTTGTGTATAAGCAGAACGGTCAGTTGGGACATCCAACAACAATGAAAAGAGTCTTTGAGTGTTTCGAAGGTTCTGGGCTAGTTGAGGACCGCTTTGGGTTCAAGGAATGGACGGAAAAGGCATTGGACTTAGCACATCCACGTCGTCATTTCGGCATTCCTAGCTATAAGGCCGATCTTCTTTGGGTCACCGACACGTTTGATTGGTATTTAGAAGAAGCCAGACTTCAATGGTCGTCAGTTTCCTAGCAAGCGACATTCGCTACACTGAAGAATACAGGTGATGTGGGCTCGCAGCAGACATTCACCGTAAGCCGCTCATCAGACGGTTTTGCGTTACTTCCGACGCCAATGTGTTGGAACAATAATCAATGCGCCGATAGATGCTGCGATTGCGTTCAAGCCTGGGCTTGAAAAGCCAAAGCCGAACATCAGCCGCACGAAATAGAACAAAAACGCGCCGCCTACGCAGATGATGATTGATTGAAGGACACCGTTGCGCGTGAATTTTGAGCGTTCGGAGATGTATCCAACGATACCCGCGATAACGACTGTGCCGATCATTGTGGGAAACATTGTCTAATCTCCTGATGAAAACACTGTGCCTGTGGGCAAGGGATTGCCGTGCAGGAAGTCTGTTGCATCTTGCGCGCCTTTTCCTGCCCGTTGCAAGCGGGTCAGTTTCACCGCACCTGTGCCACAGGCCACAACCAGATCGTCGTTCAAGACATGGCCCGCCGGCCCCTGCCCTTGGGACAGTTCGGACATCAACACCTTGATCCGCGTGCCCTGATGGACAAACCAAGCACCGGGAAACGGCGACAAACCTCGGATTGCGCGATCAACTTCGGCGGCGGGACGGGTCCAATCGATGGCAGCTTCGGCTTTGTCGATTTTGGCGGCATAGGTCACGCCGGTGTCTGGCTGTATCTGCGGTACAAGCGCGTCCAGTTGCGTCAGCGTTTGCACGATCATCTGCGAGCCCAGCTGGCTGAGGCGATCATGCAAGCCGCCGGTTGTGTCCGCATCAAATATTTGCAGCGTTTCGCACAACAGGACCGGGCCGGTGTCTAGGCCTGCCTCCATCTGCATGATGCACACGCCTGTTTCCGCGTCCCCGGCCATAATGGCCCTGTGGATCGGCGCAGCACCACGCCAGCGCGGCAACACCGACGCGTGGATATTCAAGCACCCACGAGATGGTGCGTCCAAAATCGGTTGGGGCAAGATCAAGCCATAAGCAACGACGACCGCCACATCAGCATTCAGCGCGGCAAAGTCGCCCTGCGCCTCTGGGTTTCGCAGGCTGACGGGATGGCGCACGGGTATGCCTAAAGCATCTGCGCGCACATGCACGGGACTTGGGCGGTCTTTCTTACCGCGCCCGGCGGGACGTGGGGGTTGCGAATACACACATGCGATGTCGTGACCAGCATCCACCAATGCATCCAGCGCGGGCACTGAAAAATCCGGTGTGCCCATAAAAATGATACGCATATCAGCCCTTTGCTTTCTTGGCTTTTCGCAAAAACATATCGCGTTTGACCTTGCTGAGGTTATCAAAAAACATCCGACCGTTCAGGTGGTCGATTTGATGCAGGACAGATCGCGCCTCAAGTCCTTCAAAGTCGCGTCGTTCAATGACGCCCTGATCATTCAGGAATTGCACCGATGCGGTTTGAGGTCGGGTGATCTTGGCCGATATACCCGGCAAACAGGGACTTCCTTCGGCATCCGTTTGGGTTTCAGCGGACCGGTCCAGCAGTTTAGGGTTCGCCAACAAGATGCGGCGTGTCCGGTCGGATGTGACATCGACAACAGCCAATTGGTGCATGACGCCGATTTGCACAGCCGCCAGTCCAAGACCTGGCATGGCATCCATGGTTTCGACCATGTCCACCCAGATTTGACGTATGTCGTCGGTGATCTTTGACACTTCTGGAACGGCCGTGCGCAAACGCTGGTCAGGCCACATCACAAAGGGGCGGATGGTCATTTCAAACGGTCCCGTAGTCTGAGAAAAACGTTTCGCGCGCGGTGTCATCCAAGTGATCAAAGATCAGCACACCGTCAAGGTGATCCACCTCGTGTTGGGCGCATAATGCCTCAAACCCGGTTAGAACCACGTCGTGCTGCTGTCCGGTCAAATCGGTATATTCCATGCGGATGGTTTTCGACCGTTGCACCACGGCGGTGACGTTTGGCAAAGACAGGCATCCTTCTTCGCTTGGGATGATGTCGTCCTGAATGTGGTGGAGCGTAGGATTGATGCACACCCACGGCGCAGGGTCCCCGGTTTTCCATGCGGCATCCATCACGAATAGCCGCGCATCAACGCCGATTTGAGGTGCCGCCAAGCCGCGCCCCGGTGCGTCATACATGGTTTCAAGCATGTCATTCGCCAAGTCACGCACGTCGTCGACGTTTTGAATCGCGGCACATGTCATCCGAAGCGCATCATTTGGCCATTTCAGGATCGGTCGTATTGTCATGACGGGTCCGCGAAAAATGGATCATCTGCGTTCTTTAATTCACAGGCGTTTCCGTCTGGATCAATGAATGTGCCAACTGTGCCCCAGTCAAAGACGCGCACATCAACGGTCAAACCTTTGTCACGCAACATGTCCGCAGCCTGTGCAACATCATCGACATTGAACCGCAACATGGTCGGGTTTTCCGAATTGGGTTTGCGGCCCTCGCGCGCCACGCCGCCCTGTTCAATCATCAGATATCCAGATCCAAACCGCAGACAGACAAGCCCGTCTTTGCGATACCATTCAGGCAATCCAAGCACGTCTTTGTAAAAGGCAACGCAGTCGTCAAAACGCTTTGTCCCAAGGATGATGCCGTGGTGACGCACATTCAGGGTCATGCCTTTTCTCTGGCCCGCTCTTTCTTGAACTTCACGGCTTTGCGCGTGATCAACTGACGTTTCATAGGCTTGAGATGGTCGATGAACAATTTGCCATCCAGATGGTCGATTTCGTGTTGAACACAGGTCGCCCAAAGACCGTCAAAGGTTTCTTGCTGTGTCTTGCCATCGCGGTCGATCCATTCCACGGCAACCTCTGCCGGGCGCGTGACATCTGCATATTGTTCGGGAATGGACAAACAGCCTTCTTCATAGGTGTTTAGGTCATCGGACCCTGACAGAATACGCGGATTGAACATGATCACCGGGCGCGGCGTTTCATTGTCGTCCTTCACGCAATCCAGCACGATCAGGCGGCTTAACACGCCCACCTGAGGCGCGGCCAACCCAATGCCCGGCGCGTCATACATTGTTTCAAGCATGTTGTCGGCAAGGGCGCGCAACTCATCGCTTAAGTCTGCCACAGGGGCTGTGACTTTTTTCAATCTCGGGTCGGGATGCAAAAGAATGGGCAATTTCATGCCCCTGATTTAGGCCATGCCTGCAGCAGGGGCAATACGGCCCAAACGCCAATCCAAGCATCAAACCAAAACACTGGATTTGCGGACATTCTTCCAAAGCGGGAAAAATTCTGCTATAAGTAGTAGATTAATTAAAGTTTTTTTATTTGGAGGACGTGCAATGCGCAGTGAAGCCTTCGCAGCGATTTTTGCGGCAATTCTGTCATCGGGTACAGATCAACCCGAATATTCTAGTGTCGATATCTGTCAAAGTCAGTCTCATTTGTACTCGGTTGCGAACAGCAATCGTTTATATTGCTGTGCAATGAGTAATGGCACCAATTGCTGCGCCAAATCACGTGACCGCAGCGGGAGGGTCAAGGGATGCGGATGCCGTGGCTGATCTGTTTGCTTGTGCTGACGGGTGCCATGACAACTGCATTGACCAGCAAGGTAAATGCCCAGCAAGCTGTTAAAATTGTTGGGCAATTAAGGGAACAAGGTGCGGATACCCCATCCTTTGAGGGACCGCGCGTCGATATTTATATCTTAACTGAAAACGTTGAGCACCCAACCGAAGAATTCATCCTTGATGAGGACGAAGGCGAATTGGACGGTGACTATAAGTTTTCCGAACGTTTCGGCGTCGACAAGGTCAAAAACAATTACGTCATGGTTGTTGGTCGCGCCAATGGATACATGCCGGTCCGCCCAGATGGAAAAGTTGGCAATCGCATACGCCGAATCAACAGTGACGCGTTGAAGCCGGAAATCGACATGCCGGTTGATCTGAAAAAGCGTTCTTACTTGGCCGAAGTGTACCGAGTCGAAGTCAATCAAATCCTGCGTCAATCGGATCGCACAGCCGAGGTTTATGAACGCGCCGCCAATGCGGCCGCCAGTGCCGTTTCCACCGATCCCAAGCTTGATAACTTTTTGCTGGCCGTGAAAGTGACCAAGACCGCGTTAAAACAGGGACAGAACTTTAACGGGCTGCTCACAACGCGCGAAGATATCCAAGCATTGGGCGGGTTCGATCAGCTTGAACTGGACTCGCGTTGGCGTGTTCAGTTGGAATTGCTGGAATCCTTTTTAGGCGCTGACGATTTGGAGATGTCGATAAATCGCACCAACACGGTCGCGACCCTTGCGGCGCAATTGGGCGACGACATGCTGCAGAGGTTGGATTTTCAGGATGAGGCTCAGACCAAGTTGCCGGTGACGCGCGTCTTTGCCAATCTGTCCATTCTTTATGTTCAATTGGGTGATTGCCAGTCCTTGATCGACAACAACGAGTTGGGATTGATCAACGCCGAAAAACTGCAAAGCAACTGGCGCAGCCAACGCGGTCTTTATCTAAGCTGGGCCGATTGTCTGGAAAAGATGAGCGGAATTGGCCAAGTGAGCCGATCTAGCACCGAATACATCCAAGAGACCGGCAAAAGCGCGTTCCTAAAGGCGCAGTGGGTGCGGTTTTCCAAAGCAACGAAGCGTGTTCAGGAACGGCTGGCCTTTGCAACCAGCGGGTCCGATGCGCGACTGAAAGACCTTATCAAAACGGCGGATGCGATTGCCGCAGTGCAGGAGTAAGACAAATGCCAACGGAATATCGACCCAAACATGTCGGGCTTGATATGCCCACCAAACGCTTTGTCGTATACGCGTCGGTCACGGTCAGTTCGATCATCGCGTTGCTTGTGATCTGTGTTGTCGCGCTTATCCCGCTGTTTTGGCCGGAATACGAAATTCCGACCACCCTGCAGAATTGGGGCGGGTTGATCATCGGGTTTTATTTCGGATCGTTCATCACTTTGCTGAAAGATTGGTCCCGTGAAAGCGTAGAGGTTGTCCGCCATGATGAAGGCTAGTTTGATCTGTGCCGCACTGATCTTTGGTGCGTATGGGGCAAGCGCTGAACCTGTGCTTATCCCCTATGATCCTGAATATCCGCCCATGTCGAAGCAGACAGAGACGGGCCCAGAAGGATTCGACATTATCGTCGCGCAGGAGATCGCAAAGGTACTGGAAAGCGATTTTGAATTCATCCCCAGCGACTTTGACAAGATACAAGGCGAGGATTGGCCAGCTGATTGGTCCTTTACGGTGTCTTCGACATCGTATTCTGAAGAACGCGAGGAACGGTTCCACTTCATCGGGCCCTATTACATGGCGGCTGTTGTCTTGGTTCGATCTGCCAGTGATGCGGAATCGGAACCCAACGACGAACCGTTTGACCTGCCCGATGGCACGCGCGTCGGTGTGTGCAATGGCTGCATTTACAAAGACTATATCGACGGCAATTACCTGCAAAACGGGACAGAGGGGTCAAAGCCCCTTGGAAATGTTTCCGCTGTTCCGTTCGCCTTTGAAACCGACATTCTGCGTGCTTTGGTCAATGGCGGCGAGGACAGTGTGGATTACGCGATAACGTCGGCTGCTTTTGCACAGCACTTTCGAAATATCGGATTTCCATTGGAACAGGTTGGGCCGCCGCTATTTGTCGAACCTCTTTGGATCACTCAACCCATTCGGGCCAGCGATGCTGAAATGCAGGCCCTTGATGCGGCGTTTCGGAAGGTTGCAACAGATGGGCTGATTGCGGCCGCGTCGGAAAAGTTTTTGGGCGGGGATTTTTCCGTCGTACCGGAATAAGCCAGAATCCGCGAACACCATTTATTTCCGCATTTTTGAGACGCGGATACCTTGCGCTCGAGTCGTTTTCAGCTAGCGTGCCGCTGACCAGATTAAGGGAAGCGACATGACCAATCCGTTCGATACCATTATTGACCGCCGCGGCAGCCATTGCGTGAAGTGGGACATGATGGAGTCGATATACGGCGTGCCAAAAGACACTGGATTGTCGATGTGGGTGGCCGATATGGATTTCCGCCCTCCGCAATGCGTCTTGGATTCGGTCCAAGGCCAAGTCGATCATGGCGTTTTTGGGTATTTTGGCGATGACAGCGCCTATCGCGCGGCAATTCAGTGGTGGATGGAAACCCGTCACAACTGGAAGGTTGAAGCCGATCATATTTTCACCACCCATGGCTTGGTGAACGGCACTGGCATGTGTGTTGACGCGTTTACGGCGCCCGGTGACGGTGTTGTTGTGATGACACCCGTTTATCACGCCTTTGCTCGCGTCATTAAATCCGCCGGCCGCAAGTTGGTTGAATGCGAAATGAGCCTGAAGGACGGGCGCTATTCCCTAGACTTTGACACTTGGGACGCACAGATGACCGGTTCCGAGCGGATGCTGATTTTGTGTTCGCCCCATAACCCGGGTGGTTGCGTCTGGACACGTGCAGACTTGGAAGGCGTGGCTGCGTTTTGTAAACGCCACGATCTGATCCTTGTGTCGGATGAAATCCACCATGATCTGGTTATGCCCGGAAACACGCATATCCCAATGACTAAGATTGACGGCATCGAAGACCGTTTGGTCATGATGACGGCCACGACCAAGACGTTCAACATTGCAGGGTCGCATTCGGGCAATGTCATCATTGCCGACGACGCCCTGCGCGGCCGCTTTGCCGAACGGATGTCGGCGCTTGGGCTGTCCGCGAATTCCTTTGGCTTGTTCATGGCCACTGCCGCCTATTCGCCAGAAGGGGCCGCATGGGTTGATGAGCTGGTCCAATACCTCGATGGTAATCGCAAACTGTTCGACGATGGTGTGAATGCCATTCCCGGTTTGCAGTCCATGAAACTAGACGCAACGTATCTAAGCTGGGTGGATTTCGACGGCACTGGTATGACACGCGAAGAATTCACGCAGCGTGTCGAAAAGGGTGCCCAAATCGCGGTGAACCACGGGCCTACCTTTGGCAAAGGCGGTGACAGTTTCTTGCGGTTTAACATCGCCACGCCGCGGTCCCGTGTGCAAGAAGCGGTCGAGCGTTTGACGAAGGCGTTTGGTGATTTGCAATAACCACCGTCGGGGTGTGTGCCTCAGCCAACAGAGCTGCAAAATATGCGGGGCAATCCGCGCGCTTTGAACTGGCTTTGCCGGCCAAGGCACATCCTTGCGTCTTGTCGCCGTGGTAACTTGACTCGATTGTGGCGCAGACGTATACGCCGCAACAACATCCGGAAGAGTGAAACCTTCCGGTCCTTTGGGCATTGCCCGGGATCGCCCCCTGCCAGCGCGTCGCGCCCGCAGGGGCATTTGTGCATTCGCCGCTTCGTTCTTAAGTTAGGGCTTAAGATCGGGGCAATCGTCAACGGTCGAAAAAGGATTGGCCCATGTTTGAAAGTCTCTCTGAACGCCTCTCTGGTGTCTTTGATCGCCTGACGAAACAAGGCGCGTTGTCCGAAGACGATGTGAAAACAGCATTGCGCGAAGTGCGCGTCGCCTTGTTGGAAGCCGACGTTTCCCTGCCTGTGGCGCGCGATTTCATCAAGGTTGTGCAAGAACGCGCAACCGGTCAATCCGTCACCAAGTCGGTCACACCGGGCCAGCAGGTCGTCAAGATCGTACACGACGCGTTGATTGATACATTGACGGGCGAAGGTGAACCCGGTGCGTTGAAAATCGACAGCCCCCCTGCCCCCATCCTGATGGTGGGTTTGCAAGGGTCAGGTAAGACGACGACGACGGCAAAACTGGCCAAGCGCCTGACGGAAAAAGAAGGCAAACGCGTGCTGATGGCGTCGTTGGACGTCAACCGTCCGGCTGCGATGGAACAGTTGCAAATTCTGGGCGTACAAATCGGCGTCGACACCTTGCCGATCGTCAAAGGCGAAGACCCGGTCACAATCGCCAAACGCGCCAAGACCCAAGCCAGCATGGGCGGTTACGACGTCTATATGCTGGATACCGCAGGTCGGTTGCACATCGATCAGGAACTGATTGCACAGGCGGCTGCCGTGCGTGATGTCGCAAACCCGCGCGAAACCTTGTTGGTTGTCGATGGCCTGACCGGTCAGGACGCGGTGAACGTAGCGACCGAATTTGACGACAAAATCGGCGTGACCGGTGTTGTTTTGACTCGGATGGATGGTGACGGACGCGGCGGTGCAGCCCTGTCCATGCGTGCGGTCACGGGCAAACCCATCAAATTCGTCGGCCTTGGCGAAAAGCTGGACGCCATCGAAACCTTTGAACCCGAGCGCGTTGCCGGTCGTATTCTGGGCATGGGTGACATCGTTTCGTTGGTGGAACGCGCACAGGAAACCCTTGAGGCCGAACAAGCCGAGCGCATGATGAAGCGCATGGCCAAAGGTCAGTTCAACATGAACGACCTTAAGATGCAGCTTGAGCAAATGATCAAGATGGGCGGCATGGAAGGCATGATGGGGATGATGCCCGGCATGGGGAAATTGTCCAAACAGGTCGCTGATGCCGGATTTGACGACAAAATCCTAAAACAGCAGATCGCCATGATCCAGTCGATGACCAAAAAAGAACGCGCCGCACCGCAAGTTCTTCAAGCCAGCCGCAAGAAGCGCATCGCGAAGGGGTCCGGTATGGACGTCAGCGATTTGAACAAGCTGCTGAAAATGCACCGTCAGATGTCCGACATGATGAAAAAGCTCGGCAAAGGCAAAGGTGGCATGATGAAACAAGCCATGAAAGCCATGATGGGCAAAGGCGGCATGCCTGAAATGGGGGCCGGAATGGACCCCAAACAAATGGAAGCCGCAGCCAAAGCCATGGGTGGCAAAATGCCCGGCGGCATGCCCGGAATGGGCGGCGGTATGGGATTGCCTTCAGGGTTGTCGGGGTTCGGTAAAAAGAAATGATCACCTGCACGGTCACATATGTGATCGATCCTGCAAAGATCGATGCGTTCGAGGTCTATGCCAAGGCCTGGATCCATTTGGTGAACCGAATGGGTGGACAGCATCACGGGTATTTCTTGCCCCATGAGGGGGCCAATGACCGGGCTTGGGCCTTGTTTTCGTTCCCATCGCTGACGGCTTATGAAACCTATCGCACGGAAATGGCGCAAGACGCCGACTGTCAAGCCGCCTATCGCCATGCAACGGATACCGGATGCATTCTGCGTTATGACCGCACGTTTACACGCCCTGTTCTGGATGGTGCCAGCGTTCAGGAGCTGGGCTTATGAGCGTTGCATTGACCGGCGTACCGACGCTTGAAACAGAGCGATTGATTTTGCGCGCGCCTCGGACCGAAGACGCCGAAGCCTATATTCAGTTTTATATGTCGGATCGGTCGCAATTTGTTGGCGGCCCAAAGACACGGCGCGACGCGTGGGATTTTTTCGGCACGGTTATGGGCCATTGGATCATGCGCGGGTTTGGTTTGTTCATCTTAACTATGCGCAATGACGACGCCCCCTTGGGCTTGGTGGGACATTGGTTCCCGGATGCACGCCCTGAAAAAGAAGTCGGCTGGATGCTGTTTAATGCCTCTCAAGAAGGCAAAGGCATTGCATTTGAAGCGGCGCAGACTTGTGTTGATCACGCTTGGAATGCCCTGAAATGGGACCACATGGTCAGTTATATCGCCCATGGCAATGATCGGTCCTGTGCATTGGCCGAACGCCTTGGCGCGGTCGAAGACCCAAACGCTGTCGATCTGGAACACCCCTGTCACGTCTATCGCCACACGAGGCCGTCATGATCGCACCGACATTGACAGGTCAAACCGCACAACTGCGCCCGCATGTGGCTGCGGATGTGGATACGTTTTGGGATTTCTTCCAAACCGAGCGCGCGCAATATGTCGGCCCGCCCAAGAACAAGACCCATCTTTGGTACGCCTTTGGCGCCGAGGTCGCGAGCTGGACTTTGCATGGCATGGGCGCGTGGGCCATTGACGTCGACGGTGAACTGGCAGGACAGATTTCAGTCATGCAGCCCCCTCATTTTCCAGAAATCGAAATGGGTTGGATCCTGTTTGACGGGTTCGAGGGACGCGGCATTGCCTTTGAATGTGGGCAACTGGCGTTGGACTATACTTGGGATCACATCAAACCTGAGACATTGGTCAGCTATATCGATGCGCGCAATGATCGATCCATCGCGTTGGCTGAACGGCTTGGCGCGACGCTTGATCCATTGGCCCAGAAATACGACGACGCAGACGTTGTTTACCGGCACCGGAGGCCCCAATGAGCGTGGCCCCGAACATCCCGACGCTGGAAACAGAACGTCTGATCATGCGCGGCCCTGAGCTGTGCGATTTTGATGCCTATGTCGCCTTTTATGCCTCTCCTCGGTCCAGCTTTGTGGGCGGGCCGCAATCTGCTGAATTGACGTGGCGCGCTTTGGCCCAAGAAGCCGGGCATTGGAGCTTGCGTGGTTTTGGCCGCTGGACCGTTGTTGAAAAGTCCACGAACGCAGCGGTTGGTACGGTCGGTTTGTGGCATCCTAAAGGGTTTCCCGAACAAGAGCTGGGCTGGGATTTGTTCGATGGGGCGACCGGCAAAGGATACGCAACTGAAGCCGGATTGGCGGCGCGGACCTATGCCTATGACATGTTGGGATGGGCCACGGTTATCAGCATGGTCGCAAACGGAAATGACGCATCTGTGCGTGTCGCGGAACGCTTGGGCGCTGCGTTTGATTATGACTTTACCCATGAACGGTATGGCCCAATGCAAGTCTGGCGCCACCCAAGTCCCGAACACCTGACATCTGATCAGATCCGCGATGGGATCGAACGCGCCAAAGGGGGGTCCCATTGACTGACGCAACATCAAACCGCGCTTCTGACCTGCTCAAAGAGCATCGTGAGAGCATTGACCGCTTGGATGCGATCCTTGTTTACACGTTGGGCGAACGCTTTAAGCACACAAAAGCCGTGGGGAAACTCAAGGCGCAACACGACCTTCCCCCGTCCGATCCCGCCCGCGAGGCGACGCAGATCGCACGGCTTGAAGACCTGGCAAACCGGGCCGATCTGGACCCCGAATTTGCCAAGAAGTTCCTGAACTTCATCATCGCTGAAGTCATTCAGCACCATAAGAAGCACCAAGAATAACGGGCATCCGCCCAACAACCCAATACGCGCACGTATCGTGCGTTGCCATTCAAAGGAGAATACTCAATGTCTATGAAAATCCGTCTGGCCCGTGGTGGCTCGAAAAAGCGCCCTTTCTATCGCATCGTTGCTGCGGACAGCCGTATGCCACGCGATGGTCGCTTTATTGAAAAGCTGGGGACGTATAACCCGTTGTTGCCAAAAGACAGCGAAGAGCGCGTGAAAATGAACATGGAGCGCATTCAGTACTGGTTGGGTCACGGCGCACAGCCAACAGACCGTGTTGCACGTATGTTGGAAGCCGCTGGCGTTTTGACCAAGAAAGAACGCAGCAACCCCAACAAGGGTGAGCCGGGTCAAAAAGCAAAAGACCGCGCTGAAGAAAAAGCAACTAAGGCTGCTGAAGCTGCTGCGGCCCCGGCCGAAGAAGCCCCTGCCGAAGAAGCACCTGCAGAAGAAGCTGCCGCTGAATAAGCGGGCACGTTGGGGCCTTGTTCAGCAAGGCCCTAACATTCCACTATGTTTGGTCTGATCCGTCTTCCCATCTTAATGCTACTCGCCTTTGTGGCGGGCGTATTTTTCGAACGCGATCAACGCGCCGAAACCTGCGTCGCAGAAGGTGGCGATATACGTGCAGGCCTGTGCAGAGGGCTTGATCCATGAGCGATGATTTAATTGTAGTCGGTGTGATTGCGGGCGCTTATGGCGTCAAAGGCGAAGTGCGGGTCAAAAGCTTTTGCGCGCAGCCGATGGATATCGAAACCTATTCACCGCTTACCGATGACACTGGCAAAAGCTATTCACTGGCCGTCATCCGCCCCAGCAAAAATGCCTTGATCACGCGGATCGCCGAAGTGACCACCAAAGAGGCGGCAGATGCCTTGAAAGGTGTGCAACTTTTTGCGCAACGCACCCAATTGCCCGTATTGCCAGATGACGAATATTACCACCTCGACCTGATTGGTCTGGATGTGTTCGACACAGGCGGCACGCCCTTGGGCAAAGTGAAATCTGTGATGAACCACGGGGCCGCCGATTTGCTGGAATTGCACATCTCTGGTGAAGCATCGACTGTCTTGCTGCCCTTTACCCAAGCGGTTGTTCCGACCGTGGATTTAAAGGCACGCAAAATCATCGCTGATCCACCTGACGGCCTGTTCTGATATGTCTGATGGACCCGGCAAATCTTTGGGGCGCAAAACCATTCGTCCGACGCTGAAACCTCAGTCGCTGATGAATGACACCGAAGAACTGGCCGGGGTGTGGCAAGCCCGTATTATCACTCTGTTTCCCGAGACATTTCCCGGCGTTCTTGGCGCGTCCCTAACTGGGAAAGCGCTGAAAGACGGGCTGTGGCAATTGTTCACCCATGATCTGCGCGAACACGGCGTTGGCAAACATCGCAATGTCGATGACACGCCTGCGGGTGGCGGGGCTGGTATGGTGCTGCGTCCCGACGTTTTGGCGGACGCTGTGCGCGATGCCCAACAACATGCGCGAGGGCGGTGGCCGATTTTATACATGTCGCCGCGTGGCAAGCCGTTTACCCAAGACACGGCACGTGATCTGGCACGATGTGATGGTGTGACCATCTTGTGTGGCCGCTTCGAAGGGGTCGACGAACGTGTTCTCGAGGCCTTTGGCATTCAGGAAGTGTCTTTAGGTGATTTCGTCATGACCGGTGGTGAAATCGCAGCCCAAGCGATGCTGGATGCGACTGTGCGGCTTTTGCCCGGCGTGTTGGGCAATGCCGCGTCCACCGAAGAAGAAAGCTTTTCCAATGGATTGCTGGAACACCCGCAATTCACCCGCCCCGCTGATTGGGAAGGGCGCGCCATTCCGGATGTTCTGATGTCCGGCCATCACGGTGAAATTGCCAAATGGCGCAAGGCCCAATCCGAAGCTTTGACCAAAGCGCGACGCCCCGACTTGTGGGCCAAGCACCTCGCGAAAGATCAATAAAATCCGCAACGATACCCTGAGGGTTAAATCAGAGAATACTTGACCTGCGCGCAAAACTGCTGCATTGGCCCAGTATCGCTGCACTGCCGCGTGAGCAGGCTCTACCCCAAATGGTATGACGGTGCGCGATAATATTTCCCAGTTCCCCATCACGCAGGGTTCTTTGGGCATGACCGGACCCACAGGAAGCGCCTGTTTGTCCCGAGGTTATGCCTGACCCTTCAGGCCCATGCGTATGCGTGGCCCTTCTGTAACGACCGCGCCATTCGGGTGCGGGCCGAAAGGACGTATTTTGACTGACTTCTCCATGCTTGGGCTAGCGCCAGCATTGAACAAGGCATTGGCCGATGCCAAACTGACAGAACCAACACCGATCCAAAAGAAAGCCATTCCACTGGCGTTGGACGGACATGATATTCTTGGACTTGCGCAAACAGGTACCGGTAAAACACTGGCCTTTGGATTGCCTTTGGTTGAACACCTGCTGGCGATGAAGGATCAACCTGCGCCAAAAACGGTCAAGGCTTTGATTTTGGCGCCGACACGCGAGTTGGTGAACCAAATATCCGACAACTTGCGCAATCTGACACGTGAAACGCATATGCGTATTGGCACCGTTGTGGGCGGCCAATCCATTGTGCGCCAAATCAATTTCCTGTCGCGCGGCACTGATATTTTGGTGGCAACACCCGGTCGTTTGATCGACCTTATGGAACGTAGGGCTGTTGACCTTAGCCAAGTGCGCCATCTGGTCTTGGACGAGGCTGACCAGATGTTGGACCTTGGGTTCATTCACGCGTTGCGCCAGATCGCGCCTGCGTTGGGAACCCCACGCCAGACCATGTTGTTTTCGGCCACCATGCCAAAACAAATGGAAGAACTGAGCCGCGCGTATTTGACCAACCCGAAACGGGTTCAAGTCGCGCCTCCGGGTAAGGCGGCTGATAAGATCACGCAATCGATCCATTTCCTGCCCAAAGGCCAAAAGGCATTCAAACTGCGCGAAATTCTGTCGCAAGACAAGGAAGCCCTGACATTGGTTTTCTCGCGCACAAAACATGGTGCCGAAAAGCTGATGAAAGGTCTTGTCGCCGACGGATTCCAAGCGACGTCTGTGCATGGCAACAAAAGCCAAGGCCAACGGGATCGCGCGATCAAAGCCTTTCGCGAAGGCACAGCCAAAGTGCTGGTTGCCACGGATGTGGCGGCACGCGGGATCGACATTCCCGGCGTGGCGTATGTGATCAACTTTGATCTGCCAGAAGTGCCCGACAATTATGTTCACCGCATTGGGCGGACAGCACGTGCGGGCCGTGAAGGCGAAGCAATTGCGTTTTGCTGTGCAGAAGAAGTCGGTTTGCTGCTGCAAATCCAGAAGCTGATGAAAACCACCATTCCCGTTGCAAGCGGTGTCATGCCAGAGGCGGTTGATCCGCCTAAGAAACAAGGCAGAGGTGGACGTGGACGTCCGCAGGGCCGCAACCCCCATTCGGGTGGCAAGCCACACAGCGCTGGCGGAAAGCCGGGCGGTCATAAACCACGCCGTCCGCGTCGCCCACGCGCAGCTTGATCATTGGCCAGCACATGATGCTGGTGTGATCTAAAGAACAAAACCCGATCACCCTAACGGTGGTCGGGTTTTTTTCATCTGACGCGTTGCGGGCCGCCCAAGGACCCCTCACAGCGGGCTGACTCCAAATGGCTTGCGCGACTCTGCGCGATGGCGTAAATGCGCGTGGTCTGGTGACTCGTTCATCCGACCCTTTGTCACGTGGTAAGATTGCTTTCGATCTTGAAACGCCACGGACAAGGCTAACGAATAGATGACGCAATTCTCCGACGGGCGCATGACGAACCCGGATGAAGATCGGAGCTCTGGGCATCGTGAACCACGTCGCGGGATTACCCGTGCAATAAGGAGAGAGGTCAAATGGACCTGATTGCAGAGATTGAGGCGGAACAAGTCGCCTCGTTGGGGAAAGAAGTCCCTGACTTTAAAGCGGGTGATACCATCCGCGTTGGTTTTAAAGTAACCGAAGGCTCGCGCAGCCGTGTGCAGAATTACGAAGGTGTCTGCATTTCACGCAAAAACGGACACGGCATTGCCGGATCGTTTACAGTGCGCAAGATCAGCTTTGGTGAAGGTGTGGAACGTGTGTTCCCGCTGCATTCGACAAACATCGACAGCATCACTGTTATTCGTCGTGGCCGTGTTCGCCGCGCGAAACTGTACTATCTGCGTTCGCGTCGCGGCAAATCTGCCCGTATCGCAGAAGACAGCACATACAAGCCCAAGTCTGAAGGAGCAAAGGCATGAAGGCCGATACGCATCCCGAATACCACGAGATCAACGTCAAAATGACAGACGGTACGATCCTCCAGATGAAATCCACATGGGGCAAAGAAGGCGACACGCTGTCGCTTGATATTGACCCATCTGTGCACCCGGCCTGGACCGGTGGCGGCACAAAGCTGCTGGATACTGGTGGTCGTGTATCCAAGTTCAAAAACAAATATGCAGGTCTGGGCTTTTAATCGTCCGACATATTGCAAAAAGAAAGCCGCCCCTTTTGAGGCGGCTTTTTTGTTGGTGCGATCATCATGTGATCAGGTGTTTGGGATGAAAACCGTCGCTTCGAACACTTTGTCTGTGGGGGCCCCCCGCCTATCCTTCTAGGCGAATGATCCGGGCGTTGTCGTTTATTACGTGACCTTGGATTTGGTTTGGTATTTAGGATCGCGCCACAGTTCATTTGATATGACCTGTTCGACAACTTTGGCGGCAGCAACGACGTCTTCTTCGTCCAAATAAAGCGGCGTGAAACCAAACCGCATGATATTTGGCGCACGAAAATCGCCCACGACGCCTTTGTCGACCAAAGCTTGTATCGCGGCATAACCATGTTCGAATCCAAACGACACTTGTGATCCGCGCAGCGCTCCGTCACGGGGCGAGGCAAGAACCAATTGCGGGCAGCGCGCTTCGACCTCGGTGATGAAGCGATCTGACAAGGTGATAGAGGCCGCGCGCAGTTCGTGCATGTCAACCTCGTCCCAGATGTTCAACGCTTCGTCCAGAATGGCCAGTTGTACGATCGATGGTGTTCCAACCCGCAAGCGTTCCGTCGACATCGCCGGGCGGTATGTTGGCTCCATCGCGAAAGGCGCATCATGGCCCAACCAGCCGGACAAGGCAGGATCGATTGCGTCAACAATATCAGGGCGCGCATAGATAAAGGCAGGCGCACCCGGTCCGCCGTTCAAGTACTTGTATGTGCAACCCACTGCGAATTCTGCGTTAGATGCCGTCAGATCAATCGGCAACGCGCCAGCTGTGTGCGCCAGATCCCAGATCATAACGGCCCCCATTTCGTGGGCGCGTGCGGTGATGGCGTTCATGTCATGCAATCGCCCGGATCGGTAATCGACCTGAGTCAACATAACGACGGCCACGTCTTCGGTGATAGCGTCCATGACATCTTGGGGCGCGGGCGTGCGCAATTCATAATCTTTGTCGATTGTGCGGATCAGACCTTGGGCCATGTAAAGATCGGATGGGAAATTGCCGGCATCAGACAATATCACCCGACGGTCAGGGCGCATTTTCAAAGCAGCAGCCAACGCCTGATAGACTTTTATCGATAGGGTATCACCGGTGGCAACAGAACCCGCAGGCGCGCCCACAAGGGCCGCGAGGCGATCACCAACACGGCGTGGCATATCCATCCATCCGGCCGAATTCCAAGCACGGATCAACTGACCGCCCCATTCGTCTTGCAAGACGCGTGCGACACGGGCTGGCGCGCTTTTGGGCAATGGCCCCAAGGAATTGCCATCAAGGTACAAAACACCGTTCGGCAGATCAAAAAAGTCTTTTCTTGGCAACGTCATCACAATTCCCCTCGCAAGTGCCACAGCTCTGGAAACAGCTCGACCTCTAGCATCTTGCGCAAATATTGCACGCCCGAAGTGCCGCCCGTTCCGCGTTTGAACCCGATGACGCGTTCGACTGTTGTCACATGATTGAACCGCCACCGCCGAAAATAATCCTCGAGGTCCACCAGCTTTTCGGCCAGTTCATACAGGGCCCAATGGGTTTCGATATCTTCGTAAACGATCTTCCAGCGCGCTTGCACGTCGGGATGGCTGGTATGTGGTTTGTCCAACTGAAACGCGGGCATAGCCTTGTCTGACCCATCCAGCGTGACAAACACATGCCGAATGACTTCGTCATAAAAGCTGGGGCGCGCTAATTCTTTGGACAAAAGAAGATGCGAGGCGGGCGTGTGTTCGTGCGGTTTCAACATGTTCGGGTTGCGGTTCCCAAGCACGAATTCGATCATGCGATATTGCCACGACTGGAACCCCGATGAGGGGCCCAGCGCCTCGCGGAACCGTGTGTAGTCGGCAGGTGTCATCGTGCGCAAAACATCCCACGCGTTGTTTAGCTGTTCAAATATCCGACTGACCCGGGCCAGCATTTTGAACATGGTGGCAGTGTCGTTGGCCAGTAATGCAGATCGTGCGGCGGCCAGTTCGTGAATGACCAGTTTCATCCACAGCTCGCTGGTTTGGTGTTGAATGATGAACAGCATTTCATCATGCGCGTCACTCAGCGTGTTTTGCTGTGACAACATTCCGTCCAATTGCAGATAATCGCTATAGGACATCGCATCATCGAATTGCATTTTCGCGCCGTCGCCGCCGGGGTCATATGCTTTTGTGCTCATACGTTTTCCTTCAAACGAAAGCGTTGGATTTTACCTGTTGGGGTATTAAGCATGCCGCCCACGAAAACGATAGATCGCGCATGCGCCCATATCGCAATCCGCCAACCCGACCTAATACTGCCATCGTTTGATGCGGTGACAACAACTTGGATTTCTTCATCGTATTGCAGGGCCGGACCCAATCGCGCATTGCTGCCGAAAGTGGACGGGGGTTTGCGATCCCTGCATCAATCTCACATTTGAAGTGGCGCACATCTGGAAACAAGGTCAACTCTCTTTGTCCAGCGTTTGTGTCAAGTGTTCGAGCCGTACGATCATGCCTTGGACGTCATCGTCGTTAAACCCGCTCAGCATCTCGTCGATCCAACCTTCATGTGCGATTGCATGGGCATCAAAGACGCGACGCCCTTCTGGTGTTAGTCGCACCAAATAGGCCCTGCGGTCCCCTTGGACAGCGCTGCGTACCGCCAGACCTTCATCCGCAAGGCGATCCACGATTCCCGTTACATTTCCGTTCGACACCCGAAGCTGTTTTGAAATTTCGCTCATCTTCAGGCCATCTGGGGATTGCGATAGCGTCGACATCACGTCGAACCGGGGCAGCGTCAATTGACAGTCAGATCGCAACCTACGTCGAATTTCGTCTTCGATCAGGCGTGACGCCTTGAGCAGTTTCAACCAAAGCCGCAATCTGTTCTTGGATAATACTGTGTCATGGTTGACTTGGTCAGAGGGGCTCAAATCTCTCCACCTGAAACGGACAACGCGTGCCCGTTGACCGACGTAGCACCCGGTGATGCCAAAAAGACAACTGCGGCGGATACTTCGTCCACATTGATCAAGCGGCGCATTGGATTGCCGGACACGATCATCGATTGCGCTTTGGACGCGTCCACGCCAAATTTGTCCTGAACACCTTTGATGGCAGCCTCGGCCATGTCGGTGTCCACGAACCCCGGACAAACGGCATTGCAGGTAATGCCATCCCGCGCGACCTCTTTTGCGGTGGCCCGTACAAGGCCCAAAACGCCGTGTTTTGCCGCCACATAAGCCGCAATATTTGGTCCGCCCTGAAGCGCCGCAGTCGACGCGATTGCAATCAGTCGACCACCTGCTTGCATGGTCTGCAAAGCGGATCGGAACGTCAAAAATGTGCCCGTCAGATTAACGGACAAAGTCGCGTTCCAATCGTCCAAAGTCATGTCTTTCACCCGCGCAGGCGTTCCGGCCCCCGCGTTTGCGACAACGACATCAAAGGGGTTGTCAAATAAGGCAGTGACGCTGTTTTCGTCTGTGACGTCCACTTGCCGGATATGCATGGCGGTGCCTTGTGCTGTGTCCTGCAACGGGCCCAATCGCCGCCCCGCGATTGTGACGTCCTCCCCTTCTTGGGCAAATGCGTGGGCGATTGAGCGCCCTATTCCAGTGCCACCGCCTGTCACCAAAATCCGTCTCATACACGTATCTCCTGTTGTTGTGCGTTAATGCCCGCCAAATGCCAATGATGATCGCCCACCACCATGTTAGGTTTGGGCCACGGACCACGGCAAGATCATTTTGCCGTTGTGTAGTTCTTCGATTCAACGAATTGAGTTTCGAACCGCAATTCGACGTCAAGTTTTTGCTCAACCCGGTAGCAGCATTAGTAATTTCTTGCGTCCAATGTCGCAAAAACCATGATCAGAGGAAGCCATCCATTTGCCTTTGCAAGTGCAACGGGTGAAGTTCCCCCCAATTGTCTTGGTGCGTTCTGGACCAATGGCTGCTTGGTTTTGCAACGTCTCAAATGGCGAGTTAAGAAGTTTCAACGATGTTGCGGAATAGAGGCCCATAGGGTCATCACCAAGGCAGGCAATGCGTTTCGCTTTCGCCGGTTTGAACCCGTCTATGTTGCTGTATTCAAACGCTAGGTTGCTTGTGTTTTCATATCAAATTTAAAACATTGATATCTCAAGCACCTGCTGACGTGGAGTAAATGCCTCAGAATTGTCAAAAATTTTTCAAGATGAAGTGGTCCAATGGGAAGGAGACGGAAAGACATGTGCCCTAAAATCATCAAACGACTCGAGACTAATTGGGGCGAAAGTTGCTTTTCTTGGCTGAGTCCGCCACATAGGAAAGCAATGAGCAGATAAAGGCCGAACGGGCCAAAAAGGGGCAAGACATGGCGCACATTATTGTTGTGGGCAACGAAAAGGGCGGTGCCGGCAAGTCCACGGTGTCGATGCATATCGCAACCTCCCTTGCACGCATGGGCAAGAAAATAAGCGCGCTTGATCTTGATCTGCGCCAGCGCAGCTTTGCACGTTATGTCGAAAACCGTGCGTCGTTCATCAAGACGTCCGACATTCAACTGGCGATGCCGGCGGTTCATGAATTGCCCGAAATCGACCCGAGTTCCTTGAAACCGGGTGAAAACATCTATGATCATCGTCTTTCCGCCGCAGTTGCGTCGCTGGAACCCGACAATGAATTTATTCTGATCGACTGTCCGGGATCACATACCCGGCTTAGTCAGGTTGCGCATTCATTGGCCGACACTTTGATCACGCCGCTGAACGACAGCTTTGTTGACTTTGACCTGCTTGCACGCACTGACCCGACCGGGCAACGCGTGCTGGGGCCATCTGTGTATTCCGAAATGGTATGGAACGCGCGCCAATTGCGCAGTCAAGCGGGCCTTAGCCCAATCGACTGGATCGTTGTGCGCAATCGCGTTGGCACACAGCGTATGGTCAACAAGGAAAAGATGGAACGCGCTTTGAAAATGCTATCAAAACGCATTGGCTTTCGCATTGCCCCCGGATTTTCAGAACGCGTTGTCTTTCGGGAACTATTCCCACGCGGTCTGACTTTGCTTGATTTGAAAGATGTTGGCGTCAAACAGCTTAACATTTCGAATGTCGCGGCCCGTCAGGAACTGCGCGATCTGATCAAAGCCGTCGACCTGCCAGATGTCGAATTGAACTTTTAGGCTCGCCTAGGACCGATTGACCGTTGTAATGCAGTTTCTGCACTAATCTTTGACTGGAAAAACTCTTTCTTTCGATCCCCTGTGAAAGGACGCAAATGCCCCCTTGGCTCTTAGACCTTCTTAGCTGGACACTGGCTTTTGTTTTTCTGTTTTTCCTGTTTCGCTATCTTCAAAAGCGTAAAAAGGAAAAGAACGACGACTGATGTCAGGACGTGTGGCAGCCAATGATGCGACACACTTGTTCCAGAATTGGCCCTCGCTTGGCGATCACAGTTTGGTCAGGCTAATGCTCTAGCCTGTTTTATTCAAAGCATCACAACTCATAACGCTGAACAGTCTGACATGACTGTGGCACAAGGCATTCGATCTACGCCAATCTACCCCACGGGCCAAAAAACGACCTCGAACAGATCTCAATTGCGATTGAAAGGGACATGAACTCACAAGGTCAGTCAACACAAAGCTCTCAATCTGATCAGCGACGCTGCTGGGGAAAGGTTGACGCAGTGGGCGCAATCGCATGAACTTGGACAACGCCCTTCACGGAAGGTTAACAAAGTTCGAAAAAATTAATACTGGGAGCTTCGTCGGAACTCACCTCGTGCAGCAACAGAGAGGAACGCCATGACATTCGAAACCCGAACGGGGAAACCGTTGCCTAAATCAGTGATTGAGGCCGCTAAGAATGTTGGTAAAGACCCTGTGAACCGCCGTGAATTCCTTGCGACGGCAAGTGCGTTTGGTGCAACCACAGCAACGGCATACGGGATGTTGGGCATGGCCACACCTGTATTGGCTGATGGTCACAAGAAATCCGGCGGAACCGTACGGTGTCAATCCACTGTTCGCGCGCTCAAGGATTTGCGCACCACGGACTGGAACGAAATCACCAACTTTACAATCGGCTGGCTTGAATACCTCGTCGCGTATGAAAACGACGGGACGTTCACACCAATGCTGTTGCAAAGCTGGGAGATCAGCGAAGACGCAACACAGTACACGTTGAACGTCCGCAAAGGCGTCAAGTGGAACAACGGCGAAGATCTTACTGCTGACCAGATCGCTTGGAACATCGAAGGGTGGTGTGAAAAGGACGTTGAAGGCAATTCGATGGCCGGACGTTTCGCAACGCTGGTTGATGAGAAAACGAGCAAAGCGATCTCAGGCGCTATCGAAGTCGTCGATGCCCACACCATCAAGTTGCATTTGCCCAAAGCGGATATTTCATTGATCCCCGGTATGGCCGATTATCCGGCTGCGATCCTGCATCCAAGCACACCGCGCAATGATCCAATGTCCAAGCCAATTGGCACGGGTCCTTACCTGCCCGAGACTTTGGAAGTCGGCGTACGTTCGTCGTTGGTTTTGAACACAGACCATACATGGTGGGGAACCAAGGTACTTGGCGGGCCGTACCTCGACCGGATCGAATACATCGATTTTGGAACTGACCCTGCCTCATGGGTTGCCGCAGCTGAAGCTGACGAAATCGACATGCTTTATGACGTGGATGGTGATTTCATCGACATCCTCAGCACGCTGGATGGTTGGACAGAGCACGAAATCGTAACAGGCGCGACAATCGTTATCCGTCCGAACCAATTGGCGGAAGTTGACGGCAAGCAACCTTATGCAGATTCACGCGTTCGCAAGGCCATTTCGATGGCTGTAGACAACGCCATTCTTCTAGAGCTTGGGTATGGCGGTCGCGGTATCCAAGCCGAAAACCACCATGTCGCGCCAGTACATCCGGAATATGCGGTTTTGCCACCCATAGCTTATGATCCTGACGGCGCCAAAGCCTTGATGGAAGAAGCGGACATGCTTGATTTCGAACACGAGATCATTTCAATCGATGACGCGTGGCGCGCCGACACAACAGATGCAGTCGCCGCGCAATTGCGCGATGCCGGTTTCCGAGTGAAACGGACAATTTTGCCTGACGCAACGTTCAGGAAAGGGTGGACCACATTTCCTTTCAGCTCAACAGACTGGAACCACCGTCCACTTGGCGTGCAAATCTGGGCCTTGGCATATCGGTCGGGCGAAGCCTGGAACGAATTTGGGTATGCCAACGAAGCGTTTGACAGCGTTCTTGAAGAAGCGCTCGCAACCGCCGACGTTGATAAACGCCGGGAGCTGATGGCCAAAGGTCAAAAAATGCTGCAGGAAGACGGCGTAACGATCCAGCCCTATTGGCGTTCGCTTTATAACCACACCAAGGATAACCTTGTTGGCGGCAACCACCACATTTCATTCGAGATTCGTCCAGCCGCTATCGCTTGGACTTGATTTGACCGGAATTTCCAAGAAGGGCCCGCCAATGCGCGGCGCTTTTTCTGTCAACGAGAGCGTTTTATGGACAGCATGCTATTGATTGCACAGCTTGTCGGGACAAGCTTGATCACGCTTTGGCTGACGATCGGGTTGCTGGATAATCTGCGCCATCCATCGGTCAATGAAACCTACACGGCCGAAGTCCTGTCCATGGCGCGCATGGCTGATGAATTCCCAGATGCATTCGCGCGATTTTCTGGTCGCGCTATTACATCGCGGTCAGCACAAAGTTTGGCGTTCCGTTTGATCGTTCTAGCCGAAGCTTGTGCCACCTTTCTGCTTTGGGTGGGAGTGGTCACGTTGATTGGCGCATGCTTGGGCTGGGTCGTACCAGAGGCCGCGCGCGCCACTGCATTATTGGGCGCAACCGCATTTACCGGCGTGTGGGGCATGTTCCTGATTGTTGGAAATTACTTCTGTTATTGGCTGTGTCACGACGGTGCGCAAAACACCCACTATCAAATGACGCTTTGGGGCTTGGGCACGATGGTTCTGATCGCAGTTTAGGGGGCCATTGCAAAATGATAGATGGCCTCAAGCCATCGTTTGTCGGTTTCCCATTTCCATCGCGAACGACCAGCGTTTTAACCGGGAATGAAAAGCAGCGTGATGATCGGGAACATCACCAAAAGAACCACCCGAACAATGTCCGACCCAATGAAAAACAAGACGGATTTATAGGTCGACAACATGGGTGTTTCGCGATCCATGGCGTTGATGATGAACAGGTTCATACCGACCGGGGGCGTGATCAATCCAACCTCGACGACGATCAGAACAAGGATGCCAAACCAAATGGCCACTTGTTCTTCTGTCAATCCAAAATCCAGCCCTATGATCACCGGAAAGAAGATCGGAACAGTTAGCAAAATCATCGACAGGCTGTCCATGACGCATCCGAAAATCAAATAGAAAACGAGGATCAGCGTCAGAACCAACCATGGGCTTAACCCTTGGGTCAGCACGTAATCAGCCAGAAATTGCGGAACACCAGAAAGGGCGAGAAAACCGTTATAGAATGCCGCGCCCAAGATGATGAAAAAGATCATCGCCGTTGTTTTGGCTGTCCCGGTCAACGCTTCAACAAAACGGGACCAGTTCATTTCCCCGGACAACAGGGCGGCGATACCTGTGCCCGCGGCACCGATTGCGGCCCCTTCGGTCGGGGTGAACCAGCCAAGGTAAATTCCGCCAACAACCAACGCGAAAATCAACAGAACGGGCCAGCATTGACCAAGCGCAATCCAACGTTCCGCCCAAGGTTGGCGTGGACGTGTCCCGGCGGCATTGGGGTATAACCGCACATAGATGCTGATTGCGACGACATATCCAAGCGCTGCCAGAATGCCGGGAATAAACGCGGCCAAAAACAGCTTGGCAATGTTCTGTTCCGTGATGATGGCATAGATGACCAAGATCACCGATGGCGGGATCAGAATGCCCAAAGTGCCCCCGGCGGCCAAGGTGGCCGTGGAAAACCCACCCGAATATCCGTAGCGGCGCAATTCAGGCAGGGCCACGCGTGACATCGTCGCCGCAGTTGCCAGTGATGAACCACAAATTGCACCAAACCCAGCGCAGGCCCCAACAGCGGCCATGGCAACCCCACCTTTGCGGTGACCGATAAAGCTTTCTGCGGCGCGGAACAGCGCCGATGACATGCCCGATAACGTCGCAAACTGACCCATCAGCAAGAACAGCGGGATGATCGTCAACGAATAGCTGGAAAACGTCGTATAGGTTTCGGATTTCAACTTGCCCAACAGAGGGTTCGCATTGCCATTCATGGCAAAATACCACCCGCCAAATCCCACAAGCAACATCGCCAATCCAATAGGCGCGCGCAGGAAGATCATTCCTAGCAATACAGCAAAGGACCAAAAGCCCAGCTCAAGGCGGCTGAGGTCCGCGAAAGGAAGAAGATCAAGAAACCAGCTCATGTCATCATCCCTGCGGTAAAATAATGCGGCCTGTCACGGCCTCGGTCAGGCGTGCGCCCGCGCAATAGATCGCCGTAATACAGGCTAAAATCGCGGCCCCCACAGACAATGCATAGGCCCACCAAACCGGGAATTGCAAAAACAATGTCGTCTCACCATTGTTGAGATAACGCAGCATGCCGTCCCACAACCGTTCTGTGACAAAAACGATGGTCAGCGTCAGAACGACTTCCCATATCAGCCGCAAAACACGATTGGCGCGTTCACCCAATGCGGATGTAAAAACATCGACTGTCGCGTGTGCACCGTAAAATTGGCAAATCGGGAGAAACGCAAAAATGGCAAAGGCCACGCCCGCTTCGGTCAATTCATAGGTGCCGTTGATTTCATCGATGCCGGTGCGAATGACCCAATCCGACAATCCGCCGATCCAGGTTTCAGCCCAATCTGAATGCATCGCTTTGGAAATTGAGCGCCCGAAAATGGACAGCGTTGTTAGGATTATCAAAGCGGTCAAGACGACTCCGCCTACAATCGCAGAGATCTGTGCGATCCCTTTCACAAACTTGTGCAACACACCCATTTCCCCGTATGCGCACCGGGCTGACACCAATGGCCAGCCCGGTGCAAATCTAACCGATTACTCGGTATATTGATCAATCAATGAACGTGCTTCGTCCAACAACGCCTGTCCGTCGATGTCCTTGCTGTTCATGTCTGCAATCCATTCGTCATAGATTGGCTGTGCAGCCGTTTTCCACGCGTCCAAGTCGCTGCCCGATACCTTCACGATGTTGTTGCCACGATCAGCCGCCAATTTACGGGATGGACCATCTGCATCTGCTTGTGTGCCACCGGCAAACACCGAAAACTCAAGACCTGATTTGCTGTCAACGATTGCTTTTAGGTCGTCTGGAAGGCTCTCGTAACGATCTTTGTTCATCGCCAGAACGAAGGTCAGCGTATACAGTGCTTTGCCTTCGAATTCTGTGTGGTTGCCAACCAATTCTGGCACCTTCAATGCGGCAGTGACTTCCCAAGGGATCGTCGTTCCGTCGATGACGCCTTTGGACAAACCCTCTGGCACGGCAGGTACAGGCATACCAACTGGAGTCGCTCCGACTTTGTTCAGCAGTGTGTTCACAGTACGCGAACCGCCACGGATTTTCAGGCCTTCCATGTCGGCGGGTGTCCGCACCTCTTTGTTGGTATGGATCATGCCCGGTCCATGCACCCAAGTCCCAAGAATATGGACGTCCTTGAATTCGGTATCTTTCATGTGTTTTTCAAACATTTCCCAATACGCCCGGCTTGCCGCACGTGCATTGGTCATCATGAATGGCATTTCAAACACTTCGGTTCTTGGGAAACGTCCCGGCGTATAGCCAACAACCGTCCAAACGATATCGGCAACACCATCAACGGCCTGATCCATCAATTCAGGTGGGCTGCCGCCCAATTGCATCGAAGGATAACGATCAATTTTGATCCGCCCGCCAGATGCTTCTTCAATGCTGTCCGCCCAAGGGTTCAAGATCAGCTTTGGCACATTCGCTTGGTCAGGCAAAAACTGATGCATGCTCAGCGTAACCTCTTGTGCTTGCACGCCTTTGACGCCCAAAGCTAATGCAGCCGCACTTGCCAATCCCAAAAATGCTTTCCGTGTGAAACTCATGATATCCTCCCATTCTCTCCCAGCCGATAATGCCGGTACATATTCTGAACAAGTGTTACGGTACGCGACCAACTCTGTCACGTTACTTTGTAACTGATTGGGTTCGGATCAGAATACCGTGAGCCTTCCCGTTAGGATGCAGGTGCTCTCTGACACCGAAACGGCAACCATTTATTAACCATGCCCGCGCAAATATTCCGTTACAGGGGGCGACGTTGCTGCGGTCGATCGGACATATTGGAATCTTGAGCGTCGTCCTGTCGTCGTCGGCAATTGCTGGACCATGGCTGCGTGAAGACGGCAAAGGGTTTTTGTCTTTTTCGTCGGAAATACATGCATCAACAGATGTCGAAGGCGGCGTTTACGCTGAATACGGTCTTACTCCGGACATCACGGTAGGTGGAAAACTCAACGTTGAGATGGGTCCATTGGGCATCGGAGACCAAGAGTTGTTGGCGTTCATACGCCGCCCCATTGGGCCAAGGGAAAAACGCTGGTTGGCGGCTTACGAACTTGGCCTCGGCTATCGCCGCGGCGCAGGCGCAAACGACGCTGTGGCTTACCTTGGGTTTTCTGTCGGGCGGGGCTTTTCGTTATGGGACAAAAACGGTTGGGTGACGTTTGACACGTCACTGGAACAACCCTTTGGGGCGTCCAGCACATTGTACAAAATCGACAGCACAATCGGGTTGGCGTTTCACGAACATTGGAAAGCAATGATGCAAGTGTTTATCGCGGCCAGCGAGGATGACACAGATATCACCCTCGCGCCGTCAGTCATTTGGTCCCCGGCAAATGCAAAAAGCAGCTACCAGTTTGGTCTAGAGCTAGAGGAAGGGCGCGTTTCGGCACGCCTTTCCCTTTGGCGTGACTTCTAACGGTCCATTCGAACCGTTACCTGCACTTGGCCTTTTATGGCCTCGCCCCAAGTCAACATCACCTGATCCCGGTCTGCCCCTTGTTGCAGGTCCACATGCGGACTTTGAAAAACTTGCTCTTCGGACGCATTCGTCACTTCGCCAAGCATAACAACGCTATCGCATCCCATCGCCCGTCCCTGAAACGGTAAATTCACCCCAGCATCGATGGTCCAACTAAGCGCTTCCGAGTTCTCGGAATGTCGAATACGCAAGGGCGAGGCCATGGTCTCATCTATGTTGTGAAACGAATTGCCTTGAACTGTGACATCGCGATGCTGGGAATTGTCCAGATCCGAGAACGACGTATCGATGCCTTCAACACGCGTAATTGTACCGTTGATCGAACGGAACCGGTTGTTTGCGATATTCACACCGTTCAAGAAATGGCCAGCCCCGTGTGGTTTAACCACAATGTAATTGAACCATGGCGCAACATCCCCCGACAAAAATACATTGTCCGTGATGGTCAGCGAGCTGAACGAAAATTCTCCGGATTGCTCTGGCGCTGGATCGTGTTCATTGGTCCATTCGATGAAACAATTATCCACATAATTGTCTGACACAATCGAACTTGTATGCGTCGTTGCAAGAATCAAACCAGCCGTGCGGATACCACCCGGTGTTTCATCCCCCTGAAAGAAATGGTTTCCCATGATCAAGTTATTCTGGCCTGCGACCAACGCGAAATGACGGAACCTTGTCGCCCGATTATTCCGCAGCTTTAGATCATTGGCATTCATGTTCAACACAATGGACTTGCGTTGAGACACCTCCAGCGCCTCTTCCGATGACAAGAATTGACATCGGTCGATCAACATCCCCTGACACCCTTCGCCATTCGACGTGATACCACGGTCTTTTGGCCGGGAAATAAAACAATCATGCATCTGAAACGTTGAACCTGAAGGCGCAAGCAAGACGCCGGAACATCGCGCATTACACTGGATTTCAATACTGTCCAAAATGAACTTGGACAGCAGCGAAAAGCCATTGAAATTGAGAACGTATTTAAACCGCGTGAACGTAAAGTTTTGCGTCCCAACACCATCAAACAAAGGTGCGCTCAGCGTTAATTCTTGGGCAGCGACATTTTTGGATCGCACAAACACCTCGCGCCCGACTCCCGTACCTTCGACTAAGGCTCCGACAGGAACATTTGCAACATTGGTGACGTTTGTCAGTCGCGTCGCATTGGCGGTGGAATACGTCCCCTGACTGGTCACGACTTCGTCGTCCCAATTGCTACCTTGCGCATCAAGTTGACCGTTTCGCAAAACCCGCCGCGTTGTATAGCCGGTTCGGTTGGGAACCGCCGCCTGCATGTCGATTTCGTTCTCGATGGTGATCTTGCGTCCACCCAGATCGAAACTCTCGTGATCTGAGTTGTTCAGAAGCGCTTGAAATCCCTTCTGGAAAGCCAGTGTTTCGTTTTCAAACGCCTCTAAATAATTCGGGAAATCAAAATTACGGCGCAGCAGTAACATCGCCTCTGTCGGCATTGTCAGGACGCCTTCGAATTGCGCCGGACTATCAAAGGTCACGTCGTTCTCCAGCCGGAAAACACCTTCGGGCACAAGGATAGTTCGGCCATTCGCCGCCGCATTCGCAGCATCAAAAGCAGCGCTGTCATCTGTAACGCCATCGCCAATCGCACCGTAATCGCGCACATCTACTGTCGCAACTATGTCTCGCAGGAAGGCGCCCGTTATGTCTTCGATGATCAAATCATCGATCCGAACAATTCCCCCATTCTGCCCCGTCAAATCCAGACCGAAATGCCCATAAAGCGCATCACGACCCCAAACCATGTCGACGCCGTTTCGATTTCCAGCACCTACAATCGCAGATACCTCAACAACCGATCCATAGCTCGACAACGCCACACTTGGCCCTGTTTCAATTACGTCAGGTACAGCACTTCCACCCGCTCCTCCGGCAAAGGCCGCAATCCGAACGGATGGGAAATTGCCACTGATCGCCTTGATGCGCGCTGTTATGCGTAAATAACACCCCGGCAACAAAGGGGTCTCGCCCATGTATCGCACCTTTTGGGTCGCATCGACTTTTTGCAATTCGAGGCATCCCCCGAAATCTGCATCTGCTGGCACAAAGGCCGCATTGGGTTGCACATCGTATGTATCTGTCCCCGGCGTTCCATTGCCACGTGACCAAACATCCAATCCATTTGCAAAGGCAGGCGGCATAAGCAGCACACCATCCGTGATGGCCTTATTCATCCAGAAATCCCTTTCCCACTGGCGTCGCGCATTTCGCGCAATGCCGATCAACCGACCGCTACTCGTGTGTCGAGCAGCTCGGGCAAGGGATGTATCAATGAATGGTTAACTACCGCTCACACCACCGTGACGGTGCTTGTCGAAATCACGAAACATCTGTTGATGCATTTCGGCTTTCGATGGAGCCTTTTCAAATTGGGCGTTAAACGCTCAAATCGTCATTCTTGACCAATTCGACACCGTTAATTTTCCAACCATCCGCAGTTTCGACCATCATGTAATCCAGCACGTGCGAAACCCCTTCCGCATCTGTAACTTGGACGCGTTGGACCAATGCGCCCGGCTCCTGATGCAAGCCAAGGTATTCAACGTCAGACGGACGCCAAACCATTGGAAAGCCTTGGCTAACCATCCGGCCAAAATTGTCAGGCGTTCTAAACATCAATTGAATGGCCGGACTCGCAAAGGTAAATGCCGTCGAAAAATCGTCTGATCGAAAGGCTTCGATTTGACTGGAAATCACACCTTTTATCTCAGTTCCCTGCCCAAATGATGCCATGGGCATCCCTAGCGCCAGCACAACCCCAACAATCCAGTTCCGCATCATGATCTCCCTTTCATAATTGGAAAGGTAGCACACAAACCCATTTAGGCAATTTCTAGGTAGATCAAGGTGATCAAAGGGACGGTGGGCGGGGCGCATTGGCCCGCATGGGCCAACAGCGTCCGAACATCGTCACTCCGCCAATTCACCAGCCAAGGCTTTGTCAATCAACGCAATCGTTTCTTCGATCCCATACAGCGCGATGAAACCACCAAACCGCGGCCCCTGCGACGCACCCAATAGAACTTCGTACAGTGCCTTGAACCAATCCCGCAGCGGGTCAAACCGATCACGACCGACGGAATACACCACCGATTGCAATGCTTCGTCATCCAATGCACCGTCGTAAGACACAAGTTCAGCACGCAACGCATCGATCGCTTCGCGTTCTTGATCAGTCGGCAAACGGAATGTCCGCTGTGGTTTCACAAAGTCATTGAAATACCGGACAGCAAAGCCAACAGCCTGATCTAATCCAGGATGCGTTACAGCGGACGCTTCTGGCGCATAACGTCCAATGAAGCCCCACAACGTTTCTTTGTCTTCAGCACCCGATACCGATGCAAGGTTCAGCAACATTGCGAACGGAACGACCATGTCAGATTCTGGTACGTTTTCACCGTGAACGTGAAACACCGGATTGTTGGCCCGCTGCGCGTCGTCTTGTTTGGCATAAGCACGCAATTGTTGATGATATTCATCCACAGCCTTCGGTATCACACTCCACCCCAAACGTTTGGCCGTTTTGGGTTTTTGGTACATGTAATAAGACAAACTCTCGGTCGCGGCATAGGTGAGCCATTCGTCAATCGACAGCCCGTTGCCTTTCGACTTTGAGATTTTGCCGCCCTCTTCGTCCAAGAACAACTCATAGGTGAACACTTCGGGTGGGGTCCCACCAAGAAGGCGACAGATTTTGGAATAAATCGCCGTATTGGGGGCGTGCTCTTTGCCATAAGGTTCGAAATCCACGCCCAAAGCCGCCCAACGTGCCCCAAAATCTGGCTTCCATTGGAACTTGACGTTTCCGCCAGTCACAGACGTCGTCACATCTGTTCCATCTTCATCCTCAAATGTGATCTCGCCCGTTGCGCCATTCACATCTTTCATCGGCACATACAGCACGCGCCCCGTCGTTGGGCTGATCGGCAAAAAGATGGAATACGTCTGTTGGCGCTCTTCTCGCAGCGACTTCAACATGACGGCCATCAGCTCATCATACTTTTCGGTTGCCCTCAAAAGCGTTTCATCAAAGCGGCCAGACGTATAAAATTCACGTGCCGAATAGAACTCGTAATCAAACCCAAAAGTGCCCAAAAATCGCTGCAACATCGCGTTATTGTGGTGTCCAAAGCTCTCAAATTCTCCGAACGGATCGGGAACTGCGGTCAATGGATGTTGCAAAAAATCTTGCAACCGTTCCGGGTTGGGCACGTTGTCTGGCACTTTGCGAAGACCATCCAAATCATCCGAAAACGCAATCAGCTTTGTTGGGATATCAGAGATAACCTCAAAGGCGCGCCGCACCATTGTCGTGCGCAATACCTCTCCAAAGGTTCCAATATGCGGCAAACCCGACGGACCATACCCTGTCTCAAAAAGGGCATATCCCTTTTCCGGTGGTGCTTTTTCAAAGCGCTTCAACACGCGCCGCGCTTCTTCAAAAGGCCAAGCTTTGCTTGTCATAGCGGCGTCACGGAAAGAGGACATGTATCAAGTTCCTTCATGCGGATTGCGCCGCTACCTATTGCCCTGTGCAGGGACGGTCAATAAGTAGTGCACTCAATGACAACGGAGAACTTCGATGCACGACGACATCCCGCACACCTTTTCTACGCAAGACACTCTTGTTGCGCTCATGGTTGCGATCTCCGCCTCCGACGAAAACATCCGTACGGCTGAGCTGGTCAAAATCAACACGGCGGTGAACAATTTACCCGTATTTGCTGGCTATGATGCAGACCGCCTGCAGACAATTGCCCAAATCGTGTTTGACCTTTTCGAGCAGGAAGATGGCCTTGATGCATTGTTCGGCCTTATCAAGGAAAGCTTGCCAGATCGTTTGAATGAAACGGCTTATGCGCTTGCCTGTGACGTGGCAGCAGCTGATGGCACGCTACAAGAAAGCGAATTGCGGCTTCTCGAAGAGATTCGGTACCAGTTGGAAATCGACCGTCTTCATGCCGCAGCAATCGAACGCGGCTCGCGTGCACGCCACATGAATCTGTAGAGTTCGGCCAAGATTAGCGATTCTCGCGCTTGCTGCGATATTGGCCCGAACGAGCCAAGTTACCCGCACACATAAACAACCCGGCAATATTGGTGCGAAGGCTCAAATCATCCGTAAAGCATGCCAAAACCATGGCATTTCGCCCCTCTCTGCGCTGATTTTTTTTTGCAACAGATTATCAGCACTTTAATCGCGTGTCGGTTGCGTTCTTGACTCAGCACCCCATTTTGCGGCTCGATGCGTCCGAGCAAGCAACATCACTCGGTAACAATTTAAAAAGTCTTGGGACCTTGGCAAAATTTATCCGCACCTTGGGCAAACAAATGACACAGATGTTGCGTAATACAGGCAGGAATCGCGAATGGAACGATCAATGAAAACTTCTCTGGCAGCGTTGGTAGCAACCGGCGTATTTTGCACAGCGTCCTTTGGACAGACAGCGAGTCAAGTAACGCTTTCTGAAGAACAAAAACGGCTGATCGAAGCCCTTTTGACTGCGCCAGTGGCATCGCCCGGCGTTGCTATTGGTGTGCCATCAGGATTTGGCGCGGCCAAAGGCCAAGCATTCGCATCAATCGGCGGAACCACAAATGACGGCGATCTTGATGGATCTGCCAATGTAGGTTTAGGTTTCGGCAATCCCAGTGAATATGTCGGAGTTGAGCTGAACGCGAATATTTTCAGCCTGACTGACAATGGTCCCGGATCGGGTACAGGTGAGCAAGGCTCGCTGTCGGTAAAAGTGACCCGCCAATTGACCCCGACATCCAGTTTAGCCTTTGGCGCTGAAAACGCGCTCGTCTGGGGCGATGAAACAGAAAACGTCGATCCAAGCTTTTATTTGGCTTACAGCAATGTAAACGCGCTGTCGGATGATCCACTAAGACCAATGCTTTTGACCTACACAATCGGTGTCGGCAATGAACGTTTTGGCGATTTCGACAACGGTGTGCGGACGGACGACGTTGGCATTTTCGGCGCCGTGGGCCTTGCTGTTACTCGGCGCACAGGTGTAATTTTGGACTATAATGGCAACTTCGCCAGTGCCGGCGTGTCCTTTGTGCCGATTGTCGATCAACCTCTGACCGTTTCGCTCAGCGTAAACAACTTCACGTCCGTTGATGCGGCAGATGGCGGAACACTTAGTGGCGACCCAGAATTTGGCGTCAGCGTCGGCTATAGCTGGCAGTTCTGAGCCAGATCAATTTGAAAGGTACTGGAATATGAAGCACGCACTTATCACCGCACTGGTCTTGGCAACCTTGCCGATGACAGCCGCGTACGCTGGAAAATCGGGTGCACCGAACCAGTCCCAACCAACATCGTCGGTTGTGACAACCAATTCAACGGCGGCTGCAATTCAAAACGCTTATCCCACGGTATCGGGCATAACTGTAACGTCAATCTCACCCTCTGGTGTCGTGAGTCTTATTATAAAAGTGGGTATCCTAACAATCCCGGCCACAGCACAGCATACTCCGGACGGACAGATCTCGGTGACGCTCTCCAGCGGATCCATATATACTTTTACGCCCAGCGGTTCGTAACACCAATCGTCTACTGCAAAGTCTGATCTGAATGTCAGGCATAGATTGTCTTTAGAATGCGCCAAACACCTGAGTGTCGGCGCATTTTTCAATTGTGGGCGGGCCTTAGGAAAGCCACATCCAAGGCACGCCCTTCGCGCCCGATCTGACCAATCAGAGATTTGACGCAGGCTGGTTAATATCGGCTTTCTGATCGACCGATGTTGAAGCCGCATCACCGTACAATGCATCCCAACGTTCAATCAGTTTTTGCTGCATATTCTTGGCACGGCGGTTCCAACTGCGGGCGCCTTGCGGGGATTCCCGGTTCGCCCTGTCCACACGTGCACGTCGGGCCGGATCAACAGCAAATACCGCAAACGCCATCACGCGCCCATCTTGGGCGGTAAAATAACCCGCCAACCCAGACACAAAATTCAACGTTCCGGTTTTGGCGTCCACCTTGATCGGATGATCCTTTTGGGGGCGACCCTGCGCATCGCGCATACCAAACGGTTTCAGGATCGACCGTAACCTTCCTGATTGATGCGCCCGCACCATTGCAGTCGCCATGCCATCCGCAGTCATCCGACTGTGCGATCCAAGTCCCGAATGATCCACCAACTGCGTCCCCACAGCGCCAAGATGCTGTTCCGCCCAACGGCTCATTTCTGCGGCCGATGTTTTAAGACTGGGCATTGCACCCGCTCGTTTGACGCTGGCGGCCAGCCCGACCATTTCAGCTGTCAGGTTCGTCGAATACCGCAACATGTCTTCGATAAGATCAATGAGCAAACCGCTTTTGTGGCTTGCGATGACCGTTCCAGATGGTCTGGCACGCGCGATATTAGGCGCCTTCAATTCTATGCCCTTCGCTCGTGCGAGCGTTTGAAAAACGTCCCCCGCATACAGCGCTGGTTTGCGCACAGGCAGCCAGCGCGCACCGCTTCCCCCTAGCGCAGAGCGCGCAACGCTCCATTCGTCCCACTTGCCAGTATCTTTGTATTCATAAACCGGCCCACGTCTGTCCGATAATCGCATTTTGGCCATAAACACATCAGGCCGATACCGTTCAGTACGCGCCTGCATAGTGATATTGTATTTGCCCGATGCACGGCGCCATTCAAAGTGAACTCGATTGAAATTCAAGGCGATCCCTGAAACCGCTGGTGAATATCCAACTTGATCTGGCTGGTCGACATCAATGGTATGCGTGCGCGGGAACAAACCGTCCGATACAACAAACGCGCCTTCGACACCTTTTACACCGGCGGCGGTCAAACCGTCGACCAAAGCACCTAAGCCATCCGTGTCCAACGTCGGGTCCCCCCCGCCAGACAGAATCAAATCACCTTTCAGGACACCGGCCTCGATCGGCCCAGTGGCAATCAGTGTTGTTTCGAACTGATACCCTTCCCCCAACGTCTCAAGACCGTAAAGCGCTGTAATCGCTTTGGCGACACTGGCCGGGGGGGATCCTCGACGTGCTGCCCCACCTTCAAGATGCTGCCCTGTTTGAACATCAAAAACGGAAAAGCCGACATGCCCATCCAGTTTAGCAGACGCAATAATAGTGTCCGGCGATGGAATGGTTTTTTTACCAAACCCGTCGGGGCGCAGAACAGGACGCAAAGATTGCTCCATTGGGACTGCAAAAGCAGGCCCAACAACGGACGAAGCAATAAGCCCACTTAGAAAATAACGTCTCGAATGCGAATTGTGCATCCGCCCATTAAAACCCATGCCAAATACACGAACAACCTGCTTTTTCTCACGATTGCGATGGGTCATTTTTCAGTGGCCCATGCGCCGCTTTCCCGGATGGCGCTAGAAGACACAGGCAACATTGGGACATTCACAAAACACCAGTTCGGCACATCGGTGCGCCCCAACAGATGGCTGGACTTTCCTGAAATTTGGGTGCGGCTGTATATACGCGCAGCTTTGCTAGTGCGTGCCGATATCCGATCACCGGGACGCGCAAGCACGCCGACACTTACCGTGTCCATGATCGACCGCCAGTCTTGCCACAAATGGAATTGCGCCAGATTATCGGCCCCCATCAGCCAGATGAAATTCACGCCCAAACATTGCGCCCGCAAAGCCGCCAAAGTTTCTGCAGTGAAGCGCGTACCAAGTTGGTCCTCGATGTCAGTCACATGCACGCGCGGATGCTGCATCACCGATTGAGCGCGGGCCATACGAACATCCAACGCCGCCGGTCCTTGGGATTTCAAAGGATTTCCGGGTGTAATCAGCCACCATACTTGGTCCAGATCAAACCGCTTGAGCGCTTCTTGTGTGATATGCACATGACCTGCATGTGCTGGGTCAAATGACCCACCCAACAATCCAACGCGCAATCCCGGGCGCACAAATGGTGTCAGCGCTTTCATTATTGCAGCCAAATCCTCAGTCTATGTTGCATGGGTCTGAGTGCGTGAATCTATGGCACAAAGTCAATCGATTGGTGTGATTTCATCCCCAAGACACACTCGCCCCGGTTCGATCACCTCAGCGCACCATCCCCCATGCCCGCGTACCGCCGAATACCCGCCATGGCCAAAGGTTTCTTCCATCCGTGAACAGGGTGCGCAAATACCTGAAATTCTCAAAATAACCGTCCCGACAGTCACATGTCGTCCTTTTAGGGCGCTTAGATTCAATCCAGCCACAACAAGGTTTCGTCGTAAATCAGCAGCAGCCACAGGATCTGTTCGGCCTAAGAACGCGCCAATCGCAACCAGATGCTCGGCTTGTATCAACGTCACTGCACGTTTGCCGGCTTTACTGTGATCCAAGTCCAGTCCATCGAGGGTTATGGCCACTTCGGGCAACGCCTGCATGGGTGCTCGACGCACCGCCCGCGTGCCAATCCACTCGACACGTCCTGCCTTTGACCACCGCTTGGTCAATTCTGCCAATGTCAGCATGTCAGTTATCGTTCTGGGGAATCGCCGCTTAGAAAGCCCAAATCAGGTAAACGTTCCAACGGATAGTTTTTATGGATTAGCCAGATCCCGTTGTCCTTTCGCTCCAAAGGCCGCAATGACCCTCCGGGGAACGCGCGCGTGCGCAAGGCCAGCACGATGTCAGACAAAACGGCTGGATTGCTTCGGAAATATCCATGACCAAGCCCCCCGCGTTCGTCTTCGACCTGAATAAAGAATACCAATCCTTCTTTGCCCAGCAACTCTAGTTCGCCGGGTGCAAAATCCTTGTCGCGCAATGCGCCCAATCGGCGGGTTCGCGTCAAATACGCTGAAAGGCGCAGTGCGGCATCCCCGGGATTGACGTATAAATTCACCTGTTCAAACGCTTCGGAGAACCTCTCGGACATCAATCTTTGGCGGACGATATCGATGCCCACATCGGGTGCGGCCATGATCAAGATCCCGGTCTTCATCGCCGTTTTGGGATGCACCCCTTGCCCACGTGCAAATATCATTTGTTCGCGCAATGCCGTCCCGACGACCTCTGTTCCACGTGAATGTGCAACAATATCGATTTGCGCGAGTTCTGGAATGTCTGCCAGCATTCGAAAGAACTCTTTGGTGTGATGCACCGCAAATGTTCCGGCATCTCTATCTCGAAAATACCCCAGCGGCCCCGCGCCATTTCCAGCCGGCCATGTAAAGGCAATTGGGATCGAATCCCGCCCCGTAAAATGCCACAAGTTGGCAAGGCTGGTTACGCTGTCGTCAAAATCGTTGTTGAACCCATGCACATAGACCAGAACTTTGTTATTACCCGTCTCTCGCATTTTTGCGCGCAACGCGTCCTGAAACTCTTTCGTTTGTTCGTCGTATTTCGAACGCACCTCAGGCACGTGGTTCAAGGCCCCAGCTTCGCGGACAAAAGGAATGGGGGTTGGTTCAAAACGTACGATTTCTTCGAATTCTGGGACCCAAAGCGTCGAAACTGCTTTGTTGGAATCCGCCCGTGTACCTTCCAGCAGTTCTTCCCAGCTGAGGTCACGCCCAAACTTAACTTGCGCACGGCCAAACGCCATCGAGCTCGAACGTTTAGACCCGTATTCCCCATCCTCATTTACCCGGTCAGTAACATAGAAGATATCTGGCGACGCAGTCCGCAACGTTTCGGGCACAAATTCTTCTGGATAGTTGTTACCTTCGCGAAAAATATTCGGCGCAGGAGCAAGCTGCAATTGAGCAGCACAAGCGCTAAGCATGGTGCTCAGCCCGAATATCATCAAAAGATGCTTCACGTGGCGACTCCGGAATAAGTCAATCATCACGACAGCGCTAACATGTCAGCCCTATTCAAGCAAAACACGTTTGCCGCCCACGCATTGCCTGTGGCTTTGATGCAGCGGCGCACAGCCGCTTGACCCAGTACATTTAGTATGTTTCTTAACTGCAACCGGGGGTTCACGCATGCGGAACACCGCACGTTACGGGGCAATCCCCGTGCAACAATGCAAACCCCAATCATTCGGCCTGCGCCCGTTACTTGGCTTCACCAAGGGCCGGGCGCAGTAGACAGGACAAGGTGACGCCCCCGGTTCATGGTGCAAACATTAAACGATTTCGCCTCTAACCTTGCCGTCGGACTGACGCAACAAGTCTGGTCCGAACAGGCGCTCGTGATGCACCTTAATCATCGTCTTCCCCGTCAAAGCACCAAGGCTGTTGGAATAATTTCAACACGATTGCTTGAACAATTCCCCAAATCTTATGCACCCAACCAAAAAGCTGTGGCCCAAGCTTTGCAAAACATGCAGCCGGTCGTCCAAATATGGCGCCGCGCCCAGAATACGAACGCGACGCTGCAACCCCATTTAGGTGAACCTCGCTTCCGTCCAATCCCCGCGTTTTCAGAATTACAAACCCCAGAACTGTCTACGTCTGAGGAACTGGCAGATTTTCTAGGGTTATCCATGGAACACCTTACTCGGTTTTCTGACGTAAAAGGGCTTTCAAATCGGACGAACAACGTCTTTGCGCCTCACTATCGGTTTCACCTCATTCCCAAAAGATCCGGTGGCGACCGACTGATCGAGGAACCAAAACCAATTCTGAAACGTCTTCAGCGCCGCATATTGCACGGTATCTTGGATGGCGTTCCGCCACACTCGCACGCCTTCGGATTTGTCGCCAAACGCAACTGCCAATTGGCAGCATCAAAACACTGCGCTGAAAATGCTGTGCTGTCTTTTGACTTGCAGGATTTCTTTTCGTCTATTCCTGTCGCACGCGTCTTTGGAATATTTCGTGCGTTGGGGTATCCAGAAACAGTTGCCCGGCATTTGGCTTGTTTGACAACTTTGGTCACCCCGCACCGCATTTTGGCCGCCAGCAAATCGCTAAACTCAACATTTCTGTCGAACCGTCACCTCCCGCAAGGGGCTCCGACATCGCCTGCGCTGGCAAATCTGGCTGCTTACCGACTTGATCAACGCCTATCCGGCCTCGCACGGGCCACCGATACGACGTACACGCGATATGCTGATGATCTGACATTCTCTGGCGACACGACCCAAATCATGTCACTGCGCACCAGCGTTCCGGCGATCATTCGCGACACGGGGTTCAGCATGAATCCCAGCAAAACACGGCTGGCTTTATCCCATCAACACCAGCGCACGACGGGCATCGTGGTCAATCAGCATTTGAACATGCAACGGCGCGATTTTGATCGCCTCAAAGCAGCCTTGCATCAAGCCGCGAAAACACGTGATCCCGCCGCCTTGGCACAGCTTGACGGTCGTATTGCGTGGCTTGAAACGCTCAACCCGCGCAAGGGCGCGCGATTGCGGGCCAAACTTGACGACATCCACGCATTGCCCCGCCCGCCGCAGGCGTCTAAGTAATGCCAAACGCGAACAAGGGGATCGATCATGGCCGCCTATCAATACGTCTACCACATGCAAGGTGTTTCCAAGACCTATCCCGGGGGCAAGAAGTGCTTTGAGAACATTCACCTGAGCTTTCTGCCCGGTGTGAAAATCGGTGTCGTCGGTGTCAACGGCGCTGGAAAATCGACCCTGATGAAGATCATGGCGGGTCTAGACAAAGATTTCACTGGCGAGGCTTGGTGCGCAGAAGGGGCCAAAGTCGGATATCTGCCGCAGGAACCTGCCTTGGACGAAACCCTTAGCGTTCGGGACAACGTGATGCTGGGTGTCGCCGACAAAAAGGGCAAGCTGGATCGCTTTAACGAACTGGCGATGAACTATTCCGACGAAACCGCCGATGAAATGGCCAGCTTGCAGGACCAGATCGACAGCGAAAACCTCTGGGATCTCGACAGTCAGATTGATGTCGCGATGGAAGCCCTGCGCTGCCCGCCAGACAACGCAGAGGTGGCAACCCTTTCTGGCGGTGAACGTCGCCGTGTGGCTTTGTGTAAACTGTTGCTCGAAGCACCAGACATGCTGCTGCTTGACGAACCGACCAACCACCTTGATGCCGAAACCATCGCGTGGCTGCAACAACACCTGATGGATTACAAAGGCACGATCCTGATCGTGACGCACGACCGCTATTTCTTGGACGACATCACCAGCTGGATTCTGGAACTGGACCGCGGCAAAGGCGTGCCGTGGGAAGGCAACTATTCGTCTTGGCTGGAACAAAAAGCCAAGCGCCTTCAGCAAGAAGCGCGCGAAGACAAGTCGCGTCAGCAAACGCTTGAACGTGAATTGGAATGGATGCGTCAGGGCGCCAAAGCCCGACAAGCCAAATCCAAGGCCCGGATCAACGCCTATAACGACCTTGCCAATCAATCCGAACGTGAAAAGCTAGCCCGTGCTCAGATCGTCATCCCCAACGGGCAACGCCTTGGTGGCAAAGTGATCGAAGTCGAAGGCCTGCAAAAGGCTATGGGCGACAAGCTTTTGGTCGAAAACCTGACCTTTGCCCTGCCCCCCGGCGGCATTGTTGGCGTCATCGGCCCGAACGGGGCTGGGAAATCTACGCTGTTCAAAATGCTCACCGGGCAGGAACAGCCGGACAGCGGCACCATCGAACTTGGCGACACTGTACAGTTGTCTTACGTGGATCAGTCGCGCGACGACCTTGCCGATGGTGAAACCGTCTGGGAAGCGATCACAGGCGGGGCCGAGATCATCCAGCTGGGTGACGCACAGATTAATTCACGCGCCTATTGCTCGGCATTCAATTTCAAAGGCGGCGATCAGCAAAAACCCGTCAACCTGCTGTCAGGTGGTGAACGCAACCGCGTCCACATGGCGCGCCTGCTGAAATCGGGCGGCAACGTGCTGTTGTTGGATGAACCGACCAACGATCTGGATGTCGAAACCCTGCGCGCCCTAGAAGACGCGCTGGTCGATTTCGCCGGCTGCGCCGTCGTCATCTCGCACGACCGATTCTTCCTTGACCGTATCTGTACGCACATCCTCGCCTTTGAGGGCGAAGCGCATGTCGAATGGTTCGAAGGCAACTTCGAGGATTACGAAGAAGACAAGAAACGTCGATTGGGTGCGGATGCGCTGGAACCAAAGCGGTTGAAACATAAGAAATTTGTGAGGTGATGCACAATGCGTGTCTGTCTTCAGTCTGCCCTGGCAATCTTCATGCTCATTACCGCCAGCTCGACGCAAGCGGAAATCAGGCTGGAAGGAAAAGCCGCAAGCGTCTGGCGCACTTACGAGAGACAAAAGCCAAATAGAGCTTTCGCGACCAATGGACTGGGCGCGTACGGGTATAGCTATAAAGCTATATCTCCGGAAGTGGCACTAGAGCTTGCCATAAGTTCATGCGAACGCCACAGAAGTTCCCTTCGTAAGAAAGAACAAAAGGCTGCCGAATGCAAAGTGATCAATTCCGTGAATAAATAGTCGAAGCTGGCCTATTCTGTAAAAATCTCAAACTCTGATCAGGCAATCGCTTGCAAGTCGGAACGGCGTAACATGGCGCAAAACCACAAGCCAAGTTTGTCACACTTGCAGTTTTATGGGCAATACATCGCCCGTTTCCCACCCATTCCCTTGCGGCAAACCATTGCCCATTGCGCACAAGACGCTTGCCAGATGGCCTTAAATCTGTCAAACGCCTTCGCGCTACAGTTACTCTTCTTCGACCCACTGTCTTCCTTAACTGGCTTTCAGTCTCTCGATCCAAGACCGACTTCGCCGGGTTGCCGCACTCACGCGGGCAACATAATTAAAGGAGACCACGGATATGGCCAATGGCACCGTGAAATGGTTCAACACCACTAAAGGCTTCGGCTTCATCGCACCTGACGACGGCGGCAAAGACGTGTTTGTACACATCTCAGCTGTTGAGCGTTCGGGCCTGACAGGTCTGGCCGACAACCAGAAGGTCACATATGACCTTGAGTCCGGTCGTGACGGACGTGAAAGCGCAACAAACCTCGCGCTTGCATAATTCGACAGGCCGCTCGCGATTTCGGGGGCGGCCATCTTCCTTTGCGCCACAAATGAACCATTTGTGACAGCGCAACAGGGCATCCCCTTTGAAAATTTTGATATTTGCGTGTTCGCTGACAACGCTGTCACGCGGCTTTTGCGACTGCACGCGTGTTTGGTTCGCGATTGCTAGGCAAGGCTATCTCATCATGACTGCCCTTGCCCGTTTTCATGCCGCGCGCAAACGCGAACGAGGCCTTTGAAGCGGCTCAGCTTCCGATTTTTACAATCGTCGGCATTCCAGTGTTGTTTTCTTCGCGCTTCACGCTCAGCGACACATCACTGTTGTTCAAACTTTTTGATCGACGTTTCAAAGGGCGCAGTTCCGTCAACTGATCCTGCAACAGCTCATCAAACTCATCTCGCAGAATTTCAGCTTCATCAACCGACGTCTTTCTACGCAACAATAAACGCATCGTTACCTCCACTAGCAGCTCGTGTCCCAGTGGAAATTGGCATTCTGCAGCGGCCAAATTACGGGGAATTCATGGTGGCTTGATCCAAGAATCGACAAGAAGTCATTAAGGTTCTGTTTTCGCTTAATTTATCTAAAATTGCGCCGTAACGTCACTTAATAACTTGGGCAAAACACTGTTTCGCTGTGTTGCTCAATTCTAAGTTTTGCCTCGCATTGTCTGCACAAATTGGTGCTTTCAAAAGGAATTGGGGCAAATTGTGACCATTTATGTGCAAGAATCTCTTTCCCCATTTTGGACATGAGAAAGCCCCAGAACGGGTCCGTTTTTTATCCGGTCTTGAGAAGGGAATGAAAAAGGATGGGCACGGGATATCGAAGAGTCGCGCCCTTATCTAAATGCGACGGTGTCCCTTTCGACGTGAGACTCAGTTCCACCTATTCGTTGAAGTTTTCCCATGTCGGTCCCCATTTCTCACTCCAAACACAGCGAGTAAGCGCACAATATTGAAACAACAATTGGCCGTTAGGTTGTCAACTTTACGACCCGACCGAGTTTATGAGTGGACTCATTTTGAACTATTTTCAGCGTCACAAATCGCGGGCGCATCATCGCAGGACGCCGCTGCAACGGACGCAATTCGGTCAACTGATCTTGCAACAACGTCTCATATTCATCACGCCGCATTGGCGTGTCATCGGTCGTAGATTTGGCCTTCGCAAACATATCGTCCCCCTTCAAGTAAACAGTGGCATACCAAGAAGTCGCATTTTGTATTAGACAACTTTGAGGGGAAAATCACCGGGGTTACATCGTTGATTTTTCGCGAATCCAGCTAAGCGTTTGGATTCCCGATAAATAGTTTGATTCGTTCCCTTACGTAACTTTCTAAAAAAAATCGAATTTGCGAACCTTTAACACTAGGTTAACGCACGCCCAGAAGGTCCGTTTGCGAATCAAATCAGCGATTTTCCGCCCATCTGATTCTCTGCCTTAAATCGCGGATTAAATATCGGGCAGATCAGATGGATCTGTTTCCCTCCCTGCTGATTGGACGCACATTTGGCAAATGGACTGGCTTCATTTTTGGCATAATCGTATGCGATCAAGATCGGCCTTTCTCTTGCAAAACAATCCACGGACAAGCGATATAGCAAAATGTTTAAGTCCACTTTCATTCTAATGATGGTTTTGACCGTTCTGAGTTCCTGCACGTATGGCAAGGTTCCTAGAGGCGCGGAAACCACTGTAATCCTTTTGCGGCATGCTGACCGAGCTGCCGAAGTCTTAAATTCCAAGGGGATTGCTCGCGCAAATGCGTTGCCCTCTGCTTTGGCGGGATATGACATTGACGCGATTTACAGCCCAGACTTGAAACGCAACCTGCAAACCGCCGCCCCGCTTAGCAAAGCAACCGGTATTCCAGTCACAATATTGGCCGATGAATTTGCGGCGGCACGCATGCCACGTAATTTCCCCACGGGCACGGTCGTCTGGGTCGGAAATAAAGGCAACCTAAAGTCCATTTGGGACAGCTATCGCGCCACTGGTGTCGCGCCGTTAGAATATGGCGACATCGGCATCATAGAATTGCACAAAGGGCGCGCCGCAAAAGTTGTGCGCTTACGTTTTGAACCGATCGTGGATTAAGCTCGTTCTAAAATCACTCATATGCAAACCAGCGTGCCTAAATAGCAAAATGCAAGCTCCATCGTATTTGGAACCCCTGCTGAAGTACTGATCAAAAGACTTGGGCGGCCAAATGCATCACATTTCGCCGCCCAAAAATATGCCTACAGGTACGGTAGGTTTATCCGCCCAATGCCGCATCCGAAATTGCGTGTGTCCATGCGCCTTCTGGCTCTTTCGAAATCACGGGATCAGATCCACCTGACAAAAGCGACTTAACCGTACGCGCATAATCCGCCGGATCAAGTGACCCATCAGATCCTGCTGTTAGTTTAGCGACCTCGCCCATCATACGCTTTTGATGCTTTTCAGTTTGCGCACCAGTCTGGTCGTTGTCCAAAACAATCAACGCCGCCTCTTCCGCGTTTTCCTCGGCGTATTTCCAACCCTTCATCGACGCCCGCACAAAGCGAGTCATTTTGTCGACGAATGCCGCATCATCCAGATTGTCCTCAAGGACGTAAAGACCGTCTTCCAACGTTGCGACGCCTTGGTCCTCGTATTTGAACGTGATCAGTTCGTCTTCTTTCACGCCTGCATCAATGACCTGCCAATATTCATTGTATGTCATTGTCGAAATACACGCAGCCTGCCCTTGCAAGATTGGATCAACGTTGAACCCTTGCTTGAGAACGGTTACGCCGCCATCGGACCCATCCGTTGGAATGCTAAGTTGGCTCATCCAGCTTAGGAACGGGAATTCGTTTCCAAAGAACCAAACACCCAAGGTCTTGCCTTTAAAATCGTCAGTCGCCGCGATTCCGGCATCCTTACGGCATGTCAGCATCATTCCCGATGACTTGAACGGTTGCGCGATATTAACCATCGGCAGACCCTTTTCACGCGCAGCCAATGCGGCAGGCATCCATTCAACAGTGACGTCTGCGCCGCCACCTGCCAAAACCTGTGTCGGGGCAATGTCTGGGCCACCCGGTTTGATGGTGACGTTCAGGTCTTCTTCTTCGTAAAACCCTTTGTCCAATGCCACGTAATAGCCCGCAAACTGTGCTTGCGTCACCCACTTGAGTTGCAGCGTGACGTCATCCGCAGCCTGTGCGGCAAAGCCCCAAAGGCTCATTGCGGCGCCCGCTGTCATAGTCGCGATGTGTTTCATTCGTACTCTCCTTGTTGGTCTTTTTCTGGTGTTTATCCTCGTTGGGACGGATGCCAGAATGTCACCCGACGTTCGATCAGGGCTACGCCGCCATAAAAAGCTGAACCAACGATAGCGGCTACAAATATCTCTGCCCAAACAAGATCAATCGACAAGCTTCCCACCCCTGTCGAAATTCGAAAGCCCATCCCACGTGTGGGCGAGCCAAAATATTCAGCGACAATCGCACCGATCAAGGCAAGAGTTGTCGCGATTTTGAGGCCGTTGAATACAAACGGCAAAGCCGCAGGTATGCGCAGCTTCATCAGCGTCTGCGAATAGCTGGCCGCATATGTGCGCATCAAATCGCGGCTCATTGCGTCGGTATCTTGCAATCCCTGCACGGTATTCACCAGCAGCGGAAAGAAGACCATCACGACGACAACGGCGGATTTCGAATGCCAGTCAAACCCAAACCAACTGACCAAGATCGGCGCGATTCCAACGATTGGCAAAGCGGCGACGAAATTGCCTACTGGCAGCAAACCTCGCGTCAGGAAACGAGATCGGTCGATCAGGACTGCGGTTCCAAATGCGGCCAACGCACCAATTATGTATCCGGACAACGCGCCCTTAAGCACGGTTTGGCGGAAATCCTGCCACAAAATGTCGGTCGATGCCGCAAAGGTCTGCGCAACCATGCTTGGGGGCGGCAGGATCACCTGTGACACGTTGAAATGACGCACCAGCGCTTCCCATAGGATGACAAGCGTGAACCCGAACAGAACAGGCACGATAATGCGCGCAGCCAATGAGTCCGCCCATGCAGATCGCGCGATCCAGACATTGAAAACCCAAGCCATCGCCCAGAACACCAATCCTGCGATCAACCAGCTCATGATCGCATCCCCATGCGCGTCAGCGTAATGCGCTGTGTCAGGTCTAACAGCGTGACTAGGACACCTGCCAAGATCGCAGCGGCAAACAAGGCCGCCCAAATCGCCAATGGTGTTCCAAACTGATCACCGATCAAAATACGTGCGCCAAGACCGCTGATCGCGCCTGTCGGAAGCTCTCCAACGATTGTTCCAACCAATGCAGCTGCTATTCCGATCTTTAGGGACGTAAACAAGTAGGGGATTGAGGACGGCAGCCGCAATTTCAAGAACGACTGCAATCCGGTGGCATTATACGTCTGCAGTAAATCCAATTGAGAAGACGCCGGTGACCGCAGCCCCTTAACCATCCCGACGAGCACAGGGAAAAAGCAAAGATACGCTGAGATGATCGCCTTTGGGAAACCACGCCCATCAATTCCAAATTGAGAAGACAAGATGATGATCATTGGGGCCAGCGCAACAATGGGGATCGTTTGACTGATGATTGCCCAAGGCATCAGGCTCATGTCCACGACACGGCTGTACACAATCGCCACAGCGCCCAAAATGCCCAAGGCGGTACCCAAGGCAAATCCCCAAAGTGTGGATTGCAAGGTGATCCACCCATGATAGATCAAGCTGCGTTTTGACCAGGCACGGCCACGTTGGACCATGGCACCTGTCGTTTTCCACAATTCTTGGCCAACCTGCGTTGGCGTCGGCAATCTGGGGCGTTCCAACGCGTAACCTGTTGCGACATGCTCTGTGTTACTCGCAATTAAGCGCCAGACAGACACGTCACGCCGCACCACCGATCCTTCCGGCACGACAACCAAATCGGCGCGTTCCGCCTGATCCAGAGCAACGCGGATGTTCATAGGGGCCACAGCGCCCCACCAAACCCCTAGGATCACGGCCAGCACCGTCAACACAGGTAAGACGCTGCGCATCATGCGATGTGCCCCTGTCTGAACTCGTTCAACACCAGTGCAACGACATCAATCATTTCGACGCCATCCGGTACATTCATTCGACTGATACAGGCTTTAGTCATACGCATGCCCCGCACGCAAACCTTCGCGCACACGATGCGCCAGTTCCAAAAAGGCGGGCGTGTCCCGAATATCCAAGGGGCGTTCCTTGGGAAGCGGGCTTTCGATGATATCCGTTATCCGACCCGGACGCGGTGACATGACGACTATTTTCGTCGACAGATACACAGCTTCGGGGATCGAGTGCGTCACAAACCCAATGGTCTTTTCTGTTCGCGCCCAAAGTCGCAGCAGTTGTTCATTCAAATGATCCCGCACAATTTCGTCCAACGCACCAAACGGTTCATCCATCAACAAAATATCCGCATCAAACGCCAACGCGCGCGCAATCGAGGCGCGTTGCTGCATTCCACCTGACAATTGCCAAGGAAACTTGCGTTCAAATCCGGCCAAGTCGACCAGTTCCATTGTGCGTTTTACACGTTCGGCCTGATCCGCTTTGGAATATCCCATGATTTCCAATGGCAGCGATATATTTCCACCAATCGTGCGCCACGGATAAAGACCCGCATGTTGGAAAACGTATCCATAAGCCCGCGCGCGTCGTGCTTCGTCCGGGGACATGCCATTAACGCTTAGGCTGCCACCGGTCGGAGTTTCCAAGGCTGCGATACAGCGCAAAAACGTAGTTTTGCCGCAGCCAGACGGCCCAATAAAGGAAACGAAATCACCCTTGTTGATCTCAAGGCTTACATCCTTAAGTGCGTGCACAGGCCCGTCGTTTGTCTGGAATGTCAGGTCGAGGTTCTGCGCAGAAACTACACTTTTGTTCAAATGCTGATTGGCGTCTTTTGGTGATACTTCATTCATTTTTTGGCCTTCGTTTGGTGAGTTCACCATCGAAGCAAGCGCATAGTATTCTGGAAAACGCTCAAATCGATCAAAGTAGACTTGCTGCGGAACTTGCCCAAATTCCTCAAGTTCATATCCATCCGGTGGCCTGCGGAACAAATAGAACAAAACCCACAACGGATTTCGGGTAACGCGATGATAGGCCCGTTGCCCTTTTGCTATCAACCAATCAAGAAAGTAGTAAAAACCATCGTCGCTGCATCCCCCATTCACGATATATGCAACAAACCACAATTTGTAACTAAACGCGGCGTCCCTTGCTCGATCGTAGCTCTCGACGAACTTGGTAAGTTCTTCATCACTCAAACCTTCCAAAATTTCTTTTAGAGCTGTGATCTGCGCGTCATAGCTGCTTGTAGCACCAGACGTTTCAATCACTTTCCAGAACTGTTCTAACGACATGTGAATACGCAACCCGTTACTATCACACACCCGTCGCCGGAATACCCTTGCGTTCAACAGGGCGTGGCGCGGTCAGTTCTTTCCAACTGGAAAGGGCTTTGTTCACTGCGGTGTTGGGTTCGCGTTTGACGAACTTACCATGTCCTTCCTGCGTACGGATTTCCCCATCGTGAATGGCAACATGGCCTCGGGTCAGCGTAAAGCGCGGTAAACCTTTGACCTGCTTGCCTTCAAACACGTTGTAATCAATGGCAGATTGTTGCTTGGACGCTGTTATCGTCTTTTCCTTGTTTGGATCCCAAACAACAAGATCGGCATCAGCACCCGCCAAGATGGCACCCTTCTTAGGATAGCAGTTCAAAATCTTTGCGATGTTGGTCGACGTAACCGCCACGAATTCGTTGGGCGTCAATCGCCCGGTCGCAACGCCATATGTCCACAGCATCGGCATCCTGTCTTCCAATCCCCCAGTCCCGTTAGGGATTTTCGAGAAATCGCCAACGCCATAGCGTTTCTGTTCCGTGGTAAAGGCGCAGTGATCAGTCGCGACGACGCTCAAGGAACCAGCCTGCAAGCCAGCCCACAGGCTGTCCTGATGTTGTTTGTTCCGGAACGGTGGTGACATCACGCGGCGTGCAGCGTGGTCCCAATCGCTATTGAAATATTCGCTTTCATCCAGCGTGAGGTGCTGAATCAAAGGCTCGCCCCAAACACGCTTGCCCTGTTGGCGTGCACGTCGAATGGCTTCGTGACTTTCCTCACAAGAGGTATGCACCACATACAACGGAACACCCGCCATGTCGGCAATCATGATGGCCCGGTTGGTGGCCTCGCCTTCCACTTGTGGCGGTCGCGAATACGCATGCGCCTCGGGGCCGTTGTTGCCCTCGGCCAAAAGCTTTGCGGTTAATTCGGCAACGACATCGCCGTTTTCGGCATGCACCATGGCAATGCCGCCCAATTCCGCCAAACGATTGAAGGATGCGTACATTTCATCATCGTTCACCATCAACGCGCCTTTATACGCCATGAAGTGTTTGAACGTGTTGATTCCCCGATCCCGGACGACGGTTTCCATATCGTTGAAAACCTTTTCACCCCACCATGTTACGGCCATGTGAAAGGAATAGTCGCAATTGGCGCGGGTCGATTTATTGTCCCACATTTGAAGCGCATCCAGCAGACCCTGATCCGGCGATGGCAACGCGAAATCCACGACCATCGTCGTGCCGCCCGACAGCGCGGCGCGGGTCCCGCTTTCAAAATCATCCGTGGAATAAGTTCCCATAAACGGCATCTCAAGATGCGTATGCGGATCGATCCCACCGGGCATTACGTAACACCCCGTCGCATCCAATTCTTCGTCACCCTTTAGGCCCTTGCCGATCTCGATGATCTGGCCCCCGTCAATCAGCACATCCGCCTCATAGGTCAGGTCATGCGTGACGATGGTTCCGTTTTTGATGACTGTGGTCATTTCAATCTTCCTTCAGTTCATTCAAATTCTCGACGATCACAGGCTGGCCTGCCTATTCGCAAATGCTGCGTCATCTCGACCAGCATTTGTCCAAGCCCGAATTTGTCGTGTGATTGCTTTTGTCTTCATCAGACCGACCCGAAACAGCCAAGCGCCGGACCATGGACACCAATATCCAGTGGACCAAGCACGCTGTCGACGCATAATGAAAAGTAACCTGCGCGTGGCATATAGACGACGCTGTACTCTCCGTCAGAACGCGTGACCTGCCAACAACGCTGTGTCACTCCGCCAGAAAAAACCACGGCCACCTCGCGTGGAGTCTTCAAAGCGGCCTCAAACGCAATCAGGTTTTTCAATGCTTGGTGTGTGTCCGTCGCATAGTCAGAAATTTCGGCGGCGATCAATTCCGAAATGCGGTCTTCTATCGTTAGGTCTGGATCGATCATGCTGGGTCTCGCCTGGCTTGGAAGATGTGCTAGCTCACGATCTGAGCGGTTTCGACGACCGCGTGAAACAAAACGTCTGTTCCGGCTGCGGCCCATTCTTTGGAGATGTCTTCAGCTTCGTTGTGACTTAATCCATCGACGCAAGGACACATGACCATCGCAGTCGGGGCGACATCGTTGATCCAACAGGCATCATGACCCGCACCACTGATGATATTCATGTGGCTGTACCCCAACCGTTCCGCGGCATTGCGGATGGCATCAACGCATCCGTCGTCAAATGCAGGAGGATCGAACTGACCAACGATATGGCAGTCAAATTCGACCCCGATATCTTCGCAAAGTTCTGGGGCACGCTGCATAAATTCGTCCACCATGCCATTCAGCTTATCCAGCAGGTGTGTGCGCATATCGACCGTGAACACGACCTTTCCCGGTATAATGTTTCTGGAATTCGGAAAGACATCCACATGCCCAATCGCCCCAACGGCATTGGGCTGATTTTTCATCGCAATTTCATGCACCAGTTCGGTGACCAACGCCAAACCCCGACCTGCGTTCTTGCGCATATGCATCGGGGTGGACCCGGTATGGCTTTCCTTGCCTGTCACAGTGCATTCTATCCAACGCAAGCCTTGGCCATGCGTTACAACACCGACGTCTTTGCCTTCGGCCTCTAGGATCGGGCCTTGTTCGATGTGCAATTCAAAGAAGGCGTGCATTTTGCGATCGCCTACTTTTTCCTCGCCCTTCCAACCGATGCGTTCCAATTCATCGCCGAACCGCTTGCCGTCTGCGTCCACACGATCATTGGCCCAATCCAGCGTATGTTTGCCAGCAAACACACCAGAGGCCAGCATCGCCGGGGCGTACCGCGTGCCTTCTTCGTTTGTCCAGTTGGTCACGACAATCGGGTGTTTCGTCTGAATGCCAAGATCGTTCAGGGACCGCAGGATTTCCAATCCACCCAGCACACCAAGAACACCATCGTATTTACCGCCTGTCGGCTGCGTGTCCAAATGACTGCCGACATAAACGGGCAAAGCCGCTGGGTCGGTGCCTTCACGCCGCGCGAACATGTTGCCGATTTCATCAACGCCCATCGAACACCCAGCAGCTTCGCACCAGCTTTGGAACAAATGCCGCCCTTCGCTGTCTTCATCCGTCAGCGTTTGTCGGTTGTTACCACCCGCAACACCCGGACCAATCTTGGCCATTTCCATCAAACTGTCCCACAAACGGTCTGGATTGATGCGCAGGTTTTCCCCCGGTGCAGCCATGATTTCCCCCTGTCGACTTTCGTCGATTATTTTTTGACCATCTGGTCAATACGATTGCGTCAGGCAATCCTCCTGTCAAGAACTGCATGCTCTACATTGCGTTCAAGCTGCCATTCTGCCCATTCTAGGTGCAAGAAAAATCGCAAGCGGCACCCAAAGGCACGTAACAGTGGTAGAAACCGAAAAGAAATCAAGTCGAATCCAGATGCGCAATCGCGCCCGTATTCTTGAAGCAGCCCTAGATGTGTTCTCGGCACACGGGTATCGCGGCTCGACACTTGATGCGATTGCCGACGCCTCTGGCCTCTCGAAACCAAACATCCTGTACTATTTTAGCGGCAAAGAAGAAATTCATGTCACCCTGCTCAGCCAACTCATGGAAACATGGCTGGACCCCTTGGTTGAAATGGATGAAAACGGCGATCCGATTGAAGAAATTTTGCGATACGTGATGCGCAAATTGGAAATGTCGCGGGACCTTCCAAGGGAAAGCCGCCTGTTTGCCAATGAAATCCTGCAAGGCGCGCCACGTATGACGCCTCATCTTGAAGCTGATCTAAAGCCATTGGTTGATGAAAAATGCGCCGTGATCAGAACTTGGATGGAAATGGGAAAACTGGCCCCAATCGATCCAAAACATCTACTTTATTCAATTTGGTCGACAACGCAGCACTATGCAGATTTCGAAGCTCAGGTGCAGGTTCTGTCGGATGACGATCCGTTGGAAGATGCGCGTATATTCTTGGACACATTGTACCGCCGCTTGCTCGCCCCCAATGCAGACTGACAAAATTTACCGGTCGTTAACAATGCTTGTGTAAGTGTTAAGGCGGGTGGCGGGCTTTCATTTGCATTTAGGTGCTTTAGGAGGATCCGCATGTTTGTCGTCAATGGCCCAATTGGGCAAGTTGGACCGACTGTTCCAACGTCATCAAGTCATGCGTCTTTTGCGCCGGACACTGTCAGCGCGCGAGAAGCTCCATCTGACATCGCGTTGCCACGACCAATCATGGCGTCAGATGCCGCCAGCAAGGCATCAAAAGCAACCTCGCAAAAAGACAATGCGTCCGACCCGGAGCAAAGTCGCAGTTCTCGCATTGGTTCGCTGGAAGGGATCGGGGCACAATCGATATTCGAAGCAATTGTTCAACCAAAGCAAGACACCTCGATGCCCAGTATTCAGGACATCGCCAATCGATATGTCGAAGCGATTTCATCACAAATTCAATCTAAACAATCAGCCCCAACTACGGATCCAAAAATGACAACAGAGGTTTCTGCCAAGAACCTATTGGATTCGACCAATCCGTTTGAACGATCAAATATGACGCCCAACCCTATAGATTTGCGGTTTTGATTTCATAGAACGCCAACGCACTTATCGGAGATCGCAATACGCTAACAATCAGTAAACAAACGGCCTGCTACGTTCCTCAAAGGTTGCGGAGTGTAAGGAGGACTCAAGATGAACGAAGCAATGTTTCCAGTATGGACCAACCTGCGGGTTTTACCTTGGGCACACCCCACGTTAGTCGCCTCTTTGCCTTTGCAACCGACGCCCATTGCGCAATCAACACTGGCAATTTCACCCACCCTTTCAAGCCAATCCAGCGGTTGGCAAGACCATCCAACCAGTCGACAAGAACGCAACGCTTTTGCGTCGCGGTCCAGTCAGCAGTTAGACGAACGGCGTTAGCCTTTATTCGGCGGCCTGCGCGCTTGGGTTATTCGGATGGGTGACCCAGCTTGCATATTCGTCTTGCACAACTTTGCCTGTCCGTTCGTCGACAGTTCCCGGAGCCAGCTCTTCCATTGTGATGCAATTTTCCACGGGGCACACGTTAACGCACAGATTACAGGCAACACATTCTGCGTCGATCACATCAAAGACCCGATCATCCGTCATTGAAATCGCCTGATGTGACGTGTCCTCGCATGCCGCAAAACAACGACCACAGGAAATGCACAGATCTTGGTTGATCCGCGCTTTAGAGATGTAATTCAAATCCAAGTGCTGCCAGTCCGTGACATTTGGCACTGCTCGGCCGACAACTTGGTTGATCGAACTATATCCCTTTTCGTCCATCCACTCTGACAGACCCGAGATCATTTCCTGTACGATCTTAAAGCCATAGGTCATTGCAGCGGTGCAGACCTGAACGTTACCGGCACCAAGGGCCATAAATTCAGCTGCGTCACGCCATGTCGTCACGCCACCGATTCCACTGATCGGCAAGCCATGTGTATCGGGGTTGCGTGCGATCTCGGACACCATGCTAAGCGCGATGGGTTTCACCGCTGGGCCGCAATACCCGCCATGGCTGCCTTTGCCACCTATCGAAGGTTCTGGTGACATCGAATCCAGATCGACAGAGGTGATCGAATTGATCGTATTGATCAGACTGACCGCATCGGCGCCACCATTCTTGGCTGCAGCAGCCGGTTTCGTGATATCGGCGATATTTGGCGTCAATTTCACGATCACAGGCCGGTCGTAATATTGCTTGCACCACCGGGTGACCATTTCGATATATTCAGGAACCTGTCCAACTGCCGCGCCCATGCCGCGTTCGCTCATCCCATGCGGGCAACCGAAATTCAGCTCTATCCCGTCTGCTCCGGTTTCTTCGACCCGTGGCAAGATTGCTTTCCATGACGCTTCATCGCAAGGCACCATAATCGAGGCGATCACAGCGCGATCTGGGTAATCCGCTTTGACGCGCGCCATTTCCTCGAGATTGATTTCCAACGACCGGTCCGTGATCAGTTCGATGTTGTTTAGTCCCAAAAGACGGCGATCCGCCCCCCAAATTGCGCCGTAACGCGGTCCGTTGACGTTCACAACGGGCGGACCTTCAGCGCCAAGCGTCTTCCAAACCACGCCACCCCATCCAGCTTCAAACGCGCGACGAACGTTATATTCCTTGTCTGTTGGCGGCGCAGAGGCCAGCCAAAAAGGGTTGGGGCTTTTGATGCCCAGAAAGTCACTTGTTAGGTCGGCCATCTTGCGTTCCTCAACTTGGTTTCTCAAAGATCATTTCCACCGGAAGCAAACAGCCAGCTTCCAGATTGGCGACGTAATTCTTGAACTTGACCGGTGCTGTGTCACCCATCATCAGATGAATACCCATTGCACTTGGTGGTTCCGCAAGTGCCTTTGCGAAAAACTCACGGGTGAAATCAGAGCGGTCTGATTGCCCAACCAATGTCAGCCCTGCCTTTTGCCCTGCAGCTTCATAAGCAGCCGGTGTCGCCAAGAACGACGTTTCCGCGACTGTCGACCATGGCAAGGGGAACAAAACCGGAGCTTGGCTTTCGCCCTTCATCACATCGAATAACGCGAAACGACCGCCCGGCTTTAGCGTTCGCGCCACCTCGGCCAAAAGTTTGTCCTTATCGGCAATATTCATGCCAACATGCAGCATAACGGCCAGATCAAAGCGTGCATCTTGCACCGGCATTTCAACTGCGCTGCCAACTTGAAAAGTGGTTTTATTTGCCAACCCGACAAGGTCGCTTAATTGCGAGGCTGCTTGGACAAATTCATCCGTCAGATCGATGCCATGAACCTGAGCGCCATATTTATACGCAATGTATCGAGACGTTCCACCAATTCCTGAACCGACATCAAGCACTTGCGTATGAGGGGCGATCTGCACTTGCGACATCAGATGGTCCGTCGCCAAAACTCCACCCGTGTGGAATTCGTCACCCGCCTTCAGATCTTCATAAGTTGCTTCTTTCGGGTCAACGCCTAATTCGTTCAACGCCGCAAGAATGCGATCAAACAATGCACCGGTTGTATAATGCTCAGCGACGGCTGTTTCTGTTCCGCTCATATCAATGGCTCCAAAATGGCAGTTTGAAATGCCAAATCATATCACGAAACAAACATGTTATGAATATTCTCGGCCGCATCACGCCCTTCTGCCACCGCTGTGACAGTCAGGTCGTCACCACCAGCAGCACAATCCCCGCCAGCCCAAACACCCTTAACCGATGTTTGCCCGTTTGCGTCTACCTTGATCTTAGGGCCATCTAACGCAGGCAGATCACCCTTGGTTAGCGTTTGGCCGATGGCACACAAAACTTGATCTGCGGGCAGCTTGATCGATTGACCCGTTTTCGACATATCTTCGTTCACATAGTCGAATTCTATCTCTTGGACGCTGTTTTCGCCATGAATGCCAACTGGTACTGCGTGGGTCATGATCCGCACCCCTTTCGAGGTCGCCAATTCCTGCTCAAATAAGCTCGCGTTCATGCGATCTTGGCCACGTCGATAGGCCAAAGTGACATTCAACGCGCCAAGCGCCTTGGCCTGAACAGCCGCATCCACTGCGGTCATTCCGCCCCCGATCACGACAACGTCGCGTCCGATTGGCAACTTTGCGACGTCACTCGATTGGCGCAAGTCAGCGATGAAATCAACGGCATCCAGAACGCCGTCTTTATCATTGCCATCAATGTTCAAACCGTTGACGCCGCTTAAACCCATCCCCAAGAACACGGCATCAAATTCGCTGTTCAACGACTCTAGCGTGACATCACGCCCAAACATTTTTTCATTTTCAACTGAAATGCCACCAATCTTCAGCAACCAGTCCACTTCGGCTTGGGCAAACCCTTCTACGGTTTTATAGGCCGCAATCCCGTATTCGTTTAAACCGCCCGATTTCGCCTTTGCATCATAGATGACTACATCGTGCCCATGCATCGCCAACCTGTGCGCACAGCTTAACCCAGCCGGTCCCGCCCCGACGACAGCGACACGCTTTCCGCTGCTGGATGCGCGCACAAAGGGATGCTGATCCTGTTCCTGCAATTGATCCGTGGCGAAACGCTGCAATTGCCCAATAAGCACGGGCTTACCTTCTGCCGCCTCTCTGACACAGGCTTGTTCGCACAGGGTCTCAGTTGGGCAGACCCGCGCGCACATACCACCAAGGATATTCTGGCTTAGGATCGTTTTTGCAGCCGCATCAGGCGTTCCTGTCGCGATCTGACGTATGAACAAAGGGATATCGATGTCGGTCGGACATGCCGTAATGCACGGTGCATCGTGACAAAAATAGCAACGATCAGCGGCCACTAAGGCCTCGTGTTCTTTCAAGCGTGGATGAAGATCAGAAAAATTATCTGCGTAATTTTCCGGATTCAGTCGACCGGATTGAACCCCTGGCGTGTATGCATTCTGCGTCATCAATCTGACCTGTGTTGGCTTTCGGCTATAGAAAAAGCTCTCACAGGTCAGAAAATTTATCAACTGGTAAAATAATTTCGAAGGCGAATTACAGATCTTTGACCATTTTTTCAGCGTTTGCCGCGACACCTTTCACGACAGATCACAGTTTTTGGTGCTGAAATACTGCTCTGGTTTCACTCCTGAGCGGCATCGATCAATTCCATTACGATCGGACCAAAGCCTTCGACAATCTTTACGACACCCTCAGCATTTGGGTGGATGCCATCTGCTTGCATCATGTTTTGAATGCTGGACGGGTCGACGCCCCGCCCCCCGAGCCCAGCAAAAAAGCTATCCAAATAGAGTGTCCCGAAGGCCATCGACAAGTCGGGATATATGGAATCAAACTCGCTTTTGTACTCGGGGCCGAAATTACCCGGCGCTTCCATCCCAACAAGAAGAACTTTGACGTCCGCATCTTTGGCCGCCATCAAAATGCCCTGCAAATTCGCACGGCTGGTATTGGGGGAAATCCCCCGCAACAAATCATTGCCGCCAAGCGTTACAATCATTGCATCCACGTCTTCGGTCAGCGTCCATGCAACACGGCTTAACCCACCGGCTGTGGTATCGCCGGACACACCCGCATTAATAAGCTTCACGTCTTCGCCTTGACGCCCAAGCCACGCTTCCAATTGCGGAACAAACCCGTCACCCTGAGCCAAGCCATACCCATGCGTTAAACTGTCCCCCATCGCGGCAATAACCACGGGTTCAGCCGCAACAGGTCCAGAAAGGCCAAATACAATTGTTAGGATTGCCTTGTGCATATTGATCTAGCCTCCATATCACTGCGTAACTCTAATAAAGGTAGCCTTGCATGTCCGATCCAGTCCTAACGCTAAAAAATGCTTCGCTTTCTCTGGATGGCAATGCGGGACGTGTGGACATTCTTCATGACCTGACCTTGGAAATTTCCGGTCAAGAGACCGTTGGCCTAGTTGGTCCATCAGGATCAGGCAAGTCTTCGTTGTTAATGCTTATGGGCGGATTGGAACAAGCAAGCGGCGGCAGCATCAACGCCCTTGGGCACGAACTCACCACGATGTCAGAAGACGCCCTCGCACGGTTTCGGCGCGACCACATGGGTGTTGTGTTTCAATCCTTCCATTTGATCCCGACCATGACCGCGCTGGAAAACGTGGCCACACCGTTGGAATTGGCTGGCGAAGACGACGCGTTTGACCGCGCTCGCGAAGAGTTGAACAGCGTGGGCCTTGGTCATCGCGGCGATCATTACCCAAGCCAAATGTCCGGTGGTGAACAGCAACGTGTCGCTTTGGCGCGGGCCTCTGTAACGCGGCCGGAAATTCTTCTTGCGGATGAACCGACCGGAAATTTGGATGGCGCCAACGGCACGGCAATTATGGATATGCTGTTTAACCTAAGAGACATTCATGGCGCGACCTTGGTTCTGGTCACACACGCCACCGAACTGGCGGAACGATGTGATCGCGTTATTCGATTATCGGATGGCAGATTGGACTTGCCCGCGCAGGTCGCCGCAGAATGACGATTAAGGTTGCCGCTGCATTCGCCAAACGTGAACTTCGCGCTGGCTTAAAAGGGTTTCGAATTTTACTGGCGTGCCTTGCCCTTGGGGTCGCAGCTATCGCAGCGGTTGGTTCCGTGCGTGCCGCAATCGAGGCTGGATTGGCGCGCGAAGGTGCCGCCCTTTTGGGCGGTGATGCGGAAATTGATTTCACGTTCCGGTTTGCATCGGAAGAAGAACGCGCCTGGATGGATGCAACCGGCAAAGTATCAGAAATCGTTAGCTTTCGATCCATGGTCGTTGTTCCGCAGGACGGAGAGACCGAGCGTGCTCTTACTCAGGTGAAAGGCGTCGATGCGGCCTATCCCTTGGTTGGAACCATCGAATTGGACCCGCCCCTGACCTTGGAAGATGCGTTAGGCGATCAAGACGGATTACCCGGTGCCGTGATGGAACGTGTGTTGGCGGATCGGATCGGTTTGACCGTTGGCGATACATTTCGACTTGGGACACAAGATTTGCGTCTGTCGGCAATATTGCTGCGGGAACCGGACAGCGCAGCTGGGGGGTTTGGCTTGGGGCCTCGCACATTGCTGCGCACCGAAAGCCTTGCCAATTCGCAATTGCTAGCGACCGGAACGCTATTTAGCTCAAAATACCGCTTCGTCTTACCCGAAGACACTGACCTCGACGCGTTGAAACTCAGCGCGCAAACTGAATTCTCTGACGCCGGGATACGCTGGCGCGATTCAAGAAACGGCGCTCCGGGCATAACCCGGTTTGTTGAACGGCTTGGCGCTTTCCTTGTCCTGGTTGGATTGTCCGGGCTGGCGGTTGGCGGCGTTGGGGTCGCGGCGGCCGTGCGTGCATATCTGGCAAGCAAAACGTCAGTGATCGCAACACTACGCACGCTTGGTGCAGAAAAAAGCACAATTTTTCTGACCTATTTCCTACAGATTAGCGCGCTTTCCATTGCCGGAATCGCATTGGGTTTGGTTCTGGGCGCCATCCTTCCCTTGGCGCTCGCCCCATTGATCGAAGCGCGTCTTCCGATCCCCGCCGCTTTCACAATCTACCCCGGTCCATTGGCCGAAGCCGCCCTATATGGGATCCTGACGGCCTTTATCTTTGCGCTTTGGCCGTTGGCACGCACCGAAGACGTAAAAGCCGCAACCTTGTTCCGGGATGCGCTGGATCGCGCCAAATTACTGCCAGCACCACGCTATTTGCTCATGATCGTGGGGGCATTGATCATTCTGGTTGGTTCTGCGGCATGGTTAAGTGGAACATGGAAATTAACGCTTTGGACGATGGGCGGCATCGCCTTTGCCCTTGCCCTTTTGGCCGTGTCTTCGTTGGTCGTGCGATGGCTGTCCCGTCGGTTCGCCCGTCGTGTCAAAAAGCCCGGATTACGATGGGCTTTGGCCGCCATTTCCGGCCCACGTGAAGGTGCGACATCGGTCGTTTTGTCGTTAGGTCTTGGCCTGTCTGTGTTGGCGGCTGTAGGCCAAATTGACGGCAATCTGCGCAACGCCATTGCCGGAAACCTTCCGGATGTCGCGCCAAGCTACTTTTTCGTCGACATACAAAAAGATCAAATGGCGGGGTATTCAGAACGGCTGACCAATGACCCCGCTGTGCGACGGGTCGACAGCGCACCCATGTTGCGTGGTGTCATTACCCAAATCAATGGCGTATCTGCCGAAGAAGTCGCTGGCGATCATTGGGTTGTGCGTGGCGACCGGGGCATCACGTATTCTGCGGAATTACCCAAAAACACGCGTCTTTTGGCAGGGAGATGGTGGGATGCCGATTACACCGGCCCGCCCCTGATCAGCTTTGCCGCAGAAGAAGCAACAGAGCTTGGTCTAAAGATGGGTGACGAACTGACCATCAATATCCTTGGACGCGATATCGTCGGCACAATTGCATCCTTCAGAGAAGTCGATTTTTCGACGGCTGGGATTGGCTTTGTTCTCACGATGAACCCTGCCGCGCTGGCGGGTGCGCCTCACAGCTTTATTTCAACAGTCTACGCCGAACCAGAAGCCGAAGCGCAAATCCTGCGGGATTTGGCAAACAAATACCCGAATATCACGGCAATCCGTGTGCGTGATGCCATCGATCGTGTTGCCAGTGTCTTGGCCGGTCTTGCTGCTGCCACGTCTTACGGGGCGGGTGCAACATTGCTGACCGGGTTTCTTGTGCTGATTGGCGCAGCATCGGCAGGAACGGGTGCACGCACCTATGAAGCAGCGGTTTTGAAAACTCTGGGGGCTTCGCGTCGTGCAATTCTGCTTAGCTTCGCAACCCGTTCTATGTTGCTGGGTCTGGCAGCGGGCAGTGTGGCGCTGGTTGCTGGTATCGCAGGCGGCTGGGCCGTCAGCGAATTTGTCATGGAAACGGACTTCAGTGTCATTTGGTCCTCTGCACTAGGGATTATCGGTGCAGGTGTCGGCACGACCCTTGTTGCTGGGTTGATTTTCGCATGGGGACCCTTATCTGCACGGCCTGCGCATATATTGCGAGCGCGTGAATAAACCCACGTTTGGGTTGCTGTACAATTTTCTGCGTGTCAGACCACAGTGGAAAAGACGGAATCATCAAAGAGACCAGTCATGCTTGATCAATTGCCAATGCCAGTCACCGCACCATTGAGTGCGTCCCAAAAAACCACCATTCGTAATCTTGTGCGCCGCGCCGTTCGGGCAGAGATAATGCCAAGATTCAGAAAGCTGGATTCAGGGCAAATTTCGACCAAGTCAGGGCCAGAGGATTTGGTCACCGAAGCCGATATCGGGGCCGAAGCGATTATTACGCGCGGTCTACAAATGGCTTTTCCATCCGCCTTGGTGATTGGTGAAGAAGCTGTTTCCAATGATGAAACCATTTTGGAAAAACTTGGCGAAGCCGAGCTTTCGTTTTTGATCGACCCTGTCGACGGCACTTGGAATTTTGCTCAAGGCCTGCCGATGTTTGGAACTATTATTGCGGCCTGTCGCTTTGGACGACCTGTTTATGGTTTAATCCACGACCCCCTTGGCGACGACGCCATGGAAGCAGACATGCAAGGTCGCGCGTTGCATCGTTTGCCAAACACTGTCCCACGCCTGTTGGTCACGGGTGCCGACAAAGATCTGTCCGAGATGACGGGTTATACCCAGATGTCGATCATGCCATTGGCTGATAAAGCGCTGGTTTCAGACTGCATCCCAAAACTGAACTTGCTGTCGACTTTGCGCTGTTCTGCTCATGAATATAGGATGTTGGCACAAGGAAGTATCGACTTTGTGCTGTCCGTGCGTATGACCCCTTGGGATCACGCGGCTGGTGTCGTGCTGTGCCAGCAAGCTGGCGGATACGCCGCGATGTTGGATGGTCGCGACTATACAGCGACCGAACAAGGGTATTTGCTGTGTGCATCAAGCAAGGCAACTTGGGATAAAGTCGCCTCGCTTTTTGCTGATCTGCTTTCCGAAGACTAAACTTTACTCAGCCGCTTCGGCGTAGTCCTCCATTGGGGGACACGTGCATATAAGGTTGCGGTCGCCAAACGCATTGTCCACGCGGTTCACTGGCGGCCAATATTTGTCGACGCGGAACGCTCCGGGTGGGAAACATCCCTGTTCGCGGCTGTAAGGGCGGTCCCATTCCCGTACGAGGTCTTCCATCGTGTGCGGTGCATTCTTCAGCGGGTTGTTGGTTGCATCCGCACGCCCCTCTTCGATGTCGGCAATCTCGGCTCGGATCGCGAGCATGGCGTCGCAAAACCGATCCAATTCCGCTTTGGTTTCGGATTCCGTTGGCTCAACCATCAATGTGCCTGCAACAGGCCATGACATGGTTGGCGCGTGAAACCCGCAATCGATCAACCGCTTGGCGATATCTTCTACACTCACGCCCGCGCTGTCTTCAAAGGGTCGTGTGTCGATGATGCACTCATGCGCAACCCAACCTTGTCCACCGCGATACAGAACGTCGAACGCGCCTTCCAAGCGTTTGGCAATATAGTTGGCATTCAAGATGGCAACGCGTGTCGCTTGCGTCAGGCCTGCCCCACCCATCATTAAACAATAGGCCCACGAAATCGGAAGCAATGACGGCGATCCAAACGGCGCAGCACTTACCGGGCCTTGTTCCCCGCCCAGTTCTGGGTGACCGGGCAAATGCTTTTGCAGATGCGTTTTGACACCAATCGGGCCCATTCCGGGACCACCGCCGCCATGCGGAATGCAAAACGTTTTGTGCAAGTTCAGATGGCTGACATCTCCACCCAAATCGCCCGGGCGACTTAATCCGACCATGGCATTCATATTGGCCCCGTCGATATAAACCTGACCCCCTTGGTCATGCGTGATCTGACATACCTCTTTCACGGTTTCTTCAAAGACACCGTGCGTCGAAGGATAGGTAATCATACAGGCGGCCAAAGCATCGCTGTGCTTTTCCGCCTTGGCGCGGAAGTCGTCCAAATCAATGTCCCCATTTTCCGCTGATTTGACGGGAACAACAGTCCACCCCACCATTTGCGCAGATGCAGGGTTGGTGCCATGTGCGCTCATCGGAATGAGGCAAACATTCCGCTCACCTTGTCCGCGTGATCGGTGAAAAGCCGCTATTGTCAAAAGGCCAGCATATTCACCTTGCGCACCCGAGTTTGGCTGCATGGAGATGGCGTCATATCCAGTGATTTGGCACAGCTTATCGCTGAGATCGCCAATCATTTCCGCATACCCTTCGGCTTGATCCGCAGGGCAAAAGGGATGCAGAAGGGAAAATTCGCTCCATGATACGGGCATCATTTCTGCGGCTGAATTCAGCTTCATGGTACACGACCCAAGCGGGATCATGGCCCGGTCCAATGCCAAATCACGGTCGGCCAACCGACGCATGTATCGCATCATTTCGGTTTCAGCCCGGTTCATATGAAAAATGGGGTGGTTCAAGTATTCGGTTTCGCGCACCAGCTTTTCTGGCATGTGATAATGCGGAGTGTAATCTTTATCTTGGCGATTAACCCCAAACGCCCGCCAAACCGCTTCGATCGTCGAAGGGCGCGTACGTTCGTCCAATGTGATCCCGATGCGTGTCTCGCCAACACGTCGCAAGTTGATCCCTTCGTCCACGGCAGATTTCATAACAGCGGATTGTAGCGGCCCGACCTCGACCGTAATTGTGTCAAAGAAGGCAGCAGGCTGAACCACAAACCCACCTTGTTTCAACCCTTCGGCCAATCGAGCGGTCTTTCGATGAATACGTTGCGCAATCGCCTTCAGTCCCTTTGGACCATGAAAAACAGCGTAAAAAGACGCCATGACCGCCAACAGCGCTTGGGCCGTACACACGTTCGACGTCGCTTTTTCGCGCCGAATATGCTGTTCACGGGTTTGCAACGACAGACGGTAGGCACGATTGCCATGGCTATCGACCGACACCCCAACGATACGACCCGGCATCGCCCGTTTATAAGCATCACGGCACGACATATAAGCAGCGTGCGGTCCACCATATCCAACCGGAACGCCAAATCGTTGTGTTGATCCAACAGCGATATCGGCCCCCATTGCGCCTGGCTCTTTCAGCAAAGTCAGCGAAAGGGGATCCGCGCTGACAATCGCGATGGCTTTCGCCGCGTGCAAGGCCGCAATTTCATTCGTGAAATCGCGCACGTGACCATGGGTTCCCGGGTACTGAAACAGCGCCCCAAACACAGCTTCGGCATCCATTTCCGACGGATCACCTATGATCACTTCGATCCCCAAAGGGGCTGCGCGGGTCTGAACCAGCGCGATGTTTTGCGGATGACAGTTTTGATCCACAAAGAACGCCTTTGATTTCGATTTTGCGACGCGCTGCGCCATCGTCATCGCTTCGGCACATGCTGTGGCTTCGTCCAACAAAGACGCATTTGCGACTTCGAGACCGGTTAGATCACACACCATAGTTTGAAAGTTCAAAAGCGCCTCTAAACGCCCCTGACTGATTTCCGGTTGGTAAGGCGTATAAGCCGTGTACCACGCAGGGTTTTCAAGAATATTGCGCTGGATCGCTGGGGGCGTGACGGTGCCGTGATACCCTTGACCGATCAAGCTGGTCAGAACTTTGTTCTTGGATGCCACACCTCGCATGTGATGCAACAGTTCTCGCTCCGATTTGGCTTTGCCGAATTCAAGCGGTTCTTCTTGCCGAATGGCTTTTGGGACAGTTTGGTCGATCAGCGCATCAAGGCTGTCCACTCCAAGAACGGTCAGCATATCCTCCATCTCGGCGGGCGATGGACCTATGTGACGCCGGTTGGCGAAATCATATGGCAAATAGTCAGTCGGTTCGAAAGCCATGCTGTTGACCTTTCAGTGCAAAATACGTTCCATCAAGCACCGCCAAAACCCCATTGGGGGTCTTGCGACACTGTCCATGACTTGACCGGTTTGAGCCGAAGCAATCGGATTGGATTGCGTCCACGGCCAAATCAATCGATCAAGTGATCTACAAACTTGGCCCAGAAACGATTGGGCCAAGCCGGTTATCCGATAAAGTCTTTATAGCTGTCTTCATCCATGAATTCCGCCATCTGACCCGCATCGGTCACTTTCATCCGGAAGAACCAAGCATCGCCTTCGGGGTCCGCATTCACAGCACCCGGTTCATCAGCAAGCTTATCGTTTACGGCGATAATCTCACCGTCGATCGGCGCGGAAATATCGCTGGCCGCTTTGACGCTTTCGATGACGACGATTTCATCGCCTTGCGCAACCTGCGTTCCAACCTCGGGCAGTTCAACGTAAACGACATCCCCAAGCTGTTCCGCCGCGTGTGTTGTGATTCCCACAACCACCTCATTGCCTTCGCTGCGCAACCACTCGTGTTCTTCCGTATATTTCATCGTATCTTCCTTTAGATTTTATCGTTTGAAATTCGCAGGTACAAAGGGAAGCGAAGCCACTGTAACCGGCATCCGTTTTCCACGGATTTCTCCCCAAAGACGCGTCCCCACTTCAGCATGTGCCACATTCACATATCCCATGGCGACGGGGGCTCCAATGGTTGGCCCAAAACCACCCGATGTGACGTGCCCAATGGCCTCGCCCCCAGTGTCTGATGCAAACAACGCAACATCCGCGCGCATTGGGGCACGCCCTTCGGGGCTAAGGCCCACACGCAATTGCTCTGGTTTGGCTAACGTGACATCCGCACCGGGAAACCCACCTTCACGCGCGCCACTTGGGCGGCGTGCTTTTTGGATGGCCCAATTCAACGCCGCCGAAGCAACGGTTGTATCCGCGTCAATGTCATTTCCGTAAAGACACAGCCCCGCCTCTAGACGTAAAGAATCCCGTGCACCCAATCCGATGGGCTCGACCACCGCATGTTCTAGTAAGGCCTTCGCGACCACAGTTGTTTGTGCTGCCGGGATCGATATCTCAAACCCGTCCTCGCCTGTATATCCGGATCGGCTGGCCCAACAGTCGACGCCCGCGATGGTCACATCGAACACATCCATGAACCGCGTGTCACCAGCACGCGCGTCTTGCGATGCCAACACCTCGCCTGCCAACGGCCCCTGCAATGCCAGCAATGACCGATCCGCAAGGATGTCGACGCTAACGCCGGACAAGGTCTGCATGCGTGCAATATCCGCGTCCTTGCACGCAGCGTTCACAACGACCAAAAGATCATCGCCCACACGGGCAAACATCAAATCATCTTCGATGCCGCCCTTTTCATTTGTGAAAAATCCATAGCGTTGACGCCCAGAAGCCAACCCCAAGACATCTTGCGGCACCAAGGTTTCAAAAGCGCGTGCAACACTGTCCCAAGATTCCGAATGAATACGCACTTGCCCCATATGGCTAACGTCAAACAGTCCAGCCTTTGACCGGCAATGCAAGTGTTCACCCATCACACCCAGCGGGTATTGCACGGGCATCTCATAGCCTGCAAAAGGCCCCATACGCGCGCCCAAAGCTACATGCAGATCATGCAGTGGCAACCGATCCAATTCCGCCATCACGGCCTCCTCCAGCCGGACGGTGATTCACAAAGAAGCACACCGGCATCCAAAGCAGCACGCCATTCGCGCCGCCTGATGCCCCCTCTGTCCTTTGGCCTGAGATCGTTATCCCTTCGGCGTCCCGGCAGATTGCCGAGCTCTCTCCAGAGTCTTACGTCATCATGGTCCGGTGGCCTGAGAGTTTCCGGGGCGGTTGCTCCTTCGGCAGCGGTTCCCCGCTTCTCCCATCATGACGTCATCGGTAGGTAATCCAACAAACGCATTGTCGTCAAGTCGATGCATTTGCGTTCAATAGACCGTGGTTCCGAAATGAACACACGCAACTAGAATTGACAATGCTGCGTGATTGCGTTGACTGACGCCATGCAAAACCCCCGACAACATCCCCGCTTTTTTGGCTATGGCAGCCTCGTCAATCGAGCCACGCATATCTACCCCGACGCTCAACGCGCACGACTTAAGGGGTGGCGACGTGTTTGGATCAAAACGCCAGGTCGGGACCTTGTTTTCTTAAGCGTTCAACCAGATGCGACTTGCGCAATAGACGGTCTGACCGCGCGCGTTCCCGACGCTGATTGGGATGCACTTGATACCCGCGAAACAGGGTACATTCGACAGATCGCGCCCCAATTTGAAACAGAAACTTGGGTGTATTCAGTTCCTGAAAATACGCATACGAACGACGGCCCACACGTCATATTACGCAGTTATCTCGACGTCGTCGCACAGGGGTTTTTAATCGAATTTGGCGAAAGCGGAGTAGCCGATTTTTTCGCCTCTACCGACAACTGGCACATCCCAATCTTGGATGATCGTGCCGCGCCGCGCTATCCACGTCATCAATCGCTTTCGCCGGCAGAAACCGAACTTATCGACCACCACATCAACCTTTTAAGCTCGTAAAATAGCGACTTCGCATCCGACGAACTAAGGTTGAAATGGACCGGGATTCCAAAAGGGCTGGGTTTCCAAAGGGGCATGGCCCCTTTGGTCCTGCGTGGATAACGCAATTTATCATGCGCGCGTCAGCGCACCGGTAAACATCACCCGCGGGATTTGATCACCTGTAACAACGGCATAAGCGCACCCATATCAGGTCCATGGCTTTGTCCGGTTATTGCTTTGCGCAAGGGCATGAACAATCCACGTCCCTTACGACCCGAGGCTTCTTTCACAGCGGATGTCCATGCGCTCCAACTTGATGCATCAAACGGCCCGTCTGGCAGCAACGTCAAAGCGTCTGCAACAAAGGCGCTGTCTTCCTCATCAATCAGAGGCTCTGCGCCCTCGGAACACAATGTCCACCAACCCGCCACATCATGCATCGTTGAAATGTTTTCGCGAACGACCATCCAAAACTGTTCGATCTGATCTGCTGGAACACCCAACGCTTCGATATCGCTTCGCACCGCATCCAAAGGCAATGTTTGCAGGTAACGGCCCGTCAAAGGATACAAATCGTCTGCATCAAATTTGGTCGGCGCTGTCCCGAATTTCTCGATGTCAAAACCGTCAATCAAAGCCGCCATATCTGTGCGCAACTCAATCGGGTCGCTTGTTCCCAAACGCGCCAAAAGACTAAGCAAAGCAAACGGTTCGACCCCGTTTTCCCGCAAGTCCCGCAAGGCCAACGTTCCCAAACGCTTGGACAACGCTTCGCCCTGTGGTCCGGTCAACAACGAGTGGTGTGCAAATGTCGGGACAGATCCACCAAGCGCCTTAATGATCTGAATCTGTGTGGCGGTGTTCGTCACATGATCTGATCCACGCACAACATGCGTAACGCCCATTTCCGTATCGTCGACGACCGATGCAATCGTGTACAGCACTTGACCATCGGCACGGATCAGCACCGGATCGGACACGCTAGCCGCATCGATGGACACATCCCCAATGATCTGGTCTGCCCACTCAATCCGTTCAAGATCCAGTTTAAACCGCCAAACGCCTTCACCACGTTCTGACCGCAGCGCAGCCTTTTGATCGTCCGTCAACGCCAATGCCGCCCGGTCATAGACCGGTGGCTTTCCCATGTTCAGCTGCTTTTTGCGCTTCAGGTCCAACTCGGTCGGCGTCTCGAACGCCTCATAGAACCGATCAACACTGCGCAATTTGTCCGCCGCGTCTGCATAACGGTCCAAGCGTGTAGATTGCCGTTCGACACGATCCCAAGTCAGGCCAAGCCATTCCAGATCCTGCTGGATCGCGTCGACATATTCGTCTTTGGATCGCTCTGCATCTGTATCATCGATGCGCAAAATGAATGTACCGCCCGCCTTACGGGCGATCAGCCAGTTCATCAGCGCCGTGCGCAAATTGCCAACGTGCAAATAGCCCGTAGGCGAAGGGGCAAACCGAGTTGTCGTCATCATTCGTCTCCTTGCTCTGCCCTTGTCACAGCCATCTGTTGTTGTCCAGCAAGCCAACGCACCTGACCCACAAGATATCCAAGAAAACGATCAACTGGCGACAACGGGCCAGTGCCTTTCCAAGTCTCGAAGACCTGCGCGCACCAATTCTGCTAGAACATCCAGATTCACATCATCCAATTTGTTGATGTACACGCATGACACGGCCTTTTTGTGCTTGCCCAATCGTTCCAGAATGTCGTCAAAATCAGCGTAACCCGGCATGATGTAGATCGACAGCTTGGCCTTTCGAGGCGCAAAGCCAGTTGCCAGTGATGTCCCTGATCGCCCGCTTGCATATGTATAATCGTAAGAACCGTACCCGACGATTCCGCCGGGCCACAAAGCTGGCGAATATCCTGACGACTTTCGGAACAATTGATCCAACACATGGGCTTCATGTTGCCGACGCTTTGGTTCCAATTTTCCTGCCCATGCGTGGAAATCCGCTTGGCTGTGCATCGTTGCTTTCGACATAGCCCACCTCACGGCAATATGAACAAATACAGAGTAGTTAAACTACACGAAATACGCATAAACGTACTATCTTTGCTTGTATCTGACAGGAGGAATATTTCGGATGTCCAAATCTACAATGCTCAATCGCCGCAGTGCACTTATTGGTGCGGCTACTTTGCCATTGGCAGTCAGCGCAGCCACAACGACACGCGCGTCATCTCCGATGCTTGGCAGCACGGAAGCGCAATTTAAACGCGTCGTACTTGGTGAATTCGAAGTAACAACGATTCTGGCCGGCTCTGCTGTGCGCGAAGAACCCCAAACAATTTTTGGGATGAATGTTGATGCCGAAAAGTTCGCAGAAGTGACGACGGCCGCCAAACTGCCAGTAAACAGCGTGCGATTCTACTTCTCACCGACGGTGGTCAATACGGGGTCAGAGCTCATTCTTTTTGACACTGGATTACAAGGTCCTGCGACTGTCGCCGCCCTTGCTGCGGCAGGTTATTCCCCAGATCAGATCGATGTCGTTGTCATTACACACATGCATGGTGACCACATCGGTGGGTTGATTACAGACGGCAATCCGACCTTCCCGAATGCTAAATATGTCACCGGATCAGTTGAATTTGATCATTGGGCAAAAGCCGAGAACGATAATTTCGAAGGTAGAGTCCGCCCGTTGGCAGAACAGTTCACAATGCTAAAAGACGGTGGCAGTGTTGCGTCAGGCATTACGGCGATGGACACAGCCGGGCATACGCCGGGACACATGGCCTATATGCTTGAAAGCGCAGGACAACAGTTGGCAATCTGTGCTGACTTTGCAAACCACTATATTTGGTCCTTGGGTTATCCAGACTGGGAAGTACGCTTTGACATGGACAAGGCCGGAGCCGCTGCAACCCGCCGTCGTGTGTTGGACATGCTCGCCACGGACAAAGTGCCTTTCGTCGGATACCACATGCCATTCCCTGCCATCGGTTACGTCGACAAAGGAACATCGGAACAAGCGTTCCATTACGTTCCACACACCTATCAATTGACGCTTTAAATCATAACGATGTCCGAGGCTTAGCACGCGCTTAGCCTCGGACAGTCTTTTAAAATGCGTCAGCTTCTTGCAAACGGCCCCATGCGTATTTCAAATACGTTCGACTGAACGAATGACCGCCGGGATGCGTGCAAAATTCTAGAATGCGACCATCTGGGTTTGCTTCTCTGGCACATTCCATCGATTGCGCTTTGGTTTCTTGAACGCGGACGAACGACCCGAATGTGCGGTACATATCCAGCGTTTCAGGAACCGAACCCTGTTTCGTTTGACCGATCCTTCGGCCTGACAATGGCACTGTGCGATCTGATGTTCCGTGAATATGGACAATGTTGGTTGGACCCGCACAGGTTTGCGGAGGTCCTTTCCAAAATGTGCCTGCAATTGGCGCAAAACCAGCAAACAAGCTTGGTCTGTTACAAGCCAATTCCCACACCATCATACCACCGGCTGAAAACCCGCTCATCATTGTCCGAGATCGATCCAGACCAAAGCGAGTTTCTGCATCCTTCAAAACATCTTCAAAGTACGAAAACTCGGCTTTGCCATCGGAATTCAGATCACTGGGAGCATTCGGAATAGCCCAATCAGCGCGTAGTGACTTCACGGTGATGAAGGCCAGACCCATTTCATCCACCATATTGCGCAGGTTCATGTTCCGCATCATTCCCGCAGCCGAACCACGGTATCCATGAGCAAAAACAATCGCCCCATTTGGTGCGTTTTCGGCGCTGGAAATCCGATAATGGCGCGTTCCTAATTCGCAATCAGTGTCGGGCCCACAGGCAAAGGCCGGTGATAAAGCCCCAAAGGCTCCACCCAAAACGAATGAAAGGCCAAGTACAATTGTTCGCATGAACACCCCTATGTTGACGGTTCATGGGAAGCGTAGCGAATGCCAACGATCCGACAAATCAACACAATGTGTATCATCGGTTTTGCGCCGGTTTCGATCGTCTTCAGACCTTACGTGTCACGTTGGATCACGCCACCTGTTCACGATGGGATAACGACGATCCAGCCAAAGCGCGCTTTTGGTCAGGCGCGCGCCGGGGGCGGATTGGAACCGTTTGTATTCGCTAAGATAGATCAGCTTTTCAATCTTTCGTGCCGTATCAGCATCAAACCCAGCGGCCACACAATCCGCAATTGATCCATCCTTATCGACCAGAATTTCAAGCAACGCGTCCAGTTCTGGATAATCCGGCAGGCTGTCGCTGTCTTTTTGATCATCTCGCAATTCTGCGGATGGTGGTTTGGTTATGATCCGATCTGGAATGACTAGCCCTTCGGGACCCATCATCCAATCGCGGTGATTGTCGTTTCTCCACCGGCAGGTTTCGAAAACACGCGTCTTATAAAGATCTTTTATCGGGTTATAGCCGCCCGCCATGTCCCCATAGATCGTCGCATACCCGACAGCGACCTCGGATTTGTTGCCCGTTGTCAGCAACATTTCCCCGAATTTGTTGGACATCGCCATTAACAACAATCCGCGAATACGGCTTTGGATGTTTTCCTCGGTCAGGTCTGCATCAAGCCCTTCAAATAGAGGGGCCAATGTTTGTGTGACAGCGGCACGAGTGTCTTTAATCGGGACAAAATCGTAATGGCATCCCAACGCTTTGGCGCAGGCTTCCGCATCTTCAAGACTGTCCGAGGATGTGTATTCCGATGGCAGCATGACGCAACGCACGTTATCCGCACCCAAGGCATCAACTGCAATTGCTGCAACCAACCCAGAATCGATTCCGCCAGACAGACCAAGAAGGACTTTCCCAAATCCAGTTTTAGCACAGTAATCCCGCAGCGAAGTGACCATGACACAGTAATCTTGTTCCCATGCATCCGGGTGGCTGGCCTTTGGTCCATCCAGAACACGCCATCCGTCGGGGCCACGTTCAAGATCCACATGCGCGACGACTTCATCCAAAACCGGCAACTTCAACGCAAGCGCACCGCCGGGGTTCAACGCAAACGATCCGCCATCGAACACCTGATCATCCTGACCTCCGACCATGTTCAAATAAATCAATGGAAGGTCAGTCTCGATCACGCGCGACACCATGTGGTTCAAGCGCGTTTCAAACTTGTCGCGGTAATAGGGCGACCCGTTGGGAACCAACAGAAATTCAGCACCTGATTCTGCTAGCGTTTCTGCAACGTCCGTATGCCAAGAATCCTCGCAAATCGGGCTGCCAACTCTTGTATTTCCTACGCTGTAAGGGCCGCCAAGTGGACCCGCATCGAAAATTCGCACTTCGTCGAATACGGTTTCATTGGGCAATTCATGTTTCAGCACCTTTGACGCGATCCGCCCTTCCTTGCAGATTAGGTAGGCGTTGAACAATTGACCGTCTTCGGCCCAAGGCGCCCCAATGGCCAAGGCCGGCCCGTCCGAACACGCCTTGGCAAGGTCTTCGACGGCTTGCATTGCAGCCTGATGGAAGGCTGGCTTCATCACAAGGTCCTGAGCATTATACCCGGTCACGAACATTTCAGGCAACGCAACTAGGTCTGCATTTGCCGCGCGTCCGGCATCCCACGCCGCACGAGCTTTTTCCACGTTCCCCGCAATATCCCCCACTGTCGGGTTTAATTGCCCCAGCGTGATCCGGAATGTGTCAGCCATGTGGGCTCCTTTAGACGTTGTTAGGGCGTGATGTAGCAGATCGGCAACCAAGTGGAAGCCCGCACACTATTTTGACGAACTCAAATAAACGAAAACGTTGTATGCACGCGCACTGTGGCCTATCGTCTACACGCCAGCCGTTCCGGGGAGGCCAAAAAAGATGACAGGTGTAGATATGAACCGAAACGCTCTGATCTTGACCCTTATGGGCGCACCACTTGTGGCATTCGCCCAAGATGAGACAGTTCTGACGAAGCAATATGATGACGGCGGCGTCTATGAAGGAACTTTTCGGGGTGGCCTTCAACACGGCGAAGGATCGTATCGTTTGCCCAACGGCTATGAATATGCTGGCGAATGGGTTGATGGCGAAATCAAAGGTCAAGGCGTTGCGCGCTTTCCTTCCGGTGCCGTCTATGAGGGCAGCTTTGCCAAGGGCAAGCCAGAAGGCTTTGGAAAGATCACATTCGGCGACGGCGGAACATACGAAGGCGAATGGGAAAATGGCGTGATCATGGGCGAAGGCGTCGCGATCTATGCCAATGGCGTTCGATATGAAGGTCAGTTTAAAAACGCCAAGCACCACGGCAAAGGTGTAATGCAGTCTCAGGGTGGTTATGAATACAAAGGCGACTGGATTGATGGGGAAAAATCCGGCGTCGCTCTGATCACTTATCCAGACGGGTCCGTATACGAAGGACAGGTTGCAACTGGCAAACGCGCAGGCGCTGGTAAACTGACGTTATCCGATGGGCTGGTTTACGAAGGGACTTGGGCTGACGGACAATTCGATGGCCAAGGGCGCATCGCTTATTCGAACAACGATATATACGAAGGCACATTGGTCGCGGGGCGTCGTGAAGGCGACGGCAACATGACATATGCCAATGGCGATATCTACAACGGCGCGTTCAAAGACGACCGCCGCGAAGGACAAGGCACATTCACCGCAACGGATGGGTACACTTACGTCGGCTCTTGGGTTGCGGGTCAGATCGAAGGCGAAGGCAAAGTCACTTACCCGGATGGATCCGTCTATGAAGGTACGTTCCGCGATGATCTTGCAGATGGCAGCGGCAAAATCACTTACCCCGATGGATCCACCTATGAAGGGGAATGGATTTCAGGTGTGATCGAAGGCGAAGGCCTTGCGACATATCCGAATGGCGTTGTCTACGAAGGTGAGTTCAAGAACGCCAAGAATCACGGCCAAGGTGTAATGACCTATCCTGATGGATACCGTTACGAAGGCGCTTGGCTGAATGGCAAACGTCATGGCACTGGCAAGGCCACATTTGCGGATGGTTCAGTCTATGATGGCGCGTTCCTTGACGGTCAACGTCATGGCAGCGGGCAAATTACAATGTCGGACGGCTTTGTTTACCAGGGCGAATGGCAAGACGGCGAAATTCAAGGACGCGGTATTGCAACCTATTCGAATGGCGACATTTACGAAGGTATGTTCCAATCCGGCAAACGCTCCGGCGAAGGCACTTTACGCTATGCTACTGGCGAAGAAGCTACCGGAACTTGGGAAAACGGCGCTTTGAAAGAAGACGGTTAAAGCAGCCCTTTTCAGGACATAAAAAAAGCCCCGGCCAATTTGACCGGGGCGCTAAAATACGTTCTGGACACTAAAATTACTCTTTAACGTCTTTCAACACGACTTGTTTGTTGCGATCAGCCGGTTTGTAATCGTCTGACCAAGTCAACGTCGGGAAGTTGACACCGCCAAATTGGGCATTTGCAGAACCAGCGAAGGCAAAAGTGCTGGCGATAATCGTTACTGTTACTGCGCTCCGAAAAGTCATTTTTAAATCTCCAAGTCTTAAATATCTCTCTTGCATACACCCTAGCCCGACCGCGCATCGCAATATGTGATCCACCGCACAAAAGTGGCGATTTTTCTTGGAAAAACGATAAGGCATTGATTTTAATGCATATTAAAATTGCGCCGGGAATTTAGGTCAACCGAAATCATCGGATCCGGTTTTTCCGACAACACAATATCCTATGTGGTGCAGCCGCAATCGGTCCTGTCTTGGACTCAGCCCAAAAGGTCTAGTGTTGGCGCCCAACTTGCCGGCAAATCAAGATGACCGGTAACAGGCCAATTGCGACGATTACCAAGCTCGGCACTGCCGCGCCCGCCAAACGTTCATCCGACGCCAACCGATACGCCTGCACTGCAAGTGTATCAAAGTTGAATGGTCTCATGATCAATGTTGCCGGCAATTCCTTCATCACATCGACAAAGACAATCAAAAGCGCTGTTAGCAAGCTGGGTGTCAAAATTGGCAAGTGAACGCGCCGCAATGTGCCCAACGGTCCACGCCCCAATGACCGGCTGGCCGCATCCATGTTTGCATGAACCAATGCCTGCCCGCCCTCATACGCCCCTAGGGCCGCAGCAAGAAAGCGGACCATATAGGCGAAGATCAACAACCAAATCGATCCAGTGATAAGCAATCCGGTCGAAATCCCGAACCGGGCTTCCATGAACAAGTCCAAAGCATTGTCAAAGGTGGCAAAGGGTACAATCAACCCAACGGCGATGACTCCGCCCGGAACTGCGTACCCTAAACGCGCCACATACGCCGCTATTGAGGAAAACCCACCCGGTGACAGGCGTTGCAAAAAACCAATTGCCACAGCGGCAGCAACCGTCAACACAGCGGCAATTGCGCCCAAGGTCAGCGAGTTTTGCATAAACTGAAGATAGCGCGAACTGAACAGGTTCTGCTCGGATTCAAGGCCCATGCTAAGAAGGACAAGTATTGGAAGGATCGCCCCAAAGGCGACTGGCACCCCACACAGGATAAACGCGGCAGTTGCACCCCTGCCACTTAGAACGATGGGCGGGACATGCTTTTGCCCCCGCGACGTATTGTAATATTTCGCGCGGCCACGTTGGATGCGTTCAAGCAATGCCAGCAGCAACGCAAAAGACAAAAGGCATAAAGCAAGCTGCGCGGCACCTGCCCGATCGCCCAACGAAAACCAACTTGTGTAAATCCCTGTGGCAAAGGTCGGCACACTAAAATAGGACACGGTCCCAAAATCTGCGATCGTTTCCATCACCGCCAACAGCACGCCCGCCGCTATCGATGGTCGTGCCAGTGGAAGGCTGATCTTGAAAAACGCCGCCCATGGGTTTGATCCCAAAGCCCGCGCAGCCAAAAATGTCGAACCACTTTGCTGAAGGAAAGACGCACGCGCCAACAGGTATACGTAAGGGTACAACACCAACGTCAACATGGCGGCGGCCCCACCCAAAGAACGGATTTCGGGGAACCAGTAATCCCGCGGACCCCATCCCATCAGGGCGCGCAAGCTGCTTTGAACGATGCCCGGATGATCCAACACATGGGTATAGGCATAAGCCAAAACATACGCAGGAAATGCCAGCGGCAAAACAAGCGCGATTTCAAAGAAACGAACACCCGGGAACCGCGTCATTGTCACAAGCCACGCCGCGCCCACACCAACCGCAAATGATCCAATCGAGACAAGCAGAACCAAAACAAATGTGTTCGAGACGTATTTCCACAATACGGTATCCAACAGATGCAAGACCGTATCTGTTCCACCTGTCAGCGCAGCAAATGCGACGGCCAACATTGGCAACAGGCAAATCGCTCCGATCACTACCGCAATGATGCGCAACAGCATTGGCCCATTTTGTCGTCGCACACGCTGAGGTGTCGCGATCATGTCATCACTTGCCGTCAAGATTTTCTCCATGCGGCACTTATCATAGTTTTTCCGTCAGGTTTCCAGAGTGAGACGCAACATTTCAGATGAATTGAGCCCGGCCAAGGTCGGCGGATCAGAAACGTTGTCAATCGTACGTGCGTTGATCTTCGATCACCAATCCGTCTTTGGGCAAACTGCCAAGGGCAACAATCTGAACAGCGCCCTTTAATTTTAGGCAAGATTGAATGGATTGTGCAAAGTCATCTTTATCCCCGTTTTCGGCTTCGATCTGCACAGTCATCGCATCTTGCTGGCCTTGACGGGTCGCAATGACACGCGCCTTTACGATTTCCGAATGCTTATCGACCAAGGCGGCGACCTGTTCGGGGCGCACGAACATACCTTTGATCTTTGTGGTCTGATCCGCGCGGCCCATCCATCCTTTGATGCGTGTATTGGTCCGGCCACACGGGCTTTGCCCTGACAGAACTGCGCTCATGTCACCCGTGGCGAAACGGATCAAAGGATAATCTGGGTTCAAAGACGTCACAACAACCTCACCGACTTCACCCTCGGCAACAGGCGTTCCTGTTCCCGGCGTCACGATTTCGACGATGACATGTTCATCGAGGATCAAACCCTCCATCGCGGCACTTTCATACGCGATGTTGCCCAGATCAGCTGTCGCATAACATTGCAGGCATGAAATCCCACGATCCGCATATTCTGCACGCAGGCTTGGGAATAACGCGCCGCCACCGACGGCTGCTTTTGTGATGCCCAATCGCTCGCCCATGTCAGACGCTTTATCCAGAATGACCTTCAGAAAATCTGGCGTTCCGGCATAGGCCGTACATCCGACATCCGTCGCAGCCCGGACTTGTAATTCTGTTTGCCCCGTTCCGGCGGGCAATACTGTGGCTCCAACGGCGCGCGCGCCACTTTCAAAGATCATACCCGCAGGTGTTAGATGATAGCCAAAGCAGTTTTGCACAATGTCATCCTGCCCAATGCCGGCTGCGTGCAAAAACCGCCCCATGCGCCACCAATCATGCGTGACGCCGCCCGGTTCGTAAATTGGGCCCGGGCTTTGGAAAATATGCGCCACGTTGGTCGCTTTGATACCGCCAAACGGGGGCTGCGCCTTTTGCCATTTCCCCAAACTTGATTTGCGTAAAACCGGCAATTTAACAAGATCGTCGATGGTCTGAACCTGAGCCGCTTGTGCCCGCCACGCATCGGGCGCATCGGTGATGTCCGCCAGCCGTTCTTTCAATGCAGCTGATTGCGCCGCTTGCCGTGCGTCAGCCGAACGTGTTTCCAAGTCATCAAAGAAAGGTTGGTTCAGCATTGTTGCATCCGTTTGATCTGTTGCTGTCATGCGTATCAGTCAGCGCATGTTTCAAATATTGGCCGGTCAAAAGTACCGCTTCCCAAGAACGGCGTGGTTTTGGTTCCAATCGTGTGCACCAAACGGAATCTTCCAAATCTGTGGCGACCTGCGAAATGGGACCCCATCATCAATTCAGCCAGCGTTTGCGACGGCGATAACTGCGCACGTCCCGGAATGATTTCCGCCCCTCGTCTGACATCCCCAAGTAGAATTCTTTCACATCTGGATTTTCGCGCAACTCTGATGCAGGGCCGTCCATGACAACCCGGCCGGATTCAAGGATGTATCCGTAATGCGCGAATCTTAGGGCGACATTTGTATTTTGCTCGGCCAACAAGAAGGTCACGCCTTCGTTTTCATTGACCGATTTCACGATTTCAAAAATCTGTTCAACCAATTGCGGTGCCAATCCCATGGATGGTTCATCCAGCAAAATGGTTTCCGGTCGAGACATAAGTGCGCGACCAATAGCCGTCATTTGCTGTTCGCCGCCCGACGTATACCCCGCCTGAGATTTCCGACGGTCTTTTAAGCGTGGGAAATAGGTGTAGACCATTTCCAAATCACGCTGAACGGCTGCTGCGCCGTCGGTGCGTGTATAGGCGCCCGTCATCAGGTTTTCTTCGACAGTGAGGTGTTCGAAGCAATGTCGGCCTTCCATGACCTGAACAACGCCAGCTTTCACCAAGTCAGCTGGATCTTTGTGCGCAGTATTAGCGCCGTTGTAACTGATTGAACCCTTTGTGACTTCGCCACGTTCGCTGGCCAGCAAACCCGAAATCGCTTTTAGGGTCGTGGTTTTCCCCGCGCCATTTCCGCCAAGCAATGCCGTGATACCGCCTTTGGGCACCTTTAGGCTTACGCCCTTCAACACAAGGATCACGTGATTATAGATCACCTCGATATTGTTGACCTCAAGAACTGTATCTTCGGTCTGAACAGTATCCAGCATCTTTTTCTCTTTCCAAAACTCAAAATTCGGCGGCAACCACCAAGGCTGCCGCCGACGATTTTCACATCAGTTGCAACGCAGATCGATGTTGTTTTCTGCCGCAAAAGCCATGCTGTCCTCTTCGACCAGTACATCAATGATCGACTTGTCTGAGGATTTGAAATCAGTAATCAGATTCCATACCCCAGCAGACGCATCCCACTGAGTCACTGCGCCCAATCCGGGACCGCCGTGGTTTTCACAGGAAACGGTGAACTCTGGGCCCATACCTGCCACGCCATACTGCTCCATCATCGCATTGGTGATTTCTAGGTTTTCCATCCCGTCCACCATCATCGCCTGAGTGATGTCTGCCACGCCATGGATTTCCTGTGCTTTGAGGATCGCCATATGTGCAAGGAAACCAGCATAGATTGTCCGGCTATACAAAACCGTACCAATCTGATCACCCGCGCCCGCAGTTTTTCCACCATCCACAACATATTTCTGAATGTCGTCATAGATTGGGAAATTCTTACCCACGCCATTCATCGTCAACGCTTTGTAACCGTTGGCAGCAGCACCTGCTGGTATCACATCCGCTTCGGCACCTGACCACCAAACTCCAATGAAGTTTTCCATTGGGTAACGCACGTTTGCAGCCTCTTGAACGGCAACTTGGTTCATGACACCCCAGCCCCACATCAGGACATTGTCAGGACGTTCACGACGGATTTGAAGCCATTGCGACTTTTGTTCCTGACCCGGATGATCCACCGCCAGCAAGCTTAGTTCGAAACCATGCTTTTCCGACAGTTTTTCCAATGTGCGGATCGGTTCCTTTCCATATGCTGAGTTGTGATAAAGCAGAGCGATTTTACGCCCTTTGATGTCGCCGTTATTTTCATCCAGCAGGTATTTGATCGCAACCGACGCTGCATCCCAATAGTTGGCTGGGAAGTTGAATACGTTCGAGAACACTTTGCCGTTTGCGGCAGAAGTCCGGCCATACCCCATAGTGTGAAGAGCAATACCATCCGCCGTCGCTTTTGGGATCAATTGATAGGTGATGCCTGTCGAAAACGGCTGATACAACAATGCGCCTTCACCCTTTGTGGACTCGTAGCATTCAACACCTTTTTCAGTGTTGTAACCCGTTTCGCATTCCAAAATGCGAACTGGAACGCCGCCGATACCACCGTCACGCTCATTAACCATCGTGAAATAGTCGGCATAGCCATCCGCCAAAGGAATTCCGCCAACCGCGTAAGGTCCGGTTCTAAAGCTGAGCGACGGAAGAACGAGGTCCGCCATCACTGGGGCGGCTGCCATGACGGCCGCTACTGTTGCAATTGCTAGTCTCTTCATCGGGTATTTCCTCCCTTGGTTTTTTCCGATGCGGCGGGCCTTGCGGCCCATTCGTTGGGCAGGTTTTACCCTACCTCTTTCCTCAGTGCGGGAATGGCCAAAGCCGCAGCTTTTCCTTTGCCACTCGCCACAATTGTGCAAGTCCATGCGGTTCCAGTATAAGAAACATCACAATAAGAATGCCGATAATCACAAGCTGGAAATGCGCCACGATATCTGTTGGCCAACCCAGCAGATCAACGCCAACCAGTTTCAACAAAACCGGCAGTACAACCAAGAGCGCCGATCCGGCGAACGCTCCGAAGATCGATCCCAATCCACCGATGATGATCATAAACAGCACGAGGAAGGATTTGTTGATCCCAAAGACCTCACCCACTTCGACAGCGCCCAGATAGACCGCAAAGAACAACGCGCCCGAGATGCCCACAAAAAACGAAGATGCCGCAAACGCCGTTAATTTTGCGCGCAATGGATTAACGCCGATGATCTCAGCTGCGATGTCCATATCGCGAATGGCCATCCATTGCCGCCCCATGGCCCCGCGTGTCAGATTGCGCGCCAAAACGCCGCAAAACACCACGAAGACAAGGCAAATCAAATACATCGCCCATGGTTCCACATTTGCCCCTGTGACAGGCACACCAAACACAGCGCGTTCGGGCGCATTGATCTGACCAGACGCCGAATAGTTGTAAAACCAAGCCACTTTGTTGAAGAGCCATACCAAAAAGAACTGCGCGGCAAGCGTGGCCACCGCGAGGTAAAACCCTTTGATCCGCAGGCTTGGCAATCCAAATGCTGTTCCGACGGCCGCAGTTATTCCGCCCGCTAAAAGGATGTGAATGATGATGCTCACATCCGGAAAACCGGTCATCAGCTTGTAACAAGCATATGCCCCCACAGCCATGAAGCCACCGGTGCCCAAAGACACCTGCCCACAATAGCCCGTCAGAATATTCAACCCGATTGCCGCGATGGAATAGATCAGGAACGGGACAAGGATCGCGTTCACCCAATAATCTGTAACGATGAAAGGGACGACGCCAAACGCAACTGCCAAGACGGCATAGTATCGATAGCGATCAAACTTTATCGGAAAGGTCTGATTGTCTTGTTCGTATGTTGTGCTGAAATCTCCAGCTTCACGATAAAGCATTAGCGCAAGACCTCTCTGAGTTCGATCGAACCGCGGTGTACGCTGGACGGCGAACGCCCCGAACTCGCGATATTTTCTGATGCGTCTGTTGACGTCGTTAACCCTTTAACCTTGTCACACGCTTCCATGCTTTCGCCACATTTCGCCCAATTTCCTCGGTCATTCAGGCTGTGGGAAAACGGAGTGGGCGGAATGACCGCAGTACTGGATGAAATCCGGCAGCTAGAGGCTGCACGGAGCCGAGGTGACATGGACGAATTTGCGTTTCGTCTGGCCAAGGCTGAACTTATGAACGCCATTGAAGACGCTGACCAAGCGTTGACTGAACAAGCGGACCATGCCGCGCCGTCACGCGGTACGGTCTGGCAGGTTGTTCTGTTTGCTTTGGTCGCGTTTGTCAGCCTGACAGGGATCACCGCCATTGTATTGGGTGACACGACTCTTGCTCTCACGGTTGCTGTGGTCGTCCTTGCGGCCATTACGATCCAGGCTTTTCGAACCCTAGAGGATTGACCGAAGCAAGGCTTGAACCTGCGCGCCACATTGTTTTGTGGCGCAATACGTTCATTAAACAAGCCCGCGTTAAACACGTTCAATGATTTTCTCCCCGAACAATCCTTGTGGTCGGAACACCAAGAAAATCAACGCCAACACATAAGCAAACCAGTTTTCGGTTGCCCCACCGATCAGAGGCCCAATCGCGAATTCAAACAGCTTTTCACCAACACCGATGATCAGTCCGCCAACGATGGCTCCGGGAATAGAGGTAAAGCCCCCCAGCATCAGAACTGGCAAAGCCTTCAGCGCAATCAAGCTAAGCGAAAATTGGACCCCGGATTTTACACCCCACATGATGCCAGCGACCAGCGCGACAAACCCGGCGACGGACCATACCAAAACCCAGATAAAGTTCAGTGATACCCCAACGGACAAGGCCGCTTGGTGGTCATCTGCAACAGCTCGCATTGCGCGACCCTGTTTTGTGTATTGGGAAAACGCGACCAAAATGCAGACCAACAGGATCGCAATGATCGTTGCCGTAATATCCAGATTATCGATAAAGAACCCATAACCAAAGATGTTGAACGTGAACTCGTCTATGGCCAGATTGATCCCCTGCGGCAAACACGTTGTGTCCGTCAGGCATACGCTCAACTTCTTGATCTCGGATCCCCACATCAGATCCGCGGCGCCTTCTAATAAGTACGCCAACCCAATCGTCGCCATAAACAAAATGATCGGTTCCTGCCCAACCAGAAAACGGAAAACCAAGCGCTGCACGCCCCATGCAAGCAGAATCATGACCATGATCGTCAGTATGATCGCGATAACCGAATGCACTTCCCATCCAAAGTAATGGATGTCGGTTCCAAAAATCGCGTTGATCAGATGGGAAAACGGAACTTGGCCCTTTTGAATTCCAACCAGCGTCATTGCGGCAAAAAGCGCCATGACCCCTTGCGCGAAATTAAAAATCCCGGACGCCTTGAAGATCAATACAAAGCCCAACGCCACAAGTGCATACATGACCCCGGCCATCAGACCGTTGAGGGACACCTCCAAAGCGTACACCAGTTGTTCTGGCATGTTATTCCCCTTCAGCTCTCAAGTTCGGTCTCGATGACTTCGTAAACTGCACCGCCATCGCCAAAACGGGCTTCAAATTGCAGTTGTGGTTCGATCCATTCGTTGCTGGACAACATCCCGTCGACTGGAACGTATAATTGTCTTTGCATCGCGTTATCGATCCAATCCAAATAGGCTGGCTCTGGCTCAGTCGCGGATGGGTCATGAACAGCGCATGCGCGGTCACCTTCCTCAGGTGCGGCATTCAAAACCAGCAAATAACCGTCACTAGAAGGGCCGAACACTGTTTCAGCATCACGCATTTGGTCTGCGGGTTGTTCGTTTAACCCGTCGTGAATGGCCAAAGCTAGATTTTCGTACGGATCCAGACAACGTGCTACGAACATTTCCCAAGCTGTTTCTGCATGCGCATTGCCGACCGAGGCAGTCACACAAAACCCGATTGCAAATGCCGTTCGACAATCAATCATGGCTCACCCCTAAATAGGCATCAATGACGGCTTGATTGTTACGAATTTCTTGGGGTGTCCCATCACCGATCTTTTTGCCGTAATCCATGACGACAACCCGGTCCGATAGGTCCATAACGACGCCCATGTCGTGTTCAATCAACGCGATGGTCGTTCCAAATTCATCGTTCACATCAAGAACAAAGCGGCTCATGTCCTCTTTTTCCTCGACGTTCATTCCGGCCATTGGCTCGTCCAGCAACAGCAGCTTGGGTTCAGCGGCCAACGCACGTGCCAGTTCCACACGTTTTTTCAAACCGTAAGGAAGCCGCGCAACGGGCGTTTTTCGGATGTTTTGAATTTCGAGGAAATCGATGATCTTTTCGGCAACTTCTCGGTTGGCAACCTCTTCGGCTTCCGCCGCACCTTTCCACAATGCTTGGCTCCAGATGCCTTTTTTCATGTGGGTCAAACGCCCTGTCATGACGTTGTCCAGAACGCTCATACCCTCAAACAAGGCGATGTTTTGAAACGTTCGCGCAATGCCTTGGCGTGCAACCTCGTAAGGCTTCATTTGAGGCCGCTTCGCACCGCGAAACCACACTTCGCCTTCTTGCGGGACATAGAAACCCGAAATCACATTCAACATCGACGACTTGCCCGCCCCGTTGGGTCCAATGATTGCGCGCACTTCGCCTTCGCGAATGTCAAACGAGATGTCTTTGATCGCCTCGACACCGCCAAATCGCAAAGTGATGTTTTTCATTTCCATCACCACGCCACCGATCTTTCGACCATCAGACGTTGTGTAACCTTCGGACTGATCAAGCATGTGCAACACTCCCAGTTCGCTGCAGTTGCGAGAAATTAACTATTTCGTGCTTAGATTGAACCAGAGCAGTAACGGAGGTCCAAACATGTTTGACACTCTGGAAAGACGATACCTTATTGGTCTTGCTGAAGAATTCAAACGTCACGGCCTGACCAGTCAAGAAACTGAAAACCGAATTCACGCTGAAGTCGGATATTTCTGCACTGCAAATAGAATTCGATGCGCAGTGCGATTTGTCTATGATCCGTGCGATGTTCATTCGGCCGCCATTTTCTGAGCGACCGGACCAGCGGCGGCAGTTCGAATATCCAACGTGGCGCTAATTGACCCTTTGCGCCCGTCTTCATAGGTCACTTCTGTTGTTGTATGAACAGAAGATGACCCGTCATACAGCGCGCCAATGATGTCCGCGTATTTCTCTTCGATGATACGACGGCGGACTTTGCGTGTCCGCGTCAGTTCACCATCATCTGCATCAAGTTCTTTGTGCAGAACAACAAATCGATGCACTTGGCAGGCCGACAACATATCATCCTCAGCCACAGAATTGTTGACGTCCTCAACATGCGATTGGATCGCGCCCAACACTTCTGGATGACCTGCAAGTTCTTGGTAGGACGCATAGGCAATATTGTTGCGTTCCGCCCAGTTTCCGACAGCTGTTAGATCGATATTGATAAATGCGGTGCATTCATCCCGGCCATTGCCGAACACGACGGCTTCTAGAATATTGGGAAAGAATTTTAGCTTATTTTCCACGTATTTAGGGGCAAACAGACCGCCATTGGCCATTTTGCCGACGTCTTTCGCGCGATCAATGATGCGAAGATGACCAGTGTCCGGTTCGATGAACCCCGCATCGCCAGTCGCTACCCAACCATCTGCATCCTTAGTGTCAGCGGTGCTTTCTGGATTTTTATAATATTCAACAAAAACACCCGGTGATCGATAGAACACTTCACCGCCGTCATCGATTTTCAGCTCAACACCCGGGCATTGCACGCCGACGGTATCTGATCGTACCTGCCCATCCGGTTGCGCCGTGATAAAAACCGTGGCTTCGGTTTGGCCATACAGCTGTTTCAGATTGATGCCCATCGACCGGTAGAAATCGAAAATCTCCGGCCCGATGGCTTCGCCGGCGGTATATCCGACACGGACACGACTGAACCCCAAAGTGTTCTTGAGAGGCCCGTACACCATCAATTCGCCAAGCTGGTATTTCAGTTTATCCATGCCGCCAACGGCTTCACCATCCAGCAACTTAGGTCCAACAGTGCGCGCAACATCCATAAAGTAATGGAACATTTTCTGTTTAAAATTACTCGCATCTTCCATGCGGATCATGACTTGGGTCAGTTGCGTTTCAAACACGCGCGGTGGTGCAAAATAATAGGTCGGTCCAATTTCGCGCAGGTCGTTGTGCATCGTTTCTGCGCTTTCCGGACAATTTGTGCAAAATGCAGCCCACATCGCCTGACCAACGGAAAAGATAAAATCACCAACCCACGCCATCGGCAGATAGGCCAAAATTTCGTCTGTCTGTCGAAGATTGTCGAATTCGCAAGACGCTTTCGCAGTTTCGACAACATTGCGGTTCGACAGTACAACGCCCTTGGGTTTTCCCGTCGTTCCAGACGTATAGAGCATAACACAAGTGCTATCCGTGGTCAGTGCGTTTGTCCGACGGCTCAGTTCAGGCATCAGGTCATCGCGCTGTGCACGGCCTGAGTTTTGGACCTGATCAAAATGGTGAAGCTTGCTGTGGTCGTATTTGCGCAAGCCACGCGGATCCAAATAGATCATCTGTTCGAAATCAGGCAATTCTGGCTGGATTTCGATCACTTTGTCGACTTGCTCTTGATCCCCAGCGATGACGAAGCGCGCACCACAATGGATCAGGACATATGACATCTCTTCGGCGACAGCGTCTTGATACAATGGCACAGGAACCGCGCCGCACATCTCAACCGCGACCATTGACCAATACAGCTTTGGCCGATTGCGCCCAATAATGGCGACATGGTCGCCTTCGCTTAGTCCTAGGTTCAAAAGACCCAGCGCCAACGCTTCGGTTTCTTCCAGCGCAGATTTCCAATCCCAGCTTTGCCAGATTCCGAATTCTTTTTCCCGATAGGCCGGTTTGTCCGCAAATTGCTTTGCATTGCGGTACATCAAACCCGGTATGGACTCGGTCCCCCCGGACGCTGTCGACGTGTTCGTCAATGGTCTTCCTCCCTTGCGTGACTTCTGTGGTCACACAAATCGCTTTGGCGATTCCCTTAGCCAAAGGATGTTGTGTTTACGTTCGCCGTCAATCCTTTCTTTAGATTTTCGCAAATCTTACGAATTGTAACAGCGACCTCTGAGGCGTTGATCGTTGGTCTTGGCAAGGGTAGCCATGAGGGATGGTAACCGACACAAATAGCCTGACATCTTCTGGTTTGAACCTGATCGCACAGGGGCTGACGATCTATGATGCGGGATTGCGTCTGGCGGTTTGCAATGCGCCCTTCCAAAGGATGTTCAATCTGCCCAATGAGCTGGTCACACCGGGGGCCACCTTTGAGGATACAATTCGGCACTTAGCGCTGCGTGGGGAATACGGAGATATCGACGATATCGAAGCCTTTGTCAGAGAACGCGTCGAAGTCGCGAGCGCCTTTGAACCACATTACATGGAACGCACTCGTGCCAATGGCCGCACCATCAGCGTCGAAGGATCACCCTTGCCACAAGGGGGCTGGGTCACCGTTTACACCGATATTTCATCCGTCCGATCCCAAGAAATTTTGCTGCGTACACGCGCCACTGAATTGTCGGATCAGGTGCTTAGTCACGGCGAGGCCTTGGCCGCCACCAACCGGGAACTGGCCGCAACCATTGCCGCCCTCGAAGAGGCGAAACGCCAACTGACGACCAGCGAAGCCCGAATGCGCCTGACCACGGAAATGATGCCCGCACATATCGCGCATGCTGATTCAACGCGCCATTATACGTATTCAAATCGACGGCTAACGGCGATCTTACCGGGCAGGCCCTCTGACATTGTCGGTCTCGATTTTGAAACGGCGCTTGGCAAAGAAGCGTATCAACGTATCCGCCCGCATTTGGACAAGGCCTATTCTGGACTGTCTTCGGTTTTTGAATTCACCGATGAAACCAGTGCGCGACGCATTCGGGCCGCGTTTACACCCGACAAGGATGGCGGTGTCTATGTTCTGTCCACTGATGTGACTGAAGAAATGCAAGCGCGTGTTGCATTGCAACAAACCAGCAAACGCGAGCTTGCGGCGCAAATGACATCCGGGTTGGCGCATGACTTTTCCAACTTGCTAACCATCATACTGGGTTTGCAATCGCGTTTGGCACGCTTGGACGGAATGCCCGACAAAGCGGGCGATCTGATCACTGGCATACAATCCGCGGCTCAAAGAGGCGGAGTGTTGTTAGACGGGATTGCGAACGTCACGGCGCGCCGAACGTTACGCCCTGCGGCGGTCAGCATTCCATCCCTGTTGGCAGATATCGAAATTTTGGCCGCCCCTACTTTGCCCAATGATATGACGTTGAACACGCATTGCAGTTTGCCAGATACGCCTTTCTTGCTGGACGCCGGACAATTGCAAGATTCACTTTTAAACCTGATTTTGAACGCGCGCGACGCCTGCGGTGCCCAAGGCCAAATCACATTATCCGCGCAAGGAGTGTCCAACACTTGGATCGAATTTTCCGTCACAGACACCGGACCGGGGTTTTCCCAAGATGCCTTGGATCACGGATTGGACCCGTTCTTTACAACCAAAGGGGCCGAAGGCAGTGGGCTGGGTTTGCCCATGGTCTACGACATGACTAAATTGGCGGGCGGGGATTTGCGGCTGTCCAATTACAATGGCAGTGCGTTGGTTCGCCTTCGTCTGCCCGCGCACAAGGCACCGGCCAATTCGGGTGGATTGGTGTTGTTGGTCGAAGATCGCGAAGATTTACGCACACAATATCGCGACATTCTGCTTGCCAATGGTCATGCCGTAATCGAAGCCGTCAGCGCCGATGAAGCGCTTGCCTTGCTCGCCGATCTTCCTGAAATAAATCTTGTCCTGTCCGACTTACGTCTGGAAGGGTCAGGAACCGGTGTCGATCTGGCCAAACGTGTTGATGGAAAGTTACCAATGATCTTGATGACATCTTTGCCAGCGACCAATCCGCTACACCAAGAGGCCGCGCGTTTAGCACCTGTTTTGCAAAAACCATTCACCGAGATCGAACTTTTACGTCTCATGACACCAGAGAATACAGCATGAGCACACCATTGGTTTTCATATTGGATGACGAACCGGACATCCGTCACATGCTCGCTGACACACTGGACGAAGCCGGGTATCGCACGCTTAGTTTTGGTCGCGCGTCCGCTCTTGAAGCTGCATTGAAAACCCATCGTCCAGATGTGTGTTTGGTCGATTTAGGTCTGCCAGACACTGACGGGTTGTCCTTGGTCCATCGCCTTGCCTTGGAACAAGGTGCAATTGTCATAATCATTTCCGGACGGGCGCAGGTTCAAGATCGCGTAACAGGTTTGGAATTGGGGGCGGATGACTACATCATCAAACCTTTCGAACCGGCCGAAGTGGTCGCCCGAATACGCGCCAGATTACGATCGCCACGCACTGCAAATCAATCGGGTGACACGGCCCGTTTCAACGGCTGGACCGCCAGCTTTGAACGATATGTGCTGGTGGATAATACCGACGTCGAAACCGAACTGTCCCACGCAGAATGTGAAATCTTACGGCTGTTTCTCGAGGCTCCAAAGCGATTGCTTAGTCGGGCGCAAATGCTCGAATCCTTGGGCGGCGGTGCCGGAGAAAGCTTTGACCGCGCAATGGATGTGCGCATTTCGCGTCTGCGCAGCAAATTGAGAGAAGATCCAAAAAACCCAAAGCTAATCAAAACGATCTATGGGGCCGGTTACATTTTCCTTGGGGATGTCGATTGGGTCTGACAGTCAGGTATTCCGGACCTGCGCTTTGACGGACACTTTGATAGTGTTTTCTGGTGATCAGGATGCGAGCATGCCCATGGTACGGGCACCTTAACCTAATGACTGAACAGCGTGGCCCAGAACCTGCAATCCGGCCACCAAGTCCTCTTCTTTTGTGTCCTCTTCAAAGGCGTGACTGATCCCATTGATGGACGGCACAAACAACATCGCAACAGGCATTTTGCGCGCCACATTCGTGGCATCATGCAAAGCCCCGGATGGCAATTTGCGCCACCGGCCCGGCGCGACGATTTCCGAACCCGCCTCGAGTGCTGTGCGCAAGTGTTTGTCCATCTCGACGGGCTCTAACCCTAATATCGGTCCACGTTCCACGGACACTTGGTAAGTCTGCGCAATCTCCTCAATCGCTGCCTCGATAATGTCGCCCATTTTCTCCAAACGGTCATGATCACCATCACGCCACTGGATCGAAAACCGCACCTCACCCGGAACAATCGAAGACGCGTTTGGCGACAGGCTGACATGTCCAATCGTCCAAACTGTTTGCGGTGTAACCACATTCCGAAACCGATCCGCCAAAGCAGCATTAAACGCACATAACGCTTGAAATGCGTCTTTGCGCAGATGCATCGGCGTCGTGCCGGCGTGGTTTTGTTCCCCTTTGAAGGTCAGATTTTGATCACGAATACCTACGATGTCCGTTACGACTCCAATCTGCTCACCTGCGTGATACAGCGTTGGCCCCTGTTCGATATGCAGCTCAATGAACCCGGTGAACTGATCGGACGGTATTGGCTTTCCTGTCAAATGCGCCATTGCTTGCCGCGCATCAAACAGGGATTGCCCGGAATGATCTGTCAACGCATCGGCTTCTGTCATGGACAATGCGCCGCTCCAGACCGCGCTGCCTGTTGTAACGCCAAAGCGTCCTTCTTCGTCCTGAAACGATACGACAGAAACAGCTGGTCCGCCTGCATCTTTGGCAGCGCGCGCAATTTCCAAAGCAGCCATGACACCCAAAGCCCCATCCAACCACCCACCCGTCGGTTGGCTGTCAGAGTGCGATCCAAGCAGGATCGAAGGACCCTCGCACAGCCCAAACAGGTTTCCCATCTCGTCAAATTGAACGTTCAACCCGGAGTCCGTCATGCGTTTGGCCAGCCATTCGCGTGCCGCAATATCAGGTGGACTGAACGCAGGTCGCACCACCCCTTTGCCCTGCGCGCCGAACGTCCGCAGGAACCTCAGGTCTTTTAAAAACCGCTCAGGGTCGATGTTCATATCAGGCACTTTTCAATTGATCTTATTTCGGATCGCTCAAGTCATATTCACCAGATAATTTCAGCAGGAAACGGATCGATCTGCAAGCTGGTCGAACCTAACAAGAGGGTCAATAACTTGGAGAATGAAAGATGACATTTCAAATCTGCGCCCTGCCAGAAGGCATGTTTGACCACCTGTTTGATCTGACAGAAGACCAGCGCACCGCACAAAACGTCGTTACAGTAACCGCCACCGCCGATGATGGTTATCCGTGTCGCATTAGCCTTGAAGATGCTGATCCCGGTGAGACCCTTATTCTTGTGAACCATACGCATCTGGATGTTGCATCGCCCTATGCGTCCAAACATGCGGTGTATGTCAAGGAAAACGCAATCAAAGCAAACCTTGCACTTGATGAAGTCCCACCCGTTTTGACCAGTCGGCTTTTGTCGGTTCGGGCCTTTGATGAGAACGGCATGATTATCGATGCCGATGTTTTAGACGGCACTCAATTGTCGGACACGCTTGGCGCATTTTTTGACAAACCCAGCGTGGACTTTATCCACGTCCATTTTGCAAAACCCGGCTGCTATGCCGCGCGAGTCGTGCGCGCATGATCGTGGTCGCGGCCTTTATTCGGCCGCGACGTGATCTTCTACCTTTTCAACTTTGACCGCCGAGAATTTGAATTCCGGGATTTTGCCGTACGGATCCAGCGCAGAATTGGTCAGGATATTTGCCGCCGCTTCGACATATGCGAAGGGAACGAACACCATATCCGGTGCAACTGCGCGGTCTTCACGGGCCATAATCTCGATCGACCCCCGTTTCGTCGTCAGACGCACCACCCCACCGGGGGCCACACCAAGCTTGCGCAATGTGGATGGGTGCAGCGAACAATTCGCTTCGGGTTCGACAGCATCCAAAACGCTTGACCTGCGGGTCATTGATCCGGTGTGCCAATGTTCAAGCTGGCGCCCCGTTGTCATGATCATCGGATATTCGGCATCTGGCGTATCATCCGGTGCAATAACAGCAGCCGGAGTGAAACGCGCGCGCCCATCTGGACGTGGGAACCCGTCACCAAACACAATCGCCTGACCGGGGTCAGTTTCGGACAATGACGGATACGTAACCGCGTTCTCATCCTCAAGACGCGCCCATGTGATATTATTCAAACTGTTCATGTTTTGCTTCATTTCGGCAAACACATCAGACGGGTGCGCATAAGTCCAAGGCATACCGCAGCGTTTGGCCAGCTCTGTGGTAATCCACCAATCTTCTTGCGCGCTGCCCGGGGGCGGGACGGCAGGACGGCCCATTTGCACTTGTCGATTGGTATTGGTCACAGTGCCGGATTTTTCGGCAAAGGCTGACGCAGGCAAAATGACATCCGCGTAATTCGCGGTTTCGGTCAGGAAGATATCCTGCACCACCAGATGATCCAATTTGGCCAGCGCATCCCGAGCGTGTTCAACATCAGGATCAGACATCGCCGGATTTTCCCCCAGGACATACATGGCCTTGATGTCATCTGCATGAACCGCATCCATAATCTCGGTCACGGTCAGGCCTTTTTCATTTGAAAAATCCCCTGATCCCCAAACGTCGGTGAAGGCTGATCGCACACCATCGTCCGTCACAGTTTGATAATCAGGCAGGAACATCGGCACCAAACCCGCATCAGACGCGCCTTGCACGTTGTTTTGCCCCCGCAATGGGTGCAACCCTGTACCCGGTCGGCCAACATGCCCGCACATCAAGGCCAGCGAAATCAGGCAACGCGAATTATCGGTTCCGTGAATGTGCTGACTGATGCCCATACCCCAAAAGATCATGCCGGATTTTGCCGTCGCGAAATCTCGGGCGACCGCGCGCAACGTCTGGGGGTCGATGCCACAAATTTCGGACATTGCTTCGGGCGAAAAGGCTTTGAGATGCACTTTTTCGGCCTCCCAATTTTCGGTGTAGGCTTCGATATATTGCTGGTCGTACAGACCTTCTTCGACGATCACATGCATGATTGCATTCAACATAGATACATCCGCACCCGGGCGGAATTGCAGCATGTGTTTGGCGTGGCGTTTCAACGCCTGCCCGCGTGGGTCCATCACGATCAACGTGCCGCCACGCTTGGTGAATTGTTTGAAATATGTCGCCGCAACAGGATGGTTTTCGGTTGGGTTGGAACCGATGACGATGGCCACGTCTGCGTTTTCAATCTCGTTGAAAGTGGCAGTCACAGCCCCAGAACCCACATTTTCCAGCAAAGCAGCAACCGACGACGCATGGCACAGACGCGTGCAATGATCGACGTTGTTATGACCAAACCCCTGACGAATGAATTTCTGGAACAGATAGGCTTCTTCGTTGGTGCATTTTGCAGACCCAAATCCCGCGACCTCTCGGCCACGTCCTTTTAGGCCCTTGGCGGCAAACTCCAATGCCTCGTCCCATGTCGCTTCGCGGAAATGCGTCGCCCAATTGCCCGGATCAACGTTTAATCCCTTGGCGGACGCATCATCGCGCCGGATCAACGGTTTGGTCAAGCGATGTTCATGGTGGATATAGTCGAACCCAAACCGACCCTTAACGCACAAGCGGCCTTCGTTTGCGGGTCCATTTATCCCTTCGACAAATTTGACCTTATCGTCTTTGACCTTCAACGAGATTTGACACCCGACGCCACAGAATGGGCAGATGCTTTCGACTTCGCTGTCATAATCGGCGCTGTCACCTTGCTGTTGATCATCCAGAACTGTCGCGGGCATCAACGCCCCGGTTGGGCAGGCCTGAACACATTCACCACACGCCACGCAGGTGCTGTCACCCATCGGATCAGCGAAATCAAACGTCGGATATGCATCATGCCCACGCCCGGCCATACCGATCACATCGTTGACCTGCACTTCGCGGCAGGCCCGCACACACAGGCCGCATTGGATACAAGCGTCCAGATTGACCCGCATAGCCACGTGGCTGTCATCCAACAACGGAATGCAATCCGCTTCCATCGTCGGGAAACGGCTTTCGCTGACACCGTTTGCATCCGCCATGTCCCACAGATGGCTGGATTTATCATGAGACACCGCGCGTTCGGGTTGATCCGCCAGCAGCATCTCAACAACCATTTTGCGTGCGTTTTCGGCCCGTGGAGATTGCGTGGTAACGACCATTCCAGCGACAGGTTCACGAATGCACGACGCCGCCAAAGTGCGTTCGCCTTCGATCTCGACCATGCAGGCCCGACAATTGCCATCTGGGCGGTAACCGGGTTCGGGTTTGTGACACAAATGCGGGATCACAAGGCCGCGCCCATGCGCGATTTCCCATATCGTCAATCCCGCTTCAGCCTCAACTTCCGCGCCATCCAGCGTAAATCGAACAATATCGGTCATCGCCAATCTCCAAATTCTCGTGCCAGATATACCCTTTAGAAAGGCCGTTGCTTAGGCCCAATCGCGACCAAAGCAGCAATGATCCCGCCATCAACGGCCCCAAGGTTTCCTTTTGTACGCGGTTGGTACCGGATCGAAGCAAGATTTATCGTATCGCAAACGCAAACGATCTCTGGTCCCCGCGTGCTTGCTCGCCTATCAAAGCAGACCTAATTCGAACGAGGTCTCATGTCCCACATCACGCTTATCCGACACGGTCAGGCCAATTCATCCGCCCAAGACGAAGCAAGCTATGATCAGCTTAGTGATCTAGGGCATCAGCAAGCCGTTTGGTTGGGGGATTACCTGCGCGACACTCAAAACCATCACGCGCGCCTTTATGTCGGCAGCCTGAAGCGCCATGCACAAACAGCACAGGCCATGCAAACTGGATTAGAGGCGACCATAGATCCGCGTTTGAATGAATTGGAATACTTCACGCTTGCCACGGCCTTGCGAGATGAACACGGAATTCCGTTTCCCGAAGATCAACACGGTTTCACATCGCATTTACCACGTGTGTTCGCGGCATGGGAAAAAGGCGAGATTGAAGGCGCGCCTGAAACTTTTGAGCATTTTGAATCGCGCATCGTCGATGCATTGGATGACATTAAAACAGGACAAGGCCCCGCCTTGGTGGTCACATCTGGTGGTTTGATCTCGTGTGTTATGCGTCACCACATGCGACTGGACATAACGGGGATGGCACATTTGGCCCTAGCGATCATGAACACATCCATGCATCGTTTGTATCCGATTGGGGGCAACTGGTCGCCGGTTCTATTCAACACTGTTCCGCATTTGGATCACCCAGACCGGCATCATGCCCAAACACATGTTTGAAGAAAGAAAAGCGATGAAACTGTTTTATGCGCCAAACACCATTTCGATTGCAGTGGCTATAGGTTTGGAAGAAGCCGGAATCGCGTATGAACCGGTTCTCGTCGATTTCACGAAATCTGAACAAACCGGTGAATCCTATCGCGCAATCAATCCCAAATTACGCGTACCTGCATTGGAATATAACAACAGTATTTTGACCGAAACTGGCGCCTTGCTAGAACTGATTGCGACACTTGCCCCAAAGGCCGCTTTGGTTCCCGACGACGCTGTTCTGGCCGCGCATATGCGCGAAACGATGTATTATCTGGCCTCCACGATGCATGTAAACCACGCCCATAAAGGACGCGGGCATCGGTGGGCGGATCGCGAAGACAGCTGGGCCGACATGGCCGCCAAGGTCCCCGAAACGATGGCAGCCTCGGCCCAATACGTCGAAGAAAACTGCGTCAAAGGACCGTTCGTGACCGGGGACACTGTGTCTTTGGCCGATCCCTATTTGTTTATGGTGTGCCATTGGCTTGGCGGGGACGAAGTGGACGTTTCAAATTATTCACGGCTGTCGAAATTTGTGGCCACCATGGCAGATCGTGCATCCATTAAGTCCGTGCGTGAAAAAGGTTTGCTGACATAAGCTGCCTTTGGTCGCGCACAACGCAAAGGAGCGCGAGTCCACTGGCAGCTTCAAGACAGCTTAGCTCGCTCCACGCCTTCTTCGATGGCGGTGCGCAACCGTTTTTCAAGCACCTTCTGTTTGTTTTCCGAATGGTATTTCAGACCAAACATGTCTTTGACATAGAACGTATCGACGACCTGCTCACCGTATGTCGCAATCACCGCGTTGGCGACGTACACGTTTGACGCCGCCAAGGCGCGCGTCAGATCATGCAACAATCCGGGACGGTCACGCGTATCAACTTCGATGATCGTGTAGATATCCGAACCCTCGTTGTCGAAAGTGATATGCGTCGCGACCCGGAACGCCTTTTCGCGTTTTTTGACCCGGTCCCGATCTTTCATCGCTTCGCGCGTCAAAACTTCACCAAGCAAAGTCCGTTCGATCATGCGCCGCAAACGGGGCAATCGCGCGGCCTCGAAGGGATTGCCTTCTGCGTCCTGTACCCAGAACGCATCCGTGATCCACCCATCTTTGGTCGTGTAACTGCGCGCATCAACAACATTGGCCCCAACCAAAGCCAATGCCCCGGTTAAGCGCGCGAAAATCCCCGGATGATCCTGCATCACAAAACAAATCCGAGTTGCATCGCGGTCTTCGTCAGGATGCAAATCAATACGAATGTCTTCTTCGCTTACGCCACGAAGCAATTCAGCAAAGGCGACATGTGCTGTGACATGCAGGCCTTGCCAATACGGATCGTAATGGCGTGCGACTTCGGTCTGTACGTCCTTGCGTGGCCATTCGGTTAATGCAGCACGCAATGCTTTTTTCGCCTCTGTCCCTCGGTTGTTGCGGTTCAGCGCTTCCATCCCATCGCGCAATGCGCGTTTGGTTTGGCGGTACAAGGCCCGGATCAACACTGCTTTCCAATTGTTCCAAGTGTTGGGTCCGACCCCACGAATGTCACAGACCGTCAGCACACATAGCAGGTCCAAACGCTCAACTGTCTTAACCGCTTTGGCAAAATCGCGCACGGTTCGCGGGTCCGCAATGTCGCGTTTCTGGGCCATATCAGACATCAACAAATGATATCGCACCAACCATTCGACCGTTTCAACTTCGTCCGGTTTCAAACCAAGACGCGGCGCGACTGTTTTGACAATGCGCGCGCCCAAAATCGAATGATCTTCTTTGCGTCCTTTTCCAATGTCATGCAACAAAAGCGCGACATAGATGATTTTTCGACTGACCCCACGTTTCAGGATATTCGACGCAACGGGCAAATCTTCGACCAATTCGCCGCGTTCAATTTGTGCAAGGTTGAGGATCGTCTGAATCGTGTGTTCGTCAACTGTATACGAGTGATACATGTTGAATTGCATCATCGCCACGATCGGTTCGAATTCAGGAATAAACGCGGACAACACGCCCAGTTCGTTCATGCGGCGCAAAGCCCGTTCGGGGTTGCCGTGTTTCAACAAAAGATCAAGAAACAGGCGCTTGGCTTCGTCGGTCCGGCGCATTTCGTCGTCGATCAAATTCAAATTTGACTTGATCAGACGCATCGCATCCGGGTGGATCAGCATTCCGGTTCTCAACGCTTCTTCAAAGATGCGCAGCAGGTTAATTTTGTCGGCCAGGAACGCATCGTCGTCAACGATGGCCAGACGGTTGTGAATGACCTTGTACCCGTTTTTGACTCGCGGTTTACGTTTGAACCATCGTTCTAAAAGTGGTTCCGCTTTGACATGCATCGCTTCCAGTTTTGTCAGGAAAATACGGGTCAAATCGCCAACTTCGGTGGCATGTAAGAAATAGGCCTGCATAAAGATTTCAACAGCGCGCCGGCCATCTTTATCCTTATACCCCATAGCCTCGGCCACAGCGTCTTGCATGTCAAAACTCAGCTGTTCCGTCGCCCGCTTGCTCAGCAGATGAAGATGACAGCGAACAGCCCAAAGAAAGTCCTTAGCTGAAATAAAATCCGTGAACTCTTCGTCTGTAAAAACACCGATAGGCACAAGATCGGCTGCATTTTGCACACCGTGAATGTATTTGCCGATCCAAAACAAGGATTGTAGATCGCGCAGACCGCCTTTGCCTTCTTTTACATTCGGCTCAACGACATAGCGTTGGCCTTGTTTGACGTGGCGTGCATCTCTTTCGCTTAACTTGGCCTCGATGAATTCACGCCCGGTCCCTTGAAACAGATCAGCCTGCAAACGGTCTTCTAATTCGCGGGCCAATGGTTCGTGACCGGCCAAAAACCGTTGTTCCAGCATTGCTGTGCGAATGGTGAAATCCTCGCCCCCCATCCGAATGCAATCGCGCACCGTGCGACTGGAATGACCGACTTTCAGTTTTAAATCCCAAAGCATGTAAAGCATCGTTTCAATGACACTTTCCGCCCAAGGTGTCATTTTGTACGGCGTCAAAAACAGCAAATCCACGTCGCTGAATGGCGCCATCTCGCCGCGGCCATATCCCCCCACGGCGATCAATGAAAGGCGTTCTCCCTCTGAGGGGGTAGGATTGGGATGTGCATATTCCGTCGCGAACCGCAAAGCGGCCTGCACAATGCAATCCGTCAAATAGGTATAGGCCAGTGTCGTCGGACGGGATTTAAAGGGATTGTTTTGAAACCCCTCAGCTATCAATGCCCGTCCGCTTTTTTGGGCACCTTTCAAGAAATCAACCAACGCTCGGCGCATAACCCGATGATCTGAGCTGTCGCTTTGTTCAAAAAACAAATCCAACGCTGATTGACTAAAAATAGTCTCTTGCGGACAGATCAGATCGCTTTGTCGGTCATCTTCTTTCGAGTCAAGTACCGCATCAGCCACTCTTAAAACCCGGCTCCACCAAAGCTTGAGGGTGCAGGATCCACAATAACGACACGCTGATCCTTAATTGTCGCGACGGCCAAACCACGTTGATTGGATCCATCAGGTCGCAGTCGGAATATACCGTTTGCGCCTTGAAATCCCGCGCCTTGTGTCAGTGCCGCGCCGGACAACGCGTTCCCAGATCCGCGCGCAGCCAATGCGCCAACAGCTGCGATACCATCAAACGCCAACCCAGCCAGCGGATGTGGGGCACCACCATAAGTCGCTGAATACCGGTTCCGGAACGCCGCTGACCGGTTAGGGTCAGGCAACGCAAACCAACCGTTTTGCAGTCCAGGCAATTGCAGTGTTTGTGGAGGAATATCCCAACGCGTCAGACCAATAAATTGCGTCGAAGCGGGGTTCACTCCGGCCTCAGGCAACAATTGCGCCAACAATGGCAGCGCGGATGCAGTGGACGACGTCAGGAAAACGGCATTTGCACCGCTGTTATCTACTGTCGTTTTGATACGTTGAACCGAATCTACGACGCCCTGCTGAGAAAGGGGGTAATCAACGCTTCCGGCCAAGGACCCACCCTGACGTGCCAACGCATTTTGGATCGCGTTTCGGCCAAGTTGGCCAGCAACATCTTGCGCATGCACCACGACAACGCGATTCGCCCCAGAACGATTTGCATATCCAACCAAGCGATCCGCCGTGTTTTGAAAGGTTGACCCCAAAACAAAGACATTACCGCCCGCGATTGTTGTGTTGTTTGAAAAAGACAGCACGTTGACGCCAGTATTCGCCACAGCAACACCCGCTGCGTTCGCGGCTTCTGCGTAAAGCGGTCCAATGATGACCTGCGCCCCTTCGTTTACCGCTTTGGCAGCTTGCGATGCCGCGATTTGTGGGTTGGCAGACGTCGCATAAACCCGAAGATCAATGTCGACGCCATTCAGGTCGGACATTGCCATTCTTGCAGCATTTTCAAGGTTTTGCGCGATTAAGTCATCCGACGAAGACCCAGAACCACGCGGAACAAGTAAAGCCACCGGAACAGGTTTCGATGTATCCAGTTTCGGCCCAGACGTCGTCAGCGATCCCAATGCCCCAGGGTCACAAGCAGCAAGACCCAAAATGGCCAAAGGCGCGAAGATGGATGCAATCCCCTTGCGGAGCCCCGAAAAAATTGAAAAATTGAACACGGGATCATTCTCCTGATCGCGGTCGGCACCTTGCACGACCTCTTAAATTTGACGCGATAATAGACAACGCGAAAGGCGGGTCCAGCTTTGAATGGTCAAAAAATTCCCCTTGTGTCCGGGCTTTGGCTTGTTGGGGTGCCAATTGGCACCGCCCGCGACATCACTTTGCGCGCACTTGATGTCCTGACATCTGCTGATGTGCTTGCCGCCGAGGACACGCGCAGCATGCGTAAACTTCTGGACATTCACGGCATAGCCTTGGGCGACCGCAGGATTATCGCTTTGCACGATCATTCAAACGAACGTGCTGTTCAGGGATTGGTTGAGGCCATGCAACGCGGACAAAGTGTCGCTTATGCATCCGAGGCTGGTATGCCTTTGATTGCAGATCCGGGGTTTGAATTGGTACGCGCCGCGCGCGCAAAAAATCAGACCGTCACGTCAGCACCGGGGGTGTCAGCAGTGACCACCGCTTTGGCTTTGGGTGGTTTGCCAACGGATGCGTTCCAATTCCAAGGGTTTTTGCCGTCATCGCGTGCCGCGCGCAAACGAGCGATGGCCGATCTTGTCGCGGTACAAGCGACGTTGGTGCTGTACGAATCTCCCAAACGGATTGCCGCCTGCGTTGCAGATGCGATGGAGATGTTCGGACCAACAAGGCCGGCCCGCTTGTGCCGCGAGTTGACGAAGAAATTTGAGGAAATAGTCGGAGATACTCTGGAAGACATCGCAGCACATATCCAAACCAAAACAGTGAAAGGTGAAATCGTTCTTTTGATAGATCGAGCCGAAAAACAGATTTGGACCACTGAAGAGTTAGAAGTAAAACTGCGAAACGCACTTGAAACTATGTCGTTGCGCGATGCCTCGGCACATGTGGCTGCCGAAACCGACACGCCCAAGCGCGACATTTATCAGATGGGTCTTTCCCTAGAGCGTTAGGTCTATTTTAGGCTCCGGCTGTTTTTGTTCAATTCAAGCAAAAAGGAGTCCGCCGATGCAGTCACTCGCAGTCTCGCTTGAAAAAGCACACAAGGGCAGAATGGCATTTGAAGCGGGATTAGCCGCAGAAGATCGCATTGCGATGGATTACCAGAGGCGGAGATTCGTAATAGCAGAACGGCGGTGGCGCGGGCGGACTGGTGAAATCGACCTTGTCGCAAAAGACGCCGCTGGTTTCATCTTCGTCGAAGTCAAACAAAGCCGAACATTTGATCGCGCTTTGCACAATCTGACAGAACAGCAAGTTGTGCGTTTGTTTTCCGCGGCTGACGAATATTTGGCGAAAAAGGACCTTGGATCATTGACCGACGTTCGCTTTGATGTGGCCTTGGTTGATCAGCAAGGCACCTTTCGAATTTTGCAGAATGCCTTTGCCTGAAATCGATAAGAACAGAAGTCGGGATTGAAGCTGACCACGCACTACGCCATGTAGGTTCAAACAGGTGTGGAGTTTGCTCATGAAGATCGCTTTCCAGATGGATCCAATCGATGCCGTTGACATCGAAGGGGACACAACATTTCGCCTTGCCGAAGAAGCACAGGCACGTGGACACGAGTTGTTTTATTACACACCAGATCACCTCGCCTATCAGGCGGGGCGGATTACGGCGCGTGGGCAAGATTTGCAGGTTCAGCGCGTGCAAGGCGATCACGCCATACTTGGTGACATGCGCGAAGTAGACCTTGCCGATTTCGACGTTGTCTGGCTGCGCCAAGATCCGCCCTTCGACATGCATTACATTACCACGACCCACCTTCTGGACCGACTGAAAGGTCACGCACTGGTCGTGAATGATCCCTTTTGGGTGCGCAACTATCCTGAGAAACTGTTGGTTTTGGATTTCCCCGACCTGACCCCGCCGACAACGATTGCACGCGACATCGACACCATTCGCGCCTTTAAAGCAGAGCATGGCGATGTCATCCTAAAGCCCCTGTATGGAAATGGCGGGGCGGGTGTGTTCCGTCTGGATGCAAATGATCGCAACCTGTCCAGCTTGCATGAATTGTTCACCGGGTTTTCCCGCGAGCCTTTGATTGTTCAAAAATTCCTTCCCGATGTCAGCAATGGCGACAAACGCGTTCTGTTGATCGACGGCGCGCCAATCGGCGCCATCAACCGCGTGCCTGCCCCCGGCGAAACGCGGTCAAACATGCATGTTGGCGGGCGTCCTGAAAAGATTGGGCTTTCCGAACGTGACCAATACATCTGCGATGCGATTGGACCGCTCTTAAAAGAAAAAGGTCAAGTTTTGGTCGGCATTGATGTTATTGGCGATTATTTGACTGAAATCAATGTGACGTCTCCGACCGGCATCCAAGAACTGGAACGGTTTAACGGAATCAACGTTGCAGAAAAGATCTGGGAAGCGATCGAAGCCAAATGCGCCTAAGTTGGCAAGCCCGCCTTTTGACTCCAACGTTGCGTTGCATTGAAAAACCTCAATTGGCGCGTTCCAACGACCCTGTCAAATTTCGAACCAGTTTCGAACGGAAGGCGCGCATTTTATTTCACGCCGCCCGGAACACGACTCAGCGCGACATAAATATCGGTGGATATCCCGCTATTGAAGTGACGCCACAAAACGCGGATTCTGACCGTGTAATCTTGTATTTCCACGGCGGCGGTTATTTGTTCGGCAGCCCGCGCACACACAGCGCGATGATGTCCGCTTTGGCCATTCGTTCGGGGATGCGGGTCATTCTGGCATCTTATCCTTTGGCCCCCGAACATCCGTTTCCAGCAGCACCCAACGCAGCATTTGAAGCCTGGAAAACATTGACCGAACAAGGTCTGGCCCCTTCCAATATCGTGTTGGGCGGCGACAGTGCGGGCGGCGGGTTGGCCTTGTCCTTGCTGCAACGTCTGATCGCAGAAGACGCCGAGACACCCCTTGGGACATTCGCCTTCGCACCGCTGACAGATATGACATTTTCCGGTGCAAGCATCCAAACCAACGCAACGTCCGAAGCCCTTTTGCCCGTGTCACGCGTCAACGAAATGAACGCCCATTACCTTGGACAACACGATCCCAAAGACCCAAGCGCAAGCCCGCTGTTTGCCAACTTTAAAGGCAGCTCGCCTATTTGGTTATGTGCGGATATGACCGAAATTCTGTTGGATGACACACGCCGTCTGCATGCGCGTCTGGAACAGCAAAACGTGCAAACGGTAATGACACTGACAAATGGATTGCCTCATGTCTGGCCGCTTTTTCAAAACGTACTCCCCGAAGGACGCGCCACTCTTGATGCTCTTGCCCATTGGATCAAGCGTCTAACGCCGCCGTCAATCGATAGCTGACCGCCTCGGCAACATGCGGATGGCGCACATCATCTGATTGATCAAGATCGGCAATGGTGCGCGCAACGCGCAAGACCCGATGATAGGCACGCGCCGACAATCCCATTCGTTCAGAAACACGAACCATCAGATCGCGCCCCTGTGTGTCGGGTGTTGCAACGGCTTCCAAAACGTCGCCTCCGGCATCCCCGTTAGATCGCATATTTGCATGGTCTTCATAGCGTTTCATCTGAACAGCCCGCGCCGCTTCAACACGCGCAGCCACGTCGCTGGATGTTTCGCCCGATGCGGGCAGATCAAGATCCTGAAACGAAACTGGCGGCACATCAACACGCAGATCAAACCGATCCATCAACGGCCCCGAGATTCGCCCCATGTAATCATCGCCGCACACAGGCACCCGTGCGCAGGCACGGGCCGGGTCGGACAAATATCCACATTTGCAAGGGTTCGCGGCGGCGACCAACATGAATTTACACGGGTATTTCACGTGGGCATTTGCGCGGGCGACGATGACTTCGCCGGTTTCGATGGGTTGGCGCAGTGTTTCCAAGACTTGTCGTGGGAATTCGGGGAATTCGTCCATGAACAACACCCCGTTATGGGCCAAGGACACTTCGCCCGGTTGCGCCCTGCGCCCACCCCCGATGATCGCCGCCATTGAGGCCGTATGATGCGGTTCTCGAAAGGGTCGGGTCATCGATATCCCGCCCGTTTCAAGAAGCCCCGTGATTGAATGGATCATCGACGTTTCTAACGCTTCCATCGCTGACAAAGGCGGCATAATACCCGGCAATCGAGCGGCAAGCATGGATTTTCCTGAACCGGGTGGGCCAACCATAAGCAAATGGTGCCGCCCTGCCGCGGCGATTTCCAATGCCCGTTTGGCCCGTTCTTGTCCTTTGACATCACGCAGATCGGGAGCCCCACTTGAGCCTGCGATTTTTCCCGGTTCCGCAGGTGTTAACGGCGCTTGACCCGAATAATGTCGCACAACTTCGCCCAAATTGGCCGCCGCAATGACTTGCGCGGCCCCCACCCATGCCGCTTCTGCACCGGATTCTTTAGGGCACAACAAACTGCGATCCGCCTCTGCGGCGGCCATCGCCGCTGGCAATGCCCCAAGCACGGGCATCAGATTTCCATCAAGAGACAACTCACCCAAGGCACACACACTTTCCGCGCTGTCCCCCGGCACGATCTCTAATGCGGCCAATAAAGCCAGAGCGATGGGGAGATCGAAATGAGATCCTTCCTTAGGAAGGTCCGCAGGCGAAAGGTTGATTGTGATCCGTTTTGACGGCAACGCAATCGACATTGACGACAACGCCGTGCGCACCCTATCGCGCGCTTCGCTGACGGCCTTGTCTGGCAAACCAACAATCGAAAACGCAGGCAAACCCGGTGTGATGGCACATTGCACTTCCACTTCACGCGCTTCGACACCTTGAAAGGCAACCGTGTAAGATCGTGCGACCATGCTAACGTCCCCTCGCCATTTATGGTTAAGCGCTAGGACGTTAACATTAATGCTGCGTTAAGAGGTGTTGCTCACGCAGGCCATGCGCGACGCGGTAAATCCAATTCATACGGCATGGGATCATACGTGATCTTCGCCCCTTCGGCGCGCCATGCCTTCACCGCATCATGCTTCACGATATTCAAGCAGTACTCTTTTGCAGTCTCCGACACGGGTAAATCGTATCCAATAATCCGCGCGGCGACGGGCGCGTAAAACACATCCGCCAAAGACCATGCACCAAAGAGCCAGTCACCCTCAGTCGCAAAGCTGCGCGCATGCGCCCAAAGGGCTTCCAACCGCGCCAAATCTGCGCGCACATCTTCAGCCGGTTCAAATCCCTCAAACACATGCATCAACTGCATGGGGCACGCGCCTCTGAGTGCGGAAAACGATGCACACATTTCAGCCGACAGCCAACGCGCCGTCGCGCGTGCGCCTGCATCAGATGGCCACAACCCCGCATCAGGGTGCCTTTCGGCCAGTGTTTCAGCCATTGCCATGCTTTCGCCAACCACAGTTGCATCGGGCAATTGCAACGTTGGAACAAATCGCGCTGGCGCGAGCGGTTCCATCTCCTGTTTCATCGTGCCGCCATACAGGCCAATCATATGGGTCCGGTAGGGCAATCCGAAGGTTTCTAACATCAACCAGCCACGCAAGGACCAGCTCGAAAAGGTGCGATCACCAATATAAAGATCATAAGTCATGTGAACAGCGTTGAGCCATTAAGATCGTTATATCAAACGACTTTCCGTGACCGACCCAATCACAAATCGTGATCCAAGAAACTGAACGCGGCGTGTGAACCGCTTCAGCTGAAGATTTCTTTCCCTGGGCTGAATGACTCTCAGGGCAAGGATTTCTTCACAAAAAGTGAACCGAACGCCGCCTGTCCACGTACCTTTTAAGACAACGCAAAACCGAATTAATTTCTGGGGGGAAGTTTGATGCCTTTGGACACAGCACGCAATATATCGATCTCACGAACGGCGATGAAAGCCGAATTGTTGGACGCCGAAACCGAAGCTAGATTGGCTTATGCATGGCGCGATGACCGTGATGAGGCTGCGTTGCATCGCCTGATCACCGCCTATATGCGACTGGCCGTGTCCATGGCGTTCAAATTCAAACGGTACGGCGCGCCAATGAATGACCTGATCCAAGAAGCCGGATTGGGATTAATGAAGGCCGCAGACAAGTTTGATCCCGACCGCGGCGTTCGATTTTCGACCTACGCCATTTGGTGGATCAAAGCCTCGATCCAAGACTACGTGATGCGCAATTGGTCCATGGTGCGAACGGGGTCGACATCTTCGCAGAAATCGCTCTTTTTCAACATGCGTCGCGTTCAGGCCCGGTTGGAACGTGAATCTGCGTCTTCCGGAGAGTCATTGGACAAACACCAACTGCGCCAGCTGATTTCAACAGAAATAGGCGTGCCGCTGCGCGATGTTGAAATGATGGACGGGCGTCTTTCGGGGTCTGACTATTCCTTGAATGCAACGCAATCGGTTGAGGACGAAGGGCGCGAATGGATTGACGCGTTAGAGGACGACAGCGAACAGGCGGCGGAAACGGTTGAAAACGAACACGACACGGCGCAATTGCGGGAATGGTTGTTGAAGGCGTTGGGCACTCTAAACCAGCGCGAACAGTTCATTGTTCAAGAGCGCAAGTTACGCGATGAACCGCGCACATTGGAAAGCCTCGGCAAGGAACTCAAACTGTCGAAGGAACGCGTGCGTCAGCTAGAAGCCGCAGCCTTTGCAAAGATGCGAAAGAACCTTGAAAACCAAAGCCGCGAGGTGCATCACTTTCTCGCATGATTATCCTGCGATTTTTGGTACTTGGTGTGACCGTTCTTCTGGCGCAAATTGTGGCAGCGGACGTTCCTGACGCTGCGAAAAGCTCGGACGTTGTGATCTTGGGCGAAGTTCATGACAACCCGGCCCATCACATCCGACAAGCAGAGTGGATCGCGCAATTGCAGCCCTCTGCCGTGGTGTTTGAAATGCTGACACCTGATCAGGCTGCCAAAATTACGTCTGACATGCTTGGCAAACCAAACGAGATTGCAGCGACCGTCGATTGGGCGAACAGCAGTTGGCCCGACTTTTCGATATACGCCCCCATTTTTGTGGCTGCCGGTCAGGCCGCGATTTATGGTGCGGGCCTGGATCGCAACACCGCAATGGCCGCCGCCCAGCAAACCTTGGAAGACGCGTTTGGCCCGGATGCCGCGCAGTTTGGATTGACCAATTCGTTGGACACCGATCAACAAACCACGCGCGAACGCATGCAATTCGAAGCCCATTGCGAAGCGATGCCTCAGGAAATGATGGGCATGATGGTGAACATCCAACGTCTGCGCGATGCCCGCCTTGCCGATCAAGCATTGCAAGCCGTGAAAGACACCGGCGGGCTCGTTGTGATCATAACAGGCAATGGACACGCGCGATCTGATTGGGGCGCGCCTGCGGTTTTGGCTGTTGCATCTGACTTGGCCGTATTCGCATTGGGTCAATCAGAAGACGGAACCCAACCACGCGGGATTTTTGATTTAGTTCTGGATAGCCCCGGATTAGAAAGACCCGACCCCTGTTTAGCATTCAGATAAAGCGCAGCGTCGAAGGGCTGGCGCTTCTGACCCGTCGCACATATGTTCATCGCATAGACCACGGGGACCTACGGGAAAACGCACGTGCTGGAAAACAAACGCATTCTTCTGATCATCGCGGGCGGCATAGCGGCCTATAAAAGCCTTGATCTGATCCGCCGGCTGCGCGAACGCGGCGCTTTGGTGACGCCTGTTCTGACACAAGCGGGCGCAGAATTTGTAACACCATTGTCTGTTTCAGCGCTTGCCGGCGAACAGGTCTATCGCGATCTGTTTGATCTAACCAACGAAGCTGACATGGGACATATCCAACTGTCGCGCTCGGCTGATCTGATTGTGGTTGCACCCGGCACGGCCGATCTGATGGCGAAGATGGCGCAAGGGCGCGCTGATGATCTTGCCTCGACGCTGTTGCTTGCCACGGACACGGATGTCCTTGTTGCCCCGGCTATGAATGTGCGCATGTGGACCCACGCGGCCACGCAGCGCAACTTGGCCACGCTTAAGGCGGATGGTGTTGCGTTTGTCGGGCCAAACGAAGGCGACATGGCTTGCGGTGAATTTGGACCGGGTCGCATGTCAGAACCCATGGAAATCGTCGCCGCGATCGAAAGCAAACTTGCGTCTGGTCCATTGTCGGGCAAACGCGTGCTGGTCACTTCTGGCCCGACACATGAACCGATTGATCCAGTCAGATACATCGCCAACAGATCATCAGGGGCTCAGGGCACGGCCATCGCTGCTGCATTGGCGCGTTTGGGGGCTGACGTCGTATTTGTGACCGGCCCTGCCGATGTCCCGCCGCCAGAGGGTGTGCAGGTGGTTGCCGTTGAAACAGCGCAGGACATGTTGAACGCGGTGCAAAACGCGCTGCCTGTGGATGCAGGTATCTTTGCCGCAGCCGTGGCCGATTGGCGCGTCGCCCAAGCAAGTGAGCGCAAGCTAAAGAAGTCCAAGGACGGGCTGCCAACGCTTTCCTTCAATGAAAACCCTGACATCCTCGCCACGGTTTCAAAATTGACCAAAGGCAGGCCGCGCCTTGTCATCGGCTTTGCCGCCGAAACCGACGATGTCCAAGCCAACGCAACAGCCAAACGCAAACGCAAGGGCTGCGATTGGATCATTGCCAACGATGTGTCGCCAGAAACCGGTATCATGGGCGGAACAGAAAACGCCGTTCTTGTGATCAAGGCAGACGGTTCAGAACAATGGCCGCGCATGGCAAAATCAGACGTTGCAAGCAAGCTGGCCGACCAGATTGCGATTGCTCTTTCTGATGACGACTGAACAAAGTTTACTGATGGAACTCGCCGGATGACACAAACCTTATCCATTCGTATGACGCGCGTGCCGGACAGCGATCCTTCGATTGCCCTGCCATCTTATGAAACCGCCGGTGCAGCAGGTGCTGATATTCGCGCGAACTTGCCGGACGGCGCGTCAATTTCACTGGCCCCCGGTGAACGCGCCCTTGTTCCAACCGGCTTGTGCATGGAAATTCCGCCCGGATACGAAGTGCAGGTCAGACCGCGATCCGGTTTGGCCCTTAAGCACGGTATCGCGTTGGTAAATGCCCCCGGCACCATCGACAGTGATTATCGTGGCCCTGTTGGTGTGATCCTGCTGAACACCGGCGCACATCCATTTGTCGTCGACCATGGCAGCCGCATAGCGCAGCTTGTCGTGGCACCTGTGGTTCAGGCCAGTTTCGACATGACCGATGGGTTGACGGACAGCGCACGCGGTAAGGGCGGCTTTGGGTCCACGGGGCAAGGCTGATGGTGCTGGTTTTAGGCATCGCCGCGTTGATTTGGTTTGGTGGCGCAAAATTGCGATGGCCTCGAACGATGCGATGGGTGTTATTGGCGCTGCTTTATGCTTGCCTCTTATGTCTCCATCTCGTTTTGCCTGACGGACATTCCCTGCGCATGGCAACTGGCGAAAGCGAAGAGTTTTGGTTGATATTGGGCGGCGGTGGAATATTGGTCTTGGCCTATCGCTGGGGCCTGAAAAAATTGCAATCCAAGGCAAACAACACACAGGCCGCAGGCCCCCAAACTGATCGCACCGGGCCGTTCACTGATACTGAACTGAACCGCTATGCCCGGCATATCGTGTTGCGCGAAATTGGTGGGTCTGGGCAAAAGGCCCTGAAAGACGCGAAAATACTCGTGATTGGCGCGGGCGGCCTTGGTGCACCGGCTCTGCAATACCTCGGTGCCGCAGGCATCGGGACCATTGGGATCATCGACGATGACGTCGTGGAAAACGCTAACCTTCAGCGACAAGTCATCCACACAGATGCCAACATCAACATGCCCAAAGTGTTTTCTGCGCAAGCCGCTTTGGAAGCGCAAAACCCGTTCATCAATATATTGCCCTACAATCGCCGTCTGACGTCTGAAATCGGGGACGACTTGTTTGCGGAATATGATCTGGTTCTTGATGGGACCGATAATTTTGAAACCCGTTATCTGGCCAACCGCTTGGCTGTCGCTCACAAAATACCGTTGATATCTGGGGCTCTTACCCAATGGGAAGGCCAGATAAGCGTGTTTGATCCAGCGCAAGGCGCGCCTTGTTACCAATGCATCTTTCCCGAAGCTCCGGCACCTGAATTGGCCCCCAATTGCGCAGAGGCGGGCGTTTTGGGGGCCCTGCCCGGTGTGATTGGGTCAATGATGGCCGTTGAGGCGATAAAAGTTGTGACCAATGCAGGCACGGCTTTGCGCGGACAAATGATGATCTATGACGCGCTTTATGGTGAAAGCCGTCAGATCAAACTGAAACCCCGCGCCGATTGTCCGATATGTGGCAACTGACACGGACCGAATGTGCAAAGTGAAATCTTTGGCGCGACGTGCCTTGCCGGGTGCGTCCCTCAGCCTTAGGTCTGAATGAAACAGAATGGAGCGCACAGAATGACAAACCCATTGCTTGCGGATTGGCAGACCCCTTTTCAACTTCCCCCATACGATCAGATCAAAGATTCTGATTTCGCACCCGCCATAGACACAGCAATGGTCGCGCATTCCTCTGACATCCAAGCCATCGCATCCAATTCTGAACCACCAAGATTTGACAACGTCATCGGCGCACTTGAAGCTGCCGGCCAAGACCTTGACCGCGTGTTGGGCGCGCTCTTTGCTGTCTTGGGTGCAGACAGCAATCCAGAGCGCGAAGCGCTGCAACGCGACTATTCCCCCAAATTCGCTGCGCACTATTCTGAAATTACTGCAAACAAAAACCTGTTTGCGCGGATCCAAACGCTTTGGGATGCACGCGCGTCTCTTGATCTGACAGAAGAACAAACGCGAGTGTTGATGTTAACCCATCGTGGGTTCGTGCGCGCGGGTGCGGGATTGAGTGGCGTGGACGAAGATCGCATGAAAGCCATCAAAGGGCGTCTTGCTGAATTGGGCACGGCCTTCACGCAAAACCTGCTGGCCGATGAGCGTGATTGGTACATGGATCTTGCCGAAGACGATCTGGCTGGATTGCCCGATTTCGCGGTCAACGCGGCGCGTCAGGCTGGCAAGGACAAAGGCAAGGACGGTCCGATTGTGACCCTGTCCCGGTCTATCATTGTTCCGTTCCTGCAATTTTCGACACGACGCGATTTGCGCGAGATCGCATACAAAGCATGGGCCGCCCGAGGCGCAAACGGTGGTGAAACGGACAACCGCGACATCGCAAGCGAAATCCTGAAATTGCGCCAAGAACGCGCAAGTCTTTTGGGATACGCGTCTTTTGCAGATTACAAACTTGAAACGGAGATGGCCAAAACGCCTGAGGCGGTTCGCGATTTGCTGATGTCCGTCTGGGAACCCGCCAAAACCCGCGCCACTGCGGACGCGCAAACACTGGCGGATTTGATGGCCGATGATGGTGTGAACGGCCCGTTAGAAGCGTGGGATTGGCGGTTCTATGCAGAACGTCAACGCAAAATTCTGCATGATTTGGACGAGGCCGAGGTCAAACCCTATTTCCAACTGGACCGGATGATCGAAGCATCATTCGCCTGTGCAAACCGCCTGTTTGGATTGGAATTCAAACCTGTTGACGCGACGCTTTATCATCCTGATTGTCGCACGTGGGAAGTCACCCGAAATGGCGAACACATCGCGGTTTTCATCGGCGATTATTTTGCGCGTGGCAGCAAGCGATCAGGGGCTTGGTGTTCTGCAATGCGCAGCCAAGCAAAACACCCGCAACCACAACGCCCGATCGTCATCAATGTCTGTAACTTTGCAAAAGGCGACCCTGCCCTGCTCAGCTATGATGATGCGCGGACTTTGTTTCATGAATTTGGCCACGCGTTGCACCAAATGCTGAGTGATGTGACATACGAAAGCATCAGCGGCACGTCCGTTGCGCGCGACTTTGTGGAATTGCCCAGCCAGCTGTACGAACACTGGTTGGAGGTTCCGCAGGTTCTGTCCGAATTCGCGACACATACTGAAACCGGCGAACCGATGCCCCAAGCTTTGCTTGATAAGGTGCTGGGTGCCGCGACATATGACATGGGGTTTCAAACCGTTGAATACGTCGCCTCAGCGCTTGTCGATCTGGCCTTCCATGAAGGTGACGCGCCAAGCAATCCAATGGATAAACAGGCCGAAGTTCTGTCCGCAATTGGGATGCCTTATGCAATTGGCATGCGTCATGCGACACCGCATTTTGCACATGTCTTTGCAGGCGACGGATATTCCAGCGGTTACTACAGTTATATGTGGTCAGAAGTGATGGACGCCGACGCGTTTGCCGCCTTTGAAGAAGCCGGTGGCGCGTTTGATCCCGAACAAGCCAAAGCGCTGGAACAACATATCCTGAGCACTGGGGGATCAAAGGACGCCGCCGAACTTTATGTCGCGTTCAGAGGTCGCTTGCCCGGCGTAGAGGCATTATTGAAAGGGCGTGGCCTCGTGGCATAGCCGTCTATTCAGCGGGCATAAGAGCTGGTGCGGGACGATCAAGGATTGCACATCCAAACAGAACCGCACCAAGGCCAACCGCCATAAACAGATCAATCCCAGTAAACCCATAACCAATCGCAGCAACAATCAAACCCAGCGCTGCGATGGCTTCGATCCGCTTGTGAACTGAAAAAGATATCACAGCGACCAAGCCCGTTTCATGGTCCGTCAAGGCTGTCATAACCAAACCCGCGACGCCTAAAACCAGCGGCAAAAGAAATGCCATCGGGTGCGACGACCCTAAACCCAACAAGATTGGGAACAGGATCATTCCGATATAGGCCGGGTAATCCATTAAAGCGTGCACATGTCGGGGCAGAAATCTCATGGGCTGGTCTCCGAAGGTTTTTGTCGGTGTCCCAACCAAATTCATACCGGTAGATCCATAACGCAACAGGCCCACACGCGGGCGTGAATAAACATGAACGAATTGAATGCAGATCTTACGTGTTGTTACATGTTACGCCCATTTTTCGGGTCAATTGTTGCAGATCAATAGCCCTGCTCAAGGTCTACTAGATGCAAAAACGGTTGCCCCGACTCACCTCGACGGACATTTTCCGCGATTGTTTTGGCCGACCACTTGGCCCGAGTCTCTGACGCGATATGAGGGGTCACGGTCACATTCGGATGTGTCCAGAATTTGTGTTCAATGGGCAGGGGTTCAGTCCGGAACACATCCAGCGTCGCATGACCGACCTGACCATAGTCCAGCGCATTCAATAAAGCCGTGTCGTCAATCAGCGGCCCACGCCCCGGATTTATGATGACACCGCCCTTTGCCATGAGGCCAAGGCGCTCTGAATTCATCAGATTTGTTGTGGCTGGCGTGTCCGGCAACAAAAGGACAACGATTTCCGCCTGATCCAAGGCATCAATCAGCCCTTTATCACCGCAATGACATGTGACGCCTTCGATCTTTTTCGGGCGTCTGCTCCAACCTGAAACGCTGAACCCCAATCCGGACAGCGCGCGCGCGCAGGCTTGGCCCAACTCGCCCAATCCCAAAACGGTCACTGATCTATCCCATGCCACCGGAGGCGCCTTAGGTGCCCATTCCCCCGGTTGGGCTAATATGTGTGCATCCATCCCCAAGTGATGACGCAGTGCGTGCCCCACGACCCATTCGACCATCCCTTGGGTCAACGATGGATCAACCATCCGGCACAACGGCAATGTCAGCGTCTTATTGGTGACGATCGTCTCAACACCTGCCCACAGGCTTAGCACCGCTTTGGCACGGGTGAAGGGCGTGAAGTCAGTTAATCCCGAATTCGGTGCGTACACGATGTAATCGACATCGGCCGCTGGAATATCCAAGCTTAGGTTTGCATCTATCCCAACGGTCTTCAGTTCGTGACGGATGGGCGTTTCATATTCATCCCAACGCTGCGCCGTGGCGGCGAAAAGAACATTCGTAGTCATAAGACGTCGCGCCTATCTGGGCCTGTGAACATGTGCGGATTGTACCAACCCAAACGCCAGCAACAGCACCAGCATCGCGGACCCGCCATAACTGACCAAAGGCAAAGGCACGCCGACCACTGGTGCAAGACCCATAACCATCGACATGTTCACTGAGAAAAAGAAGAAAAAGTTCAATGCGATCCCAAAGATCAACAACGACGAAAACCGGTCTTTGTTGGCAATCGCGGAAAAGATGCAAAACATAATGATGAGGCTATAGAGTAAAAGCAACGAAATCCCGCCAACAAACCCCAGCTCTTCTGCCAGCGTCGTAAAGATGAAGTCTGTGTGCTTTTCCGGCAAAAAATTCAAACGAGACTGCGTGCCTTGCATAAAACCACGCCCCGTCCAGCCACCTGAACCTAGGGCAATTTTGGACTGCGTAATGTGGTATCCGGCACCCAGAGGGTCCTGACTGGGGTCAAGGAACGTATCAATCCGGCGGTACTGGTAGTTTTCCAGCAATTGCCACCCCGTTCCTCGGGATTGGAACACAGCCGTCAGCAACCCTATTCCAGATGCGAAAACGGCTGCGAAATACCCCCAATGGACGCCCGCGACAAACATCAACCCGCCGCCCGCAGCAAGCAACAGGATCGATGTGCCAAGGTCGGGCTGTCGCAATACCATAGCCGTTGGAACCAAAATCAACAAAACCGGTATGATCACCCAAAGCGGTCGCGACTTTTTGTTGGGGGCCAACCAATCGTAATACGCCGCCAAAACCATAACCAGCGTGACTTTCATCAGCTCGGACGGTTGAAGGCGGATGAAACCCAGATCGATCCATCTTTGCGCACCCATTCCAATGGATCCAAAGAATTCGACCGCCAATAGCAACACAATCGAAACCAGATACGCCACGCCGGACACGGATCGCCAAAACCAGATTGGGATCATCGCCACAATCAGCATGATAATCAAACCCATCGCGAACCGCTTCATTTGCGGTTCAGCCCAAGGGGTAAATGAACCACCTGCCACTGAATACAGCATCAAAAAGCCGATACCCGCGACGGCTACCAACAGAAGCGCCAAGGGCCAATTGAGATGCAGTATTTTCCTTGGACCCGCCGGGACAGATTTGACCGTGTATTCAAGATAACTCATACCTGATCCGATCCTCCGACATTCGCCGTCGGTCGCACACCGCGCAATTCGCGCTGTTGTGCCGAAATGCTTTGGCGATCTTTGCTTGGATATGCCTCCAGCGGGGGTTCCCCCCCATAAAGAGCTTGCAACGTGATGTCGCGTGCAATTGGCGCCGCTGCTGTTGACCCGCCGCCGCCGTGTTCAACAACCACAGATACTGCAAACCTTGGATTATCGAACGGCGCAAAATTCACAAACAGGGCGTGGTCTCGTCGATCCCACGGCAGGTCGCTGTTTTTAATCACGCCAGCTCTGCGTTCTGCTGCTGTGATATTGCGCACTTGGCTGGTGCCCGTTTTGCCGGCCATTCGCGCTGAGTCCGCAATGATCCGGCTGCCATAGGCAGTGCCGCGGCGTTCATTTACCACCGTGTACATCGCGCGCCGAATACGCAGTAAATTGTTTTCATTCAGCCCCAAGGATTCCCCGGCACCACTGGGTTCTTCGACGCCACCAACCGATTTCACAAGGCGCGGTGAAACACTGCGACCCGTTGCAATTCTGGCGGCCATAACTGCCAGCTGCATAGGCGACGCCAAAGTAAACCCTTGCCCAATCGATGCGTTGACGGTGTCTCCTATGACCCAATCGGAATCATGGGCGCTTAATTTCCAGTCTTTAGTCGGCATCAAGCCACGCGCGACCGCAGACATAGGCACATCATGCTTCACACCCAAACCAAAACGTTTGGCCATGGCCGTGATATTATCGATTCCAACTTTCAAGGCGAGATCGTAAAAGTAGACGTCACAGCTTTGCTTGAGCGAATTCTCTAAATCCATCCAACCGTGGCCTGCACGTTTCCAACAATGGAAACGACGCCCACTGACCTCAAGGTGCCCGGGGCAATACGCTGTGTCTTCCGGCGTCACTACACCTGCCTCAAGCGCGGCCAAAACGGTGATCATCTTGAAAGTTGATCCGGGGGGATAAGTCCCTTGAACTGATTTTGATGCAAGTGGGCGAAATTCGTTATCAACCAACGCGCCGTAATCCGCGCTGGAAATGCCCCGAACGAACAGGTTCGGATCAAAACTGGGCGACGATGCGATTGCGGCAAGGTCTCCGCTTTCTAGATCGATAACGACCGCACTTGCGCTTTGCTCGCCCAAGCGCGCCTGCACGTAATTCTGCAACTTTGCATCAACAGAAAGCTGCACGTCCGCACCGGCAGTTCCTTCGCGGCGATCCAATTCGCGCATAACACGTCCCGCGGCGTTCACTTCAACACGTTTCGCGCCCGCTTTGCCGCGCATTGTCTCTTCTAATTTGGATTCGACGCCGACCTTACCAATTTGGAACCTTGGGATACGCAAAAGCTGATCCGGGTTTTCGATCCGTTCCAAATCGTAATCAGACACCGGGCCGACATATCCCAAGACATGCGCAAAATCTGATCCCAACGGATACACACGGCTTAACCCGACTTCGGGGGTGACACCGGGCAATGCGGGTGCGTTCACGGACACGCGGCTGACCGCGTCCCAATCCACATCTTCCGCAATAGTGATCGGCAAAAACGGAGGAGACCGTTTCATTTCCACCATCGCGCGGTTCAGATCTTCGTCATCAAGCTCAAGAAGTTGGGACAGTCGCGCGACAACTGAATCCACGTCACCGGCGTCTTCGCGTACAACAACGATCCGATAGCTGGGCGCATTCTTAGCCAAAGGGATACCGTTGCGGTCAAACACTTCGCCGCGCCCCGGCGGGATCAAGCGGATATTGATCCGGTTTTCCTCGGCCAGAAGGCGAAATTCATCGGCTTGTTCGATTTGCAGATACCGCATCCGCGCACTCAGGCCGACAACAAACGCCAATTGCGCCCCGCCTAATATTAGGCCGCGGCGCGAGATCAGCTTGTGATTGGCCTCAGTATCGGCGCGTGGTCGTCTCATGCGCTTAATCCTCCCGGCCCAAGATCACCCGGCGCGTATTTTCGGATTCCCATCACCCAATGGGTGACAAAGACGGCAATTGGATAACAGATCAATGTCATAAGCATATGCACAATCCAAATCCCAAGCGGTGGCAGGTCTACAATCATTACCCCTAGAATAACGCGGTATCCCACAAAAACGGCCACGATCAATGCGCCAACACTTAAATACTCTGTGAAGAACCCCGCATCCCGCAATGACAGTGATTGCGATTTCAACCGCTCGGCTGACACTAAAAGCAGCAACGCCCAAAGACCCGGTGGGCGCTGCAACAGCAGATCAGCCAGCAAAAAGATGATCGCCAATAGTAAAGAAGGCACCAATTCAGGACGACGCACGGCCCACGCGAACGCAAACAGCATCAGCATGTCAGGTGGTGCAAAATGCACAGGTGGTTCGGTTTGTAGGGGCAACAGATGAACGAACAAAATGAACAGAGCCAGAAACACAAACCCGGTCCGCATTAGCAAAATGCGTTGTGCTGTTCCCAATTCGCTCATTGCCCCGGCTCAGCCTCTTGTACCAAGGTTTCAGGACTGACAACGCCCGAAGTATCCGTCACCTGTTGCGTTCCATAATGGCGCAACACCCGCAAAAACTCGAGCCGTTCGTAATCCGCAGCAAGGCGTACGCGCAGTCGCCCGCCCGGATCGGCGGCGACTTGCCCCACCAAAAGGCCCGCCGGAAAAACGCCGCCGTCGCCACTGGTCACGACACGATCACCGGGGCGCACAAGATCGGGGTTTTCCAGAAAATCTATGGGCGGTGCGGCGGAATTGTCGCCTGCGATGATGATGCGTTGTCCAGAGGGTTGCACCGTTGCGGGCACGCGACTTGACGCATCAGTCACCAACAACACGCGGGCGGTATTTGCCGCAACACCTGACACCCGGCCCACAAGCCCGATCCCGTCCATTGTCGCCCAGCCTTCGACGATCCCGTCCCGGCCCCCGACATTCAAAAGAACCGATTGGCGAAATGGCGATCCACTATCCGCCAAAACCACCCCAGTGATATAGGTCAACCGAGGATCAAGACGCACATTGTTCAAATCCAACAATCGCGCGTTTTCTTGTTCCAGTTGCAACGCGGCTTCTTTCCAAGCCTGCATTTGACGCAATTCCCGGCGCAATTCCTGATTTTGTTCCGCCAAGCGCTGATAACTTTGGTAATTCCGAAACAGGTTCACAGTTCCCGTAACCGGTTTCATGGCCCAGTCCATATTCGGAACCACACGATCCGTAACCTGCGCCCTGAACTGTTCCATGCGCGGGCTATCGATCCGCCAAATCAAAAATATCCCAGCCAAAACAATAACAAGAACGGCCAGCGTCAACCGCTTAAGCGGGCCAGCATAGTCTACTGACTGAGACCGATCTCGTGCCACCTATCACTCCGCAAGCTGACCATGCCCGGACCATTCCGGACAAGGCTCCTTGTCATTATCCAGACTCAGAGCGCGTTTCGCAATTTGGTGCCTGTTATTGTGCGCCGAAAGCGCGCGCGGTCAACTGTCGTAATCGATCGCGTGGCGCAATTGTTTTTCATATTCCAGCGCCTTACCCGTTCCCAGAGCAACACAATTCAGGCTTTCGTCGGCAATCGAAACCGCCAACCCTGTTTGTTCACGCAAGGCAAGATCCAAATCACCCAGCAACGCGCCGCCCCCCGTCAGCATGACGCCCCGGTCCACGATGTCCGCCGCAAGATCAGGCGGTGTCGTTTCTAGGGCGGTCATCACGGCTTCGCAAATCTGTTGCACCGGTTCAGCTAATGCTTCGGCGATTTGCGCCTGTGTCACTTCGATTTCTTTGGGCACGCCATTCAACAAATCACGCCCGCGAATTTGCATCGAGGTACCGCGACCGTCATCCGGCATCCGCGCCGTTCCAATCGACGTTTTGATCCGTTCTGCTGTCGTTTCGCCCACCAGCAAGTTTTGTTGGCGCCGCAGATAACTGATGACGGCTTCGTCCATTCTGTCGCCACCAATTCGGACCGAACGGGCATAGACGATGTCACCCAAGGACAAAACCGCAACTTCGGTGGTTCCACCACCAATATCGACAACCATATTGCCGGTCGGATCAGTGATTGGCATCCCAGCCCCAATCGCCGCCGCAATAGGTTCTGCGATCAATCCAGCGCGCCGCGCACCCGCAGATAAAACAGACTGGCGGATCGCTCGTTTTTCTACCGGGGTCGCGCCATGCGGAACGCATACGATGATCTTAGGCTTGGAAAACGTCGACCGCTTGTGCACTTTTCGAATGAAGTGTTTGATCATTTCTTCGGCCACATCGAAATCCGCAATCACGCCTTCGCGCATCGGACGAATGGCTTCGATCGAACCGGGCGTTCGCCCCAGCATCAATTTGGCGTCTTCACCAACTGCCAACACTTTCTTGATACCGTCTTTGACATGATATGCCACGACCGAAGGTTCGCTTAGGATCACGCCACGTCCCTTGACATAGACAAGCGTGTTCGCAGTGCCCAGATCGATTGCCATGTCTGAGGAAAACAGACCGCCCAATCCGTCGAAAAATGCCATTAAACCGCGTGCCCCATTGTCAAATATTCGCATTTGGTCCGACGATTCCCAAAAGACGCGGACTGCTGTTCCTTATAGGTATAGGCGGCCATAGGTAAAAGGTCGATTGTGGGTTAAATCAGCGCGAACTTGCCCAAACACTTGCCCAGACCGGGCCGTTCCTCCGTGGGTATCGGCAATTCAAATGAAAATTGGTTTTCAGCCAAGAGTGAATGGAACCCAATTCGATGGCGGTTACCTTTCGCATTCATCGGCAACACGTGCGTGGTACCATATCCCGATCTTTTAGCGCGGCGACACTTACCAATATCCAAGATATTTAAGGTATCTGGGCCCAAATTGCAGCCGATGCGAACGAATGCAACGCCTGCGTCTTCAGCTACAATTCCCTTAGTCTTCCGACAAATCTCGCATCCCCGTTTGGGCCATCGCAATGCTCATCTCATCGCTCAACACGTCCCAAAGCGTGGTCAGGCCCGCCTCACCCGCGGCGGCTATGGCAAATTGAAGGGAACGCCCAAAGAAGACAAAATTCGCGCCCGACTTCAAGGCCTTCAAAGCGTCTTCGCCTGATCGCAAACCACTGTCTAAGAACAAAGGGAAATCTGGCCCAACGGCCTTTCGGATGGCAGGCAGAACCGCAAAGGCGGATGGCGCGCTGTCCAACTGGCGTGCGCCGTGATTGGACACTTGGATGGCATCGACGCCACTGGCTTTGAGCTGCGCGGCGTCCTCTGGATCAAGCACACCTTTGACCACCAAATTGCCCGGCCATGCATCCCGCAGCCGCGAAAGCGTGTCCCAATCCGCTTTGGCGCGGCTTTCGGTGCGGTCAAAATCAAACCCATCCATCTGGAAATTGGCCATCTCTGGCTTGCCATGGATCAACGTGGACAATGACCAATGTGGATGCAGGGCAAAATCTACAAACTGCTTTGGCCCCAGCTTGAACGGCATTTTGAAACCGTGGCGCAATTCGCGTGGTCGTCTGCCGACTTCAGGCACATCCACGGTTAAAACCAAAGTTTCGTACCCTGCCGCTTTGGCGCGTTCGACCAACTTGAATGACCCAACTCCGTCCCCGCTGAAATACAGCTGAAACCATGCATGGCCTTCAGCAGTTTCGATAATCTCTTCCATCGCAGTTGACGCCACGGTCGAAACCCCATGCGGGATTGCGTATTTTGCAGCCAATCGCGCCAACATCAAATCCGCGCCGGGCGCCGATAAATTGCACATGCCCATCGGAGCAATGCCAAAGGGGCGTTTCGCCGTCTGGCCAAACAATTGGATCGACAGATTTCTGTCGCTGACATCGCGCAACACACGCGGGCGCAACGTCATGGCATCAAGGGCTGCCCTATTTCGGGCAGCGCCCGTTTCATGTCCAGCCGCTCCATCAATATAGTCAAACACCATCCACGGCAGCCGACGCCGCGCCAAACGGCGGGCATCCTCTGCACTGTGAATGGCATCAGCAAACATCAAGCTTGGACGTGCTTCATGAACCTGTCTTTGATGATCACGGGGTCCATTGTGATCACTGGCATTTTGGCATTGCCGCTGTCACATTTCACGACGATCACGTGCATCTTGCCGCTGTCCAATGCCTTTTGCAGCACAGGGCCTGTATCCACATCCCGACATTCTATGACGTTCTCGCAGCCACAGGCCTCGGCCACTTTGGCAAGCGACGTCTTTTTGCCCGTATAGGTCGGTTGATCCCCCGTCGATCCATAAGATCCGTTGTCGATGATCATCAGGATATAGTTGTCGGCCACGTTGTTCGCGATGGTCGGCAGCGTGCCCATATTGGTCAGGATAGACCCATCCCCATCAATCACGATCACCGGTTTGGGCTGTGCCAAAGCCAGCCCCAGCCCAATGCTCGACGCCAAGCCCATCGTGCCCAGCATGTAAAAATTCGACGGTTGGTCGTCAATCGCGTGCAGCTCTTGGGACGGAATTCCGATGTTACAGATAACCAGTTGGTCGCGCAGGATCGGAGCAATCTCTTTCAAAATCTCAGAACGGATCATTGGTCGCCATAGCCTCCCCAGAAATTGGCATCCGTTAGGATCGCCACAGGTTTATTGCACATGAAGGTGTATTTCAGGATGTTATCGAATTCTTCCACATCCTTTTGCCAGTGAAAATGATAGGTCGGGATGTTCAACTGGGCTAGCAACGCCTTAGTGTGCACAGCCATTTCCACCTGGCAGGCCACCGGTTCACGCAGTTCACCGCGATAGGAAATCAACATCGGCAACGGCATGCGATAAAATTGCGTCAACGTGGCAAGTGTGTTGATCGTCACACCAATCGCAGTGTTCTGCATGATGATCGCAGGGCGTTTCCCGCCCATGAACGCGCCCGCGCACAGGCCCATACCTTCGTCTTCTTTGTTGGACGGGATGTGAAAGATGTCATCGCGTTCGTCAATCTCGGCAATCACACCTGCAAGCTGCTTGCACGGCACCGTCGTCACAAACGACACGCCGTTCGCAACAAAATCATCCGCTATCTTCTTGTCTATGTTCATCCTAAAGATTGCCTTTCCGTTGGTGCGCTCGGATGCGCGAAATTCTAATCAGGCGCGGCGCGGTACATCTGCGGCATGAAATGCGCGATGAACAACGCAGCGATTGGTGTTCTCGACAGGTCCAGCCAAGCTCACAAACGCCGTCATTTAGCCGTGAACCCACCGTCCACCATCAAGACCTGTCCTGTCACGAAATTGGACGCATCGGAACACAAAAACAAAACAGGGCCATCAATGTCGTCCATCCGTCCGTTACGCCCCACACAGGTTTGCGCAGCATTGCGCGCGGCCCGATCAAGGTCATCAAACACCGCTTGCGTCAGTTCCGTTGGGAAAAACCCAGGGCCAATCGCGTTGGCCGTGATGCCATAAGCCGACCACTCTTGGGCCATGGCGCGGGTCAATTGACCAATGCCCGCTTTGGTTGCCCCGTATGCTATTCCCCCCGGAAAAGCGCGCGTTGTTTGCAGGGATGCAAAATTCACGATCCGCCCCCACCCTTTTGCTTTCATCGCGGGGACAAAGGCCTGACTCAAAAAGAACGGCGCAGTTAGGTTCAACGCCAGTGTTTGATCCCACCCATCCTGTGTCACGTCATCTGCGGCTTCGCGTGTGTTGATTCCAGCCGCATGGATCAAGATATCCGGAGGGCCAAAAGGCGCGGACACAGCCGATGTCAGACGCTCCAACTCATCGCGATCAGCAACATCCGCAACTACGGCATCGGCATTTTCGCCTATCTCGGCTTTCAGGTCATCCAACGCCTCTGATCGACGGGCAACGCCCACCACTTTGGCACCGGCGGACGCCAAAGCCACGGCGGCGCGGCGGCCCAAGCCCGAGCTTGCACCTGTGACACAAGCAACGCGACCCGTCAGATCAAACAATGCAGCGGGGTTTGGAGTGTTCTTAGTCATCGGCAGTCAAATCAAATTCTTCGTCGGGGAAATATTTGGCCAACCGCACATCTGCTGCGCGCGCGTGGCCTTCCATCCCTTCTAATCGCGAAATTCGGGCTGTGGCCTCGGCAATGGGTTTTGACCCGGCACGTGTTGCGCGCTGCCATGTGACGATTTTCATGTACTTATGAACACTCAGGCCCCCAGTATAGCTGGCCGCACCAGAGGTCGGCAAAACGTGGTTTGTCCCTGTCGCCTTGTCGCCGTAGGACACTGTGGTTTCCTCGCCCAAAAACAATGATCCGTAACACGTCAATCGCGACAGCCACCAATCCAAATCGCCGGCCTGAACTGTCAGGTGTTCTGGCGCGTAATCATCCGAGCATTCCGCCATTTCTTCACGATCATTACACAGGATGACCTCGGCATAATCGCGCCATGCGGCAAACGCGTTTTCCCGGTTCAAATCAGGCAGATCGTCGATCAAGCCCGGCACCAGTTCCATAACCTTCTCTGCCAGAGATCGATTGTCCGTCACAAGCCAGACAGGCGAATTGTATCCATGTTCCGCTTGGCTGACTAAATCTGTCGCGACAATCAAAGCGTCCGCACTTGCATCTGCAAGGATCAGGCTATCGGTTGGACCCGCGATCATATCAATGCCAACGCGACCAAACAGTATGCGTTTTGCTTCGGCCACAAATTGATTGCCCGGCCCAACAAGTATGTTGGCCTTGGGCAAACCAAACAGGCCGAAGGTCATCCCCGCAACCCCCTGAACGCCGCCCATGGCCAAAATCTTGTCAGCGCCACAAATATGCGCCGCATAAACGATAGCCGGGGCGATCCCGATTTCAGGGCGCGGCGGCGAACAAGCGGTAATGTGACCACATCCCGCCACCTTGGCCGTTGTCACCGTCATGATTGCGCTGGCGATGTGGCTATATCGTCCACCGGGCACGTAACACCCAACCGCATCAACGGGGATCGCTTTTTGCCCAGCCAACACACCCGGCACGATTTCGACCTCAACATCAGACACAGTCGCCAACTGCGTTTCAGCAAATCTGCGAACGTTATCATGTGCAAACTGAATGTCGTCTTTCAGCTTGTCAGAAACCAAAGCGCAGGCCGCTTCGATTTCATCTGCCGTCAACAGAACACTGCCTTGATATCTGTCGAACTTGGCCGCGTATTCCATCGCTTTCGCGTCACCGCCAGCCTCAATATCTGCAAGAATGGTCTTTACCGTCTCGTGCACCTCTGAGGCATCTGACTTGGCCGTATGGGTCGCCTTTTTCAGGTATTCGCGGGGCATTGGCAGGTTGTCCTATTTGTAAGTCTCAGGAAGAAAAGGCGGAGAAACTGGAAATTTGCAAGCGATCAACGGAACCACCATCAACAATGTTAAAACAAAGGGGAAAGCCAATAGGGCAACCCCGACGGCAATTTTGCTGCGATTGTCCGATCCAAGAATGGCACATGAACGGCTTCCAAAGGCCAAAGCAGTGCGGCAAGTAGCATCAAATTAGGTTCCCAGATGAATCGATTTACCAGAGCTTGTAAGCGCTTACATAAGTAATGCAAGCCCTTACATCTGCTGGGTGTAAAATCACAATTGGTGTGCTACTAGTTTAGAGAAACCCAAATCGAGAGATCACGAATGCCAAATACCTCCGCCGCACCAACCTTGGACGATGTCGCCAAGAAGGCGGGTGTATCAACGGCAACGGTATCGCGGTGTTTGAACACACCTGACAGAGTCGTAGAGGCCACCCGCAAGCGCGTGATGATCGCGGTCGACACGCTTGGTTACACTCCGAACTTCGCAGCCAGAGTCATGGCGGCCAAACGGACATTCACCATTGGCGCGATCATCCCGACCATGGAAAACGCGATATTTGCGCGCGGATTGCAGGCCTTCCAAGAAGAATTACACACCCTAGGGTACACGTTATTGGTGGCCAGCTCTGCCTACAAACCCGAGGTCGAAAAGGAACAAATCCGCACGCTTGTCGCCCGAGGGGCCGACGGTTTGCTATTGATCGGCCATGATCGCGATCCGGAAATCTACAAATACCTTGATCGCCAAAAGGTGCCTGCATTGGTGGCATGGTCGTTTCAGAATGACGGGCGCTTACCGTCTATTGGATTTAGCAACCGTGACGCCATGCGCGCGTTGACCGACAAGGTTATCGCACTTGGTCATGAACGAATTGCGATGATTTCAGGGATCAGCCAAGGCAACGACCGCGCCCAACAACGCATCGAAGGGCTTAAGGATGCTTTGATTGCGCGTTGGTTTGGCAATGCCACTTTGAACATCATCGAAACCCCTTACGACGTCGAAAACGGGGCCGAAGCCTTCAAGCGGTTGATGTCCGGCCCGTCAAAACCCACCGCAGTAATGTGTGGCAACGATGTCTTGGCCGTTGGGGCCCTTCGTCAGGCAATCGATATGGGTCTGCGCGTGCCTCAGGATGTTTCGATCACCGGATTTGATGATATTGAACTTGCCCGAATTGTATCACCTGCGTTGACAACTGTGCATGTCCCACACCAGGAAATGGGTCGCAAAGCGGCCTGTGAAGTTGTGGCAATGGTGGAAAAAGAAAGCTCTGGCAGGTCTGTAAAACTGCAAACAGAGATTAAACAGCGGGCATCACTTGGGCCACCCCCAGTATGAGGTTGACGAAAAAACTGACATAGAAAAGGGCGGCCACTTGACCGCCCTTTCAATATTCAGAATGTTGCCTCGCAGTGATCAGGTCGCGTCTTTATAGCTGATTTCAGCCTTGTCTGATCCACCTTTTTCGCGGCGCACCAACAGACGGTTCAACGCGCCAACATACGCTCTGGCAGAGGCAACAACTGTGTCTGTATCAGCGGATTCGCCGGTCACAATACGCCCGTCTTCTTCCATGCGAACGCTTACCGTCGCCTGTGCGTCAGTGCCTTCTGTGACGGCGTGCACTTGATACAGCTGCAAACTGGCATCGTGCGGAAACAGGGATTTCACCGCGTTAAAACACGCATCCACTGGGCCATCGCCCGTTTGCGTGGTCTGTTCGGTTTTTCCGTCAATCTCCATGACCAGATCAGCAACCTGCGGCCCTTCGGTGCCACACCGCACGGCAAGTTTCAGGATCTTCAACCGTTCCGTTTCCGGATCAGATTGCGTGCGCATCAAAGCGATCAGATCATCGTCAAAGACTTCTTTCTTACGATCCGCCAGCTCTTTGAACCGGACAAAGACATCCTTGAGTTGATTGTCGCCAACCTCGATGCCAAGCGAACTCAAACGATCGCGCAGCGCGGCCCGACCAGAGTGCTTGCCCAGAACAAGTGACGTCTCAGAAAGACCAACATCCTCGGGGCGCATGATTTCAAACGTTTCCGCGTTCTTGAGCATCCCGTCCTGATGAATGCCGCTTTCATGTGCAAACGCGTTCTTACCGACGATGGCCTTGTTGAATTGCACAGCAAACCCAGACACCGACGCCACACGACGCGAGATATTCATGATCTTTGTTGTGTCGATACCTGTGTTGAAAGGCATGATGTCATGGCGCACTTTCATCGCCATAACGACCTCTTCCAAGGCGGTGTTTCCGGCCCGTTCGCCAAGCCCGTTGATCGTGCATTCGATCTGACGCGCGCCCGCTTCGACCGCGGCAAGACTGTTCGCCGTCGCCATACCCAGATCGTTGTGACAATGCGTGGCAAATACGACGTCTTCGGCACCGGGTACGATTTGGATCAGGCGTTCGATCAATTCGGCGCTTTCGCGCGGCGCAGTATATCCAACTGTGTCAGGTATATTGATCGTCGTGGCACCCGATTTGATCGCGATTTCGATCACACGGCACAGATACTCAAATTCCGTCCGCGTTGCATCCATCGGTGACCATTGAACGTTGTCACACAGATTGCGCGCATGGGTGACCGTTTCTTCGATGCGCAGCGCCATTTCATCCATGCTGAGGTCTGGAATCGCTCTGTGCAAAGGGGAGGTGCCAATAAAGGTATGAATGCGAGGTTGCTTGGCGTGTTTCACCGCCTCCCAACACCGATCAATGTCGCCGGTTTGTGCGCGCGCCAATCCGCAGATCACCGAATTCTCGGACTGCTTCGCAATTTCGCTGACAGCATTGAAATCGCCTTCCGAGGCAATTGGGAAACCCGCTTCAATGATGTCGACACCCATTTCATCCAAAAGCCCGGCAATTTCGAGCTTTTCTGCATGGGTCATTGTGGCTCCGGGGCTTTGTTCGCCGTCGCGGAGGGTCGTGTCAAAAATCAACACGCGGTTTTTGTCTTGGGTCATATTGAATCTCTTTTGTCTGTCCTTGGCCTCTTGACGCGTTTGGCTACCTCTGAGCGGACGCGCCACATGGCACGCTCAGAGGCGAAATAGGAGCAGAAGGCCACGCAAGGCACCGCGCAAAGCGCGTGAAAAAAGGGTATGTCCTGCGTGTATCATGGCCCCGTTATACCGCGAAGATTCTAAATGGGAAGTAAGGAAATTCAGCTTTGGCTTTGCGTGTCGTCACAGCCGCATGCAGAACAGAAACGAATCCCGCAATTCTCCGTCCATTAAAACGTCGCCGGGATGCACGCCTTGCCGCTGAAACCCTTGGCGTTCGTAAAAGGTGATTGCGCGTCCGTTTTCAGTATCCACAAACAGCTCGAGCTGCATCAGCCCAAGGTCCCGCGCCTCTGCGATGACATGATCCATCAAGAATGCAGCAGCCCCTTTGCCTTGGTAAGGCGGGTCCACAAAGAACGGCCCAATTTCCGCGCGATGTTTGATCCGTGTCAGAGTCTGAGGGCGAAACCCACAAAAGCCAACCAAATCATCCCCATCAAAGACAGCTCGGACTGTGCCGTTGCTTAGGATCTTTTTGGTCATTTCCAGCGAAACGCTTGTCACTTCTTCGGGCGTAACCAGAAACCCCATCGGGAATTGTCGCACACCGTCCAGACGCATGTTGCGCCAGCGTTCGGCGTGTTCCGGTCCAAGCGTTTGACAATGATAATCCATCACATAGGTCCGCATCCAAAAAGGTGCTAAAGTTGAAAGAGGGCCAAACCATCTTCAGGTACAACTCTTCCGTGTTGGGCAGTTGTACGAAAGCTTGATACCCAAACACAAACAGCTATTTGGCATGGAATGGCAGACGTATTGATCATTGGCGCTTCTGGGGGCATCGGCTCGGCATTGGCGCGTTCTTACCGCGTTCAGGGCGATAACGTTCGCACATTGTCGCGCCGGGACGACGGTTTGGACATCACGAACCAAGACAGCGTTGCGCAATCTTTGGATGGGCTGGGCGCATTCGACAGAGTGATCATCGCAACCGGGGCCCTTGAAATAAACGGCGCAACACCGGAAAAATCCATTAAGTCGCTGAATGCAGACGCAATGGCGGATCAATTTGCGCTGAATGCAATTGGCCCCGCCTTGGTTCTATCGCACGCTCACAGACTGCTTGTGCGCGATCGTCCATCGGTATGTGCGGTTTTATCCGCCCGTGTCGGTTCAATCGAGGACAATCGCTTGGGTGGGTGGATAAGCTATCGCGCAGCCAAAGCCGCGCTGAACCAGATTGTCCGCACCTCTGCGATAGAACTACGTCGGTCTCACAAACAGACCGCTGTTGTTGCCCTGCATCCGGGCACCGTTGCCACATCATTCACCGAAAAATACGTGGGGCGTCATCCTGACGTGACACCAGATGTTGCTGCCCAAAATATGATCCGTGTTTTGGACAATTCGGGTCCCACAGATACCGGACGCTTTTTGGATTATTCGGGCAAAGACATCGCTTGGTAATACATGCCTTCGACGGTCTGCCCTTACCGTTGTCGAAATCGGCTTACCAGACGTGCAAATCCGCCGGGGATCACAATCGTCGACAGGCCAAAACCGGCAACAAACCCGGCCAAATCCGCGATCCAATCCGGTCCCGTTCCAAAGAAGATGGAAAAGAACAATTGAATGCCCATCAACATAACTATCAATGAAAACGCGCCCGATTGCGACGCTCCCGCAGCACCCAGTTTAAGCCACATCAAGAAAGTATACCCACCGATCAATCCGTAAACGCCGGGAAAGGCACCGATCAACCACGCCTCGGATGTCAGTAAACCAAAGACAAAAGCACCCAGAACAGCGCTGCCGAAAAACAATGCGACAACCGCAATCTGTCCCATGACCTCACCGACCAGTTTGCCCATGGCCAACAGCATCACGCCAGAAAATACAGTCGCCGTGATGCCGCCATGAACAAAGGGATAGGTCACAAACCGCATCACATGTTCAAGCGGCCAACGGCCTTGGTCGATCATCCAGTCAAACACTGACCCTGAAAATCCATAATCGCGGATGGCGTTCAATCGCCACCCAATGGCCTCTGGTCCGCCGGCAAATCCTGCTTCACCCACGGCGAACATAACTTCGACTCCGGCGATTGCGAAAAACAATGCCAACACAACAGGAGGCAACGGGTTTACCGGTGACGGTTCGCTATGCATGAGGCCTCCTTGACGCGCTTGGTTCACGTGGTACTTCACCAACTCAGATTTGCCCAGAGGTCCCAGATGTCAGATTCGACTTTTACACCCCGCGTTTTCTCCGGAATCCAGCCTTCAGGTGGTTTGACACTGGGCAATTACCTTGGCGCTATGCAACGCTTTGTTGCCATGCAGGATGAAGGGACGTTTGAAACCGTCTATTGCATCGTCGACTTGCATGCGATCACGGTTCCGCAAGCCCCCCAAGATCTGACGCGCAACACACGCGAATTGGCGGCCGCTTATATCGCAAGCGGGATCGACCCGGAAAAATCTATTCTGATCGCCCAAAGCCACGTACCAGAACACGCGCAATTGGCTTGGATTTTCAACTGCGTCGCGCGCATGGGCTGGATGGGTCGCATGACCCAGTGGAAAGACAAAGCAGGTAAAAATGCCGAAGCCGCGTCCTTGGGTTTGTTCGCGTACCCGGCGCTTATGGCGGCGGACATTTTGATTTATCATGCCACGCATGTTCCGGTTGGTGATGATCAAAAGCAGCATCTGGAATTGACGCGCGACATCGCAATCAAGTTCAACCATGATTATGGCCAAGATTTCTTTCCAGTCACGGAACCCGTCATCGGTGGCCCTGCTGCGCGTGTCATGTCGTTGCGTGATGGATCGAAAAAGATGTCCAAGTCGGACCCATCCGATTTGTCGCGCATCAATATGATGGATGACGCGGACACAATTTCCAAGAAATTGAAAAAGGCGAAAACCGACCCTGATCCTTTGCCCTCTGAAGAGGCTGGTTTGGAAGGTCGTCCAGAGGCGCGCAATCTTGTCGCGATCTATGCTGCATTAAGCGATCAGACTATTGATCAAACTCTGGCAGAGGTCGGCGGCAAGCAGTTCGGAGCGTTCAAGCCGATGCTGACAGATTTGGCTGTCGCTAAACTTGCGCCGATATCATCTGAGATGACGCGCCTGTTGGCCGACACATCGGAAATCGACCGTATCCTTGCACGCGGGGCAGAACACGCGCGCACGATTACGGCCCCTATTCTGGCCAAAACTTACGAAATCGTGGGTATGGTGCGTTAAGGCGAATAAGAAAGGACCGGGATGAACAGTCAAGACAACCAAACCCGGTCACTTATCGAAGGCAAGTCGGCCTTGATTGTCATCGATATCCAGAAAAGCACGTTCATCGACAACAGCGTTGACCGCGCAATCGCCAACATGCCCGATTATAAAGGCCGCATGTTGGCGGCCCGCCCACTGATCGATCGGGCGCATGAGTGTTCGATCCCGGTCATTTTCATTCAAGAAATCCACCGCAAGGATCACATCGATTTTGGACGCGAACTTGATGGCGACGAAGATGTTCATTGCCTCGAAGACGATCCACGCACTGCAGTCGCCAAAGAAGAGATGGGATTTCGCGACGGGGATTATATCGTACCGAAACGACGGTATTCCGCGTTTTTCGGGACGGATCTGGAAATTCTGTTAAGAGGTCTCAAGGTCGACACGCTGCTGTTGGTTGGCGGTCTCACTGATGTGTGTGTGCACTATACTTTTGTGGATGGGCATCAGTCAGATTACTTCTGCCGGGTCGTCGAAGACTGCGTCGCAGGTTCAAGCCTTGATGCGCACGAAGCATCCCTTCGCGCGATGGAATACTTGCAGACCGGCGCGCGCTGCTCGGTCCAAGACACTTTGGATGCAATGGCTTTGTCTGCCGACCTCTGAACATTTTTCGTATTTTCACGAGAATGTTGGGTGCAAGTGATCCGTGTCATGTCCAACTATGCGGTAACAAAAGGAGAAATTGCCAATGCAGTTCACGCGTCGCCGATTTGCAGGCCTTGCCCTTGCCAGCACGACATTAACTGGCCCATTGCAGGCGCAAGACGCCAGTATGGAAAGCGCCCTTGAGGCGCAATTGTTCGGAACCACGTCCGAGCATCTGAGCGGGCTCAGCCAAATTGCGCAGCGCGGCAACCCAGACATGGCAGCCGGATTGATCCTGTCACAGCGGTTTTCAAACCGACGTGCAGACAACATCGCGGCCACTTTAGAAAAGATTACAGGCGAGACCCACGGAACCAGTTGGTTTGACTGGATGTTATGGCAAGAACGCAATCCACAGATTGTTCCGCACCCGTCCTTTGCGGATTACATGCGGCGTGTTCATTTGCAAATTGATCCCAACTTTGATCAGTTTTTGCGTCTAGAGCATCTGGCACAAGGCAAACCAAAAATCCGCATTGAAGAAATCGCATGGGGCGGCGTTGTCAAAGACGGCATTCCGTCGCTGGACAATCCGGATCTGGTCGATGCCGCCGACGCGGAATACATGCGTGATGACGATCTTGTTTTTGGCGTGTCGATCAATGGCGACGTGCGGGCCTATCCGCTGCGCATTATGGGCTGGCACGAAATGTTCAACGAAGTGATTGGCGGCGTGCCTGTTGCATTGGCCTATTGCACGTTGTGTGGATCAGGGATTTTGTTTGAAACACAACTTGAAGGACGCGCAAAACCGCTTGTCTTTGGGTCGTCCGGGTTTTTGTACCGATCAAATAAGCTCATGTTTGACCGCGAAACAGATTCCCTTTGGAATCAATTCACAGGCAAGCCCGTCGTCGGTCCGCTGGTGGACAGTGGGATCGAACTGAAACAACGCCCCGTCGTCATCACATCGTGGAAGCGTTGGAAAACCTCACACGCAAACACCAAAGTCCTGTCTGTCGATACAGGTCACCGACGCGATTACGGCTCGGGCGTTGTCTATTCCGATTACTTTGGATCAGGCGATCTGATGTTTCCGGCAGATGTCGATCAACGTGACCACAAACAAAAGGATTACGTCTTTGCGGTTCGTGAATTTGGCGCGGCGCGGGCGTGGCCCGTCAAAGCGTTTGCCAAACGCAAAGTCATCAATGACGCCATTGCCGACAAACCCCTTGTTTTGCTGGGGGACGCAGACACACGCAGCGTACGCGCATACGAACGCGGCGCACATACGTTCCAATCCGAAGGCGGGTCATTGACCACCCAAGACGGCGGCCAATGGCGTGTATCTGAAACCGCTTTGACCGGACCGGATGGTCAATCCCTGCCACGCGTTGCAGGCCACATCGCTTATTGGTTTGCATGGAACAATTATTTAGGAGACGCCGCATCCGTCTTTGAGGACTGATCCCCAAGATTAGCACCACTTCATCGACAAGATGTTGTTTCCTAATTGGCCTGATGTGTTTCATTTAAAATGCATCAGGCCACTTTGTTTTGGGATGGTCTATTTCCCGCGACGCATGGCGCTTTTTAGTTCGCTGATGCGCAACGCTTTGGTCAGGTGTGCCGCCGCAAAGAAGCTGATCACACCCATCAGAACCAAAACAATTAATGCGATATAACGGATGCCCGGCGTGCCCAGCGCAAAGGCAAGCGTTATATGTGCCGAATACAAAACCCCGCCCATGATGACAGAGGACAAAACCAGACGCGGCAAACGTTGCCAGAACCGCCGATCAAATCGAGCGACTTCACCCATGGATCGCGCGCCAAACGCCAACAGTGCAACCATCATCCAACCGGCAACGACAGCCGCAACAGCAGGTGCCATCCACCCGATGACTGGCACCAGACCAAAAGCAAGCCCGGCATTCACGAACATCGCTGCTAACGCATAATAAAACGGGCGACGGGTATCACCGCGGGCAAAGAACAAGGGTTGCTGAACCTTTTGCAGGACAAATGCAGGCAAACCCAACCCGTAAATCATGGTCGCTACAGCAATGGCCGCCACATCATCCGCACCTGTTTCGCCGCGTTCAAACAACACCGAAACCAATGGCAAGGCGATGATGGCCAACGCGACCGCAGAGGGCAAAGTCAAAGCCATCGAAAATTCTGCAGCGCGCGATAAGGCATCGCGCGCGCCTATCGTATCATCAGCTTTCAATCGACGTGACAAATCCGGAAGCAACACGATCCCCACGGCGATGCCAACAACGCCCAAGGGCAGTTGATACAACCGGTCAGCGGCAAACAACCAACTGACGGCCCCTTCAAATTGTGACGCGACCAACTGACCGACAACCAAGTTGATTTGCATAACACCCGTCGCCAAGGCCGCCGGAACGGCTGTAATCAACAGGTTGCGCATATCCGGCGTGAAGCGCGGCAATCTGGGTTTCAACGCAAACCCCGCACGCGCCGCCGCGACCCACGTCAATGCAAGCTGCGCAACCCCGGCGAAAGGAATAATCCAGATCAGCCATTGTATGACTTCTTGGTCCAATGCGTATGCCGCCGCCATCGCTGCAATGACAAAAACATTCAACAAAGTGGGTGCAGCCGCCGCAGCCGCAAATCGCCCCGTTGCATTCAAAATTCCGGAAAACAACGCGGCAAGGGACATGAAAAAGATGTACGGGAAAACCACGCGGCCAAATCCAACGGTCAGATCAAACCGCATATCGCCTTCAAAACCAGCGGCTGTCACCCAAACCAGACCCGGCATGAAAATCATGGCCAACCCAGTAAGCAACAACGTCACAAGGGCCAAAGCATTCAAAGCATCCGTCGCAAATTGCTGCGCGTCCTCATCACCCTCTAGTTTCTTGGAAAACAAGGGCACGAATGCCGCGTTAAATGCGCCCTCCGCGAAAAACCGTCGGAACATGTTCGGCAATCGAAACGCCGCGACAAATGCATCCATCAAAGGGCCCGGCCCAATCAAAGACAGGATCATGATTTCGCGCACAAAGCCCAGGATACGCGACATTAACGTCCAGAAGCCGACTGTCAGAAAGCCAGAGATGAGCCGAATAGGTTTCATCGAAATACCTGCATTCCGGGTTGGGTCCCGCTTGGAATTTGCGTCAACCTAACTGTGTTCGTCTCTCGGGGAAAGGGAACAACGCGTTTCCGCTTTTCCTAGAGCTTCCAGAACGCTAACGTCGGGTCGAATTATGTAATGGAATACCCAAATGTATGATCTTGCCGCTTTCGGGGCTTGGATTGAATTTGCCGCACGCTGGTTGCACGTCGTGACCGCAATCGCGTGGATTGGCAGCTCGTTCTATTTCATTGCTTTGGATTTGGGTTTGCGACGTGACCAGCCTTTGGACAGCGGTGCTGACGGCGAAGAATGGCAAGTTCATGGTGGCGGGTTTTATCACATCCAAAAGTACCTCGTCGCCCCGAAACAGATGCCAGAGCATCTGGTGTGGTTCAAATGGGAAAGCTATGCAACATGGCTGTCTGGCTTTGTGCTTATGGTCTTGGTTTATTGGTTCGGCGCTGAATTTTACCTGATCGATCCGAACATAATGGACCTTGCAACATGGCAAGCCATCGGAATTTCCATCGGATCACTGATCGTGGGGTGGATCATCTACGATCTGCTTTGCAAAAGCACGGTCGGCCAAAACATGACCCTGTTGATGGTCATTCTGTTTGGTGTGCTCGTTGCGATGTCCATTTTTTATACGTCTGTCTTTACCGGTCGCGCGGCCTTGCTGCATCTGGGTGCGTTTACTGCCACCATCATGACAGCCAACGTGGCGCACATCATCATTCCCAATCAACGCATCGTGGTCGCGGATTTGATTGCTGGTCGCACACCTGACCCGAAATACGGTTTTATTGCCAAGCAACGCAGCACCCATAACAACTATCTGACGCTTCCCGTCATCTTCTTGATGTTGTCCAACCATTATCCTCTGTCCTTTGGTTCAGAAAACGCATGGTTGATTGCATCCCTTGTTTTCCTGATGGGCGTGACCATTCGTCATTTCTTTAATTCAATGCATGCCCGCAAAGGGCACCCTCATTGGACATTGGCCCTGACCACGGTGATTTTCCTGATCATCATGTGGTTATCGACTGCGCCACTGCAAACATCTGGGGAAGACACTGTTTTGGACGACCGCCTAACGCGGTTTGTCGCGGCAGAAGGCTTTGATGAGGTGCATGATATCATGTTGGGGCGGTGTTCAATGTGCCATGCGGCAGAACCCGTTTGGGAAGGTCTCCACTGGGCGCCCAAGGGGGTCCGGTTGGATACTCAAGCTGACATCGCGCGCAATGCCCGCGCCGTTTATCTGCAAGCGGGCCTTAGCCATGCAATGCCCCCCGCAAATCTAAGCTATATCGCTGACGAAGAACGCGCTCAGATCGTCGCGTGGTACAAAGCCGCCTTTGAATAGCCAAGGCGACTGGCAATGGTCCATGACCGTTAACTGTTGTCCAGACGGACCAGAAAATCTCGTAGCGGTGTAAATGCCTGCATTTCTTCAATGGTGCACCTGACCAGATGTGGTTGCGTTGCAAAACCCGCGTCACCAATGTCGCGCCATATGGATATACCTTTTCTTCGCAACACCTCTGCATGCGCATGATTTGCGTCATACCCAGTTGGCACCCGTTTCAGCGCTGGTTCCGAAACACGAAATCCATTGGCGTGGAATTCATTGGTTATCTGCATCAAATCGGCCCCCAAAGGCCCGGCCATTTTGGTTCTGAATGTATCAAGCTTGAGTTTTGGAAACTCAAAAACACCGAACCCCAACGCAAGAGAGTTTGGGTCCAATCCAAAAAACCACATTCCGTTTTCATCACCAGACGCAAATGAAATGTGCAGATGCGCATTGTATGGCGTTTTGTCTTTGGAAAACCTCAGATCCCTGTGCATGCGATAGATTTTCGCCTGATGCACGATGCCGGTGACCTGTTCCAACGCTGCACACATATCCGCCGCGAACAGTTTTGCCGGTTCTTTCAAATGTTGTTCGTAAATTGGTTTGTGGTCGGCAAACCATTCACGAGAGTTGTTCGCCTGCAGTGTCTGCAAAAATGTAACCGCCTCTTGCGAAAATGTGTCAAATTCCTCCATTCGGTTATGCCTTTGCGGGTAAGCTTGCAGCGTGACCAAGGCACACGCTCAGCCAGTTGTGAAGTGCGGGGCCTTCGCACTCTTCTTCGAGCACAAAAACAAAACCGCCCAGTTTTCTGGTTCCATGAATGACAGGACGTGCCGTTGGGTTTTGCAAAGCAACGGCTTCGTTTTCTTTGCCCACACGAAACATAAATCGTCGCACGCTATCCTTGTCACGGCGCGCTCCGCTTAACATGTTACCGTTCAGGAAAAAGCACACGCCCCCCATCATTCGTTTTTCTGAAATGCCAACATGATTTTCAAGGGCAGTGCGCATTTGATTGGCTAGGCCTTCGTCGTAGGGCATCAGATCAACCCCGACCCAAGACCTAATGCCGCCAGTGCCAAGACCAGCATAGAAGCAGAGGTAAGAGCAGCGCCCAGCACACGGGCGATCCCTTTGCCTGATCCACGCAAACTGGCGTAATGCAAAATACGCGCGACTAACAAAATGCACCCCACGCCGATCAGAAACCATGCAGCCGCGCCGGCAAATTCGGCAGCCGCAAGGGCCAACAGTGCAAGGGGAACATATTCAACGAAGTTCCCGTGCGCGCGAATACGTTTCAGCAGATCTGCGTCATCACCGTGCAAGATCATAATCCCCGTCTGCGCCCGACGCAGCCCCACAGCAATAGCCATGGGCACGGACATCAGTACAAACAGACCCACAAATATCACCGTCACAGGTAAGGGCGTTTCCATATCGGTTCTCCTTTGTTTGACTGGTCCGCTTAGGCCATCATGCTTTCATAGGTAATCACTGCAAAACGTGCGCCCTGCGGATCGGTCAAAGTTGCCATGCGACCAACCCCCGGCATGTCCATCGGTGGTGTCAAAACTGTCCCACCGGCCTCTTGGGTTAATGCAACGGCAACATCCACGTCTGCGACCGTAACAAATATCGTCCACGATCCATCCTTTTCAGGCATTGGGGAATACCCACCAATGGGAGTGTCACCCACAACAATTGAACTGTAGCTGGACCCGTCCTGCATTGGGATATCTTGAACATTCCACCCAAGAACTTTTTCATAAAAAGCTTTGGCCGCATTCTGATCGGGCCCTGCATGTCCAATCCAACCCGGCGCACCCAGTATTTTCATTTCCAAAGCGCTCATTTTCTTTCTCCTATTTGGTCACCTCATCAACGAGGCCCTCATAGGACGCGCGACATTTTAGAAACCCGACACAGCGCAGTGAAAAAAATCAACTGCTGTAAACGATCGTATTTTTGGGAAATGAACTGTGCCAGTCTTTTCGAAGGTATTTGGCGCTCGCGTGAATGCCCAACACAGACGAATTCGCGACTTGTCAGGTGTCCGAAGTGCCACGCAGCGCTTGAATATGTTTGGGTTCATCCGTAATCGCAATCTGACTGTACGCAACTTTCCAACCATCTTCATAGTGGCGTAATATCGAAAAAACAGGATAAGGCGACTGAACCAGAACAGCGTTCTCATTGATCATGCGCGCCTCATGCGTGGACGCGACAGTGCAATGATCCCGGAAACTGGCTTCGACGCAATTGCGGTTCAACTCTACAACACATTTTGATTGGTAGAACTGCCGAACACTGTCAAATATGTCGCGTAAATCCTCCAACGTTTCAATAAAACGGCGCCCTTCAAATGTGTCCATATATTGGGGCAAAGCAAAACAAGTTTTAAAGGTTTCAAAATCTCCAGCCATCATCGATCTACCACTTCGATCCAGCAGATATTCCGAAATTTGCCTTGCTGACTTAAGATCGTCCAAATACTCGTTCTTTCATAGTAATTCATTACCCATTTTGTCTGGGCTTGTCGTTACTGTGCGTTAAACTCAAATAATGGGAAACGCATTTAAATCAAACATATTGCGGGTTTTCGATTACAATTCTTGCAGTTTGGCAATTTCTCGCCGAATTGCGATAACCTCCGGTTGTGTCGGCGATAATTCCATTGCAACCTCAAGCGCCGCTATTGCCTGTGACGGTTTTCCCGTCTCGGCGAACAGCGCGGCTTGCAGCGTGTAAAACCACCTGTAAGAACTCAAATCATCGGCAATTGACGACAGAGATTCTAAAGCAAAATCAGCACCACGCGTCCTTGCTTGTGTCGCAATTAAATTCAGGCGGATCACCGGCGTCGGCTGCGCCGCATATAACGCCTCGTAAAGGGCTTCGATGTGGTCCCAATTCGTATACTTTGAATCCTTGACCTTTGTGTGTTCTGCCGCGATTGCCGCTTGAATTTGATAGGGGCCATTGTGCCCGCTTCGTTCTGCTATTTGCAACAAACTGCTGGCTTCGGCCATCTTGGCCTTATCCCACTTCTCTCGATCCTGGTCTTCCAGCGTAACAAGATGCCCATCCTGGTCTGTTCGGGCCCCGGCCCGTGCATATTGGTACAACAAAAGAGATAGCAACGCGGATTGCTCGCTCATTCCCGGGAAAAGACCCAACAAGAGGCGGGCCAAGCGAATTGCTTCTTCGCACAACGCTTTTCGAATTTGCGTGTCATTGTCCGACCCTGACCACCCCTCGTTAAACATGAGGTAGACCATTAAGCTGACTTCACCCAAACGACGCCCCCTTTCAGCGGGTGCAGGCGTTTCAAATGGAACCGGATGCGCCGCAACAGTTTTGCGCGCGCGCGTCAAACGCTGTTCCATCGACTTGGGTTTGATCAGAAAGGCGCGCGCCACTTCATCGACACTTAACCCCGCGACAATGCGCAAAGCCAACGCCAGTTGATCCTGTCGCGATAATTCAGGGTGGCAACAAATGAATAGCAACCGCAACACATCATCGCGCAAAGCATCCGGGTCAGGCACGTCCCAAACCTCATCTTCAAGAAGCGGTTCGTGCAACAGATGCAAGGCGGCGTGCCGGGCAGATTTTCGCAATCGATCCCGACCCGCATTGCGCGCGACCGTCAATATCCACGCAAATGGATCTCGTGGCGTTCCATCTTGCGGCCATCGCTTCAAAGCCTTCATGCACGCCTCGGCGAACATGTCTTCGGCAAGATCGATATCCCGAAAAATTCGAGTCAAAGCCGCAATAGCGCGAGGCCTTAACGTCGCAAAGCTTGCCTCAAGCCACGCTGACACTCGGTTCATCCGCTGAAAGCAGACCACCCGCCCACTGAACAGGTCGCACTTCGATCCGCGCAATGGGCGACGAAATCATCCGCGCATGAACCAACGCGTCCTCGAGGTCTGCGAATTCAGCCGCATAAAACCCCAAAAAGCTTTCCTTGGTCTCGGCAAAAGGACCATCAACGACCAAAGGGGCCTGATTTGCTTGCGTGCTCGGTTCCACCGTCACAGCCGAGGACGGGGGCATCAGTTTCATTGAAACGAATTCGCCTCGGGCCTGCAATGCCGCCTGCAACGTCTTATGCCCTTGCATCACCTGATCGCGTGCTGTTTCAGACAGTTGTTCAAACACACCTGCTTCACCGTAAATCTGTATCGAATACATCATCGGGCAACCTCCTTTTGTCTGTCCCGTGAAGCAAGGACGCGCACGCCTGAACAAACCCGACAAAGATATCCGTTTTCAGCGCCCGAGACCTAGCACATCAAGCATATCATATTCTCCCGGCTCTTTCCCCTGCCCCCAAAGCGCCGCTCTTAACGCGCCTTTGGCAAACAATGCCCGGTCGGTGGCCATGTGGCGCAGAACGATCCGTTCACCTGCACCCGCAAACAAAACATCATGTTCGCCGACAATGTCGCCCCCACGGATCGCAGTGAACCCAATGTCACCGCGTTTGCGCGCACCGGTTATGCCGTCACGCCCACTGTCACGCACATCCGCCAAAGCGACGCCGCGCCCTTCTGCAGCAGCCTCACCCAACATGAGCGCCGTGCCTGACGGTGCATCCACTTTATGATGGTGGTGTCCTTCGATCACTTCGATATCGAAATCTTCGTCCAAAGCGGCAGCGACTTGTTTGGTCAGCTGAACCAACAAATTCACGCCAAGGCTCATGTTTCCGGCCCGCACGATTGCTGTTTTCTGTCCTGCCGGTGCCAATTGCGCGATTTCGCCGTCCGTCATGCCAGTGGTTCCGATGACATGAACAACACCCGCATCAGCCGCTGCTTTTGAAAAGGCGATCGTCGCAACGGGGGCCGTGAAATCAATAAGAGCCTGCGCGCCTTTTAGTGTCCCCGCAACATCGTCTGATACGATGACACCTGATGGTTGCCCTCCCATCGCTTGCCCGATGTCTTGCCCAACCCAATCATGCCCGGCACGTTCTAGCGCACCAACCAACACCATCCGATCATCTGCAATTACGGACCGCACAAGCATCTGCCCCATGCGCCCCGAGGCCCCTGCAATTACAATTCCTGGCCGATCCGCCATCTCAGTTCCTTCCGTCGCTTGGCAAAGTCTTAGCAACCTCTTAGATGGTGCTTATGGCAAAGAACAAGTTCCATGATGGCTCCGGCCCTTCGCAGCGCCAATTGCGCGTAGGCGAACTCATCCGTCGCACTTTATCCGAGGTGTTGGCACGCGGCGATATACATGATCCCGATCTAAACCGGATGTCGATCACTGTTGGCGAAGTCCGCACGTCCCCAGATTTAAAGATAGCGACGGCTTATGTCTTACCCCTTGGTGGGCAAGGCCGTGAAGACGCCATCGAATATCTGGCGCGCAACAAATCAGAATTGCGGCGCCATATCGGCAAGAAAGTTGGGCTCAAGTTTTCACCGGACCTGCGGTTTCGCATAGATGAAACATTTGACCAACTCGACAACACGCGTGCAATGTTTTCCCAAGACGTCGTGCGCAAGGATATCGAAGAATGAAATATGTTCTGGCGGCCTTGCTTGTGTTTTGCACACAGGCTGCGCAGGCCGCAGAATGCGAGAATATTGAATTTGACGATGCACCGTTCACCATTTGCACGGTCGATCTGACCACTGAAAAGCTTCGTTTGTTTCTGTATGATGAAGCAGGCGAGGTCTTTGGGCATTTTTCAGCGATCAACCAAGCGCTGGGAAAGGCGAACCAACGCCTTGGCTTTGCAATGAACGCTGGCATGTATCACGACGACCGCGCACCCGTGGGCCATTATGTCGAAGCGGGTCAGGAATTGATGCGGGTTATTCCAAATGCAGGGCCCGGAAATTTTGGCCTGCTTCCAAACGGAGTTTTCTGTTTGCGCCCCGGTCGTGCAGATGTTTTCGAGACATTGCACTTTGTCGACGCTGCCCCATCCTGTGACTATGCCACGCAATCCGGGCCGATGCTGGTCATAGACGGCGCATTGCATCCGCGGTTTTTGATCGATTCCGATTCACGCTATATCCGCAACGGTGTTGGGACATCAGCAGATGGCAAGACCGCGATTTTTGCTATTTCCCGTCGCCCGGTGAATTTTCACACCTTTGGCAGATTGTACCGCGATCATCTAAACATCGATCAAGCGCTGTATTTTGATGGGAATGTTTCGCGGCTGCACGCGCCTGACCTTGGTCGGTCTGATCCGGGATTCCGCTTGGGCCCGATCATTGGCACCGTCGAAGCCCTGAATTGACACATCGCGCGGTCTGGGATACGCCGCGCGCCTTAACATTTACGAGGCATTCATGGGACGCGTACGCAAGGGTCGTGACATATCCGGCTGGTTGATCGTCGACAAACCCGCCGGGTGGACATCAACAGCTGTTGTCAACAAGGTCCGCTGGGCTCTTCAGGCAAAGAAGGCGGGTCATGCCGGCACTCTGGACCCTGACGCCACCGGGGTTCTTGCCATTGCCTTGGGTGAGGCCACCAAAACGGTGCCCTACATCACTGAGGCGCTCAAAGCGTATACATTCACTGTCCGTTTGGGGCAGGCCACAAATACGGATGACGCCGAAGGTGAAGTGATCGCCAGCAGCGACCTGCGCCCTGATGATGAGGCGATAAAAGCGGAACTGAACCAATTCGTCGGTGACATCCAACAAGTACCCCCCAAATTCTCAGCCGTTAAAATCGATGGCCAACGTGCCTATAAACTGGCGCGTGACGGGGAAGACGTTCAAATTCAGGCCCGCCCGCTCTGGGTCGAGGAACTCACTTTGGTCGACCGACCCGACGCAGACCACGTCACGCTGGAAATGATTTGTGGCAAGGGCGGCTATGTCCGCTCAATTGCCCGAGATCTTGGGCAGGCATTGGGATGTTACGGCCATGTCAAAGTATTGCGGCGTGTCTGGTCCGGTCCGTTCGATGCAAAGGACGGCCTGACGATCGAGAAAATCGAGGAAATGGCACAAACGCCCGAACTGGACACCTATTTGCGTCCCCTTGCCGAAGGGCTTTCCGAATTGCCCGAGGTTCAAACCACGGATCAGGGCAACGTACGCCTGTTGAACGGCAATCCGGGTATGGTCATTGCTCATGATGTTGAGTTTGGCGAAGAGGCATGGGCGTCATATGATGGCAAGCCCGTGGCTGTCGGGCGTTACAAAGCCGGTGAATTACACCCAAGCAGAGTGTTCAACCTGTAACCCACCCCACGATCTGCGCTGAATTTCGGGCCAATTGTTACAAAACCCGATTTCCCAAACGCAGTGTGTGACAGGTGCAGGCGCTATCCTCACGCGCGCGTTACGTTGGACGCCGCGTCAAAGACAGATTGTTACAAAAAATCTTACAGCCGATCAGGTACCTGTGAGCCCCCCTGACAACTGGGGGTTAAAATCGACATATGTTTTCCAACAGAACAATGAGGGAAACAAAATGACTATTAATCGCACAGCCGGAACAATCCTCACAGCCGGTGCATTCGGATTGGTTGCATTCGACCTATTTGGACAAGCGCTTTCGCCCCTCTTTGGATACGCCCGACTTGCCCCCGTTGGCCTTGCTGGTTCCACGTTAAAAGCCGTCTTCGGCACGAACCCGTCCGGTGCCGCACATTTGTTGCACACAATGACTGGGCTGATCATCTACACGCTGGGATATTTCGCCGTCGCGCGCCCTATTCAGCAGATGGTCATGCCACGCATGCCTTGGATCGTCACAGCCATAGCATACGGCGTCGTTCTATGGGTCTTTGCCCTTTACGTCATGGCGCATCTGGTCACCGGAAATAAACCGTTCTTGGGTTGGACAGGCATCACATGGGTCGCTCTTTGGGGACACATTGTCTACGCCATCGTCGCCGCATGGATCATGGAAAAACGAGGCGCTGTCCTGAACCTAAGCACACCATCATTGGTGCCCGCAGAATAAAAAAGCCCTTTACGAATTACCACCACCACTCACACTACCAACCGGCCGCGCCCCCCCAAAGGGCGCGGTCATTTTCGTTTGGGAACGTCTGCCCCTGATCAACCTCTGAATTTAGGTATTGCTGTTGCTGTCATGCACAGGCAAGAAATGCATCATGATTACGCGAACTCATGTCAAAGGCGACGCGCCATCGACAGCCGTTTATTCGGACTGCGAAAAATATCGCTATAGCCTGACGCGCGTCTGGGATGCCTCAGGCACCCGCGTCAATTTCGTCATGTTAAATCCCTCGACCGCGACCGAAGTCCAAAACGATCCGACCGTGGAACGCTGTGAACGACGTGCGCGGACACTGGGATATGGCGGTTTTGCTGTCACCAACATCTTTGCATGGCGCGACACGGACCCCAAAGCGATGCGCGCTGCGCCCGATCCCATCGGACCCGCCAATGACGAGACCATTCGGGAACGTGCGCAATGGGCACATGACGTGATCGCAGCATGGGGCACGCATGGTGAATATCTTGCACGGGGTGAAGCCGTCGCCAAATTGTTGGCCCAATGTGACCGCCCGCTCTTTCATCTTGGCCTCAGCAAAGCAGGGCATCCGCGTCATCCGCTTTACCTGCCATATGTCCAAAAGCCCGAGCCTTGGACACAGGCGGTCTGACATCTTTCCAATTCATTAACGTCTTTGTCTTAAAAGGCTTGATTAACCAGAAGAACCGATTGGCTTTGCTTCGACTCGGTCGATGTGACTGAATACAATCGCGAGATTTTTTGTTGTGAAGGACCAAATATGCTGTGGTTGGCAAGCCTGTTAGGGATCGTGGCTGTCGGATCAGTCGGCATGGTCGATTTTTCAAACTCGGCAGATGAAGACATCGAAGACGACGTCGATACCAATCCCTTGGGCACGTCGCCGATATTGCCTGAAACAACCGATTCCGCAATCGATGGCAGCGACGGAAATGACACCCTTGTTGGAACGGATGACGCGGATTTAATACACGCGTCCAGTGGTGACGATGAAATTGGCGGCATGGGCGGTGACGATTCAATTTCTGGCGACGGCGGGGACGATGCTCTTTTTGGCATGGACGGCGATGACACTTTGGTTGGCGGTGTCGGGCACGACACGTTGCATGGTGAAGACGGCGCGGATGTCCTGCTCGGCGACGACGGGGACGATGTTTTGATTGGCCATAACGACGACGACACGCTGTTCGGTGGGTCGGGCAATGACGCATTGCAGGGGTCTGCGGGCGACGACGTCATTGCTGGCCAAGCGGGTGATGACGCCATTCAAGGCGGATTGGGCGATGATGAACTCACTGGCGGTCAAGGCGCGGATACCTTGTTCGGTGGATGGGGCAACGACACATTGTCCGGCGTCGACGTCGCCCTGTCAGAACAAGACAGCGATGAAGGTGATTTCCTAAATGGCGGCGGCGGCGATGACGTAATTATCGCCGGAAATGATGACATCGCTTCCGGCGGCGAAGGTGATGACACCTTTGTTTTGGGTGATTGGTTCAATTCTGGACAAAGCGCGCAGATTTCCGACTATGATTCCGAAAGTGACAGTTTGGTGTTGGTCTATGACGATGACGAAACCAATATGCCCGACATTTCGCTAGAATCTGACCCAGATGACGAAGGAACAACGCATGTTCTTCTTGATGGCATCGCCGTCGCCAAAGTGCAGGGCAGCCAATTGGACATCGAAGATATCGCGTTGATGCCGTTGGCCGTTGCACAAACTGCTGGCTTTGCCCCCCTATAACAGAAACAGCCCTTCCCAAACGCAATCGAATCTCCTATACGCGCGCATCCCCAGTCCGTTCGGGGATTTCTCTTGCGGCGTGCTGGACGACATCCCGGCCGTTCGCGTTTCACTCAGATCCGGAAGGAGACCCCGATGTCGATTACTGCTGAAGAAAAGCAACGCCTGATGAAAGAATTCGCAATCAAAGAAGGCGACACAGGTTCGCCCGAAGTACAGGTTGCCATTCTAACGTCACGCATCACGACGCTGACCGAACACTTCAAGACGCACAAAAAAGACAACCACGGCCGTCGCGGTCTGCTGAAAATGGTTGCTCTGCGTCGTAAGCTTTTGGATTACACCAAAGGCAAAGATGAAGCGCGCTACCAAGACCTGATCAAGCGCCTCGGCATCCGCCGTTAAGCGGATCACCCTTTTGGGAATTGCTCGGAATTCGGGCTGATTTCAAAACGGTCACAGCAAAATACGAAAACGCCCGCCCGATTTCGGCGGGCTTTTTTGTGCCCACCCAACAAGGTGTTGAAATCGCATGTCTGTCACGTCCTAAACTGACCTAATTTCATAAAACCGAAAAAGCCGCCGTTCATGCAAAACACAGCGAACGACTTAAAAGAGCCCTCACTTACCATCCTTCTCAACTTTGGTGGCGCCTATGTCCCTGCAAATGCCGGGTACGAACACAATCTAAACTAAGAACAAAAGTTGATGTATTCGGGCTCGACCTTACGATCACCAAACAATTGCACAGGTCGAGTACGTAATCTCAAGACATCTTGTTGGATCCAGTTTTGCAATACGTCTGGAAAAGCGTCGCGTATTGCCCCGAAATAGTATTGTCTGTCACCCCACATTTGAACGGCAAACGGCCGCCCCGTTTCTACTTCGACGGCGATGTATCCATGCCTCGATCCACCTTGGTGCGGCCACATGCCGCTCGAAACCATATATCCTTCTTTCAGTTCAAAATTTGACGCGATGCCAGATGTCGATGTCCGCAAACAATTTAAGGCATAGTCACCTATTATTTGACGAAACCTGTTTCGCTCAGCACCGTCTTCCCAAAAACTACTAGGATGGTCCCCCAGCCACCTAGAAACGTCATCACCTGCGCCGGCAATCTCCGAATCTGTATCATCCTCGTAGATCGTTTCGATTTCGACAGAGTCGCCATCGAAAGTTGCCAGCAAGTGATCAATGTTCGCTGGGTAATCACGTTCGAGTCGAAAAGAAATTTCAGCTTCGTTGACAACAAACTCTTTGGGATTAAGTGCGTGCTTCGCAAACTCTTCGGAAAAATGCGATCCGTCCGCGCCAACGGTTAGGAACCTGTATGACGTACAGCAAGATGCACCACCGGACCAAAGTTCAAAAAGCAAGATGTCTTTGTCTGGGCCCCATTCAATGAGGCGCAAGATGTTTGGTAGGATACTTTGGGACCATACACTCTCGTTCTGAAAGATCATTGATTGGAGGTCGATGCAAACGTCGCCTTGCCGGTCGCAGCTGACTTCAACGCCTTCTTCCAGCGGTCCAAAACGTGTTTCGATCGGAAGGGAATTGTTTTCATGTGACAGCGCGAAATTTGGGAGCAAGAACAGAACAAAGATTAGTAGGTGAATACGCATCGATGGCCCCAAATCAATACATAGGAATCTATAATACTAAGATATGGCGAGCAAGAAATTCCATATCATCCGTGGGAACAACGGGGCCATTATGCAATCTCAGTTTTAACCGCAACTTTGTCCGCATAACTGACCTCGGCCTAATTCGCCGCAAAAGTCCGGTCTTAGACCGAAATGCTTGACGGTTGGCCCAAACCAGCTTGATGCAAACCTTCGATATAACTCGAATACTTCACGCATTAAGGCAAAAAAGCGCGACGATCCGCAGAAGTTTGTGCCTAAATCGCCTAAAGACGTTCTTGGTCATATGTTGGCATGCCCCACTGGATGACCTGCTGTTCCACACGTTTTATCCGTTCCCGGCTTAACGGTGTCGCAGGGACCGTGTTTTCGCCAATGGTGCCGGTATGGGCATCCGTTTCGAACCCCAACAACGCGGTTTCGATCCGGTCCGCGCCAACCCCGCATGCGTTCAACAAGCGCGTCGTCTCAATACGTCTGTTCGTTATCAGATCGGCATAGTGGATCGACGCAATCCGCTGACCCGTCGCAATCAATTTCTGTGCGGCTTTCATGCGAAACGTCCATGCCAATGCCAGAAAATCATCATGTTCGAGTCCACCGTACCCCTCGGGAAACCAACGCGACATTTCCTCAACAGGTGATCCAACGCTGCTGATCCTCCACCGAAGCTCGAAATAGGTGTCGTCCAATTGCGGCTCATCAACTTGGAAAATGCGTTGCACAAACCGGTGCATCGAATTGGCGTAAGTCCCCACATCCCGATACAGAAACACGCATCGCGCATCAGGCAGGGCCTTTTGCAGATGGTCACTGATCAGCATCGCCTCGCTTCTTGGCTTAATAACAAACGAACGGATGTCCTGTCCCTGCGGCGGGCGGAACAACAGACGCGTGCAGGCAGTCAACAAATCCTGCATCAAATCAGAGGGCAATTCTGACCGATGAAACGCAAGCAGCGTGAAAACGTCAGGTTCAGAAACGCTCCAGACGTCGGGGATATTCGCCAATATCCGGCTGGCCAATGTTGATCCGCATCGCCCCGTCGACAATAAAAACGTCAAGTTGTCGGGCCTTGCAAGAGTCTTGGCCAATGCAACCATCTGCGCGAACGGAACCGTCAGAACACGCACAGCATGCGCGTATTGCACCTGATACACAAAGGCCGCCTGCCCCAAATCAAAACTGGATGGCAATTCAACGAACACAGCCACGCCGTTGGTAAAGTCCAATGAATACAAGGACCAATTCGGGGATTGCACAACAATCGCGGCGTCGCAAGCCACACCAGGCGCAAGGTCGAAATCGTCAATCAACGCATGACCGACCGCAATGTCTTTGTTCCTTGAAAGGATATGATGAATCTTTGCATCCACGGGACGAACCTATTCTTGCGAGACGATTGGGACCACGACCGCCATACCACGCGCACCCATGCGCGAATGCAAGCTTCCCAAAGCACTGAAAACACTGTATGCGACGGCTCATCTGAGACGTGACGCCATTGGCCCCCGGGCGCGTGCACGAGGATTGGGGGCGGCGGCAATGGGGCCGCCACGCAAAACGGGAGACGCGGGAAGGCCCGCGAGTGCTCCCTTACAGGAAACGATGATGTTCAATTTATCGAAGAAAAGCATTCAGTGGGGCGAAGAAACGCTCACACTGGAAACTGGAAAAGTGGCCCGTCAAGCGGATGGGTCCGTAATCGCAACACTGGGCGAAACCAGTGTCATGGCAAACGTAACATTTGCCAAAAGCCCTAAGCCCGGACAGGATTTCTTTCCTCTGACCGTGCACTACCAAGAAAAGTATTATGCGGCGGGTAAAATCCCCGGTGGCTTCTTCAAACGCGAAGCACGCCCCACCGAAAAAGAGACGCTGACAGCGCGTCTGATTGACCGCCCTATCCGCCCTTTGTTTGTACCCGGTTTCAAGCACGAAGTTCTCGTGATGTGTACTGTTCTGTCGCACGACTTGGTCAATGACCCTGATATCGTTGCGATGATTGCAGCATCAGCAGCTTTGACAATTTCCGGTGCCCCGTTCCGTGGCCCGATCGCCTGTGCGCGTGTTGGTTTTGAAGATGGCGAATACATCCTGAACCCAACTGTCGACGACATGCAGGATCTGCGTCAAAACCCAGAACAGCGTCTTGATCTTGTTGTTGCTGGCACCAAAGACGCCGTGATGATGGTTGAATCCGAAGCGTATGAGCTGACAGAAGAAGAAATGTTGGGCGCTGTGAACTTTGCGCACGAAAACATGCAACCTGTCATCGACCTGATCATTTCGTTGGCCGAAGACGCCGCGAAAGAGCCGTTCGATTTCCAACCGCCAGATTACTCAGACCTGTTTGCAGCCGTCCAAAAGGCTGGCGAAAAGGAAATGCGTGCGGCGTTTGCAATTGGCGATAAGCAAGAACGCACATCCGCTGTTTCAGCAGCGCGTGAAACCATCCTTGCAGGCCTGACCGAAGAGCAACAAGCCGACAGCAACCTTGGTTCGGCGATGAAAAAGCTCGAAGCATCGATCCTGCGCGGTGACGTTGTCAAAACTGGTACACGGATTGACGGTCGCAAAACCGACGAAGTGCGTGACATCGTTTGTGAAACTGGCATTCTTCCACGGACACACGGTTCGGCTTTGTTCACACGTGGTGAAACTCAGGGCTTGGTTGTGACCACTTTGGGCACCGGCGACGACGAACAATTCATCGACGCTCTGCACGGAAACTTCAAATCGAACTTCCTGCTGCATTATAACTTCCCTCCCTATTCGGTAGGTGAAGCAGGTCGTGTTGGCCCTCCCGGACGTCGTGAAATCGGCCATGGTAAACTTGCATGGCGCGCCCTTCAGGCGGTTTTGCCTGCGCCAACTGATTTCCCATACACCGTTCGTTTGGTGTCCGAGATCACAGAATCCAACGGATCATCGTCGATGGCGTCGGTCTGTGGTGGCTCCTTGTCCATGATGGACGCTGGTGTTCCGCTGAAGGCCGCGGTTGCTGGTGTTGCGATGGGTCTTATTCTGGAAGACGACGGTTCATACGCAATCCTGACGGATATTCTGGGTGACGAAGATCACTTGGGCGATATGGACTTTAAAGTGGCGGGTACCGAAAACGGCATCACGTCGCTGCAGATGGACATCAAAGTCGCAGGCATCACACCCGAAATCATGCAGAAAGCTTTGGCACAAGCCAAAGAAGGCCGCATGCATATCTTGGGTGAAATGTCGAAATCGATCACAGGCGCGAACGAATTCTCTGTTCACGCTCCACGGATCGAAACGATGAATATCCCAACTGATAAAATCCGCGAAGTGATTGGTTCAGGCGGGAAAGTCATCCGCGAGATCGTCGAAGTGTCCGGTGCCAAAGTCGATATCAACGATGACGGCGTTATCAAGATCGCATCACCAAATGGCGAAGCCATCCAAAAGGCCTATGACATGATCCATTCGATCGTGGCAGAACCTGAAGAAGGCGCTGTTTACAAAGGTACGGTCGTTAAGATCGTGGACTTTGGTGCGTTCGTGAACTTCTTTGGCAAACGCGATGGACTTGTCCACGTCAGCCAAATCGAAAACCGTCGCCTGAACCACCCGTCTGACGTTCTTAAAGAAGGTCAGGAAGTCTGGGTCAAACTTCTCGGATTTGATGATCGCGGCAAGGTGCGTTTGTCGATGAAAGTCGTGGACCAAGAGACAGGCGAAGAAGCCAAAGCGGAAGAAACTGCAGAGTAATTTGCGCCTTTTCTGACGAAATTGGAGCCCCCGAAACCAGCCGGTTTCGGGGGTTTTTCTTTGTGCATTCCCCTAGGTCAAGCCGATTCGTTCCCTAACGTCACAATTAGGGTTCGCATTCGGCATGCTAAGAAAATGCAATAAAAACAGGGACAATCATGATTCGTACGATTATTTTCGCGGTAACATCCGTCTTTATCGCGACCGCATCCAATGCATCCACCTTCACCAGCTATCTCGCATTTGGTGACAGCTTGTCTGATGACGGCAAAGGTTTGACGATTTTCAATCCACCGCCCTATAGCGGCGGACGGTTTTCAACCGGACCAGTATGGACAGAAATTCTGGCTGATGAATTCATCAGCCGTGGTTTGAACACTGCCAATTTCGCATTGGGTGGCGCGACGGCTGGCGACACAAACACCCAAGACGCCAACTATCTGTTTTTTGATACGTTGAACCCAGACCCAAACGCTCCAGATCTGTTCGATTTGGGAACCTTCCAACGCCAAATCGACTTTTTCACCCCAAGCGCTGGCGCGCCTCCCTTGGGTGACAATCCATTGGTGTCGGTTCTGTTTGGCGCAAATGACATTTCTCAAGGCGGAAACCCGGTCCAAGCGGCGCTTGATGTGATCTCCGGGATCACCGCGTTGAACGATCTGGACAGCAGCCTTGATAGCTTTCTGGTTTCGAATTTGCCGAATCTAGCCCTTACACCCGGTGGCGCATCAAACCCGTTTTCGTCTGCTGCAACGGCAGCTTTTAACACGACACTGGAAACTGGATTGGCCAGTTTGGAATTGACACGCGGGCTGGACATCATTCGTCTGGATCAAGAGCAGTTCCTTCAAGATATCATCGACAACCCAAGCGCGCTTGGGCTGACAAATGTCACCGACGCTTGTGTGCAAGTCCCTGACCCGACAACCAATTTCGCAGGATCAAACTGCACGATCACGGGTTTTACATCAGATGGCACGCCTATCTTTGACCTTTCAATCGCCGAGACTTACTTGTTCCTAGATGACAATCATCCAACCGGACCCGTCCAAAACGCGTTCGGCGAATTTGCCATCGACGCATTGGGGTCGTCTGCGCCGGGCGTTGTCCCGCTGCCTGCTACCTTGCCTTTGATGCTAGCCGGGTTTGGTGTCTTCGCTTTTGCGCGGCGCCGAAACGCAAGCTAAGGATAACTTTCAAAACAGGCGTCACAGTGGCGCCTGTTTTACGTATCCCAATTGCTGATTTCGTCCAGAATAACGGGGCTGATCTCGGCGCGATGTTCCGATTCAAGCAACGCGCGGCGCTGGACTTGATAATTGAACAGGCGATCCTTCTTCAACATCGGCACGCGCAATCGTCCAATCAACACGTTCGGGTGCGCCAATAACAAGTACTTCCCAAAAGTTTCCGTGTCCAAAAACGACCTGATTTTGTCAGCCCACTTTGGATCTTGATCTTTGTTTTCGACGTGTTCGATCAGTTGGCTTGCGTTTCTCGTCCCAATTTCAGCTTGATACCGGACAAGGTATTCCAGCTGATCATCCGGCAATTCGGCAATCGCTTTTGTAACATCCTCAAACGTATGAACCGATCCAAAAGAGAACCCCGCCGCGTTCAAGTCCATAGTCATTTTCTTTTCGCAGCGGCGGATAACCATTTGCTTGTTGCTGGATACCGTCATTCCGCGCCAATACTTGCGAAACTCTGGTCTCTGCATCGCCTCTTTGCGAAACGAAAACATATAGGACTGAATGTGCGGCTCGGGATTTTTCCTATGTTTGTATTCCGACAGTACAAACCCAAACAAATCAGTGGTCTGCGCCTTAAAGCGATCCAAAAGCGTGCAGTCGTCAAAAAGAGGAAACCACATACTGTCATTCATGACCAATAGACTGTCCGGCAGTACGTCATCTGATGCCAAATGAAGGATGGCATCCCGATAACCACCAAAGTCATACCCGTAATTGGGGCGCTGCATCACCTTCCAACAATGCGGCGCCAAAACATCCAGCGCATCTTGATCTAGACTGTGATTGGCGACCAAAAAGACAGAATAACCATTGTCATTCAAATGCTTGAGCGTATGGACAAGTGACTCTTTCAAACCATTCGGCTGGAAGATCAAGAAGACCGCGATATGCGACTGGCGTGCTTTTTGCCCATCCGAAACGCGGATTTTCCACCTCTTTGTTGCGTCATGCAGCATTTTCGAAAAGGGTGACCAAGCAAACCAAGGCACTTGGTCAAATTGCCTCTGAATACGCTTCAGCTCGCGGATAACTTTCCAACGTGGAGGTAGTTGCATCTAAATGCCCAAATCTAGCGAATGAGAATGGCGTTCTTGATACACAAGTGCCAACATGGACAAAACCCAAAACAGACATTAGCGGCTAAGCTAGCACTTACTCGCAATTCTATGTATACGGTCGCTCTTTCCAAAACGGACCGGTTTCAGCCAAAAGAGGCAATTCATGACGACGGAAAAACGCAACGCGTCCCAAGAAGACCTAATCAAGCTCGCCAGAACGGATCCAGGTTCGCTGTATGACGCTGATTATTATGAAACTGGGTGTTCCGATGACGGGGGTCATGCCTATGGTCGCACGGAACAGTGGACGCAGTTTTTTGGCCACATCGCCAAAGAAGTTGATCGGCTTTACGACCCCAAAACGGTCATGGATGCAGGGTGCGCGTTTGGTTTGCTTGTTGAACAATTTGTGGACCGGGGTATCGATGCGTATGGCTTTGACATCTCGCCCTACGCCATCGATCAAGCACGAAAAGACATCGTAGGCCGCGTGAAAGAAGGGTCCATCCTTGAGGACATTGAACAACGCGCTGGCTCAAAATACGACATTCTGATTTGCATCGAAGTTCTCGAACATTTGCCACCTGAACAGGCCGAAATCGCCGTGGACAAGATTTGCGGCGCATCAGACCGCATCATATTCTCGTCCAGCCCGGACGATTTTGACGAAGTGACGCATTTCAACGTTCTACCGACGAAAAAGTGGATGGAAATGTTCGCAGAGCGCGGATTTCACCCAGGTGATCCAGTTGAAGCGACCTATATCGCGCCTCAGGCCAGAGTTGTTGAAAATGCGAACGCTCCAAAAATGCCAAAGCAATCTTGGCTGCGTGGTCGTAAATTCAAACTGTAAAATCGCACATTACAAGCGGTGTCTGCGGGGACCGCTTGGCAATTTGGCACCCTCTGACCATCGCCATAACTGTGGTCGTCTATTGATAAATTGCTGATCTGCTCCCTTTGTGCTAGTTTTACGAGCATAGTGGGAGGATATTTGATGCAAGTCATTCTTAGGCCCGCAGGCCTTATTTTATTCGCTTTTCTTTTTATTGTTTCTTGTACCGTTAGCGTTTTACCCCCTTTTGACGGCAGCCTTGTTCGCAAGGTTGACGAACTGAACGGCAAAACGCTGGCTTTGTTTGCCGCTGTCGAAGACGGATCACCGCGCAGCGATTTTGTTAAGTTCGAACGCGACTACAACGACCTGATTGGTGGTTTTGAAGGCGCGATTACGCAAGCCAAAGCGCGGGATATTCCTCCGTTGGGTCAGCGTCTTGCCCGTTCAGCACGGTTTGAGACAATCTGTAAATCACCGGATGCAGCTGAGTGCCTTGATACGACACCTAGCGATCTTACAGCAGTGGCTGACGGGTTAAGGGACATGCGAAACACGCACAAAGACAGCGGTTTGGATGACGGTTTGGTCGAATTGTTCAAGGCCGATTACGAGCTGTCCATAAATGCGATCCTGACAATCGAGTCAGCATTGGAAAGGTAATTTGATATGAAAGTTCAAGATATTGTCACGCAAATTATTGCGGCTTTGAAAGGCGAATTGCACGACGGGTTTGGCACGGTCAAGATGTTCGCCGAAGAACAATCCGAACGCCTGGCTCGGTTTGCTCTGGTCATCGCAGAAGAACGCGCTTTTGGCTCGCTTAAGAAGAACAACACGATGTTCAAACGCTTTACCAAACGTCTCGAAGAACAGACAGAAGCCTTTGCGCGGCATCTGGTCATGTTAAGCGTGCTGACCTTGGAAAAAGCATGGAACGCAATTGTTGGCGTTGTATGGGGCGCGATCAATTCAATTCTTGCCAATACAGGCCTTCCGATTGAAATGCCCGACGTTCCAAGCGTTTGACAATCCAAGCCGGCGACGTCTCTATCCGTGCAACGGTGTACGGCTCGACCTGAGTCGTACATCCAACAGCATCAGAGGTGTCAAATGCTTGAAAAACGCCAGTTTTACATAAATGGATCTTGGGTGGATCCGATTGCAGGAACCGACCATCACGTAGTCGACCCGTCATTGGAAGAACCCTGCGCCACAATCTCGCTTGGCGGTGCCGCTGATGCAGAAGCAGCCGTCGCAGCCGCCAAGGCTGCTTTTCCGGATTGGATGAGCACGCCGATCGAAGACCGCATTGGTTACGTCGAAAAGCTGATCAGCCTGTACAGCGAAAAAGGTGAAGAACTGGCCCAAGCGATGAGCGCCGAAATGGGTGCTCCCATCGATATGGCCCGCGCGCAGCAAGTCGGTGCAGGCACGTGGCATCTCAAGAATTTTGTCCGCGCAGCACGGAACTTTGAATTCAATCGCCCGCTGGGTGATCACGCGCCGGGTGATCGGATCATCTATGAACCGGTTGGCGTCTGCGCATTGATCACGCCGTGGAACTGGCCGATGAATCAGGTCACGTTGAAAGTTGGCGCCGCAGCCGTTGCGGGGTGTACGATGGTGTTGAAACCATCCGAAGAAAGCCCGTTGAACGCGATGGTCTTTGCCGAATTGATGGATCAGGCCGGTTTCCCCAAAGGTGTCTTTAACCTTGTGAATGGCGATGGCGTTGGGGTTGGCACCACTCTGTCAGGTCACAAAGACGTGGATATGGTCAGCTTTACGGGATCGACACGCGCCGGGACTTTGATCTCGAAAAACGCGGCCGATACGTTGAAGCGTGTGCATCTCGAATTGGGCGGTAAGGGCGCGAACCTTGTCTTTGACGATGCCGATGAAAAGGCCGTCAAACGCGGTGTGCTGCACATGATGAACAACACCGGCCAAAGCTGTAACGCGCCTTCGCGTATGTTGGTGCAACGCGGTGTCTATGACAAAGCCGTCGAAGAAGCCGCAGCCGTCGCACAAAAGATCTCGGTTGGACCGGCCAGCGACGAAGGGCGTCACATTGGCCCCGTCGTCAACGCCACCCAATGGGGTAAAGTCCAAGACCTGATCCAAAAGGGCATCGACGAAGGGGCTCGATTGGTTGCGGGGGGCGTTGGTCGTCCCGAAGGTTTGAACAAAGGCTATTATGTGCGCCCCACCGTGTTTGCCGACGTGAACAACGATATGGTCATTGCACGCGAAGAAATCTTTGGCCCCGTCTTGTCGATCATTCCTTTTGACACCGAAGAAGAAGCCGTCGAAATCGCGAATGACACACCCTATGGCCTCACGAATTACGTGCAGACGCAGGACAGCCAACGGGCCAATCGTCTGGCAACGCAATTGCGGTCTGGCATGGTGGAAATGAACGGGACATCCCGCGCCGCCGGGTCTCCGTTTGGTGGAATGAAGCAATCCGGGAACGGGCGCGAAGGCGGCATCTGGGGGATCGAAGATTTCCTCGAAGTCAAAGCCGTGTCAGGCTGGGCCGCCGAATAAACAGGCGAAAAATCAAAAGGGTGTTTTCGCCCTAACACGAACGCCTCGCCCGTCCGCGGGCGAGCGCAGGCGCAATTCTTCCGCGTGCAGCATCAAGCGTGGATAATCCCCAGCCGGTCCTTCTGCATAAAACGGATCGCCAAGGATCGGGTGTCCAATTTCCAACATATGAACCCGCAATTGATGACTGCGCCCAGTTTGGGGCATCAAGCGCATGCGCGTTGTGTCATCTGCCTCGCGCCGCAAAACCTTCCAATCTGTAACCGAGGCTTTGCCCTTTTCATAATTCACATGCTGCTTTGGACGGTTTGGCCAATCGACACATAACGGTAAATCAACGGTTCCTGTATCTTCGCCAACCCTGCCCCACACCCGCGCAACATAGGTTTTCTTCATCTGGCGTTTTTCAAACTGTAAACCCAAATGCCGCTGCGCATGCGGACTAAGCCCAAAGATCATCACACCAGACGTGTCCCGATCAAGACGATGCACCAGCAACGCATGGGGAAACACGGTTTGAACGCGGCTGATCAGACAATCCGCCAGCTCTGGACCTTTGCCCGGAACGCTTAACAAGCCCGACGGTTTATCCAACGCCAGAACTTCGGAATCTTCGTATACGATGTTCAGCGGGTCATCGGGCGGATTATAGGTGTTATCATGCATGGCACTGCCCTCACAAATCGCGCGCATCTTTGCAAGCCATCTGATCACGTTTCAGCGAAATCATCGTTTCGCCCCTTCCATTCCACCCCGGTCCCATGTTGCCTGCACTGAACATATTATCGGAGCAATCATGCGCTTTTTTATCGCCCTTTTGATGATCCTCGCCCTGCCTGTGCATGCACAAACCACGTCTCAAACCCCGTGCGGGAAGGACGCCGCCTGCGAAGTGGATGAGGGCGATTACCATCTGGTCTTTCCACCAGATTGGGATGGCGAAACACCGTTGCCAGCACTGGTGTTTTATCACGGGCATAATTCATCGGCGGCTTCGATCTTTCGTTCGAGCGGATTGCGCAATTCCTTTGTGAACAACGGGTATTTGCTGATTGCACCCAACGGCGCATTTATTCCGGGCCGCAAGGTGCGCGCATGGCCCGCCCGCGATTTACCCCCAAGTCAGCGCGACGATGTCGCCTTCACGCTTCGTGTGATGGATGACGTGGAAAAGCGCATTCCTTTGGACACAGACCGCATTTTTGCGGGCGGGTTTTCCGCAGGTGGGTCAATGGTCTGGCGCATGGCGTGCCTTGCCGGGGATCGCTTCAATGCATTTGTGTCCGTGTCTGGCGCACTGCGTCGCCCCAATCCAACGGATTGTGCAACCGGCCCAATCCGATTTTTGCAGGTGCATGGGTTTGCCGATGCCCAAGTCCCCTTTGAAGGACGCGGCATCCGGGATTGGCATCAAGGCGATTTGTTCGAAAGCTTTACCCGCGCGCGAGCTCTCAACAGCTGTAGAACCAACCCAGATAAGATCGAAATCGGCGAAACCTTCCGTTGCCGGGATTGGAACGAAAGCTGTGATGCCGGGGCGTTGAAAATGTGTATCCACGACGGGGGCCATGGTCTGCCCCGCGGATGGACAGATTTGGCCAAAGACTTTTTCGAAGCGGGTTAAACCTTCACCCGCTCCGATTTTGGATCATACATCGGCTTTAACGACACGTCGGCTTTGACGCGTGTGCCGCACACGTCAATCTCGTAACTTGACGCCAATACGTCTGAGGCGGTTTCGCCTTCGCAAGGCACATAACCAAGGCCAATCGCCGCGCCCAAATGGTGCCCGTATGCGCCGGATGATAAGTATCCCACGATTTCACCGTCCCGTAGGATGGGTTCGTTGTGATACAAAAGCGGCTCAGGATCGTTCAGTTTGAATTGCACCAATCGCTTGGACAATCCGGTGTCCTTCTTTTTCAGAACCGCATCGCGCCCGATGAAATCAGGTTTGTCTGTTTTGACTGCAAATCCAAGGCCCGCTTCCAACACATGATCTTCGCAAGTGATATCATGTCCAAAATGGCGAAAGCCTTTTTCGATGCGGCACGTATCCATCATGTGCATGCCACACAGTTTCAAACCAAACTCTTGTCCAGCCTCGTGCAACGTTTCAAAGACATGCCCTGCCATGTCGGATGACACGTAAATCTCCCAACCCAGTTCACCGACATAGGTCACGCGGTGCACCCGTGCCAAGCCGAGACCAATTTCGATATCTTGCGCCGTGCCAAACGGGTTCACGTCGTTCGAAAAGTCATTGGGTGAAACCGCCTGCAACAAGGCGCGTGCTTGTGGGCCCATCACGGCCAACACACCTTCGCCTGCTGTGACGTCTGTAATCACAACACCAAATGCGCCCACATGACGTTCCAGCCACGTCTGATCCGCAAGGCGCGTCGCGGCGGGTGTCACAACCAAATAGGCCGTTTGGGTGATCCGCGTGATCGTGACATCCGCTTCGATCCCGCCATTTACGTTCAGGAATTGCGAATAGACGATTTTGCCAATGGGCACGTCATATTGACCACCCGCCACATAATTCAGGAACGCGGTTGCATCCGGCCCTTCAACGCGGATTTTGCCAAAGGACGACATGTCATACATGCCAACATTGGTGCGCACTGCCTTATGTTCGGTGGCAACGTTGTCAAAGAAATTCTGACGTTTCCAACTGTATTCATAGTCCGGCGCTTGCCCACCCCGCGCAAACCAATTGGCGCGTTCCCATCCCGACAGTTCGCCCATGACCGCGCCGTGTTGCAGCATGTGGTGGTGAAACGGCGTGCGCCGCACCCCGCGCGCCGTCGCCTTTTGACGAAACGGGAAGTGATCCGCGTAAAGCAGGCCCAAAGTTTCGGATGAACGCGCCATGAGGTATTGTTTGTTGCCCTGAAACGGAGCCATTCGGGAAATGTCGACATCGCCCAAATCAAATGGTTTGTCCCCATCTTCCATCCATTGCGCCAGCGCCATGCCCGCGCCCCCAGCCGACTGGATGCCAATGGAATTGAAACCAGCCGCGACCCAGACATTGTCCATCTCGGGCGTTAAACCAAGGTGATATGCATCATCTGGCGTGAAACTTTCCGGGCCGTTGAAAAACGTGTGAATGCCCGCTTCGGCCAGCATTGGCATCCGATTAACGGCCGCTTCTAAGATGGGTTCAAAGTGATCGAAATCTTCGGGCAATTGATCAAATTCAAAGTCCTTTGGGATCGGCCCCCACGGCTTTGAAACCGGTTCAAACGCACCCAAAAGGATTTTTCCCGCATCCTCTTTGAAATACGCACACTCATCCGGCATGCGCAGCACAGGCAGTTGCGACAACCCGGCGATGTTTTCTGTCACGATGTAAAAGTGTTCGCAGGCCTGAAGCGGCACATTGGTGCCCAGCATCTTGCCCACGTCATGCCCCCACATTCCGGCGCAATTCACCACCGCATCGCAGGTCATGTGACCTTGGCTGCCATCCTCGCCTGACCAATCAACGCCAGTGATATGCCGTCCGTCGCGCACAACGCCAGTGACAGCCACACGTTCTTGGACCCTCGCACCCCGCTGGCGCGCACCTTTGGCCAAAGCTTGCGCGATGTTGCCGGGATCACCTTGTCCATCCAGCGGCAGGTACACGCCGCCAACAACGCCATCGATATTCAGATGTTCGTACCGGGCTTTGACCTCACTGGGTGAAATTTCGTCAACCTCAACCCCAAACGCACGGGCCATTGCCGCCTGACGTTGTAATTCTTCCATGCGTTCGCTGTTTAATGCCGCCGTGATGGACCCGCATCGTTTGAACCCGGTCGCAACGCCCGTTTCAGCTTCGAGCGCCCCATACAGTTCCTGCGAATACCGCGCCAATTTGGTCATGTTCGCTGTGGCCCGCAATTGGGCAATCAAACCGGCCGCATGCCATGTCGTGCCACTGGTCAGTTGCTTGCGTTCCAGCAAAACCACGTCTTTCCACCCAAGCTTGGTCAGATGGTAGGCAACCGAACACCCAATAACACCGCCACCAATGATGACAACGCGGGCGTGGCTGGGAAGATCCGGCATAATGTTCTCCGTTCAGACGATCGTATGCCCAGCAGCGCGCAGGCGTTCGGATATTTCAGCAATATGCGCAGGCGAGATTTCGCAGCAGCCACCGACCAGCGTCGCGCCCTGATCCACCCAGTTCATGACGTGATCGGCATAGGTGGCAGGCCCCATGTCACGTCGCGCGCTTAGGGAATCCACGGTTGGGTTGGTCTTTAGGAAATCCTTGGTGATCTGCGTAAACCCATTGGCATATGCTCCAAAGGGCAGACCCGTTTGGGCCAAAACGTCCAACGCAGCAGGCATCGCTTCGGGGGCGGAACAATTGGCCAGCACTCCGTCGGCGTCCTTGGCAATGGATAAGACATCGCGCAACGGCTCACCCGAACGCAAAAACGTCCCATCCTCATCATCCACAGTAAAGGCCAGCCAAACTGGTTTCCCCGCCCTTTTTGCCCCCTCAAGAACGGATTGCGCATGCAAGACCGACACAACCGTTTCGCATAAAATCACATCGCAATCGGGTGCGATCAGATCAGCGATTTCACCATAAAGCCCCACCGCCTCATCATAAGCCGGATGGATATCCGCCCGATAAGACGCCCCCAACGGTCCAATTGATCCAGCAATCCGCCCAGATCCATGCGCCGCTTGCGCCGCCTTTGCTTCGGCAAGCGCGGCTTTGTGCAGGTCTTCGAACTTGTCTTCCTGACCCGAGGGCGCCAGCCGGTCGCGCAGAACCGCATAGGTATTTGTGGTGGCGATCGTCGCCCCAGCCGCAAAGAAATCCGCATGAATGCCTTGTACCAAACCGGGGTGATCGATCATCACCTGAGTGGCCCATAAAGGCGAAGGCGTATCACCGGAGCGTTTGACCAATTCCTGCCCCATGCCCCCATCCAAAAGGGTTATCTGCGTCATGCGCGTATCCTCGCGTTTTTTGCATCCCACATGGGTTGGTCCGCCTGCACTGTTGCCTTGCAACGCACGCCAAAAATTTCGACTTCTAGCGTGCTGCCCTCTGTCGCCAGATCGGCCCGCACGACCCCCAAGCCAATACATTTATTGACCCGGTATCCCCAACCGCTGGACGTGATCTCGCCCACGACTTCATCGCCATGCCATACGGTCGACATGTAAGGCGGGTCTTGGTCCCCGGCATCGATAACCATGGTTGTAAATCGTTTTTTGACGCCTTGCTGTTGCTCGACCAACAAGGCCGCCTTGCCCGGAAAATCGTGCGGCTTGTCCAGTTTGACGAACCGATCCAAACCACCTTCAAGCAATGAATAATCCGTCGACAAATCGCCCTTCCACGCGCGATACCCCTTTTCCAGACGCAAACGGTCCAAGGCCCACATCCCAAAGGGGGTCACGCCTTTGTCTTTCAACGCATCCCAAACCACAGGGGCGGCATCAAAGTCACAATGCACTTCCCATCCAAGCTCTCCGGCGAAGGATACGCGCAACAAAACGCAATCCTGCCCTGCGACTTTGGCGTTCTGAAAACTAAGCCAGCTTTTGTCCAGATCAGCCTCGGCCACATCAGACAAAACCTCGCGTGACTTGGGTCCAGTGACCAACACACATTCATAGTTTTTGGTGCGGTCGTGCAATTCGATACCCTCGGGCGCTTGGCGCCATAGGAATTCAAAATCATGCCACTGCGCGGTCGCCGCCGTGATCAACCAGATCACATCATCCGATTGCGGGATAACCGACATTTCGGTCACGATCCGTCCTCGGCTGTCCGCGAAATAGGCCAGTCCCACACGGCCCACGCTTGGCATACGTGATGCGGTCAAGCTGTCGATCCAATCACGCGCGCCCGGTCCTTCGACGGAAATGCGTGAAAAACCGGTGATCGGCAACATGCCACATCCGTCACGCACGGCTTCGCATTCCTCTTTGATGCGCGCTTCCCAAGGGCCATTGCGATCCCAGGTTTGCGTTGCAGCCTCGGACGTATCATCGCCCGGCTTGGCATAATAATTGGCCCGCTCCCATCCATTATACGTGCCAAAAACCGCACCAGCTTCTTGCAGTCGCGAATGTAGTGCAGAGTGTTTCTTGTCCCGTCCCGCGGGCCACGTGTGATGCGGGAAATGCATCGCGTATTCGTGGCCATAGGTTTCCTGCGCCTTGGACAAGCAATAATCGTGATCGGCAAAGTCAGTGTAGCGACGCGGATCGACGGCCCACATGTCCAGCTCGGTTTCACCGTGCATGATCCATTCCGACAGCACCTTACCTGCACCACCGCCCTGCGCGATCCCGAAGGTAAAGGAATGCCCTTCAAATGCATTCTTCACACCCGGCATAGGACCGATCATCGGCAACCCATCTGGTGCGTATGGAATAGGCCCGTTGATGTTGCGCCCTACACCCGACGTGCCCAACAGCGGCATTCGTGCCATGGCGTCTTCGATGTAATATTCTAGGCGTTCCAAATCGTCGGGATATAGCTGAAAGCTGAAATCATCGGGCATCGGATCATCCGGCGTGACCCAATGCGCCTTACAATTACGCTCGTACGGACCAAGGTTCAGACCCGTCTTTTCCTGACGCAAATAATAGGACGTATCGACGTCTCGGATCATGGCGACTTTCTTGCCATTTTCCTTGGTCCACGCTTCCAGTTCTGGGATCGGTTCAGTCAGGAAGTATTGGTGCGACATGACCACCATCGGCACTGTCCGCCCACCAAAGGGCTTGAACATCTCGCCCACGCGCTGCGCGTAATATCCGGCACAGTTCACCACGTATTCGCACCGAACCTCGCCTTTGCCCGTCTTGACGATCCATTCATCACCATCGCGGTCGATGCCTTCGACTGGACAAAAACGTTCGATATGTCCACCCGCAGTCCGCGCACCTTTGGCCAAGGCTTGTGTCAACTGCGCCGGATCAATATCGCCATCCAACGGATCCCACATTCCCCCCTCAAGATCGTGGGTTTCCATGAACGGGTTATAGTGCTGCAGCTCTTGCGGCGTGCAGATATCCATCTGCAGACCCTGATACCGGCCCATTCCCGCAACCTTTTCGAACTCTTGCATCCGCTCTTTTGAATGCGCCAGTCGGATCGAGCCGGTCACGTGATAATTCATCGGGTAATCAACATCTTCGCCCAACGTGCGGTATATATCCGCAGAATACCGCTGCATGTTCATAACGGCCCAAGACCCGGCAAAGTTGGGCACATTGCCTGCCGCGTGCCACGTCGATCCGGCCGTCAATTCGTTCTTTTCCAGCAAGACACAGTCTTTCCATCCCGCCTTGGCCAGATGGTACAACGTGGATGTTCCGACGACACCACCGCCAATGATGACGACGCGGGCAGTTGTTGGTAGTGCCATGTGTTACTCCCTTTCTCGCGGGGTGGCCCCGCATATGCATCAAAGCCGAAGCGTCTTGGTCTTGGTTTCCTTAGGCCGTTCGCGTCGGAACACTGCTTGCCCCCAGCAACAGACCGTAGATGATAAAGCAGATCGACATCACGCGACGGAACCAAACATTCGCGACCGCCCCCAATGCCATACGACCCAGCATGACACCCATGATTGTGAACCCGGTGTAGCTTAGTGCTGTGATCGTCAAAGCCGTTGGCATGATCAGCCACATCTGATCCCAAATCGGCCGATCCGGTTGCACGAATTGCGAAAACGCCGCCAGATACCCTGCGACAGATTTTGGATTGATCGTGGCGATGGCCAGCGCGCGGAAATAAATCGACTGGTCGCTTAGCCCGTCAATGCGCAACGGCTTGCGCGCGTTCATCCAGCCACGAATGCCCAGATAGATCAGGAACGCAGCTCCGATGTATTTGGCGATGATAAACGCCTGAGGCGATGCGGCGATCAGGCCAGTGATGCCAAAGGCGCTCAGGATCAGAAAACCTGTCGCCTGTGTCAGGATCGCAAGCACGCCAATCATCGCGCGGCGAAATCCAATCGTCATGCCGTTTTGAATGCAGTTGACCGCATTGGGGCCCGGCGTCGTCACAAAGACAACCCAGAACAGCGCGAATATGATCCACCCCTCAAACGTCATCAATACACCGGGGGCGCGATAACCCAGATCGCAACAGCAGAGGTTTCGTATGGGTTCGACCACAAGAATGGTTCGCCGCGAATGCGGAAACTGTCGCCCGGATGGATTGTGAAACTGCGGGTCCCGATGGTCAGGTCCAACATGCCCGAAACAAGATACCCCACTTCTTGGGTGGGCCGCATCACCGGATCAACAAGCCCCGACCCCGGTTCAAATGTCGAATGCACCATTTCAAAGTCATCCGTCAGGTCCGGTGATAGCAATTCTTCCGCCAAGCCCTGCGCCCGCGAACCGATGCCACGACGCGCCGTCTTGCGGACAATGAACCCTTCTTCCTCGGCGACATCCACCGCGTTTTGCGACAGCGTCGTCACCGAAACATCCAGCGTATCGGCCAGTTGTTCAAGGTCACTCAAAGTCGGCTCGGACAGGTCTCTTTCAATCTGGCTCATCCAGCCCACAGACCGATCCATCGCCACCGCCATATCCGTCAACGTCAGTCCACGTGACTTACGCAATGCCCTGAGATCGGCGCCTAATGTCTGCGGATGTGAGTTCAAAACGTCCTCGGATCGCGTGAAATTTGACTGTCAATTTTCACCATTCACCGATTCTGATGAAATTTCCAATGTTTTTTTCATTACCGCGAGGTGGGCATTCACCAAAAAGCTTCCATCACGCAGGCTTGCAACAGCCGATTGCTTTGACCTGTTCATCGCTTGTTAACCCAGACAATAGAGCATCTACGAAGCTGCCCTTAGCACGGCTCGCAGAAAATGCCCGGTTTAGGCCCAGACTTTCAAATGCTCCACGCTGATCGAAGGTCGCAATCCTGAACTCCATCGTGTGGTTTCGGCCAAGATCACACGAAACGAATAATCGTCGGCACAACACAAGGAAGCGGCCAACGTGGAAGGAGAAAATGATTAAGGCTCTGATCCAATCAGGGATCATTCGGGCATAGTTCAAGATGTCCTTGAACTGAAAAAAGTGATGCTAACGTCCGGGCAATGCAAATTAGGAACTGAACATGCTGAAAATATTTTATACTGCCCTCGCGACGCTTTTTCTGTCGGTGCAGGTTCATGCGGCAACATTGGACATTCTTGCAACTGAAGACGCCGGAAATGTCATCTTTACTGGCTCTGGTTCAGTAGACTTGACAGGGTTGGGGTCGCTCGGCGGTAGCAGTCTCAACCTCTCTAAAAGTCAGTTCAACTTTTTTGGTGGCTTGTCAGGTTCTAACCAAAGCACGTCATTGACGGTCCTGTTCACACCTTTGAACGGGAGCTCTATTAATTTCAATTCGATCTCTGGTGACAACTTTTTTGTTCAGGGTCTGAACTTTGGCAATCAAGGGTTCCTGGGGCTGAACACGGGGTATACGTCGGGCTCTTCTATTGATTTTGTTTGGACGGCAAACTCAACAACATTAGCCGACTTGGCCTTGAACTTCGGAACGGTCGCTGAATTCGGAAATAACACGGTCACGCTTAGCGCCGGTTCAGTGGCGGCGGTTCCACTTCCCGGGTCGTTGCCCTTGCTTGTCGGCGCGATGGGCCTTTCTCTGGTCGTTCTTCGGCGCAGAAAGCGCGCATAACGCGGCTGCGCAACTCGCTGATTGAAGATAGTTTAGGGGCCTCAACTGGGGTCCCTAAGACTGAAAACCGACCGTCTATATAGAATAACAATGCTTGACCTAAGCAGACCGAAGTTTCGCAAATCGGTCATTCATCTGCTCAAGTCAAACGGCACCTAAATCTGACCTAGGCACCATATCTAATGAGATGTCCGGTCTGGGTCAGGAATTATGAAACGTCGGTTTATACTTCCTGACGCGGTTCGTTGATCGGACGCCGGAAAGTCCATGAAGTAGTTTCATCGCAACCCACCGCCCCACAAAACGCCCGATTGACCGGGGCTGAGTGACTTGGCATTTATGGGATGAGCGAATTCAAACGCCCGCAAAGGACGACAAGATGACTGGCACAAAACTATTGGGCAGTTGCAACTGTGGACGCGTCAGGTTTTCAGTCTATAGCGATGAAGAACGCAACAGCGCGTGTCATTGCGGGCAATGTCGAAAGCAGTCCGGACACCATTGGGCATCAGGATACGCGGCCATCACGGATTTCGAAATCACCGGCGAGGCGCAATGGTACGAAGCCAGCCAACAGGCCAAGCGCGGGTTTTGTCCAACATGCGGCTGCTTTTTATTCTGGAAAGCGCATGACGAAGACGGCATGAGTTTTTCATTGGGTGCAATCGACGGTCCAACAGGTCAACGGATCAAAAAGCACATCTTTACAGCGGACAAAGGCGATTATTACGACTTGTCCGACGACATTCCTAAGCTGTAATTGCCCCTATCTGGCAAAAACGCTCTGTAGGATACCCGCCAGTTTCTGGGCATCATTTTCCGTAAACGCATTCGGTAGATCGCTGTCGATATCGAACACCGCGATCAAATGACCGTCTTTGGTGTGAACCGGCAGAACCAATTCGGATTGCGTCGACGACGCACAGGCAATGTGGTCAGGAAATGCATCAACATCGGGCACCAATTGAATGTCCCCAGTCCGGGCCGCAGCGCCGCACACGCCTTTGGAAAAGGGGATTTGCAGGCATCCATGTCCGCCCTGATACGGGCCGATCTTTAACATCTCTGGGGCCGTAACCCGATAGAATCCAGTCCAGTCGAAACGTGGGTCGGAATGGTGCACTTCACAGGCAACCGTCGCCATTAGCGCGACTTGATCCGTTTCACCTTCGGTCAGTGACGTGATTGTCTTGGCAAGTGTGTCATAATCCAACATTTCGATGTTAAACCCGTTCGATTGCGATGGCTGTGCCTTCACCGCCGCCGATGCAAATGGCCGCCACCCCCCGCTTTAGGTCGCGTTTTTCCAGTGCGTTCAACAAGGTCACAATGATCCGCGCACCCGACGCGCCAATAGGATGGCCCAAAGCGCAGGCGCCACCGTTTACGTTCACGACATCATGGCTCAGGTCCATTTCGTGCATGAAAGCCAAGGGCACGACGGCAAACGCTTCGTTCACCTCCCACAGATCAACATCCACTTTTGACCACCCGATACGGTCCAACAATTTCTGTGCGGCTGGAACAGGGGCCGTCGTGAACAAGCCGGGGGCCTGAGCGTGGCTTGCGTGGCCGACGATTTTGGCACGTACACGCAGGCCTTGAGCCTCTGCGGCTTGAGATGACGCCAAAACCAAAGCCGCTGCTCCATCCGAGATTGAGCTGGAATTGGCCGCCGTGACTGTGCCGCCTTTGCGAAATGCGGGTTTCAAATGCGGGATTTTGTCTGGACGCGCCGATTGAGGTTGTTCATCTGCATCAATTGCCACGCTGCCTTTGCGTGTTTGCACCTCAAGCGTCGCAATCTCGTCAGCGAAAGACCCGTTTTCAGCGGCGGCTTGTGCGCGACTAAGCGAGGTCAGTGCAAATTTGTCCTGCGTTTCGCGGGTGAATTGGTAGGATTCGGCGCAATCTTCGGCAAAGGTGCCCATCAAACGCCCTGTGTCATAGGCATCTTCAAGACCATCCAAGAACATGTGGTCGATCACCTGCCCATGCCCCAAACGGGCCCCACCGCGCAATTTTGGCAAAAGGTAGGGCGCGTTGGTCATGCTTTCCATACCGCCCGCTATCATCGTGTCGGCATGTCCCAACGCAATCTGATCAAACGCGATCATCGCGGCCTTCATACCTGAACCGCACATTTTATTAAGTGTCGTGGCGGGCACCTCTTCGCCCAAACCGGCGGCAAAGCTGGCCTGTCGCGCCGGGGCTTGTCCCTGACCTGCGGACAAAACACAGCCCATCAACACTTCGTCCACTGTCGTCAATTTTGCATCGGCAAGGGCGCTCTTGATTGCGCTGCCGCCCAGTTCGGGCGCTGTCATTGGTGACAATTCGCCTTGAAATCCACCCATCGGAGTCCGCATGGCGCCTGAAATTACCACATCTGTCATGTTTTTCTCCCTTGGATGCTCATGAATTAGTAACGATTTGCGGACTAAACACGGGTTCCAGTCAAAGATTGCAAGGGTCGGGCCATGAATTTGACCAGCCGAACAGAAAACAGTTTGCAAATCGTGTCTGTCAGCGACACCAGAATAGACGCAGCTGTCGCGATTGAATTCAAGGATGCAATGCGCACTCAAACTGAATCAGGATCAGGTGTGGTTGTTTTGGATTTAAGTGAGGTACAGTTCATTGATTCCAGTGGCTTAGGCGCGATTGTCGCGTCGATGAAGCAGATGGGACGTGACCGAAAACTGGCCCTTGCAGGGTTAACCCCCACCGTCGAAAAAGTGTTCCGATTGACGCGGATGGACAGTGTTTTTCCGCTTTTCACGACACTGGATAGCGCTCTAAACGATCTGCGGAATTAATTGTCCATCTTCAAGAAGAAACCCGTCATGCCTCGCCCCATTAAAGCAGTGAATATTTCGGTCACCAGCGGCGAAATGGCTGTCCGGACGGCATTGGAAAAACTGCAAACGGCGTTAAAGCCACTGGATCTCGCCCCCGAAGAAAGCGGGGCGGTCGAATTAGTCATGGCGGAAGCGTTGAACAATATTGTCGAACACGCCTATCCAGAAGGCAGCCCTGCGGGGCCCATACGTATCCGAGCCACACACAAATCCGACGGTTTGCATCTGACTGTTGTGGATGAAGGATTGGGAATGCCGGATGGCAAGCTGCCCCTTGGCGCGCCTGCACAAGTAGATGTCGACCTTTTTGATTTGCCCGAAGGCGGGTTTGGTTGGTTCTTGATCAAGGATCTGGCCAAGGATGTTGAATACAAGCGGCTTGGATGGGAAAACCACCTAAAGCTCCGCATTATTGTTGGCATCAAGGATGAAACCGTTTGATCCAATGGACTTGCACATTCAGTGCGTCCATTTGATCACCAAAAATGCTCACCCAGATGACCTAAAGCCCCGTCTCGTGGTTTTTTCGTGCGCGCCAACGTCACAAATTCATTTCCCCAAAAGTACCACTGAGAAGGCACAAAGTTGCCTCGATTGGGGTGCATACAGTTCGTGTAGCTGCATATAGCTTCCCTCGGTGTCGGGTTATTTTGCCCCCACCCAGTGCCCGGCACCGAGGAACTTCTCCCTAAAATTTGCGAAAACGACTGGACCTTGCCAGACAGCAGAGTAGCCTGCAGTCTGACGAGCACAGTTAGGGATATATATGCGCGATCTACATTTACCCGGCCGTTCCCCCGTATTTGCAACAAATGGCATGTGCGCGACGTCTCACCCATTGGCGGCGCAGACTGCGGTCGACATTATGAAGCGGGGCGGCAATGCCATGGATGCGGCGATTGCAGGCGCTATTCTTCTGGGGCTGTGCGAACCTCAGATGACGGGCATAGGCGGCGATTGTTTTGTGTTGTGGACTGATTCCAGCACTGGAAAAGTCCGCGCTTTGAATGGATCCGGCCGCGCACCCGCCGCACAAGATGCGGCGCAACTCAGGCAAGCCGGCGAAACCACTGTCCCCGTATCAAGCGCGCACGCCGTCACCGTTCCCGGCGCAATCGACGCCTTTTGCTGGTTGTCGGATACCGTTGGCGTTCTGGGTTTGGATGTACTTTTGGCACCGGCTATTCACTATGGCGAAAGCGGGATACCGGTTGCGCCACGCGTTGCGTTTGACTGGGCCAAAGACGAGAAAGTCTTGAAAGGTGCTGCGCGCGACCATTTCCTTGTGAACGGTTCTGCGCCCAAAACCGGTCAAACTGTCCGCTTTCCCGCCCAAGTCAAAGTGTTGCAAGCGTTGGCCAAAGACGGACGCGACGCATTTTACAGCGGTGAAATCGCAGAGGATATGATTGCGACCCTAAATGATGCAGGGGGTCTGCACACAGCTGACGATTTTGCCCGCACGGCCTGCACAGAAACCGACCCTGTTGGCGGACCTTACAAGGGTGTGACCTTGCTAGAGCATCCGCCCAACGGCCAAGGGGCGACGGCCAATCTGATGCTGAATATGATGGCCCAGTTTGATATGGCCAGCATGGACCCGTTTGGATCTGAACGCGCCCATATCGAGGCAGAGATTGCCAAGTTGGCCTATGACGCGCGCAACCGATTCATCGCGGACATGGATTACACAACGCGGTTGGATCACATGTTGTCGGTTGATACGGCGAAGTCTTTGGCAGCCCTTATCGATCCAAAACGTGCCATGCCAAGCGCAGCACCGTTGTCGGAATCGGTGCATAAGGATACGATTTACATCACTTGTGTTGATAGCGACGGCATGTCCGTTTCGTTGATCTATTCGGTCTTTCACGGCTTTGGGTCGGGAATCGCGTCTGAGAAATTTGGCATTTTGTTACAAAACCGCGGTGCCGGTTTCACCTTGGACGAAGGCCATCCAAACGAATTGAAGGGCGGCAAACGTCCAATGCACACGATCATCCCCGGCCTTTTGATGGAAAACGACGCGCCTTTGATGCCCTTTGGTGTGATGGGCGGCGCCTACCAACCCAATGGCCACGCGCGATTTGTCAGCAATCTGGTCGATCATGGCATGGACCCACAAACGGCAATCGACGCCCCCCGCTGTTTTTCGGACAATGGGCAAATGAAGGTCGAACGCGGTTACAGCGATGACGTGCGGACGGAATTGGTCGATTTAGGGCATGATGTCGTCATCCCCGAAACGCCCATCGGCGGGGCGCAAGCCATTCGCATCAATCCCGAAGGTGTTCTGGAAGGCGCGTCTGATCCGCGCAAAGATGGGTGCGCATTGGGGTATTGAGTCCAACAAAAGCAAAGGCAGGAGAAATCCTGCCTTGGTCTGTTGATTTGCAGATATTTAGTTGATGTGGAAATGCAGCGGGTAAGATCCATCCGTAAACGGGCCAAACAGGTCCGGAATATCAGGGTGATCCACTGGTTCGCCGGAATAGTCCGCAATCAGGTTCTGCTCGGACACGTATGCCACATAATAGCTTTGGTCGTTTTCCGCCAAAAGATGGTAATAAGGCTGCTCTTTCGCGGGACGACTGTCCTCTGGAATCGCTTCGTACCATTCATCTGTATTGGCGAATTCGGCATCCACATCGAACACGACTCCGCGAAACGGGTGCTTCCGGTGACGGACCACCTGCCCCAGATGATATTTCGCGCGCGTATGATGCATAACTTGTGGCCCCATAGATGACTGATTACACGGGATCGAGGCCCAATGTCCAATGATTGCGGCGAATTTTAGGGAAACAGTCTGTGAACCTTGCATTAACAGTCCTTCAGATAGTCGCCCCGGTTTTTCTATTGGCCGCAGTTGGTTTTGCATGGATTCGACTGGGATTTGAATACCGAATTCAGTTTGTTACGCAATTGGCAATGACGCTTGCGGTTCCTTGCCTAATTTTTGTGTCGTTGATGAAAACCAAGATCGACCCCGCCGCGTTGACGGCCCTGACCCTGTCGACCCTTGTGGCCTATGCTGGCATCACTTTGGCTGTCCTTGGTTTGGTCGCGATACTGGGTTTGGATCGGCGCACCTATGCGGCGCCATTGATGTTCGGGAACACGGGCAATCTGGGATTACCACTGGCATTGTTTGCCTTTGGCGATGTTGGACTAAGCTATGCGATCATCGTTTTTGCGCTCATGGCGATCTGGTCGTTTACGTTCGGTATCTGGTTGGTGTCAGGCGGGGGATCAATCGTCAAAGCCATAAAAGAACCGATGGTCGCGGCGACGATTCTTGGCGCTTTGTTCATGTTCATGGATTGGCAAACCCCAGTGTTCCTGACCAATACGCTTGAGCTTATTGGTCAAATGGCCATTCCCTTGATGTTGATCACCCTTGGAGTAGCTGTTGCACGGTTAAGCCCGGCCGGAATGGGCAAAGCAGTGCTGTTGTCCTTTGGAAAGCTAGTTGTTTGTGCCGGTATTGCGTGGGGTGTTGGTCGATGGTTCGCGCTTGATCCCGTCGCGTTTGGGGTTCTTGTCTTGCAAGTGGCCACTCCGGTTGCTGTCACATCCTATTTAATCGCAGAAAAATATGGTGCGGAATCGGATGCGGTCGCCGGGCTTGTTGTCGCGTCGACGTTGTTGTCAGTGGGCTGTTTGCCGCTGATCTTGGGAGTTGTGTTGTAAGAAACGTGATTTCCCGTCCCGGAAAAGTCGTCTAGAGTACAAAAAAACAAGAAAAGCGAGAGAGGCATATGAGCAGACTTCTTCGCGCCTTTGCATTGGTCCTTTTGGCTGCAAGTTGTGGCAGCTCGGGTGGAAACGTTTCGCGTTCCGCGCTTGATAACGCATGCACATTGGTTGGGCAAAACCCGACCTATCTGCGCGCCTTCAAGCAGGCAGAACGCCGTTGGGGTGTTCCAGTCGAAGTGCAGATGGCGACAATCTATCAAGAGAGCAGATTCAAATCGAACGCGCGTACACCGTTTAGATACGCCGCCGGTGTCATTCCAATGGGGCGGCAATCCAGCGCATATGGATATGCACAGGCGTTGGATGCCACTTGGAAGGAATACAAGCGCGAAACCAACAGTTTTGGTGCGCGCCGTGACCGTATGAAAGATGCCGCTGATTTTATGGGTTGGTATATGAACAAAACCCAAAATCGAAACGGGGTGGCCCTGTCAGATGCTCGCAACCAGTATCTTGCCTATCACGAAGGGCACACAGGGTTTGCGCGCGGCAGTTATCGCAACAAAGCATGGCTGACTCGTGTGGCTGGCGAAGTCGATCAACGGTCGGATTTATACGCGTCGCAATTGCGATCGTGTGGGCGCGCTTAACGGTCGTTTGAGCGATTAAATTCGTTGATATCAAACAGGGAGCTGGGCAACCGGCCCCCTGTTTTCAAATCACCCAGAATGACCGTTGTTTGACCGCCATTGGCATCATTGACGATCCACTGGCGCAATTCGACCGGATTGCTGGTGAAATTAAGCTGAATATTCCCATATTCTGGGTTTTCTGGATCCTGCGCGGTCACAGTCGTCGCCGTCCCATCATAGCCATGATCCACGACCATACGCGCTTGGCCCAGATCAACACGCCGTGCCAGAATGATGGACAAAGGTGTGCGCTTTAGCGGATATTTCTCAGCTTGTTGGTTCGACTTTGGGTCAAACACAATCACTGTGTTATTTGTGGCCATCACCACAGCTTTGTCAGGTGGATTATATTCGAACCGCATCTTACCGGGCCGTTGGATATAAAGCTTGCCTTCGCTTATCGTGCCGTCGTCGTTCAATTGCACAAACGTAGCTTCTGCTGTCTTCATGTCGTTCAGATATTGCGAGATATCGTTCAACGGCAGTTGGTCCGCCACAGCAGTCGACACACTGAAAACAAGAGCAAGAATAGGGGCAACGAAACGCATATTGGTCGTCCTTATAAGCGCGGTGACATCGATATAGGGGCATTGTGCCTGATATGCGATAACATGCGTGTCGATCAGCGGGAATTTGAAGCAATTGTGAATCACATACGCTTTGGACGCCCGTCCAAGAACAGACATCGTTTCAAATCAAAAGTGTCGTCATGTCTTTTCCCATGCCAAATTCAACCGCCAAGTCGGTCGCCATTTGCGTGTGCTGGGCCGCTTTTTCCATATCGTTCAGTTCGGACCACAATCGGGCGGCAACGGCATGAATACGCGGCGTGAAATAGACGTCCCCCGTATCCGCCGCACAACGTAATGCATAATCAACCGCGACTAGCCCCTCTTTGAGGCGGCCAGCGGTCAACAAGGTTTCGGCCTTTATCCCATACCAATTCGACAGCTCGACCCCGGCGCCTGTGCCCTCAAAAACTGCGATACCTTCGTCTAGGGCATCAAACGCTGCATCCAGTTGCCCAGATTGCCCCAATGCCCATCCACGCAGGCATAACCCGGTGCCAAGCCAAAACGCGAAGTCGTGGGCGCGGCTGACAGCCACAGCGCGATCCGCATAGTCCAGACATTCCTTGATCTGACCCGTAACCATAAATGGTTCCCCGCACAGCCCGTAATGAACGGCCTGCGCAAGCGGGTTTTCCTGACCATGCGCCAATTCTTTTGACAGGGCCAATATGCGTTTTGTTTCAGCGGTGTTGCCCATCATACAATGGCTCCAACAGGCAAACGCGGAACACGCCACCGATGCGATCTGCGCAGGCGGCGATGTTTGGGGTGTGCCGGCAATCGCCTCTAGTCCCAAATCCAAATGTTCAATCGCGTCCTTCAGGCGACCGGTATGCATCAAAACCTGACCCATGCTGGCATGTGCTTGCAGCGTAATCGAAGCCTCTTGGGTGTCCTTGGCCAGTTCCAGCAAATCTTGCGCGTAAATCAACGCCTGTGACAGTCGCCCCCCAACCCAAGCATGAATCCACAGCCCCACCAATATCCGCACATTTGCGCGTGGGCTTGCGACCGTTTTGTTGATGTTGCGCGCCTTGTCATAGGCCGCGCCAACACTGTCAGCGCCGTATCCATTTATCGCACCAAGCGCGGACGCAAGGTACAGTTGCAGGTCGAGTTCGCGCTTTGCTGCATCAATATCGCCGCTCGCCATCAACGCGAGCCCGTTTTGCGCAAATACAATCGCCTCGCGATGCGCCAACCGTTGCATCGCCGTTCGACAAGCCTTTAGCCAATATTCAGACGCTTTGTCGGCACGTTCCGCAGATTGCAGGTGCCACGCTAATGTTTCGGGTCGCGGTGTCCAGTCCAAGCCATCGCGCTCCAGATACGCGGCGATGATCCCATGCATGTTTTGACGCTCTGCTGGCGTCAGCATGGCATAGGCCGTGTCATTGATCAGCATGTGGCGAAAACTGTATTGGTCCGGTTCAACAAGGATGAACCCCATCAATCGCAACCGAGCGGCCATGGCGCTCACAAAATCTGCATCTTGGCCCATCAGATGCGTCACCAATTCCATCCGTGCCGGGGGACCAATGACTGCAATCGTGTACAGAAATTTGCGCGCGTCTGTGTCCAATGCCCCGATACGTGAGGAAATCACCGCTTGAACTGTTTCAGGCAGCTCTTGGGTTGGGTCTCCGCCACTTTGTGCGGCAAGGGCAAGCTCTTCGATAAAGAACGGGTTTCCACCTGCGCGGCGCACCAGCACATCGGCCATCTGGTCGTCCATCTCAGTCGTGCCGATATTATCGTGCAACAACTGCAAGCCAAGATTATGCGCAAGCGGTGGCAATTGGAGAACGGCTTCGGCAAGGGGCAGATCATCAATGGGACGCGTGGTTAGGACCACCAAAAGCGATTTATTCGCACTGCTTTGAACGACGGCGTCAAGACAATCGCGCGATGTCGCGTCGATCCAATGTACGTCTTCGAACACCAGAACCAACGGCAGTTCCGCACAGGCGACTTCAAGCATTCGAATGATCAACGCATGGGTCTGCAATTTGCGCTGATGTTCCGACATGGAGGCCAGTTCAGGCGCAGAAGGTACCGCGTCCCCCATCAATTCAGAATAAAGAGCCGCATCCACATCTGACCGAAGCGTGCCCGTTGGCGCCTGAGCAAACAACGCCTGACACATGTCCCGGATCGGAGCGAGTGGCGAGTTGTTGAGACCGGGCAAACACTGAAGTTTCACCACTTGGTATTGAGGACCATCCAAGGTCGACAGAAATTCCCCAAGCAGACGGGTTTTTCCAATTCCCGCAGGCCCGCTAAGTACAACGCCCTGACCGTTTCCCACCGCAAGCGCATCAAGGCTTTGATTCAAAAAGGCCATTTCCGGACCGCGACCAACAAACTGGGTCGGTTGCTTTAGCGGTCGACCGGGCACGCCCGCTTGCATTTCATGAATGGCCGTTACTTTGAAACCAACGTCCGTTTGGGACCATGTAATTTCATCACGCAACTGATGTTGAGTCGGACCGCTGAGCAAGATATCATTTGGCTGGCCTAAACTGGCGAGCGTTGCCGCCCCGCGTTCGATATCGCTGGGACGACGCCAACTGATGTCCACCGCACTTTCTATTTGATGCAGATACCCGTGATCTACGCCGATGTTTGCGCGGATACCGTTGCATTCCGTGGCCACAGCAATCAGCGCGACGGCACAATGTACAGCACGGCGCGCAGCGTCTTCGTATGCAGAGGCAAGCCCAAAGGACGCGGTAAACCCGTCCAAATTCATGCGCAGTGCTTCACCTTGATAGGCTTTCACACTTATGCGCGCCCGTTCCAAAAACGCGTCAGCAGTGGAACCGTCCTGCGCATCCAAAGCTTCAAACCGCAGACACAGCACGCTAACCAAACGCTGTTCTTGCAATGGCATTAACGAATCTTCAGGTCGAGAATCCGCAATGCGCGCTTGGGTCAACACGTCCGGGACAAACCGAAACCCTAATCCGTGATAAGTCCGCACGACGGATTGCCCATCACAACTCATTGCTTTGCGGATCAGGCTAATGGATTTTTGCAACGCAGATTCTGAAACTTGAGCAGACCAAAAGACATCCAGAAGTTCTGATTTCGTCACCATTCGATCGCGATGCTCAATCAGATAGCACAGCACGTCAAAGGTTTTTGGCGGCAAGGAAACCAACGCCCCTTGATCCCGCAATTCTCGCTGTTCCAAATTCAAATCGAATGTAAGAAATTTATGGGCCATCTAAAATGATACGGTTCTGCTGTTATTGCGTTGAGTTAGAACGGGTTTTTCCGCGCGATCCGGTGCAGTTTGCGTAAAACTTAACAGTGTTACAAATTAATTTGCGGTGATGATGTTCCCAGACGCGCGAAGCGCCGGCAATTTGGTTTGAAATCCGCCCACCTGACATCGGCGAAACCGAGTCCTGATCAGGCTGAAAACAGCCCACCATCACACTATGAAAAAATCGCGCTCTCAGTCCGATTTTTACCGGCATGGCCAAGCCATTTCTGCCCCAGCATCCAAAGCGTCATGATTTCGTCAGAACTCAGTCAGGACTTGGGTCGAACGCGAGCTTTAAGTTCTTGCGAGCAATTGCAGTTTTTGTGTGTGTGGCTTTTGATAAGGAATGAATAGTCATGAAAAGTAGAATTTTTTACGCCTCCGCCGCTGTGGTGATTTCCGCCAACGCGGCCATTGCCGCCCCGGTTAATGCTGAAAGCGAACTGAATGTTTTCCACAGTTGGCTGGTGAATGGGGGCAACATCCCCACCGGGATCGAAGTCGTCACAGTCCCAAATAGCTTGGTGATTGAAAGCGAAGCGACCACGGACATTGATGATCCAACCGCGACAGAGACAGTGCTGAATAACTTTGTTGTCGGAAACCCATTCGCTGATCCCGTAATCCCGGTGCAAAGCAATCAGCAAAGCCGCACGACTGTTACGGGCAGTACAGATAGCGCGATGGCTATTGTCGATTACTCAATTGAATTGGAAGACGACCCTGCGGATGACGTTTTCGAATTGGTGCGTCGCGATATTGATCAAACCGGGTTCGCGCGCATCGGATTAAGTGACACGGCTGTCGCGTCTTCTGCAATGTCGTCGCATGACGGCGCGCGCGACTATCGCTTTGACAACGTATCCGACCAAACAATTTCGTTTAATCTGACGGGGATGTTCTCGGCTGATCTGTCTGCCAGTTTTCTAGGGGACGATGGATTTTCCCTGTCCAGCGCCAGCTTTGATATTCTATTTGACGTCAGAACAGGGGCCAGTGTCACCTATAGCCCCGCGGCCCTCTATTTAACGACGATAATGGATAGCGATCCGGGCACCTCGGTCAGTGAACAATACCTGGCCAACTCAGGTGGCATAACGGGTGTGAGCTTTGAGGCCAGCGTAGAGGCCAACAGCACTGGTGGTGCGACGCAAGCCAGCTATTTGGGGTTCAGTGCATATGTATTCGGGATCACCTTGGACCCCAATGCCTCATTGGTGATGCAGACGGCCTTTACCCAATTGAATTCTATCGTTGTTGAACCGACCCCTGACATGACACCCGTTCCGTTGCCTGCGGGATTGCCATTGTTGTTGTCCGGATTGGCGGGGTTGGGACTATTGCGGCGCAAATCCTCTAGGGGCTGAAACTGATTGGTCGGCGGGGCGAACGCTGAATAGACGGTGCTGTCGAAATGTGCCCATTTGGCCCGCCTGACCGATTAACAACGACGTCAGATGTGGGTGCGGGACGTCACACACCGGCTTCAATCGGGATCAACCGAACCGAATTATCGTGATCAAAAAATGTCGACTTGACAATTCTGATCAAAATACTCAGGATTAATTTATCCATCCAGCCACCTCTGCACAAAGTGAGGAAGCCCGATTATCGGCAGATGAAAGGACTTCTTAGATGCGTGATATTTTGGATCGATTGTACCACCTCGACCAAACTGGAGGTGCTGTTTGATGTCAGTACTTTCCGTAACTGAAACGATGAAACCCGCTCCAAGTGCACTGCCAACATATGCAGCAGAAGATCTGACCAAAGGCGCAGAGCGGGCTCAGATTATTCTTGGAACTCAAACCTACTTTCTCCGCATTACGCGGGCTGGCAAACTGATCCTGACCAAATGAACAGCGCACAGCAAAAACGTGGCGGCGCACCTGTCGGTTTCATCACTGAACTTGATGGGGTTGAAGCGGCTTCGGTCATCTATTTGCGACTGTGGTGTGATGGACCAGAATCTCAGGCAAGTGTCTGGAACGACTTTGCGTCCCATCTGGGCGCTGATCAGGGTCGCAAGGCGATACAGACGTTCGAGGACCTATTTCGGCTTTGTTCTCAGCATGGGCGAAGACCGCTGATGCGGCATTCGGTGCATTGCAAATGTCTGGGATCGGACGAATCTTGTTTTGCGAATTTCATCGGAACGGCCGCGACAGGTGATCGGGACGACGCGATGTTTATTGCAACCTTGTTGGTGCGCGCTGATGTTGCACCTTTGGTCACGTCACTGGCCACAGATTTTGGCCTTGCCCTGAAGCGCATGCACCTGTGCGCACCTCGGCACATGATGAACGATGCGCCGCTCACGCGGCCACAACCAACGACACTTCATTAATTAGAAATGCCGCAAAGCGGGGCTATCCGATTTTGATGGCCCTGCTTTGCGTTATGCGCACCGGGGTGTGGTCCCAATGGAGCGCTATTGTTCCGGGATTAAGATTTCTCTTTTCCCGACGTGATTGGCGGAACTGACGATGCTTTCGTCTTCCATTTGCTCAACAAGACGCGCCGCCTTGTTGTAACCAATGGCCAATTTACGCTGGATATAGGATGTCGAACATTTGCGATCCTTGATCACAATAGCAACCGCCTGATCATACAATGCGTCTTCGCCGTTGGTGTTCCCGCCTGTGTTCAGACCAAGCACTGCATCGATGCCGCCTGCTTTGTCGTCGGTTGGGCCTTCGACCACACCGCCCACATATTCAGGTGGCCCATAGGCCTTGAGGTGGTTGACGATTTCCTCGACTTCTTCATCCGAAACAAATGGGCCGTGGCACCGAGTGATTTTCGCACCGCCCGCCATGTACAGCATATCGCCCATGCCCAACAATTGTTCGGCCCCCATTTCGCCAAGGATCGTGCGGCTGTCGATTTTCGATGTCACTTGGAACGAAATCCGTGTGGGGAAGTTCGCCTTGATCGTACCCGTGATGACGTCCACCGATGGACGCTGTGTGGCCATAATCAAGTGAATACCCGAGGCACGCGCCATTTGCGCCAAGCGCTGAATGCAGGCTTCGATTTCTTTACCCGCGACCATCATCAAATCAGCCATCTCGTCGACGATAACGACGATATAGGGCAGTTTCTTAGGTTCGAATTCTTCAGTCTCGAACACGGGTTCGCCGGTGTCGTCGTCAAACCCGGTTTGCACAGTGCGCGAAAACAAATCGCCTTTTGCCAATGCTTCGGCGACACGACCGTTATATCCGTCGATATTGCGCACGCCCATTTTGGACATCTTGCGATACCGTTCTTCCATTTCCCCAACGACCCATTTCAAGGCGACAACCGCCTTTTTCGGGTCTGTCACAACAGGGGACAGAAGATGTGGAATGCCGTCATAAACGCTGAGTTCCAGCATCTTTGGATCGATCATGATCAGGCGGCAATCTTCGGGGGTCAGTTTGAACAACAGCGACAAGATCATCGTGTTGATCGCAACCGATTTACCTGAACCCGTCGTACCCGCAATCAACAGGTGAGGCATTTTGGCAAGGTTCGCGACAACGGAATCGCCGCCAATGTCTTTGCCCAAGGCCAAAGGCAATTTCATGTTGCTGTCGCCAAACTCGCGTGCCGAGAGGATTTCGCGCAAAAGCACACGTTCCCGGTTTTCGTTCGGCAATTCGATACCGATGACGGACCGTCCGGGTACGGTAGACACCCGCGCGGACAATGCGGCCATCGATCGCGCGATATCATCGGCCAACCCGATCACGCGGCTGGCTTTCAAACCGGGTGCAGGTTCAAGTTCGTACATCGTGACAACAGGCCCAGGACGTACACTGACGATATCCCCTTTGACGCCATAATCATCCAGAACCGATTCCAGCATGCGCGCGTTTTCTTCCAACGCTTCATCGCTTAGATGTGTGCGCTGGATCGTTGACGCATCTTCCAACAAATTCAGCGGTGGCAAATCATACGTCTGCTGAGAATCTTCAAAGCTTAGCGATGGCTGCGCTTCTGCTTGGGCACGTTTGGACGGTTGAATGACTTTTCGGGCGGGCTGTTGCACAACTTTGCGCGGTTCAGCCACTGGGATCACAGGCGCAGGACGCGACGCCGCCGGAAAGGCATCGCCATGCATGGGATCAATCGCGTCAGGCATTGGATCAACCACGTCAAACGCTGTGTCTGCAACGCTGTGATCATATTCCGAATACTGAGGTTGCATTGCGGGATCATTTGTCAGTGGTGGTTCTTCGCGGCCAGCTGATGGGGATGTGTCAAGAATAAGCGGATCTGGTCCACGTCCGCGGCCACGAGTCAAGGGTGTCACGTTATCGATGCTAAGAACAGGAACCTTACGCACACGCGATTTAATGACATCTGCGATTTTGGCCTTGATGCGGTCTTCGCCGGGGGCCGGAATGTCTTCTGCATCAAATACAGGTTCCACAAGTTCAGGTTCCGGCAGGGGTTCGGCACGACGGATCAAAGACGGCATACGCGCCAGCAAACCTGTTTTGGGCACGGCGGCGTCTTCTACGGCCTCTTCTTCATCCCACGCTTGCGCGTAGTCCTCGGTTGCAATTTCATCCTGAGCAGCCGTCAGTTTGGCCGCGCGACGTTCTGATTGACGTGCGTGAACATTGCGTGCAGCGCCATACGCGCCTGACGCAGTGCGCCCCAACAAGGTCATCAAAGTCGCATAGAACATAATCAGGCCAAGCAACAAAAAGCGCCCGATGCGAGCCAATTCGGGACGGGTAAAGCCCAGAACAAATGCGCCAAACCCGATGATCGCGACGGCCATGACAAGGGACATCAATTTAATGGCAAGGATCGATCCAAACGGCAGAACAGTCAGGATAACGGCCATAACTGTGTCGCCGAACAATCCGCCCAAACCAAAGCTGTGCGTTTCAGCCCAAATCGGACCCGGTGTCAAAGTTGCGGCGTAAATAGAGGCGCATGCAATCCAAATCGGCGCGAAAATGACTCGGCCCAATGCGCGTTCTTGCCCGGTATGCGCCGAAAACCGAACGCCCCACACCAGCAATACTAGCGCGATACCCCATGCACCCTGCCCTGCAATCATCGACAAAGGTGCAGCAACAGACGCCCCAAAACGACCCAACAGATTCTGAACCGGCGCATCAGTGGACACCAGCCAATTTGGATCTTCGGGTGAATAGCTCCACAGCATTGCTGCAGTCACCAGCCCCAAAAGCAATAGCGCGATGCCAATCAGTTCCTTGCTGCGTCGTTCGACAGCGGCCTGCATCTGGCTATCCAAAAAGGGTTCACGGTCACCAATAATCGCCATTGTTTTGCCTCGTCTCACTTTTTTATGCGCCGTAGATGGTATCGCGAATGGCCTCGAGGCCCCGCTCCATCTCGGTTTTTGGGGCCACCATTGCGGCCCGAATGAATCCTTGTCCGGGATTAAACCCGTCAACTTCTCTGGCCAGATACGCGCCCGGAAGAACGCGAACACCTGTTTCCTGCCACAACCGCAAAGCGGCCAGTTCACCGTCTTCGACCGGCAGCCATAGGAAAAACCCGGCTTCTGGTTTCATGTAGCCGGGGACATTGCCCAGAATACGATCCGCCGCTTCGAATTTCTCAAGATACAAAGCGCGGTTTTCGATGACATGGGCTTCGTCTTCCCACACACGCGCCGCCGCCATTTGCAGGGGCAAAGGCAAGGGCGTGCCCGCGTAGGTGCGCAATTGGCGTATTTCGCGCATGGTGCGTGGGCCACCTGTCACAAATCCCGAACGCAGGCCCGGAAGGTTGGACCGTTTGGACAGCGAATGAAATGCAACAACGCGTTCTGGGTCTGCCCCAACTGCGTTGGCGACCTCCAAAATACCAACAGGCGCCGCACCGCGATAAATCTCGGAATAGCATTCGTCAGCATAAATCTGGAAATCATGCTGTTCGGCCAAGGCCAACAAATCCGCCCAATAGGTTTGATCCGCAACAGCGCCCTGTGGGTTGGCTGGCGAACAGATGTAAACACCCGTGGTGCGATCCAACACATCGCGATCAAGCCCTGCAAAATCTGGCAAATGCCCTGTTTGCGCCGTTGCAGGCACCAAAACGGGGTCAGCTTCTGCGGAAATCGCCGCAAGCATATAGACCTGATAGAACGGGTTGGGCATCAAAATGGCCGGGCGTTTGCCGTTCTTTGTTTCAGGGCTTAGTGCCATTGCGATGTTATAAAGCCCCTCGCGTGTCCCGTTCAGGGGCATCACGTGGACGTCTGGATCTTTTTCAACGCCGTAACGACGCTTGAGCCATCCGGTAAAGGCGCTGCGCAATTCGGGCGCGCCTTCATTTGGCGGATATCGGTTAAACCCCTGAGCATGTTCGACAATTACGTCGTTGACCCACGCCGGGAACGCATGTTTTGGTTCGCCGATGGTCATATGCACCACGTCGCCACCGGGCGCGTGATGATCCAACAGCGCGCGCAGGCGCGGAAATGCGTAAGCCGGAAGGTTCGAAAACCGCTCGGGTAGGTCCATCAATACTGCCTCTGTCCAGGGTCATTAACGCCCCGTTGGGGTCAAACTAACCCAAGGCAGAGTCCTGCGTCCAGAAAAAGCGGAGGATGCTGGCGCATTGTGGCATTTGCGCCGCTTATGAAAGCGCCTCTTGAGCAGCGGCCCCAATGCGCAGCAGCGCTTCTTCGCAATTGGGCTTACCCATCAGCATGATCCCACAGCTGGGCACCCCCGTGGGCAAGGTCAACGCACACAGCCCCATCAAGTTGCCGACCCGTGTATTGCGCAACGCCAGCAAATTCTCGGTTTTATAGTATTCTGCGTCCGTCAAAAGCCGCTCTAGGTTGGGCGGCAAAATAGGTGCAGTTGGGGCCAGAATGGCGTCAAATCCCGCCGTTTTCTGATCATAAGCCGTCCGCGCCGCACGAATACGCGCCCATGCCGCCACATAATCAGGCGCAGAAAATTTTAAGCCAATGCGAAAACGTTCAAGGATTTCTTCATACATAGCCTCTGGATGTGCTTCGATGATCTCGCGCCACAATCCATAGGCTTCGCCCGGAAACAAGGGACCGGAGAGTGCCATAGCCCCGTCTGGGCCTTCAAGTTCTGGGACGTCGACCTTTTCAAAAACTGCCCCCGCTTGGCGAAGACGATCAACCGCATTTTCATATGCGGCGGCAGGTGCATCGCGCAGGTCGTCCAGAACCACACTTTGCAAAAGCCCAAATCGCCGCCCCTTCAGGGTTGCACCGCGCAAATCCGCGGGTTTGCGTCCTTCCATTGCGGCCATCAAAATCGCCGCGTCTTCAACCGTGCGCGTCAAAGGACCCACGGTATCGAACTCAAGGCACAAGGGCACGACACCCTCAAGGCTGATCCGTCCAGACGTTGTTTTTAACCCCACAAGGTCGTTCCATGCCGACGGGATTCGGACAGACCCGCCAGTGTCCGATCCAATGGCAGCCGCTGCCAGTCCAAACGCAACAGACGCCCCTGCCCCTGAGGACGACCCACCCGGCACGGCGCTTGCGTCATTGACACACGGTGGTGTGGCTGTTGACGGATTATAGCCCAATCCAGAAAACGCCAGTTCGCTCATATGGGTTTTGCCAAGGCAAACTAAACCGCTGGCCGACGCATTTTGTATGACCAACGCGTCCTTCTTTGGGGTTCGTCCTGCCAACAGTTTGGATCCAGCTTCGGTGACAATATCAGCCGTATCAAACAGGTCTTTCCAACTGATCGGCACGCCATCAACCAACGACAGCCGTTGACCAATGCGCGCGCGATGCGCGGCGGCTTCGGCTTCGGCCATTGCGCGTTCTGCGGTGACAACGGAATAGACCTTGTCCCGCACATCATGTGTGTCGATTGCATCCAGATACGTTTGCGTCAAAGCAACTGGGTCAATGTCACCTGCTTCAATGCCGCGTCCCAAATCTGCGAGGCCCATGGCCAGCCAATGCTGCATCTGTATTCCTTCCAGTTAAAGTCAACGGTAGCGGCACGAAGGCGCATGGACAATGGCAAAGCCTCGCCCCATATCCAAAGCTATGACACGGGATGCAGACGTAATCATTGTTGGTGGTGGGTTGAATGGTGCGACACTGGCCTTGGCGCTGGTGCGGGATGGTTTGCGCGTCACATTGATAGACGCCCTTCCCAAAACCGCGCACGAAAATCCAACCTTTGATGGGCGCAGCTATGCCTTGGCTTTGACCTCATGCCGGATGTTTAAGGCATTGGGCCTGTGGGATGATTTAGCAGACAACGCCCAACCCATTCTGGACATCAAAGTCAGCGATGGCCGCGCCGGGGAAGGTCCGTCGCCTTTCTTCATGCATTTCAGCCATACCGAGATCGAAGAAGGCCCGATGGGGCATATGATCGAAGACCGGCACCTGCGCCCTGTTCTGTTAAAGGCCATCGCGAACGCGCCGTTGATCACACATCTGGCCCCCAAGACTGTTGTGTCGCAAGACAGCCAACCGGGCGGTGTGTCCGTTGTTCTTGATGACGGCACAACGTTAAACACGCTGTTGATTGTTGGGGCAGATGGGCGTGGCAGCGGCGTGGCGCAGCGCAGCGCCATCAAACGCACGGGCTGGCGTTACGGCCAAACGGCATTGGTTACGGCCATCGAACATGAACTGCCCCACAATGGAGTTGCGCACCAATTCTTTATGCCTGCGGGGCCACTAGCCATTTTACCGCTGCCCGGAAACAAAAGTTCGATTGTTTGGTCCGAAACCGATGCGAATGCGGGTTTGTTCAATGAGCTGCCCGAAGATGAATACCTGATGATGTTGCGCCCACGGTTTGGCGATTTCCTTGGGCAGATCAAATTGGCTGGGGATCGGTTCACCTATCCTTTGTCGCTTTCGCTTGCGCAGAACATGATCGCCCCACGGGTTGCCTTGGTCGGTGACGCAGCGCACGGGGTGCATCCAATTTCGGGGCAAGGCTTGAACGCGGGTCTGCGTGACATTGCGGCCCTCGCCCAAATATTAAGCGAAGCACGGCATCGCGGCGAAGATTTGGGCGCTGTTCCGGTTCTGCGTCGCTATGAGGAATGGCGCAGGTTTGACAACACGACCCTTGCCATGGCCACGGACGGGTTCAATCGATTGTTTTCAAACGACAACCCGCTGTTGCGGATTGGACGTGATTTGGGAATGGGCATCATCGACGGCTTGCCCGGCCTGCGCCGCAACTTTATCCGCGAGGCCGCAGGTTTGACTGGTGAATTACCGCAGCTGATGCGGTGATCGTTATTCCAGATTTCGGGCTTCGTCTTCCAGCATGACCGGGATTCCATTGCGGATCGGATATGCCAAATTCATGCTTTCCGAGATCAGTTCGCTGCGTTCTGCGTCATAGCGTAGTGGGTTTTGCGAAATCGGGCAAACCAACGCCTCTAACATCCGGCGATCCCACGTATTGCTCATTGCATCACCTCACCTTCGCTACCGCCAAGCAGCGCATATTCAATCAATGTCACCAGTGTTTCGCGGCGCGTCGACAAAGACGGCGCCTCAAGCAAAGCCTGTTTATCCTCGGGTTCAAAATCCAGCATCATGGACAGCGAATTCACCAACAATTCGTCATCTGCTTCTTTCAGCGTGTCCCAATCTGCGGATAGACCACGCGTGTCAAAATAGCGTTCTAACAAAGCCATAAATTCGGGCCGGTCAAATCGCGTGTCACCTTCGCTGTCACCCATGTCGCGGTCAAAGCCGTTCCAATCCACTTTGCACCGTCGGTATGGTGAAAAACCTTCGACTTCGGACAACACGCGAAAGCGCGAAATACCTGTCAAAGTCACCAGATACCGATTGTCTTCGGTTTCAGAAAACTGGGTCAAACGGCCCGCACATCCGATCCGTTGCAACCCATGCCCCTGACGTCCGGGCACCTCATTGGGCTGAACCATTCCAATCAAGCGCGTCGATGTTTTCAGGCAGTCATCCAGCATCTGCAAATAGCGGGGTTCAAAGATATGCAACGGCAAACGCGCCCGAGGCAACAACAAGGCCCCCGGCAATGGAAAAACCGGAATAGTTTCGGGGAGATCGGATAAATTTGTCATGCTCTACTAACCTAGCGGTTAGATCGATTCAGGCAAATATCATTGAGCTTAATTTTCTCCGCCCATCCAAAACAATAGGATCAGTAGGCTTGAGCGCCTCAAAGATCGTGAACAACTGCGCTTTGGCTGCTCCGTCATTCCATTCGCGATCACGTCTGAAAATCTCTAGCAATTGATCCACAGCTTCTTCTGCTTCGTCCGCTGCATGTAAGGCCTGAGCGAGATCAAACCGTGCCTGATGATCATTTTCGTCGGCTGCGACTTGCGCTCTCAAATCACCAACGGGACCTGCATCAGCGGCCTGACGGGCCAACGCGATTTGCGCCGCTGCTGCCTCAAGTTCGGGCGCATCAGAGATTTCAGCCGGCGCGCCATTCAAAACGGCTTCGGCCTGATCCAAGTCTTCCATCGCGATATGAGACCGCACAAGCCCGCCATACGCACCTGCATGATTTGGATCTTCACCCAAAATGGCGGAAAAAGTTTGCGCCGCGTCAACAGCAGCCCCTTCGGTCAACATTTCTTCGGCGGCATCAACAGCGTCATTCAATGTGTCTGCCGGAGATTCCCCACCACCTGATTGAATAGCACGTTCAACAAAGGCTGAAATTTCAGACTGCGGTACTGCGCCCTGAAACCCATCAACCGGCTGACCCTTATAAAAGGCATAGACCGTCGGAATAGACTGCACACGCAACTGACCTGCGATTCCTTGGGCTTCGTCCACATTGACCTTTGCCATCTTAACCGCACCTTTTGCGGCTTTGACGGCGTCTTCCAACATTGGGCCAAGGGTTTTACATGGCCCACACCATGGGGCCCAGAAATCAACGATAACAGGTGTTTCCATCGAGGCTTCGATCACCTCAGCCATGAAGTCCTGTTCGCTCACATCTTTGATGAGATCGCCCGCGTCTGGAGCAGCGCCAAGATTCAATTCCATCGTCACATCCCTCGTATCAGCCTATTGATCGCTTAGATGGCGCAGGACCGCTAAGGTTGCAAGTGTTCAGTCCCGTGATTGGAGGTTTGGAGCGTATAATTTACAAAGGTTAACGGCCTTTTCCGCCCGCGACCTGATCGGTCGGGATGGCCACAAATGCTCAGGTAAGCGCCGAATTATTAGCTGATCTGGTGAAAAGCCGCGCAAAACCGGCGCGACTTTCGTTCTTGAAATTGGCCGTGGTGCGGCCTTAGGCATTGCCTCAAAGATCAGATATCAAACGTCGCGAAAACTGGGGCGTGGTCGCTTGGTTTTTCCCATCCGCGCACATGGCGTAAAACGCGGCTGGAATGCGCAGCATTTGATATGTCCGGTGTGGCCCAAACGTGATCCAAACGACGGCCTTTGTCTGCGGTGTCCCAATCTTTGGCACGATAGGACCACCACGAATACAAATCGCCTTCTGGGATATCTTGGCGCGTAACGTCGACCCATTTACCCGCGTCCTGAGTTTCGGCGAAATGCTCGACCTCAATCGGCGTATGGCTGACCACCTTCAACAACTGCTTATGGCTCCAGACGTCGTCTTCGCGCGGCGCGATGTTCAAATCGCCAACCAACACCGATTTGGTGGGGGTATCCTTCCGAAACCAATCCCGCATATCATTGAGATATCGCAGCTTTTGGTCGAATTTCTCGTTCTTTTCACGATCTGGAATGTCACCGCCTGCGGGCACATAAAAGTTCTGAATCACCAGCCCGTTTTCAAGCCGGCCGGCGACATGGCGCGCATGCCCCAATCCGGCAAAGTCCTGATCACCCAAATCTTCGATGGGTGTTTTGGAAAAAATCGCGACTCCGTTATAACCCTTCTGTCCCCGCGCAACCACGTGGCCGTAACCAAGTTCGGCAAAGGATGGAAACTTATCAACCGGGCTTTTGCATTCCTGCAAACACAGAACGTCCGGTGCTTCGTCCTTTAGCAATTGTTCAACAATTGGCGCGCGCAAGCGAACTGAATTGATATTCCATGTGCAAATTGTGGTCGCCATATGTCTTCTCCCGCTGTTGGGCGGACCCTATCCAGTCTGACATCGCGCTGCCAGATGGTTCCAAAGAAAATCATGTGTCAGGTCAATTTCAGCCTGCCATAGCAACAAGGAAACTTTAGCGTTTCAAGTGCCAACGACATCTTTGGCCCAAATGATACGCCAATGCAGGTGGCAGGGTGATATTCTCGCGACCAATGCGCGCCACGTCCGCAAGCGTTTATTTTTAATCATTTATTTAAGATGAAAGGTTGAACAAGCCGCGCCAAACGGCAGGAAAAAAAGGACCGGGCGCAATGCCCGGCCAGTCCAACAGGGAGGATGCATGTCATTACCCGGACATACACGGGGTCTCGAATATACCTATGCATGAATAGGTAATATCGAAATGATCTGGATCAACCCCAGATCATGCTATCAAACGATAACCGCCACTTTCGGTCACAAGAAGGCGCGCATTTGACGGATCTGGTTCTATTTTTTGTCGCAAACGGTAAATGTGCGTCTCTAGCGTGTGTGTCGTCACCCCTGCGTTGTATCCCCACACTTCGTGAAGCAATACGTCGCGTGCAACGACGCCTTCCGGCGAACGGTAGAGAAACTTAAGAATGTTGGTTTCTTTTTCAGTCAGGCGAATTTTACGGTCGTCTTCTGACATCAACATCTTCATGGCAGGTTTGAACGTGTACGGCCCAAGGGTAAACACGGCGTCTTCGGATTGTTCGTGTTGACGCAGTTGTGCGCGAATGCGCGCCAAAAGCACCGGGAATTTGAAGGGTTTTGTAACATAGTCATTTGCGCCTGCATCCAGGCCCAAAATCGTGTCTGCATCCGTGTCATGCCCTGTCAGCATAAGAATCGGAGATTTTACACCCTGTTTGCGCATTACCCGACATAGCTCGCGGCCATCCGTGTCAGGCAATCCCACATCGAGAATCACAAGGTCATAGACCGCTTCTTTCGCCTTGATTAAGCCGTCGGCACCGCTTCCGGCTTCGAAAACATCAAAGTCGTCGGTCATAACCAGCTGCTCGCTGAGGGCTTCGCGCAAATCATCGTCATCATCGACGAGTAGAATTTTTTTCAATTGTGCCATGGGGCTATCTCCCTTGTCTTGCTATAGTAGATGCGTATGAAGCAGCCTGCGAGCAAGATTTACGCACCTCCTTTCACGGGCATGTGTGTCGAAACGCTGAAATGTTTCAATTTCCACGCCACTTCATTACATCTTAGATGATCAGAAACGGAAAATGTTACATGGTATTGGCCCCAACGATCCCAGAATTAATGGCACGCGCCCGCGCAGACATGCGAATGGGCGTCCCAATTGTGTTGAATGGCGCAACGCGGGCATTGGTTTTGGCGGCTGAAACGCTTGGACCTGAGCGGCTTGCCGCGGTGCTTGCTTTGGGCGGGGTGCCAACGCTGGCCATAACGACACGTCGTGCGGAAACGTTGAAGGCACGAGCATATGATGGTGATCTTGCGCGTATCAAATTACCTGAAAACGTTACATGCGAATGGATAAACAGTTTGGCGGATCCCGCCGATGATCTGGCCAAACCGATGAAGGGGCCGTTGCAATCGGAACGGGACGGTGACGTTCGCGCACATCGGGCTGCTTTAGCCCTAGCCAAAGCTGCGCGGTTGTTGCCATCCGCGCTTGTGCTGGAATTGCCAAGCCAGACAGTTTTGCCAGACAACCTTACGGGATTACCGCTGGATCTGTTAACGCCACATCTAAGTGATCGCAGCCCCTTGCATCCGTTGGTAAATGCACGACTTCCTATAGAAGCCAGCGAAAAAGGGCGATTGCATGTGTTCCGTCCCGAAGATGGTGGCGAAGAACATTATGCCATCGAAATCGGGCGGCCTGATCGGGCGGCCCCGGTTTTGGCGCGGTTGCATTCGGCCTGTTTCACTGGCGATCTGATGGGGTCATTAAAATGCGACTGTGGCCCACAATTGCGCGGTGCATTGGCGCAGATGGGGAATGAAGGCGCGGGCGTGTTGCTGTACCTCAATCAAGAAGGGCGCGGGATTGGTTTGGCCAACAAGATGCGGGCCTATGCTTTGCAAGATCAGGGGTTCGACACAGTCGAAGCCAATCACCGACTTGGATTCGAAGATGATGAGCGTGATTTTAGATTGGGTGCGGATTTGCTGAAATCTCTTGGATTTTCGGCGGTCAGGCTGCTGACCAATAATCCGGCCAAAATTGCGATGATGGAAAAAAGCGGGATCACAGTAACCGAACGCGTGCCATTAAGGGTCGGCGAAACCACATTTAACAAAGACTACCTTGCAACGAAGGCCGCTAAGTCGGGCCATTTGCTGTGACCCAAGGTAGTGAAGGCGGTTCGTATGGAACGTTTGTACATAGATGACGCCTCAGGACTTGGTAATAACGCCGCTGGGCTTGCGGTTTTTGGGGCGCCTTTTCCCCTGTACGATTGGCCGTGGTGGTATTTCCAACGATAAAAAGGAAGGCGATGGGGCAACCCCGACCGGAACGCACCGTATCCTTGGTATGTTGTATCGCCCTGACCGGATGAGATCACCGACAAGTTGGGCGACGGCGATATTGCCGGGTGATCTGTGGTCAGATGATTCGACTGATGATGCATATAACACGATGGTACGCGCCCCCTATACGCCCAGTCATGAAGCCCTTCGACGATCTGACCCATTGTATGATTTGGTCCTTTTGACGGATTGGAATTGGCCGATCGCTCAAAAAGGATGTGGATCAGCGATATTCATACACCGCTGGCGCAGACCGGGATTTCCCACGGAAGGGTGCATTGGCTTGCGGCCCAGTGATTTAATGTGGATAGCCAAACGCGTTGACAGTCGCACGCGCCTTATTGTGCGATCACCTTAATTCAGCCCGCCGCAACGCGCGTTCCGAATATCGCAGATCCGATCCGCACATGGGTGGCCCCCAAAGCGATGGCGGTCTCAAAATCGTTACTCATGCCCATGCTAAGCCCGGACAACCCGTTTCGCGCGGCGATTTCTGACAAAAGCGTAAAATGCGTGTCCGGTGATTCATTCGCTGGTGGAATACACATCAACCCGACCACAGGCAGGTCAAGTGCCTGACATTCCTTGATAAAGCCATCCGCGTCGGACGGCAGAATTCCCGCTTTTTGTGGTTCTTCGCCTGTGTTCACCTGAACAAATAAATCGGGGCAATGTCCAAGCTCTTGGGCCAATCTTGCCAGCGTCTTGGCAAGCTTTGGGCGATCAACCGAATGAATAGCTTGGGCCATCTCCATCGCTTGCCGCGCCTTGTTGGTTTGCAAAGGGCCAATCAAATGCAATTCGACGTCGTCAAATTGGTCGCGAAATGCGGGCCATTTTCCTGCCGCCTCTTGAATACGGTTTTCGCCAAAGCACCGATGACCTTGAAGCAAAACGGCTTCGACACGTTCCAGCGGTTGAACTTTGCTGACGGCAATCAATGTGACAGACCCTGACGCCCGCCCCGCGGAAAGTTCGGCCTGTCGAATGCTGTCTTTTATGTCTTCAAGTGACATCGCCTGCCCCGCAAAGGAATCATCTTGGTCGGACTAGATATCCCAACGCCACAAATGAAAAGGGGCGCACCAAAGGTACGCCCCAAATTCTTTGGTAGGTCGTTCAGCTTAGAAGCTGAATGACACACCCAAGTCAGCAACAGTTTTGCCGCCTGCGTTTTGACCAACACCACCAGCAAGTGTTACGCCGCCGCCGAGGCTGTGACGTGCACCGATACCAACAACAGTGTCGTTCGCGTCGTTGCCGCCGTCAGCGACTACGAAACGGATCGATGTTGCAGCGCTGATATCATAATCAAGCGAACCACCGTAGGAAACGTCGTCCTGCGAGTCAGAGTCTGCAACGATGATCGAGAAGTCAAATGCACCTACGGAACCGCCGAAAGTGGCAACCCAGAAGTCATTGTCTGCACCAGCGTTGTCTTCTGAACCGTAAGCAACACCTACAGAGTAGTCGCCAAAGTTGTAGCCAACACCGATTTGGAATTCTTCGATGTCATTCGAAGTTGCAGCAGTAACAATATCATCTGCTGTACCCAAAGTACCATCGGGTCCAACTTCTGTCAGAGCTGCAGTTGCATTTTCGTTGTTCGAGTATGACGCAGAAACTGTAAAGTCGCCCATTTCATACTTGATTTTGATTGTAGTCGCGTCAGGGTTACCTGAGCCAAAACCACCAGCTGGAATGCCGGAAACAGTTCCGTTGTGCTCAAGGAACGATGTGAAGCCGACGCCGTAACCGTAGTAGTTTACTACGTCACCGGAATCGATCACGTCAGAAACGTTACCAACGTCCAAACGGAAACCGCCGGAAGAAACAGCAAAGCCTGCTGCGCCTGGGCCAGTACCTGAGATCGAGTTGTCAACGTCTTCGTTTGATTCAAGACGGAAACGAGCTTCAAGCTTAACGCCTGCATCTGTTTCTGCGATGCCTGTGAAGTTCACACGCAAACGCTGTTCGATACGAAGCTCTTGCTCTTCGCCAGCCACATCTACTTGATCTTCAACATACGCAAGACCAATACGTGCCGAACCAGTAGTGTTCAGCTCAGCAGCTGCGATACCAGCGGTACCAACGAGCGCTGTCGTAGCTATGAGAATTTTTTTCATTTGTATTCCCTCGGTTTTCATTAACCACGCCCAAACCAGCGCTTCCGGTGGGCGGATGTCGACTGTTTCGCTCTTTCCGCCCCCTGATTGCAACCAGTCCTGCATTTCCCAAAACACTTCGGGTTTCGATGGTGCAGGTTTGCCACACCAGTCACAACGCACCACACTTAGCCGGCATTACATCCAAGAGTTGAATCAGAACACGTCAGTCGTAATACAATGGACAAACTGCCTTGTTCCGCAACTTCGCTTTCGTTAATACGACGGGAAACAATCACAGGCGAAGTTCATGATCAGAACAAAGTTTTTCAGATTTGGTGCATGTTTGGCCGTTGCATTTACACTGCAAGCCTGTGGCGGCGGTGTGGGCGTGGGATCGTCAGATGATGGTGGCGATCCGCTGGTCGGTGGCGCCCGCGAGGACGCAATCACCGAAGGTAGAACAAGTATTTTTGATACGTTTCGCCGTGGACCTCAAGAAACACAGGTTCAGGTAAACCGTTATATCTGGTCTGCAGCTATCGAAGTATTGGATTTTTTGCCGATTCAATCGGTCGATCCCTTTACCGGCGTCATCGTAACTGGATTCGGAACACCACCAAATGGCGGACGCGCTTATCGCGCGACTGTATTGATCCGCGACCCCGCACTTGATGCCCGTTCGCTGAACGTTGCCTTGCAAACACGCAATGGCCCGGCCAGTGCTGCAACAGTGCGTGCCGTCGAAGACGCGATTCTAACACGCGCAAGACAGTTGCGCGTTGGCGATAACAAGCTTTAAGCCCGCGCCAATTCCAGTTAAATCAACGCCGGGCCAATCGCGCCCGGCGTTTTTGCATCCAACAAGGCTCGACTCATGACCACATACACGCCCTCAGAAATCGAAGCCCGCTGGCAAACCGCATGGGACAAGGCCGGAACCTTCAAGGCTTTGCGCGATCCATCCAAACCGAAATACTATGTGCTTGAGATGTTCCCCTATCCGTCGGGCCGCATCCATATCGGGCATGTGCGCAATTATACGATGGGCGACGTGATCGCGCGATACAAAAAATCTAACGGTTTCAATGTACTACACCCGATGGGGTTTGACGCATTTGGAATGCCCGCTGAAAACGCAGCGATGGCGTCAGGCGGGCATCCCAAAGAGTGGACGTACAAAAATATCGACGACATGGTCGAACAGATGAAGCCGATGGGCTTTAGTCTGGATTGGGAACGCATGTTCGCAACGTGCGACCCTGAATATTACGGTCAGCAGCAAGCCTTGTTCCTGGATTTCCTTGAGGCCGGTCTTGTGTATCGCAAGAACGCTGTCGTGAATTGGGATCCGATCGATATGACCGTTTTGGCCAACGAACAGGTCATCGATGGCAAAGGCTGGCGATCCGGTGCCGAAGTGGAACGGCGCGAGTTGACCCAATGGTTCTTTAAAATCAGCGACATGGCGGAAGAACTGCAAGACGCGCTGAACGATCTGGACGATTGGCCGGCCAAGGTGCGCCTGATGCAAGAAAACTGGATCGGTAGATCACGCGGCCTTGAGTTTAGCTTTGAACGCTCTGATGGCGGCGATCCGATCTCTGTATATACGACTCGGCCCGACACTCTTATGGGCGCGTCGTTTGTCGGTATCTCACCGGATCATCCTTTGGCGAAAGAATTGGCGGCAACGAATCCTGCGGTCCAAACCTTCCGCGAAGACTGCAACAAGGGTGGAACAACGGCAGAAGCCTTGGACACGGCGGAAAAGCTTGGATTTGATACCGGGCTAAAAGTCAAACATCCGCTTGATCCAAATTGGGAACTGCCGGTTTGGATCGCGAACTTTATCCTGATGGATTATGGCACGGGCGCTATTTTCGCCTGCCCTGCTCATGATCAGCGTGATCTTGATTTCTGTCGCAAATACGATTTGCCCGTTGTCGACACGTTCTTTGATCTTGAGAATGGCGCACCCGTTCAGAAAGACGCCTTTGTTCCGCCAAAAGAACAGAAAGTCCGGTGGGTGGATCATTTTGCAGGTCTGACCGAAGCAACGGGACAAGACGCGATTGATGCAACGATCACTTTTGCGGAAAACGCGGGCTGGGGCACAGGAAAAACGCAATTTCGTTTGCGGGATTGGGGACTAAGCCGTCAGCGGTATTGGGGTTGCCCGATTCCGGTCGTGCATTGTGATGATTGTGGCGTGGTTCCAGAGAAAAAAGAAAATCTGCCCATCAAACTGCCGGACGATGTGTCGTTTGATATCCCCGGCAACCCGTTGGACCGCCATCCAACGTGGCGCGATACACCCTGCCCGGCCTGTGGCAAGCCCGCAAAACGCGAAACAGACACGATGGACACGTTCGTCGATTCGTCGTGGTACTTTGCGCGCTTTACAGCGCCACGTGCCGAAACGCCGACCGAAAAGGCCGATGTCGAATATTGGATGAACGTTGATCAGTATATCGGCGGCATTGAACACGCTATTCTACACCTTCTTTATTCCCGCTTTTTTGCGCGCGCGATGCAAATCACAGGTCACTTGCCTGAAAAAGCGCGTGAGCCATTCAACGCGTTGTTCACGCAAGGAATGGTGACCCACGCAATTTATAAGACTCAGCGCCAAGATGGCCGGCCTGTCTATTATTACCCCGAAGAGGTGGAATTGCGGGATGGGTCGGCGTTCCTGAAAGAAGACGGGAAAGAAGTCGATATTGTCCCTTCTGCCAAGATGTCCAAATCCAAGAACAATGTTGTCGATCCGATGAACATCATCGAACAATTCGGTGCAGACACGGCGCGTTGGTTTGTTCTGTCTGATTCTCCACCCGAACGGGACGTCGAATGGACCGCAGCCGGGGCAGAGGCGTCTTATAAGTTCCTCAATCGGGTTTGGACCTTGTGCCAACGCATCAGTGCAATGGAAGATGGCGATTCATCCCAAGATGTCGCCCTGCGCAAAGAACTGCACAAAGCGATCCATGATGTGACCATGGGTGTTGAAAGCTTTGGTTTTAACGCGGCCATCGCCAAACTGTATGCTTTCGCGAATATCCTGTCCAAATCAAAGGCCAGCAAACCCGCGATGCGCGAAGCTATCATGACGCTCGCGCAACTTATGGCACCAATGACCCCGCATTTGGCCGAAGACATCTGGCATCATCATGGTGGCGAAGGCCTGTTGGCGAACGCTCCTTGGCCAAAAGCAGATGAATCGCTGCTTGTTGACGATACCGTCACACTTCCTATTCAGATTAACGGCAAACGCCGTGCCGAAATCGAAGTTCCGGCGGATATGGACAAAGCAGAGGTTGAAAAAATCGCCATGGCCACAGATGCTGTGAAAAAGGCCTTGGATGGAGGCTCTGCTAAAAAGGTGATCGTTGTGCCCGGTCGAATCGTCAATGTTGTGGTCTAGACGCGCGGTCCTTTCGCTGCCCATCATGCTTGCTGCATGTGGGTTTTCGCCGGTGAACACACCGGGCAACACGCTTGTCGGTAAAGTCAGCGTTTCGGAACCCGACAGCCGCGAGAGCTTTCTTTTGGTGCAGCGCCTCGAGGAACGCCTTGGGCGCACAGCAAATGCCCAATATGAATTGGCAATGACTCTGACATTAAGCGAAACCGGACTGGCTGAGGATGCGACCGGAGAGATTCGACGGTTCAATGTCCTTGGACAGGCCGATTACACGTTGCGAAATTTGACGACCGGGGAAATCACGGCATCGGGCAGCGTCGATAATTTCACGGGTTACGCATCTGCGGGTACGACGATCGCAACATTGTCCGCACAACGCGACGCCAATGAACGTTTGATGACCATTCTGGCCGATGAAATGGTCAAACGCTTACAGCTTCTGAAGCTCGACTCGTGAAACTGTCCAAGGACGCGGCACTTTCCTATTTTTCCAAACCAGATCCAAAATCGGCTGGTTTGCTGATTTATGGCCCGGACACGATGCGGATTGCTTTGAAACGACAAGAAGTCGTCGCAGCGCTTGTCGGCCCATCGGGCGAAGAAGAAATGCGCCTGACCCGCATTCCGGCATCCGATTTACGCAAAGACAAAGCGCTGCTTATGGATGCGCTAAAGGCAATCGGGTTCTTTCCGGGCCCACGCGTGGCCCTTGTCGAGGATGTGAATGACCAGCTTAGCGATGTTGTTCTGAACGCGCTGTCTGAATGGAGCGAGGGTGACGCCCAAATCGTCGTAACAGCCGGGCAATTAAAACCCACGTCCAAACTGCGAAAAGCATTCGAAGCCCATAAGCAGGCGTATGCTGTCGCCATTTACAACGATCCACCGGGACGTGCCGAAATAGAACAAGCGCTTCAATCCTCGGGGATCAGCACACCATCTGGCGATGCCATGACACAATTGATGGATCTGGCGCGCGCGCTTGAGCCCGGTGATTTTCGCCAGACGTTGGAAAAACTGTCACTCTATAAACGGGGCGACGATACGCCCATAAACGGCGAAGATATCGCCGCATGTGCGCCAACATCCGTCGAGGCCGAAGTAGATGATGTTCTGATGGTTGTGGCGGATGGCGATGCACAGAGCATTGGACCGGTCATGCAACGGCTTGCTGCGCAAGGTGCCAATCCGACAACTTTGTGTATTGGCGCGATGCGTCATTTTCGGACTTTGCATCGCGCAGCCGTGGACACAACCGGGCGACCTCAAATCTGGGGGCCCAATCGTGATCGTATGCTGGCGCAGGCAAAGCGGTGGGGACCGTCTAAACTGGAAACGGCGCTTGGCGTGCTAACTGACACGGACCTTTCTTTGCGATCGGCGGGTGCGACGGCCCCTTCAATGGCTTTGGTTGAACGCGCGCTTATTCGCTTGGCAATGTTGGGCCGCCGCTAGACAAGACTTGATGACTTGCGTGTTTCGTGTCTGGATCAAATCATCCAAGACAGGAGGCTTTTCATGAAAGACGACAACTTCTTACGCGCAAATAACGCTCAACACTTGTGGCACCCGATGGGTCACCCCGGCGCCACGCGCGAAACGCCTCCGACTATTATAGCCAAAGCAGACGGCAGCCAGATCGAAGATATCGATGGCCACAAGGTCGTCGACGCGGTTGGCGGGTTGTGGTGCGTCAATCTTGGATATTCCAACAACAAGGTCAAAGAAGCGATTTCCAAACAGCTTTATGACCTGCCTTATTATTCTGCATTCGCGGGCACGACCAACCCACCCGCGATTGAAGCCTCGTATGTTGTGCGCGAATTCTTTGCCGAAGATGGGATGTCACGCGTGTTCTTCACCTCTGGCGGGTCGGATTCTGTGGAAACGTGTTTGCGGCTTGCGCGGCAATATCAGCGCCTGAAAGGCCAGCCCACGCGCACCAAGTTTCTGAGCTTGAAGAAAGGGTATCATGGCACGCATTTCGGCGGGGCCAGCGTGAACGGGAACAACCGGTTTCGCAAAGCTTATGAACCGTTACTGGCTGGGTGCCACCATATGCCCGCGCCTTACACGTATCGAAATCCATTCGATGAAACCGACCCGGCCCGTTTGGCCCAAATCATTGCCCAAACAATGGAAGACGAGATCGAGTTTCAAGGCGCGGAAAATATTGCGGCCTTCATTATGGAACCGATCCTTGGGGCGGGAGGGGTCATTGTTCCGCATGACACCTTCATGCCTTTGATCCGGGACATCTGTGATCGCCACGGCATTTTAATGATCGCTGACGAGGTTATCTGTGGTTTTGGTCGAACAGGCAGTTGGACAGGCAGTCGCCATTGGGGTGTTAAGCCCGATATGATGAGCACCGCCAAAGGAATTACGTCGGGGTATTTCCCCGTCGGCGCGACACTTCTAAGCGAAGAGGTGGCGCAGGTGTTCGAAAATTCCGATGAAGCGGGCGCCATTTTTCACGGTTATACCTATTCGGCACACCCGGTCGGCGCCGCGGCCGTCACGGCCTGTCTGGAAGAAACCATTCGTTTGGATACAAAGACAAATGCGGCCATACGGGGCACACAGCTTTATGACGGGGTTGTACGCTTGAAAGAGCAATTCGAAATTATTGGTGATGTGCGCGGGGGGCATGGTCTGATGACAGCCATAGAATTCGTCAGCGATCTGGCCAACAAGACGCCACTGGATGCGGCCACAATGGGGCGCATACAAAAAGCGGTCTACGACACTGGTGCAATGGTGCGTGTCGGTGGGAATAACATCATGATGTCACCGCCATTGATCATTTCAGAAGCAGAGATCAATCAGGTATTGGCCGCTCTCGAAACAGGGATCAAAGCCGCTTAGTTGTTGTCCAACGCGTTTCCAACACCGACGACCGAACCAATCAGACCAAAGATCGTACGGGCGGATGTCACGGGGCTTTCGCTCGCGATCAAAAGATCATCTGGATTGACGCGGAATTTTTTCGCAGCGAACAACCCGTCTGCAGAAGTCAGATCAAACGAGAACACAACCTGCGATTTGTTAGGCCCGGACACGTCGTCACGCACGGCTGAGGCGTAATACTCTCGCAGGATCAAAACACCTTTTAGGTCCGCGCGGCTATCAGACAGCCCCCCGACCAGTGCAAGCGCTTCAAGCGCGGTGACTTTTTCCTGATCAAAGTAAACCAGCTCTTCTGTACCCGTCGCACCAAGAGCGATGAACGTACGGTCGTCCTCGTCAACGACGACTTTGTCGCCGCCGCGCAGCAGAACATTGCGTTTTGCGTCTTCCAAAAGGTTGGTTGCACGGATTTCGTAAGTCTCACCATTTCTGATCACGCGGACCAAGGGGTTACGCAAAGCATCGCTGATACCGCCCGCTTGAGAAATAAGCGTTAGAATCGAATAGTCGCGATCCGGCAGCGGATAGCTTCCTGGTTTTGCAAACCCGCGAACCGCGTCGACTGTATTCTTGCGCCCGGCCTCATGGCTAAGCTGTACTTGTGCGGATGGTACAATTCCCTCAAGCTCGCCTTGGATTTTACGGCGCGCATCAGATGGTGTCAGGCCAGTAACGATGACCTCGTCCAAATAAGGCACGAACAACGTTCCCGAAGGTGACACTTGCATTGTTGGCATCGTCACGCTGCGTTGGTCTGGCGTTGTGATCAGCGATGTTTCCTGACTGTCCCAAATCGTCAGAACAATTTTGTCGCCCGAACGTATTAACGGAGAAGACGGGCCACGACTGGCATCGAACCAACGATAGGATCCCGCCCAGCCTGTCGCAGGCCATTGCGCCAAAGTTTGGACATTTTCACGACCGACAGGGACAACTTGAAAACTTGCCGAACCATCATCCTGAGCTTTGATAATCTCATTTTGAACCGCAGATCCTCGCGGAAGAGAGCACGCAGACAAAGCAGAACATAAGCAAACAAACGCGAACCATCGTAAGAATCTATGCACGACCGTTCCCCCGAATGCAGTGCTGGCAGACATTTTGACCAATAGAAGAAAAGAAACGTCCAGAACAGCAATTTGTGATTGAAGTGCTATTTAATTGCATTGAACCCAATTTTTCGCGGCCAGTTAACGCCTGAAATTATATTTTAATATTTGTTATCAATTGATTAACGTATTTTTAAGCTACGGAATGTACCCTTCGTGATAGCTTGGTGGTCATCAGGTCGCAAGTCGAATGACCCAATGTTCGCCAAATTCCGCCATAAGATCGCCCTAGTTGTAGCGGCTTTTTGCAACTCAGCCTGCGATTTGAAGTTCCTGCTGTTACTGGGAATCGCAAGTTGTTAACGACCAGTTGCCTTAGAAACATAAGAGTAGTTCTGCCTATGTGTACCCTATGCTCCGATCTTGGTGTCCAAACTGACGAGTGTTGGACTGTGGACCCTGTCATTCAAGCCGCCGTAGCTGAAGATCCGACTGCCTCGGCTTCGATAACGACGACAAATGTTATGGGCCCCGGCGACGTCTTTAATGGCGTCCGTTCAAACACTTCAGATGATGATTATATTCGCGTCACCCTTGAAGCGAACATGCGCTACACCATCGATCTTGAGGGTCTCGAAAGTTACTACGATACGTACATGTATGTGCGCGGTAGCGACGGTAGCATTCTTTATGAAGACGATGACAGTGGCGACGGATACGGATCGCAGGTCGTGTTGGAAACAACAACTGGCGGCGACTACTATATTCAAGTTTCGGCCTATGCCTTCCACATCGGAACTGGTGCATACGCCGTTACGGTGACGTCTGGTGAATCCATCAATACTGGTCCGATTTCGACGTTGGACCAAATGGCGAACTTCCTGACGGACGGGTATTGGGGCGGCAATGACCGGTCTTACAATACTGGACCAAGCAACGATATCACAGTGAACTTGAGTGCTTTGACCGCGGAAGGCCAACAATTGGCACGCTGGGCAATGGAAGCATGGGAACTTGTCGCTGACATTGAATTCATCGAAACCACTGGCAGCGCCAGCATGGTATTTGAAGACGACGGCAGTGGTGCATACGCGTCCAGCTCGTATTTCCGCGGCGATATTCAAAGCTCGTCAGTCAACGTTTCTTCAAGCTGGATCAGCAGCTATGGATCGGATATCGGCAGCTATACCTTCCAAACATACATTCACGAGATTGGGCACGCACTTGGGCTAGGCCACCAAGGCAGCTACAACGGCTCTGCCAATTACGCCAATGACGCTGACTTTGCTGAAGACAGCTGGCAAATGTCGGTGATGTCGTATTTCTCGCAATCACAAAACACATCCATCAACGCGAGCCACGCCAATGTCACGTCGGCCCAAATGGTTGATATTTTGGCGATCCAGAATTTGTACGGCGAAAGTACGGTAACGGCTGGTGATGACGTTTGGGGCGGGACCGATTCAACAATCGGCACCTATCTTGATGCGTTGTTCGATTCAGTCGCGACAGGAACGGATCCGCAAAACATCTTTGATGGTGGAAGCGTCGCCTATACAATCTTCGATCACAGTGGCAACGACACGATCGACTTCAGCTACAGCTCGCACAGCGACAACGTCAATCTAAACGGGGAAAGTTTCTCTAACGTTGGCGGTTTGACAGGCAATGTTGGAATTGCGCGCGGCACTGTAATTGAAAATCTGAAAACCGGATCTGGCAACGATACTGTCACCGGGAATTCCGCTGACAACGCGATTTGGGGCAATGACGGCTCTGACGACATTGCCGGCAAAGAAGGTTCAGACACCATTGTTGGTGGCAACGGAAACGACAACCTGCATGGCGGCGATGGTGAAGACATTCTGCAAGGTGGGTCCGGTAACGATACGCTGGAAGGCGGAGCGGGATCTGACACGGCCGATGGCGGCACCGGACACGACCGTTTGTGGGTCGGCGGCGGTGATGACTTTGCCGACGGTGGCGAAGGCAATGATGGCATCGGTGGCTGGGCTGGCAACGACGTTCTGAACGGCGGCCAAGGCAATGACACTCTACGCGGTGGCGACGGCAACGATACTTTGGATGGGGGCGATGATGCTGACCTCATTTGGGGTGGGACTGGCAACGATAGTATCTTGGCTTCTTCGGGCAATGACACAATCGGCGGCGGTGCTGGGAAAGATATTATCTTCGGCGGCACGGGTGCAAATGTCATCAATGGTGGTTCGTCAGGCGATGAACTGCACGGCGGCGGCGGAAACGACACGCTGAAAGGTGGTCGTGGAAACGACGAACTGAACGGCGGCGAAGGCAATGACCTGCTTGATGGTGGCAAAGACAAGGACATTATCACCGGCGGATCAGGACTGGACATATTCTCGTACGAGAACAATTCCAGCGAAGATTTCATTACCGACTTCACATTGGGCCAAGACACATTGCGCTTGAATGACAATCTATGGTCAGGTGCGAATACTGCCGCCAGCGTCGTTTCCAATTTTGCGACGGTCGGTGAAGACGGTGTGACGTTTGATTTCGGAGATGGAGACATTCTGACTTTGGGCGGTTTGACATCAACCAGCGGACTTGATGCACATATCGACATTTTCTAAGCAATAATTGGCACACCTTCAGACCATGCGTTGAGCTTTTCCCTCTATCAGGGTAACTCCAGCTCGACACATGGGAGAAGGTATGCTGATTTCAGTAAGCAAGCGTTTCATTTTCGTCGCGAATACGAAAACAGCTTCGACTTCGATCGAAAACGCATTGCTACCGCATGGCGACATCATCGCTTCTGGCACTCCTGAGCGGCGGCATATGCCGCTGCAAAAAGTGCTAAAAAGCTATCCTTACTTGTTCAATCATCCCGATCACGCACGCCAGAAATTCTTTAAGTTCGGCGTGATGCGAGATCCAATTGACTGGATTTATTCCTGGTTCCGCTATCGCAAAGGCAACGCGGTCGAAAGCCCATTGCCCCAAGACTTGGACTTTGAAACATTCTGGCGACGTCAGGACTGGAACATTGTTCGAATGAATGGGAACAAGCATTTGCAGCTTCAGGCTTTTCAAGGACGAAAAGGCAATATCCTGGCAGATTTGATCATTCCCTATCACCGGATCAACGACATTTATCCGGACGTTGCGCGGCTGCTTGGCGTTGATCCCGGATTGCCGCAGCACAATGTGTCCAAGTTGCCAAACGACCGAGATTTTCCAGAAGATCTCCAAGACGAAATGCGCGCTTTTTACGAAGAAGATTATGCATTGTGGGACACTTTGGACGAACTGAACGAAAAGGGCATGCAGAAACTGGAACGGCGCGCTGCACGCAGATTGACCAAAGCAGCTCCCTAACCACCTAAATTGCCATAGTTTAGCGTGGACCCTGCACATGCCCGTGGCTAAAGTTCTTCATCAGCCGATAGTTCGGCAATATTGGTATCAACCACGCTTCTAAAAAGGACAGCGAATTGCGCAGTATGGATTTTGGCATCGCAGGCGAACATTTTGTTCTGTCCTTCCCTGAAATCACCGACGATTTCCACGTCAGATTGATGGATGCTGAAGCAAACTGCATGCTAGCTCTGTTTTTAAGACAGCATCCAAGTGGAGGAGGCGATAGCTTGGTCGTCAACTCGCAACGCCCCGATGGAAGCTGGTGCGAAGAATTCAGCTGTAGCCGCGAATTGATCGCAGACGGAACATTGGTCTTGGACGTTTGGCCGTGGTCCCTAAACCTGAAAAAAGATGCGCAGGTCATACTTAGCCTGAATCCAGCCCGCGTTTTTGGTGACCATTTCGTTTTTGACAGAGTGAAGCGGTTTGAAACTACAGTTCCGCAACATCTGACAAGCTTTGAGAATGAGCTTAACTTCCGTCAATTCGCAGCACTAAGCCAACAAATTGTCATGCCCGCTTATGAACATCGGTTTGGGTGCGTGATCATAGGCCCCGATGAGGACAGCGCGTTACTTGCTGAATTGGACGCAAGTCAGCATATGCTCTCGGATATTCGCTTGCTAAAAGCATCAAGTTATCCGTCCTCAATTGAACTAGAAGACGCAATCAATGCGTCCATTTCGGACATGGATCATCAGCACATCCTGATAATGAACCTGCAAGAAGGCGACATCCCTGAAAATATTGAGCGGGCTCTGACGCAATACGCGGCGAAACGGACATCCACTCAGTTTCTCTTGTTTGCAGGAAATGGCGAGTTTGCGTTGAACGAGAGCTGGGCGTTTATTTTGCCGCAGAAAACAAACGGGCGTCAAAATATAGTTGCGCAGGCGGGGCGCATACTTGTGGATTCGCAATTCTTGACGCTGGCCTATTGGCAAGCCCCTTACAGCTGGCGGTTTTCTGATTGGGCTGCGTTCTTCAAACACTCCAAACAACGTTTGCCCATCTTTGAACGGGCCGATCCTCAATTATGGTTCCGACCAACGCGTCAAACGTTTTGCGCCGTAAAACACTTGTCCCATTTTCAAGAAAACGCAGCGGCGCAAAGACCTTCTGGGTTTTGTCTGCAAGATTTTGGCGGATCAGAAACTGCATCCGTTCGGGAACTGATCTGGCTGTTGCGCGAAGAAATGCGAGGGTCCTGCACGACGCGATTTTGCCTGATCGAAGGAAGAGACGTTTCGCATCCCTCGATCACCGACTGGTTGGCACGTTCGACAGCAGCAGATTTCGCATCACTGACTGGCAAAGACGAAAAACCCGTCGCAATCGCCATATCCCGGACCGTACTTCGTGACGCCCTAAGCCCCGCGTTCATGGCTGCATTGACGCCGGAATTGACCCAATCGATTGACGCGGCGCAGACGTCATTCTCTTCTGCATTGTCCATTTTGATCGACGCTCTTGTGGCCAATGGGCATACTCCGTTTAGCTCACACATCGACAATCTAAACTTTGACAATCAGTTTGAACTGCCAGACGACAATCAACTTGTCTGGTTGTTTGCAGAACAAGACACCAACGCATTGTTGGACGCGTTAAAGCAGCCAGATTCTCAGCAATTGGAACGGTTTAGCCAAGCTGATTTTCTCAAACTGACCTACTCTGCTATCGCGGCCGGGTCATTTGAGGACATTATTCACGTGGCCAGCGTGGCCGATGATCTTATGCACCAAGGTCACATGAAAACGCTGTGCGACACAGTCAAACGCTTACACAGTCAACTGAACTACAGCCAGTTGCTTGCCTTTGCCAAAACGCTGGCGTGGCGCAACTATTTCACCGAAGTACAATCTGTTCTTGACCTGATGGACGATGTTCGGTGGGATTTGTCGACGGTCGAAGCGGCTGATTTCTTGGAATTGAGCATTCGTGTCCAAATTCGCGACCATTCTCTTACTGGATTTTCCGAAATATCCGCCCATGCCTTGGTCAGCGCATACAATATTTCCAGCACATTTCCAGAAGGCTTGGTCAATGCGCTTGCGCATTATCGAGCGACGCGTGGAAACTGGTCGCAGATCGTCGATCTGTTTGATGAACTCAGTTCTTTGCAAAAACTGAAGGGGGAAATCTGGCGCTATACCCTCATGGCTCATTTGAAACTTGGGCGGCTCGACGGAATTGATCAACTGCTTGAACGGGCCCGTTCCCATCTAGATGCATGGAATTTCAATCGACTGCGCATGCAGATCGCCGCTGCGCAAAACAACCCGATGCGTTTAAGATCAGCCGTGACAAAGCTGTTGCAAAGCGAAGAAGACATGTCTCCTTTGTTGGGTGCGCCAACGCCGTTTCGTCACCTATCAGGTCCAAAAGAGCCTTTGCCAAAGGATGCGATTGCCTGCATCATCGTGGCCCGAAATGAATTCACTCGCTTGAAATGGGTCACGGAATATTATCGGACCCTTGGTGTCGACCGGTTCTTTTTGATCGACAACATGTCTGATGATGCAACGCTAGAGTATTTTGCCGAAGTTCTTGACGTCACCGTTCTGCAAACAGACGAGAATTATCGCGACTCGCGCTATGGTGTGAAATGGCACAATGAAGTTGCCAACACATACCTTGAAGGGCGCTGGGTCCTTACAGTCGACGCAGATGAAATTTTAGTCTTTTCGGGGTGTGAAACACCCGGTGCGTTACGCACGTTATGCGCCCGACTGGACGCTGAAAAAGCGCAAGCTTTGTTCACCACAATGATCGATATGTATGCCCAACAAGGTCTGGATGAAGTGACATATCTTCCTGGGCAATCATTGATCGAAACATTTAATTGTTTTGACAGAGATGGTTATTGGTACGACGCAGTGACAGCCTGCCCCGGTCAAACCGCATCTGGCGGCGTTCGAACAAGGCTGTTCTGGAATAACCGTCACGCGTTGAACATGCCACATATGTCGATGCAAAAAGCCCCTTTGGTGAAATGGGAGCGTGAATTCAGATACTTATCTTCCACTCACGAAATGACACCGTGCAAGGTCGCCGCGGAAACAGGTGCGTTGCTGCACTTTAAATTCCTCCCTGACTTTCACGCCCGTGCACTGGAAGAAGTGCAGCGCCAGCAACATTACGAAGGTGCGCGTGAATACATGATCTACGCAGAACGGATGCAAAATCCGGAAAATCGCAGCTTTGCTTTTGAAGGCTCCATTCAATACGAAAACGTCGATACTCTGATCGAATTGGGGTTACTGAAACCGCCTGTTTAAAAATGGAATGTGTGCGGCCTATCAACGTTATTCAACCTGCTGCGCGCATCATCAATGTTGGGTACCAAATTCATCATACGTGCTGAATTTTGGCCCTGATATGTCAATGCATCAGCCACAATCACTTCGTAGTTTGGCACCTTTTCCGGCGACAGCCCAACAAAATGCATCAAAGAGTCAATCTGGCGGCGGCCGGCATCATGATCTAAATAAATGTCTTCGAAATAGACCACCTGAGGGGCAATGCCCGCCTCAATCATAAGTTGCTGTAAGCTCGTGCGCATTTTCCGGCAATATTCCAAATGGCCTACTAGCCAATCAACATCGAATTCTTCGATCTGCGACGCGCCAGATGTGTATTCGGCATAAATGCGTTCCGCATCCATTTTGCCCCAACCACCTGTGACGCGCGCCAATTCCAGGGACAGCAAACGGTCCACCTCGGCTTTGCGATCAAGGATTATATGGCGATATCCGCGCGCCGTACTTTCCAACAAAATAGACTTGTTGATTGCCAGGGACTGCATTTCGAAAGCCGTCTTAAACAACGGGGAATCGTCTAACACTTTGCCGACATTGCTGCGCAGTTCGTCCAAATCTTCGGTGTCGCCATAGGTTTGGCTGACCCACCCAAATTCACGATCATGATTAAAGGGCTCGTGCAATCCCGTGGGAAACGGAGACGCCCCCATCAACAAATTGTTCAGAGTCGTGCCGCCAGTCCTGCGCAATGTCCAGACAATAAAAGGCGATGGCTGATCGCTAGGATCAAACCGAATACCATATTCCTCCACACAAATTCCCCTTATTACTCGCATAAACAAAAAACACTTTTGTAGTAATACGGAAATATTGGTGGTTTGTGGTGATCCGTCAAGTCCGGCAGATTAATCTGTGCGGTAGATATCTCTTGAAAAAACCTTGTCCTCGACATCAGAAATTGAATCATCCCAGCGATTTGCAACGATGACATCTGCACTTGATTTAAAAACCTCGAGATCACGTTCCACCCTTGCGCCTTTAAACGTTGCCTCTTGCAAAACTGGTTCGAAAACGATCATTTCGATACCGGCTTTGCGCAGACGCGCCATCACCCCTTGAATAGAAGAAGACCTAAAATTGTCTGAACCATGCTTCATGACCAACCGGTAAATTCCGACGGTCTTTGGTCCGCGTTCTATGATCGCATTCGCTATGACCGCCTTCCGCTTGGCGTTGGCCTGCACAGTTGCGTCCATCAGTTTTTGCGGAACACCGTCAAAACTGGCCTGCATCTGTTTCGTGTCCTTAGGAAGACAGTACCCACCGTATCCAAAAGACGGATTGTTATATCCGTTACCTATCCGAGGATCTTGGCAAACACCGTCGATGATGTCCCGCGTGTCCAAACCATGTTCCAAGGCAAAACTATCAAGTTCGTTAAAAAACGCGACGCGCATTGCCAAATAGGTGTTCGCAAAAAGCTTTACCGCTGCGGCCTCGGTCGGGCCGGTCAATAGCACGTCCCCGGACCATCCATCTTGGGCACAACTGCGCAACAATTCGGCAACTTCCGCGCCTCGGGGTCCTTTGTCTCCGACAACAATTCGGCTGGGGTTTTGGTTGTCTTCGATTGCCCGGCCTTCGCGCAAGAATTCAGGCGAAAAGATTACCTGATCACTGCCGATCTGGTCTTGTATGGCCTGCGGGTAATCAACCGGCACAGTTGATTTGATCACGATGCTTGCGTCTGGTGCATACTTCAACGCTTGGTTCACCGAGGATTGAACGCTTGAGATATCAAATGTTTTGGATTGCTCGTCAAAGTTGGTCGGTGTGGCAATGAACACGACATCAGCACCAGATAAGGCAGCCATCGGGTCGGTTGTCGCAACAAGGTCAAGCACGTCTTGATCCAGCAACATTTGCGCTTTGCTATCGGCCACTGGCGACCGCCGTTGATTGATCGCATCCACTTTGTCAGGCACAATATCCAACACGCGGACATGATGGTGACGCGCCAGCAGTATTGCCAAAGACAAACCGACATATCCCAATCCAACAACAGTTATGTTTTTCATGGCAGGACCTTACCTGATTGTGTGGACCTATGGATGCAATTCGTCATTTCCGTTCCGCCCCGATTTGATCAGGCACTTACGACCCTGACCGCCCCTTTGCCGGGTTACATAACGGTTTGAAAGCCGCCTTACCAAAAAATCATCCTCCGAAAAGGAAATCGCTTTCGCTTAGGTCACCAAGAACAAGGTCGTCGAAACGTATTGTTCCGCCCCCAAGTGTAATCTGGACCGAGCTGGATTGTTGCGTGATGTTCAAATCAGAAAACGTCAGATTAGGATCGAAAAATTGAACTATATCAACACCGACTTCAAAGTCCCGAATTCGATCTGCACCTTGGTTTTTATAGAAATAAAAGACGTCAGCCCCGGCCCCGCCCCACATTTGATCCGATCCCTTGTCGCCCCAAATGTGATCATCACCCGCGTCCCCATAAAGGCGGTCGGCACCAGCCCCGCCCAACAGAATGTCGTTGTCGTTGCCGCCATAAAGACGGTCATCACCGTCACCCCCCCACAGATTGTCCTGTCCGGCATCCCCGCGCAACGTATCGTTTCCGATAAAGCCGCCAAGCAGGTCATCGCCGGCACCGCCGGTTAATGCATCAGACCCCCTGGCCCCCCAAAGTTCGTCGTCACCAGCGTCACCAAAAATGATGTCGTCGCCGTCAAATCCACCGATCTGATCATCTCCGGCCCCTGCCACAACCAGATCGTCGCCGCGGCTTGCCCAAACCGTGTCGTTGCCAGTGCCCGTGTCAATCGTATCATTGCCCGTGAACGCACCAATGCTGTCGTTGCCATCCCCTGAACTTATGATGTCATTGCCCGGACCTGCCCAAATCGTGTCATCGCCAGACCCGCTTGATACATCATCGTCGCCACCTCCGGCACCAATGCTGTCATTGCCGCCCCCTGTGTCTACGGTATCGTCGCCGATACCACCAAAAACGGTATCTAACCCTTCCCCCCCCAGAATGCTGTCGTGCCCGGCTCCTCCGTAGAGTGCGTTGTTACCTTCGTCATCGATCAAGATATCATCGCCATTTTGACCAGCCAAAGTATCGTTGCCCTGACCTCCTATCAGGACATCATTCGCGTCGCCGCCATACAAAGCATCATCGCCGCCATTGCCAAAAATGGTATCGTCGCCGTCTGTTCCAAAAAGTTGTTCTGCTTCCTCTGTGCCGACGATTTCCATGCCTGAAGGTGTCGACAGAACCAAAACGCGATCAGGATAATCGAAACCGGCCCCAAAAATATCTGTGTGGCTCAACGTTTGACCCGTCGCAGACGTGACGACGATCTGCAGGTCACTATAATAAAGCTCGGCCCCGGTTGCCGTTCCACGCACAAGAACTTGGTTTGCGTTGCGCAAAAACGGGACTGCGGAAAAATCCAATCGGTCGACGCCAACTTCGAAGTCATCGATTGTTTGTACAAAAGTTGTATCGGCAAGCACAAAGCGGTCGTAACCCGCGCCGCCGATCATTGTGACATCTGCGTTTGTTGCGACCAGAATGTCATCTCCACCGCGTCCATTCAGCGTGTCATGACCATTTAGCCCCGCCATCAGGATATCATCGCCAACACTGCCTTGAACGTATTGGCCACCCTCTGCCCAATTGCGTTTTTCAACGCCAAGGCCGCTTAGATCGACAGCGAATTGAGACAGTCCGATACGTGTGTCTGAGCCGACAAAAATTTGCAAATTTGAACCAACAATCACAGTTTCAATCACATCAACATTTTGCAGGCCAAGTTCAGCTTCGTGTATCAATGTTTGCAAATGTGACAGACGACCGTCCGGCAAAAGCGTAAACAGACTCAGCCCGTCATCGGCACCACCTGCCACGATGAAAACACGGTCGCCAATCTGAGACACTGACATCGCCAACACGCCACCAAAACGCGTGCCACCTGTATCCAAAACATGATCAACTGGGACCAATTGACCTGTATATCCGATTTCCAATACGCTTAGTGAATTGCTGCCTGATCCAGCAACAACGACAAATGACCGTCCAAAAGCCGATACAGTTTCCATCGCAATTGGGGTCTGAAGGCCCAAACCATCATCGGCACCAAAATCCGATATTTTAGAAATGTGACCAGTCGCATCATCAACACGATACGAGACTACTTCGTTCGCAATACTGTCAGCGGAAACAAGGTAGGGTGTGTTGGCTATGCTGGTTTGGTCCAGAAACACAGGCCCGGACACATCAAAGGCTGGTGCCAGTTCAGGGATCATAAACGACCCTCCACCAACACCGGTCAACATGCGCAATTGTCCAGTTCCTGCGTCTACTGAATAAAGAACATCCAAAGCGTCCAAATCAAGATGTACAACTGACGACAGACGCATCGCAGTCGCATCCAAATAGGCGGTATTCATCAATCCGCCGATTTCGCCCTGTTCAGTGACTGCAAAGGCTTGCAATGGCGATCCAGCCCCACCGCCAACCAACAGCTGCATTTCGCCATTTACCGCTACAAATTCTGAAAGCCCACCCAGCGTATAATTGCCGGAAAAATACCCATGATCGACCCATTGGGCCAACCCGCCATCTTCGCGCAACAGATAACTGGTTAATCCCCCATTCGCCCCATTAACGGCGAACAGATATGTGCTGTCTCCGATCGTCGCGTATGTTGTCGCACGCAAGTCGATATTCAGAATCGCGTCACCAGACGTTGCGATTCCGATCCAGTCGAAATCCATGACCCACCCCCAAAGCAGTTCAAGCGAAGGATCGTTGTCAATTCGCGCTCGCACCGGAGCAACAGTTTGGCAACTTTTGGGCGATCAACGAAAATTTGCCACTAATCTTATGGGATCACTGCACGTGGTTGCCTCTGTTCTGGCACCCCCATAAGGTGAATCAAAGCGGCAAAAAGGGCCCAACTTATGCAGATCACGATTGTGGGCGCTGGCCTATCTGGGGCGGTGATGGCGCGGTGTTTTGCCGAAGCGGGTCACACTGTCACAATTCACGAATCGCGCGGCCATGTCGCGGGCAATTGCCATACAGAGCGATGCAGTTCGACTGGCATTATGGTGCATGCCTACGGACCTCATATCTTTCACACTGACGATGCCGAAGTCTGGTCCTATGTGAATGATTACATGAGTTTCGAACCGTTTAAGAACCGGGTCAAAAGCACCGTGAACGGGGCGGTTTATACGCTGCCCATTAACTTGCACACGATCAACCAGTTCTTTGGCCGAACCATGTCACCAAAGGAAGCACAGGCGTTTGTCGCACAATGTGCAGACGCCAGCATTACAGACCCGCAGAACTTTGAAGAACAGGCATTGTCCATGGTTGGGCAAGATTTGTACGAAGCTTTCTTCAAGGGCTATACAGAAAAGCAATGGGGTTGCGCCCCCACAGAGCTTCCATCTTCCATTCTCAAACGCTTACCGTTGCGTTTCAATTACGACGACAATTATTTCTTCCATACGTTTCAGGGTATGCCCAAAGAAGGGTACACAAAGATGGTTGAACGCATTCTCGACCATTCTGACATCGACGTACATTTATCCAGCCCATGTGATCCGGCGACAATCACAGGGGATCACTTGATCTGGTCTGGACCGCTGGATGCGTATTTCGGGCATAAGCTGGGCCGGCTGGGGTATCGGACATTGGATTTTGAACGCTTTGAGGACGAAGGCGATTGGCAAGGCTGCGCCGTCATGAATTACGGAGACGCAGACGTCCCTTTCACACGCATTTCTGAACACAAGCACTTTGCGCCTTGGGAAGAGCATTCTAAGACAGTTTGCTTTCGCGAATTTTCCCGTCCTTGTGAAGCGCAGGATATCCCATACTATCCGATCCGTCTGGTCGAGGAAAAAACCTTGCTTACGCAATACGAAGAACTGGCAAAAACCGAAGACGGCGTGTCGTTTGTCGGACGTTTGGGAACCTATCGGTATCTCGACATGGATGTAACCATCCGAGAAGCCCTAGATCGCGCGCGCGCCTTGGTCAGCACATGGGCCTGAGATGGTGAAACCAACAGGCACACATCACGGCCCGGCAATTTCAATCATCGTCCCGGTCTTCAATGTTCAAGATCATATCAAACCGTGCCTCGACAGCCTGCGCGCACAAAGTTTCAGCGATTTTGAATGCCTTGTTGTCGATGACGGATCAACGGATGACAGCCGCGCACGCGTTTTGGAAGCGATCGAAGGCGACCCTCGGTTCCAACTGATTTCCCAAGAGAACAAGGGGCTCTCGGCCGCTCGTAATATTGCCCTTGAACAGGTGCGCGGTCAGGCCATTGCCTTTGTGGATGGTGATGATCGTGTGATGTGCGATTTCCTTGCAAAGATGTGGGACGCTTTGTGCCAATCTAGCGCCGATTGGGTTGCTTGTGGTCTGCGCTTTGTCTTTCCTGACGGAGCCGGACACACGCATTCCGCAATTCACACAGCGCCCGACCTTGCGAACCGAACCGCCGTGTCGCGATATCCATTGGCGTCATGGCAAGACGTCATTTGCCATTTTCCGTCAGCGTGGAACAAACTTTACCGAACAGAATTGATCCGGGACTTGCGCTTTACCGAAGGCCAGCTGTTCGAAGATCATGCGTTTTATTACCAAGTGGCTGCTCGCACGAATCATATCCTGCATTTGCCTGAACCCTTATATCTGCAAACACGTGATCGGGTCGGGCAGATTACTGGATCAGACACGGAAGGCGTATTTCAGCAATTTGCGGTTTTAGACGACCTCAAAGATATCTTGCAGGCCGGAGCTAAGCCAGGCGCAGCCGAAGCGTTTGCGCAAATCGCGTCACGTTTGATTTTCGAACGCACAAGCGCGTTGCACGAACCTAATCGCCGTAAGCGATACGCTTTGGCCGCCAATGAATACCTTGCCCGTCACAGCATTGAATATGACGACACGTGGTCAGATGGTATCGGCGCGTATTGGGCCTTGGAAATGGCCGGAAAGTTACCTCTGAGCATCGTTTTGCCAGCAGATGAAGGTACGCGAGTTGAAATGCGCGAGACGATTAACGCCCTGCGCGACAGTTATTTACCAGCGCATGAAATTTTGATCGCAGGGACAAGCAGCGCAATAAGTGGTTTGGAAGCTGATACAACCTGCAAGGCCGTTCAATGCTTAACCAACCGTCCAGCCGTTGCACGGCGAAAAGCGTTGGCTCTGGCGACAGGTCATGTCGTGGTGTTTCTTCAAGCAGGCGACATTCCAAAGCCCGGCGCGTTGGCGAAATGGACAGATCGAATTTTACGGGATCAGGCCGCGTTGTGTTTGGCCCAAAAACTGTCGCCTGAAGGCGAAGCAGGTTTGGAATTGCCGTTTTTGCAATCTGATGGTTCAATTGCACTAAGCGATGCCCACGGACATCCATTGTCAGCCATGGCCTTTGATCGCGTCGCCCTGAATGCGGGCATTTCCACGCCCCGAATGCGTGATCCATTGGGTGTGAAACTGGCCTTGCGGGCCGTTACAAAACTAACCCCCGTCGCATTGGTAGATGAACCAACGATCCAATTGGTTTCAGATCGTGTTGCCCCCATTCTAGCGCCCCAAGATGAAACAAGACCCCAAGTTTCAAACGCGTTTGATAAGGCGTATCCGTTTTACCGACCCACTGCCACAAGGCTGATCCTAGAGACAGACCTAAGCGTGGGACCGTATACAAATATCTCGTTTATGACGTCTGCAAATGGAAATATTCCGTTCCATGTATCTCTTCGCAGGAACGAACAGATCATCGTAACAAACCAAAGGAATAATGGGATATGGGGCCGCGAAAACCAAAGGCCGTTCCCGCTTCCTAATGGGCCGGTCAATGTCGACATTTCGTTCACCGACAACAGCATCAACGTCAATGTTGATGGCAAAAAGATAGCGACACTCGACACACCAAACGAAACCGCCCTGAATTTCGATGACATCACTGTCGTGGACATTCACGGGGCCATTGTTGCAACCCAAATATTGGCCGAGCCAGTGCAAAAAGACGCGCTTTTCCTAGATTTAAACTGGGAATTGCGCGCCGATGTTTCGCAAACGGATGTCATGGTCGGCATTGTTGGTACTGATGTTATCCTCTCTCATACGGTAATTCGCGACGGCCAGAGTTCGAATTTGGTATGCCTGTTGCCCGGACGAATTTGGACGGAAGTCGCTTCAGTAGATGAGCTTGTTTTTTCGCTGCTAGACAAGAATGCGAACACAATTGGCACCCCCTTAACGCTCAGCAAAAGTGATGTTGCCCACCGGATTTCGGCCTTGGCGCAGGTCGGCGGCTTTGAACCAACGCTTTTTGAAGCAGCGCATATTGTCGAACATGTCCATTTTGGTCAGTTATGGGAACTCTTGAACATTGACGGGCAAATGTTGGTTCAAAAACTGGCCGCTCAATTTGGCGTGCAAGGATCCATGTCACCTTGCCCGCCTTCACACCGCCCTCACCATCCCACCGCAACGAACTGGACAGACGCATCCATCGATGGCGCCGTACGGCGTTTCTGGTCGGCTATCGGCACCACCGGTTCAAAAACGATCGCGTTGAAAGCCCTGTCCGATTTGGCGTTACCCCCTGTTCAACGTCGTGGCTTGTTTCTTGCAATGACTGAATTTTTCACGCTCGATGCTCAAGATTTCGCGTCATTAAACGACATGGCAAAATCGGAAAACCTACTGCCGCATCTTACCCCGTATGATCCCACAGACGCTTGGATGACGTCCGTCCTTGTTCCTTGGCAATTACACGCAGGTCGGCATTGGGACGCCGTAGATGGGTTAAAACGGTTGAACACATCCCTTGACGGATGGGCGGTCACACCCGCCATCGCATATGCGACCCGTTTCGCGTTGGACGCAATCGACCTTGAACCGGACATTCGCAATACGCTGGTCTTTCAAACGTTGGAATTCATGGCCAACGAAGACAAAAGTTACTGGGGTCGTGCGCAATGCAGTGAGCTTGCAAAAACTGCGGCAAAGTTGGTTGTCTGTGGTCCAGTCATTCTGCCCGAATTCAAAAAGCAGGTCGAGAATACTGCCCTTAACGTTTACGGTTTGAACCAGTATTTTTGGAATGCGATTGCGGATGCCGACCTGTCCCCGTTCTTGGACCAAGCGCGCACCGCGTTCAACGTTTTAGAAGACGTATCGGCTTCGCAGATCGATCGAAAACATGCCCTTGATCACCTTGACCAATTTGGCGTTGCTGATGTTTCACGTTATCGCCGCGAATATTTCGGACCCGAGGAAACACCCCTTGCCCAACCTCAGGGTCTTTCAAGTGCAGATGTATTATCGCAGGGGCAACACGCCTCATCGATTGCACTGCGCGTCGCTGTGTCACCTGAACATGACCTGAAAGACGACGCGGCGGATTTAACAAGGCAAGCCGTCGTTGATGGTTATACCGACGTGCCAACAGCGCCCGAATTTTCGTTACAGCGCAAAATTCACGATGCGTTTTTGCAGCTCATTCAGGACGCGACCAAGGCGACGCCCTTACCGGATGCGTTGCTGCCCCTTTTGGAAAAACTGGCGCGAACAGACTCGCAAGCTCTTGCGCCAGCAATGGCGTTGCATGCAGCTGTCGCCTTGCAAATCAAAGGTGCAAAACAAACCGCACAAGAGTTGGTTGAATGGGTCGAAAACCACTTGGGTGATGATCCCAAGACGGGCCTGACAACAGCATTGAAAACTGCGTTAAACCGTGCCGAAAACTGTACCGGGTTGGTCATACCACCCGCTTTTCACCAAGCTGGAAGTCCCACCCACCAACCTATCGCAGACGCAATACGTGCCGATGGGCTTCACGACGCGTTGGTTTTGATTTTCTCGTGCAAACCTTATTTGGAAACTCGGATTCCGCCGATCCGTCGTGGGTGGATAGAAAACCTAAAGTCGCTTGGTATCCCGTATTTGATCGTTGTTGGGGACGGCGAGGGTAAGGTTGACGGGGACGTCCTTTCGTTGGATGCGCCAGATGACTACGAAGGATTGCCGCAAAAAACACTTGCGGCGCTGGCATGGGCGAAGGCCAACACAAATATCGGGCATATCGTCAAAATTGATGACGATTGCTTTGTGAATGCTCCGGTTTGGTTTGGAAATCTCAGCTATTTAAAGTTTGACTATTTTGGACGACGCTTAACCCGCGTTCCCGGTCAAACAGATCGCAGTTGGCACCGAGAGAAATCAAAGACAGCACGCGGAAGAAACGAGTTGGACAAATCACCCGAACCGTCTGAATACGCAGATGGTGGATCTGGTTACGCCCTTAGCCGCTGTGCCATCGACGCCGTCCTTAAACAGTCCAAGTCACCCGAAGGGCTACGTCTGTTGCAAGTTTCCTTTATGGAAGACAAGCTGCTTGGCGATTTGTTGGCGTTGCAAAACATACGCGTACACAACGAAGATTACAGAGTCTCAATCAGGCGGAAAACCCATTCGGATGCCGAGCCTGTTGCGGCGTGGCTAAATTCATTTTTTGCATCACAAACCGCACCAATTTCTTTGGTTCATTTGGATTCGTCCACTGATCAAGAAACGGCCATGAACCAGTCAAAACAACCGGGGCTGTATCCCGCCAAAATCTGGCCAACTCATCAAATTCCAAGATTGGGGCACAACAGCAATGCGCTTGAATTGCTAAGCCCATCAGATCGCCTGAAGAATGCGCGAGATGCGAAGGTGTCTGTTGTTGCGGCGATGCGCAACGAAATTTTCATGTTGCCGCATTTCCTAAAACACTATCGCGACTTGGGTGTTTCCAACTTTCTGATTGCCGACAACCTGTCGAATGACGGCACACGGGAATACCTGTTGGAACAACCCGACGTCTGTTTGTTTTCCGTAGATACCGATTACCGTCACGCACATTTTGGCGTAGATTGGCAACAGGCAATGCTGGCCGCTTACCGTGTCGGAAAATGGTCAATTGTTGCGGATGCGGATGAATTGCTGATCTGGCAACATCCTCAAACTGCTTCTGTGAACGACCTGATTGCACAACCGGAGTTTGAAAACGCTGACGCTGTCCGCCTGTTCATGCTCGACATGTATCCCAAAACATCGCTGAACACTGCGAATTTTGAATCTGGCGATTTATTTGCAGAAGCGCATTATGCTGACTACCAGCCCTTTCATAATGCTGGATCTTCTGGCGGGCCTTTTTCGGATCAACCCGGATGGGTGTCAGCCTTGCGACACCGTCTTTTGCCCCGCTCACGACCCAATCTATTTTCGGCGCAAAAACTGGCTTTGCTGCGTTATCATCCCGGCTTGCGCCTATCAGAAGGGCTGCATTTCATAGGCGGCGCTCGCATCGCAGAACGCGAATTGATTTTTGCACATTTCAAATACAACTCCGCTTTCCTTGAAAAGGCTCAGTCAGAAGTCGCCCGTCAACAGCATTTCAACGATGCCGAAGAATACCGGCGATATCTGGCATTGGTCGCAGAAGGGCGGGACGTCATTTATGATCCGACTGTTTCTGTACCGTGGTATTCGGCACCCTTCATCGCGGCCCGTTTGGACAACAAGCCTGAATAGATCACTTTGAGGTTCTCGATATGTGTTTCCACATTGATCGGCGCCCGCGCATTTCGCCAATAGGCATCCATATCAACGTTTTCGCTTAGCAATGTTTCGATTTTCGCATGGAACGCACTGGCATCGCCCGCCTTGAAAGTCATCTCGGGACAATTCCCCAATTCCTGAGCCCCGCCCATATCCGACGTCAGCAGCGGAATTTTCCTTGAATGTATTTCAATCGCGACTTGCGGAAGATTATCGTGCCAGAGCACCGGCACGACACCCACATCAACCTTGTCCAAAATGTCATCCAATTCGTCGTGCGTGTATCCATCAAAATATCTGAGATTGCGCAAACGCTGACCCAGATTGTCGATCCTCAGCATCGTTTCCGTATCGCCCTTGCCCGCGGCCAGAACAAAGGTCACCTTTTCTAGAACTGTATCTGGCAGCGTCTCTAAGGCCGACAGGAGGAAGTAAAACCCTTTATCCCGCCGCATGTACCCCAAAAAAGCGAGGGTTAGTTGTCCAGATGTGCGTTGGCGGGGCTTTGTCTGATGATAAGTGCCAGATTGACGTGTGCCAATATAATCGGTTTGCAAAATGTCACCGCTAATTCCGTAGGATTCCGCAAGCTGTCGCACGGCTTCTGAAACACATAACACCGTGCTGCATGTTTCATTGATCAAATCGATGAAGGCAGTGCGTCGATCCGCAAATCGCAAACCATCTGGTGACTTTGATTGCGCGACCTTCTTGGGTTTGTGCCTGCGTCGTGGCAGTCTTCGTCCTAGACGCATCGCATTCTTGAATATGAAATCGAATGGTTGATGACCGGGTCGCATCCCTGCGGTTTTAAGGTGCCACGCAAGCCCATTGGCAAGTTTAATATGACCCAATGGGTGTTTGGTCGCGACACAATCGATGCAAGCTTGACCGTTTTCGAAATCGACACATGTTGCGCTTTCTTGTCGCCACAAATTCACTTGCGGACAAAGCGGATAATAATTGTGAAGCGAAAAAACGACCTCGGCACCAGAGGCACTTGCGGTACGCAACGCTTCGGCGGGTAATCCTTCTAAGTTTTGAAAGTGGATGATGTCATATGGGCCAGTTTCGCTCAGAAAATCTGCGAAAACATCTGTTGTTGGTCTGTGCGACACTTGGCTGTTCACGCCAAATGAATGATGTGCAGGCGACGTGACACCGGAATTGATAATTTCATAACGACGTTCGCGATCTTCTAGGGGTCCGTGGCGCATAGCTTGCCAACGTGGTCCCTTTCGCAGCAGATCGAAACTGATCCCTGACGACAAAAAGACGGCTTCGTTTCCGAGGCTCTTCATCAAATTACGCTGATACAAAGAAACGCCGCCCCCGCGCCCTTCGTCGTCAAGATAATCGACCCAGTTGTAATATAAAATGCGCACGTCGGTCCCTTATAGCGGATACCAAAAGTGCCGAAATGCACATCAAGCCAACCATCGCTGCGAATGATTCCGCACGCAGTCAAATCTCGGATTTTCAAGTATCGCGGGATATATGACGCAATCGGAGACCAGCTTCAATATAGCCGCTCTCCGACACACGGATTAGATCAAAACCAGCGACCAATCGCCGTGATGCGCACATTGCGAACTTCGGCGGTCGATGCAAATGCCGCAATTCCAGCCGAACGGTACATCTCCATCACGACATTCGTCGTACTAAAGTTGCTTGTGATCGGTCCCAATTCAAAGGGTGCCGTGTCGGTATAATCGGTCAATGCCCGAGACAGCGTGGATTGAACGCCTGGCGACGCGGAGAATGGCGCAGGATATGTCCAACTGTTGCGCAAAAAATCGCCTTCGATATAGACGAAATCAGCGCCGTCAGTCTGACAAATTTGGGTGCCATCGGCAAAGCGCGTGTAGGTTCCATTGACGCTGCTCCCTTGTTCGATGACGGCACCAGTTGGCAAGCCGCCGGTTTCGCTGACCGCGCCAACAACATTTCCGGGGCCGTACACATAATCTGCTCGGGCCAATTTTCCGACGCCTGTATCCGCTGGAAAGGCCTGCAAACTCGCCCCTGATACAGACGAATCTGACGCATCGATTTCTAACGCAGTGCTCCATGAATTTCCGTCTGGTGACACTTTGATCGACCAGTTGTCTGAACCCGCCAGACCCATTTCAGCGCGTCCCGAAAAATCGGTTTGATATAACAAACTCGCGGTATCGCTGCTGTCAGACTTGTTCATCTTAAGTTGATGACCAGCACCTTCGTGGTTCAAAAGCGTCCCATTCGATGACACGGCCAATCGATTGTTCACGTCAGCAGTCGCGTTTACACCCAACAAAGACGGGCTGGTTGCTCCACCTGCTGAAACCCATGCACCGTTAATCCGAACCAACAAACTGTCGGATGACTTGTCAAAAGCAAGCACACCGTCACGCGTCGGAATGAACATCCATGATCCATTCGTCCATATCGCGATTTGATCGGGTTGCCCCGCCCAAAGACCAAGCGGTGCCGGACCAGTTGCCCAAGTTTCACCTTCGGATGCGGTTACAGGTGGTATGTTTTCATTGACGCCTTCTACGCTCAATTGCGTCAACGCATCCAAAATCTGTAGCGCAAGATTGTGCGTCACATGCTTTTGCGCCTGGCTTGGCTGTAAGTAAGGCAAATTCAGATTTGGCGATGTTTCAGACATGTCCACTTCCTTGTGTGTCAGGCGGTGGTGTTCAATCAAATATCGCTGAATGCTGCATTAACAATGAGAACGCTGAATTCCGCAGATGCGCAACAGATCTGTCTATTGGGGACGTGCCTGTTTTTGAAGGAAGTGGTGATACTCGATGCCTTCGCTCAGATCATCAAAATACCGAAGATGGCCTGTTTCCAGCACAATTCCGGCATCGCAATATTCCCGAACCTGTCCCATGTCATGGCTCACCAAAATGGCGCTCGATGTGTTCATGCGTTCCCGAAAAACCGTGCGGCTTTTGGCCTTGAAAGAAGCGTCACCAACGGCCGTCACTTCGTCCACAAGATAGGTGTCAAATTTGATTCCCATTGATGCACCAAAAGTCAGGCGCGATCTCATACCTGCGCTGTAACTGCGGACTGGCATATGGAAATGTCGCCCAAGCTCGGAAAAATCTGCAACGAATTCAATTAAGGCCTCTGTATCCACCCCATATATCCGCGCGATGAACCGCACGTTTTGCGCGCCGGTCAAGTCTCTGTGAAATGATCCGCCAAACCCAACCGGCCAACTGACTGACCCTTCGTGAACAACCCGACCACGATCAGGCCGCAACGTGCCAGCAATCAACTGCAACAGCGTTGATTTTCCCGCACCGTTTCGCCCCATCAACGCCAGTGATTTACCAGTCGGAAGCACCATATCCAGGTTATCGATAACCAATTTACGATAGCCCCGAATGACGAAGCTTTTTGACAATGACTCAAATCGAAGCATCAGAACAAAGCCTACTCAACTCCGGTCACGGATAGAGTAATAAACCAAGGCCATGACGCCCCAAGTCAACAACAAGAACAAACCACCCAAGCTTGCGATAACCCAGCGGCGTGGGAAAAGGCTGCTTTCTGGCAATGTCGGTTCCACATAAGTTGCTAAGTATCTGCTTTGTCGAGACGCCTTTGCACGGGCCACATCAAAGGCTGCTAACGCCGCGCGATAACTTTCTTCGGAAAATTCCCGATCAACGACCAGACCTTCGTATTCTGCGATCAATTTCGGATAATCAGACGCAGCGGAATCATCCTCGCCGCCATCCGTTGCAAAGGACAAACGTTCTTGCACAATCCTGTCTCGGATCACGGCGATGCGTTTTTCTGCCTGACTTAACCGGGGATCGCCCGCGCGCGTTGTGCCAGCCAGCAAATCATATTCAATCAACGCTTCGGCCAATTGCTGCTGAAGGTTGTTCATCACGCCCATCCGACCCTGCATATCTGCTTCGGGGTCAACAATTTGCGTGCGCGTCCGAAACCCTGTCAAAGCCTCGCGCGCGCCTTTCAAACGAACCACGGCTTCTTCCAAGTCAGCGCTTGCATATCGCAGGGCATCAGACCGCGCCTGTTCATTCAAGTCGTTGATCATGGCTTGGCTGAGGCGAACAATTTCTTGTCCAATATTTTGGGCCATCTCGGGTTCAAATGCTAACACCCGCAATTCGATCAAGCCTGAGCTCTCATCATGACTGATCCGCACAACACGTTGCCAATACCACAACAAATCTTCGATCGTGGACTCCGGCCAAAGTGCAAATGCCGGGTCTTGTTCCCAACGCGCGGAATAATGTTCTTGGATGCTCAACTGCGCATCAACCGCTTGCACCAATTCTTGGCTCAATATGAATTCATAGAGGATGTTGCCATCCGAGCCGCCGCCACCGCCACCTGTTATCTGCGCGATTCCGCCCAATAATTCATGTGCACCGGCGCCTTCTTCTTGGCGGACCGTAAAACCCGAAGTCGAGCTGTATTGATCGTGCGAAACCCCCCAAAGGTAAAAGCACACCGCCGCAAACGGCAGAATGACAAACAGCAGAAACGAAAGAAAAAGCCCCCAATGGCGGGTGCGCATTTGCGCCGGTGGCGCAGTTGGCAAAACTCGCGCCTCTGACTGAGGCTGCTTTTGTTGCCACTTATTCTGGTTCTGATTTTGGCCAGCGTTATTGTTCGGGTTCTTATTTGGACCTTTATTCGGGCCTTTATTTGGACCCTTGTTCGGGTCTTGGACCTTATTCTGGTTCTGGCCTTGCGCCTTTTCAGGCCTCGCATTGGATTGCTGACCATCAGCCTGTTTGTCGTGACCTTGATCGGGATGCGCAGCTTTCTGCTGGTTTTGCCCCATCTGCTGATCCTGCGGCTTGGGCGCATGGCGCTCAGTGCTTTGCGAACTCGACACCGCTTCTGATCCGCCCAAACGTTCCGGCAGACTTGGATCGCCCAAGCGATACACCTGTGGCTGCGTCCTTGCGGACGTGAAAGGCACATCGCCAGCAGGCGTTTGTTTGAATTTGTCGGACGTATCGTTCAAAGGCGAACCTCAGCTTTCCGCTGACCCGAATGCAATGCTGTGTTAAAGCGTTTGCAGGACATGAGTTTTTCCAGATAACTACACTGTGCCTGCGCCTTTGACCAGCGATGGATATTATGCCCCTGTGACCTCTGCCTCGAACACACCACCGCAACCCGTCGCGGCCCTCAGTGCGAACCGTCGTCGCTTTGCCACAGGCAGGGCTGTATTTGCTCTCATGCTGCGGGAAATGGGAACCCGTTACGGGCGATCTCCGGGAGGGTATGCCTGGGCAATACTGGAACCGATGGGAATGATTGTCGTTCTGTCAGTAGCATTTTCGTTGCTTCTTCGAAGTCCACCATTGGGCAATAGCTTCATCCTTTTTTACGCAACTGGGTTTCTGCCGTTCTTCTTATACCAGCAAATATCGCTGGTCGTGTCCCGGTCAATCATGTTTTCACAGGCTTTGTTGCAATACCCGGCTGTAACGTGGGTCGACGCGATTCTGGGACGGTTCATCCTGAATACGCTAACCGGCTTGCTCGTTATCATAATTCTAACCACAGCCATTTTGACCCTGACCGAAACGCGAACGATCCTTGAAATCGGCCCGATTGTTTTGTCGCTGTCATTGGCCATGGTGCTGGGATTAGGGGTTGGTACGCTTAACTGTGTGCTGATCGGTCTTTTCGATATCTGGGCACAAATTTGGTCAATTGCGACACGACCGCTCTTTCTTGTTTCGGGCATCATATATTTGTACGAAGACATGCCCGAAAACGTGCAAGAACTGCTGTGGTGGAACCCGCTGATCCATTTGATCGGCATCTTTAGGACCGGTTTTTATCCATCCTACACGCCAAAAGACATCAGTATCGCCTATGTCATCTTCTGGGGCGTGATCACGCTGTTTTTGGGCACGGTCTTAATGGCACGTTATCATCGCGACATCCTTAGCAATCGCTAATCCTTGGTCGCCCAACCGATTACAGTGGACAGTGTGACGTCAGTCCGGTGCCCAAGCCCGTCCAAAACCGCACGTCGCATGAGCGACAAGAACCGGACCCGATCACCTGAATGATCTTTGACTTTCAAAAACCATCGCGGCAAAATAATGAGCATTACCAACCAAAACCATGGTCCCGCGGCTTTCCTGTACAAAATCAACAAATTGCGATGGTAATAATAGGCTTTCCAAAGCGGTTGAAATCGCCCGCGTTGACCGGAAAACGTCGAAAGATCATGTTCGAACCGCAGCGAAGGCGCAAAGGCTATTCGGCCACCTGACGCCGACAAGCCCAAAGTATATATCCCGTCGTCGCCGTAAATGAACAATGAAGGGTCAGGAAAGCCTGCAATCCCGACACCTTTGCGTGAAATGAAAAAGCCGACAAAAGATGTAACATCAATTTGGAACAACTCCTTCCTGTCATAATCTGAAGCTTTTAGGTGAAAGCCAGCACGCCCTTTAAGCGCTGAATGAAAGAACTGTGCCGCGTGCCAAAATGGGTTTCGACTGGGGCGATTCATTTCACAGATTTCGCCGGTTGGAAAATATACGGCCGCAGCCAAAGCGTCCCATCCGTCTTTGTTCAGCTGGTGGAATGCTTCCAGATGTCCCGGTTGGGGCCGCCCGTCGTCATCCATCAGGACAAACCAATCAGGGTCAAAGCGTTCAGATGCTATACGCATCCCACGCGAAAATCCGCCTGCGCCACCTTCGTTCCGCTCTGACCTCATGACAACCAGACGCGGATCGCCAAATTCTGCCAGCACCTCTTGGGTTTCTGGATCGGATGCGTTGTCCACCACAACAAGAGCCGACAAAGCAGAATCAGGCGAATTCAACAATCGCAGCAGCGTCGCGCGCAACTTGTCTGGCCGATTGTGTGTCACAACAATTGCGACAAGAGATTCATGCGAAATGGACGTCATCTTGCGCGTTCAAGGCCACAGATCGGACCTGCTGTCAATTCCGCGGCATCTCGGGCCTTTTGCAACGGCTCATTAAGCTTTATGCGGTGTCACATGACGACACCCTATCGAATTCTCGTATTTGGTCAAAATGGCCAAATGGCCCGCGCCTTGGCGGATATGCCCGGTTTAGACATCATTTCGCTTGGCCGAAAAGAAGCTGATCTAACCGATCCTGCGGCGTGCGCCCAACACATTGCGCAAACTGACGCATCACTGATCATTAACGCCGCCGCATACACAAATGTTGATGGTGCCGAAAGCGATCAAGAGACTGCGGAACTTGTAAACGCAACAACCCCCACTGCAATGGCACAGGCCGCGGCAGCGCGAAACTTGCCGTTCGTGTCGATCTCAACAGATTATGTGTTTGATGGTTTGGGCGAAATCGCCCGTGCACCCGACGCGGCCATCCAACCGCTTGGTGTTTACGGCGCGACTAAAAGTCAGGGCGAACAGGGCATTTGCGCGGCAGGCGGGCTGTATGGCGTGATCCGTACGTCTTGGGTGTTTTCTGCGCAGGGCTCGAATTTTGTAAAGACAATGCTGGCTCTTGCACAAACACGGGACAGTTTGACCGTCATCGACGATCAAATCGGCGGCCCCACCGAAGCTACGGACCTTGCCCATGCAAGTGTTGCCTTGGCTATGGCCTTGGCGGATGGTCGCGCCTCACCCGGCATTTATCACTTTGCTGGGGCTCCAGATGTCAGCTGGGCCGGATTTGCGCGCGAAATCTTTGCCCAAGCCGGGTTGGCGACAACGGTTTCACCCATCGCAACGGATGAATACCCGGCGCGACCAGCCAAACGCCCACTGAATTCCCGCCTCGACTGCACTAGCTTTACAGAAGCCACCGGCATGGAACGCCCAGATTGGCGTGTTTCACTTGCTCGTGTTTTGAACGAACTGAATTGACGGAAAAGATATGAAATCGAGAAAAGGCATCATTCTGGCGGGGGGCACTGGCTCACGCTTGCATCCCATAACCCTTGGCGTATCAAAGCAACTTTTGCCGATCTACGACAAGCCTATGATTTATTATCCGCTGTCCGTGTTGATGCTGGCCGGCATCCAAGAGATTGCGATTATCACAACCCCCGAAGATCAAGAACAATTCAAACGTCTGATGGGTGATGGATCTCAATGGGGATTGTCGTTGCATTACGTTGTGCAACCTTCACCAGATGGTCTGGCGCAAGCCTTTTTGTTGACTGAAGACTGGCTTGATGGTGCGCCCTCTGCATTGGTTTTGGGTGACAACATCTTTTACGGACACGGCCTTACCAAGCTATTGGACGATGCATCCGCACAAACCGAAGGCGCATCGGTATTCGGCTATCGTGTTCATGATCCAGAACGGTATGGCGTGGTTGCATTTGACGATCAATGGCGGGCGACTTCGATCGTCGAAAAGCCCGAGCACCCTGAATCTCCGTATGCGGTAACGGGTCTCTATTTCGTTGATCATACCGCGCCCGAACGCGCCAAACAGATCAAACCGTCGCCTCGTGGCGAATTGGAAATCACGTCGTTGTTGAACAGCTATCTTGAAAACGGGTCATTGTCAGTCAAACGCATGGGACGTGGCTATGCATGGTTTGACACCGGTACGCACGCGTCACTGTTGGACGCAGGTAATTTTGTTCGAACCTTGCAAATGCGTCAGGATCAACAGGTCGGATGCCCCGAAGAAATTGCATTTGAACAAGCGTGGATTACCCCCGATCAGCTCGCTGTTTTAGCAGACGGGTTTTCCAAAACCAACTATGGGGCCTATCTGGCCAAATTGTTGTAATCTAAGGGTCAAGCGTCCGCTTCATCCCAAGCTTTCAGAACTTTTCTTGGCGCCATATCGCGCCAAGTTTGGGTCAAGCGCGCCTTGGCCCAACCCGGATCAATGTGCCCGCCCGCCACCAATATCAAATTGTGACTCTCGTAGTGCTTGTGAAACACAAATGTTTCGGGATCGGCCTGCCGCAACATCTCGCGTTCATCCTTGTCGCACTTAAACAGTGCGGCATCGACATAGGGCGACCACCATGTCCACAGTTTTCCATGGGCCTTTAACACCGGATTATTCCACGATGTCGTCAATTCGACATGCGGTAAATTCAGAGCAATCCCAAACCCTTTCAGGTCTTCCCAATTCTGCAACATTACAAAGCCCCCCCGATATCCGGCAAAGGCAGCTTACATCAAATCTGTGACAGAAAGTGTCAGGATCAATGCGCTTCGGCCCAGTTTTTCCCTTGTCCGGCATCCACGGTCAGCTTCACATCCAATTTCACAACCGGATCAGATGCGTTCTCCATGACATCGCGGGCCGTTTCAATCAGTTGGTCAACTGCACCCTCTTCGACTTCGAACAGCAGTTCGTCATGCACTTGCAACAACATTGTGGCCGGTTGGTCGGCAATCGCATCCGGCATTCGTACCATCGCACGGCGGATCACATCAGCCGCTGTTCCTTGGATTGGCGCATTGATAGCCGCACGTTGCGCAAATCCTGCGCGTGGACCCTTTGCGCCGATCTCGGGCGTATGAATTTTGCGCCCGAACAGGGTTTGAACATAGCCATGCTCTTTCGCAAAAGCCTTGGTGTCGTTCATGTAATCCTTGATCCCCGGGAACCGTTCAAAATACCGATCAATGAACCCTTGTGCTTCGCCGCGTGGGATACGCAAGTTCCGCGCCAAGCCAAATCCACTGATGCCGTAAATCACACCAAAGTTGATGGCCTTGGCCTGTCGGCGAATATCTGGCGTCATCTCTTCCAAGGGTACGTCAAACATCTCGGACGCCGTCATTGCGTGGATGTCCAAACCGTCTTCAAAGGCTTGCTTCAACGCTGGAATGCCCGCGATATGGGCCAGTATGCGCAGCTCGATCTGGCTGTAATCCAGTGCGACCAACACCTTACCTTCCTCGGCAATAAAGGCCTCGCGGATGCGGCGACCCTCTTCCGTACGGATGGGTATGTTTTGCAGGTTGGGATCGGTTGAAGCTAAGCGCCCCGTGCTCGCACCTGCAATGGAATAGGATGTGTGAACACGTCCGGTATCTGGGTTAATATGGTCTTGCAGTGCGTCGGTATAGGTCGATTTCAGCTTGCTAAGCTGGCGCCAATCCAACACACGCGCGGGCAATTCATGTTCGGTTGCCAAGTCTTCCAATACATCTGCGCCAGTTGCATAAGCCCCTGTTTTTCCGCGCTTTCCGCCTTCGATACCCATCTTATCAAATAAGATCTCACCAAGTTGTTTTGGGCTGCCCACATTAAATGACTGCCCCGCGAGCTCATGAATCTCGGACTCCAAACCCGCCATTTTCTGCGCGAACGCGTTCGACATCCGGCTCAACGCATCGCGGTCAACTTTGATGCCGATCATTTCCATACGCGCCAGTACGGGAACCAAGGGGCGTTCCAGTTTTTCATATACCTTTGTCACCTGAACGGTGTGCAACAAAGGCTTGAATAATTGCCACAAGCGCAAAGTCACATCAGCATCTTCCGCTGCATACGGAATCGCGTCGTCAATCGGGACAAGGTCAAAGGTCTTTGCCGATTTACCAGACCCCAGAAGCGGCTTGATCGGAATGGGTTTGTGCGAAAGATAACGTTCGCTTAGCGTGTCCATCCCGTGCCCATGCAATCCGCCGTGCATGGCATATGACATCAACATCGTGTCATCGATGGGCGCAACATCAACGCCGTAACGGGCAAAAATCTTGGAATCGTATTTCATGTTTTGGCCGATCTTGATGATCGACGGGTCTTCCAAAACAGGGCGCAACAAATTCAATGCCTCGTCCAGCGGCATCTGGCCTTCTGCCAATGCATCCGAACCGAATAAATCGTCACCACCTGACCGATGGGTCAGTGGGATGTAACAGGCCTGCCCAGGTTCGACAGCCAACGAAATTCCGACCAGATCCACGATCATTTCGTTCAGGCCAGTGGTCTCGGTATCAACTGCGACCCAACCGCGTTCGTAAATCTGATCAATCCAGCCCTGCAAAGCGGCGGCGTCACGCACACAGGAATACCCTGCGACATCAAACGGCACGGCTTCTTGGTTGGGTAAAGCCGTAGGCGCATCCACTATCGTTGGCGCGTCGACCCCCAGCTTGTCAGCGATGCGTTTGGTCAACGTGCGGAATTCCATATCCGCCAAGAACCCCATCAAAGTTTCGGCTTCGGGGTCCTTCACCTCAAGATCATCCAAGGTGAAATCCAAGGGCATCCCAAGATCCAATTGCACCAACTTCTTGGACAACTCGATCTGAGCGCGATTGTCGATCAGACTTTGCCGCCGCTTGGGTTGTTTGATTTCTTCCGCCCGGTCCAACAGATCCTCAAGCGTTCCATATTCGTTGATCAGCAATGCCGCGGTTTTGATACCAATGCCCGGCGCACCCGGCACGTTATCGACGCTGTCGCCAGCCAACGCTTGGACATCAACAACCCGTTCGGGACCAACACCAAATTTTTCAAAGACTCCGTCCCTGTCGATCCGGCGATTTTTCATGGCGTCAAACATTTCAACACCACCGCCGACCAACTGCATCATATCCTTGTCAGAACTGATGATTGTGACCTGCCCGCCCGCGTCTCGTGCCTGTACGGACAAGGTCGCAATGATATCGTCGGCTTCGTATCCTTCGATTTCCTTACATTCGATATTGAATGCTTTGGTGGCTTCGCGCGTCAAAGGCATTTGCGGGCGCAAGTCTTCGGGCATTGCTTCACGGTTGGCTTTGTATTGATCATAAAGATCATTCCGAAACGTGTGCGATCCCTTGTCGAAAATGACAGCAACATGGGTTGGCGCATCGGGCCCGTGATTGCCTTCGACATAGCGTTGCAACATGTTGCAAAACCCAGAGACAGCCCCAATAGGCAAACCATCTGACTTGCGCGTCAAAGGTGGCAACGCATGGTAGGCGCGAAAAATAAATGCCGATCCGTCAATCAGATGAAGATGGCAGCCTTTGCCGAATGTCATGAAACGCTCCCCCGGGGTGTTTGCGCCTTTGTGCCACGCGCCGCAGCGAGGTGCCAGTCAATCGGCAAGAAAGCGGGCAGAAAGAGTCACCGAAAAAGGCGCCGGTGTCCAAATTCCAAACCGAACACCGGCCGCACGCAATGCACGCCCAATCCAGACGTTGCAGGTGTTGAATATATGGAACCGCCCCTTAGCCGGATAAAAACGGTCAAAATCCGAAAACCCCGCCTCATCCAACGCTGGGGTTTCGCGCCCGTCCGCAAAGCTGTTTTCGATGTAAGTCATGAGATTTGCGTATTGGGTGCCCGACAGTGATATCGCCTTTATAGGCCAATCTGGTGCCACGGGCCCGGCCAAGGATACCCGTATGACCGACGTGTCGCCTGTTATGCCGCGCCAAATCGCGTGTGTCCCAACATCGGAATAGGACCCAACCGTCGTATAAAATTCCCGGCCACCCCATCCGATAACCAGCCAATCCGCATCTGGGTTATCGAGCGCAACACCGCCACGCCTAAGCCAATCGAAACGCGTGGTCGTTTGGTCATCTAGTGGCAGTAGAAAATCATAGTGGATCGGACCGCGCACCAAATAGATGGTCACTTGTTCACTGTCGAAATCAACTTCAGGACGCGAGCCGGGCACAAACGCCAAAATGAACGCTGCCAGACAATAGACAACGGGAAATGCCGCAATCGCCAAAAGCGCGCGCCGAAGCATATTTCAGCTATGCGGCGTCGACGTGATCTTTGTGAATGTATCTACAGTCACAATATGGGCAATCGACCCATCCACTGTCAGTCGGGATCTGCAACCAAACACGTGGATGGCCCAAAGCCCCATCCCCACCATCACAAGCAACACGATAGCTGGAGACTGACTTAGTTTCTGGCGCTTGGGTGGTCATGAAAAGAGATTCCTACCTGACTGATTCACACCCTTTTATGCGTCAAAGGACGCATTCTCACAAGACACCTAAGGGCTCTTGCGCCGTTATGTCATCCTTGGGACGCCCCCAGCCAACACGGTCTGGAACCATGATGTATCAATGTTCCCGCCGCACAAAATAACCCCAACCTTCTTGCCTTTCATCTTGTTCCGTTCGGACATCAATCCAGCCAAAGGTGCAGCGCCAGCCCCTTCGGCGACATTGTGCGTGGCTGAAAAATACAATCGGATAGCATTTGCGATATCCTCTTCCGAAACGGTGATGATGCGTTCGGCACCCGGGCCATAGATGTCCAGCGCGTCGGGGACCGGCATACGCACAGCCATTCCATCGGCAAAGGTCGTTGCTGTTTCGGTCTGAACCAACCGCCCCGCTTCGACAGACAACTTTGCGGTTTGCGCATGTTCAGACACCACCCCGACGATTTGAGTGTCCAAACCCAAAGCATCACGTGCGGAAATCAATCCACAAATCCCTGATCCGCATCCAATTGGCACGTAAACAGTATGCAAATCAGGCTGAGCCAGAAAAAGTTCATACGCATATGTCGCAACGCCTCGAACCAATTCACGATGGAATGGAGGGACAATGAACAGACCTTGTTCTTCGGCCACACGAATTGCCTCTAGCCGTGCTGTATCGAAATCTTGTCCGAATTCGATCACTTCAGCCCCCCAAGCCTGCATGGCTGCGTTCTTTTCGATGGAATTGCCTTTGGGGACGTACACCTTTGCTGTCAAACCCGCCTTGGTTGCGGCCCAAGCCTGCCCTTGGCCATGATTGCCGCGCGTCGCAGTACAGATGCCGGGCACGTCTGGGTGTTCACGCACAAGCCAGTCGATAAATGTGAATGCCCCACGCACTTTGAATGCGCCCGTTGGGGTGTGGTTCTCGTGCTTGACCCACACCTCGGTCCCTGTCGCATTGGCCAATAGTGGCCATGCATATTGCGGCGTTTCAGGCATCTTTGAATGAACAAAGGCCGCGGCATCTTTAAGGTCTTGGCGTGTAAACATGCCCCTTGTTTGAAGCCCCGCAACCCGTCCTGTCAATCGTCTTTACCCTCTTGCTTCAACCATCTGCGCTTCGAACCAATCCATGATGCGTGGCGCCCATCCGGCGGGTGCGCCATGCCCCCCTTTGTGCAGCATCAAATCTATAGAGCCGCTGGCACAATCATGCCAATGTCGAAACCAAAGATCACCGTCAAAGCTGGAACTTTCAGGCTGACGTTTGTCGCAGCCATTGGTTTCGCGCAGTATCTTAAGGGACGCCCAGACATCCCCTTGCACAACTGCCCCACCACCAAATGAACGCCCTTCCAAAGGAACTGTGCGGTCATTCCACCCATGTGTGTGGAACAGGCGCACAGGCCCAGAACATGTCGTGGGTAAATCATCCCAAAACGCCCCGGCAATCGGCGCGAAGGCATCGGCAAATTCAGGGTCTGAGCAGGCCATATCCCAAACGAAAGAACCGCCGCGCGAAAACCCCGCCAAAAGGACAGGTTCATCGGTCACACCTGTCTTGTCGCGCACGTCAACCAGAACTTGGCGCAAGAAAACTGCATCATCGCGATCGTATTCCAGATTCTTACCGCGCACAGACCAATCTTTTTTGAATCGCCGTGTCGGGTGGTCGCCATCTGGTGCGACAAACACATATCCGCGCGCCAACGTCGCTTTGGCCAATCCCGATTTCAAAAGACCCCGCCCGCGACCGCCGCCGCCATGAAGGTGCACAACAATGCCCTTTGCGTCCGCCTGATCGGGCGATGCCATGTGATAGTTCCCCAAGGCAACTTTGCACGCATCATCCGCCCCGCCACAATCTTGTGCCAGTGCAGCCGAAGATGTCATCAAGAACGCAAAAACCACTCCCGTCAAAATCCGCTTCACGTCAGGCTCCCTTGTCCCCAGTTCAGCCCTACATTTGCCGTTGCAACTGCGCTTAGCAATTCACAGAAAAGCGATCAGTGATCATTCTCCAGAACCAAATGGCTTGAACGCCAATGGATGTTAGGCCATTTGACGATCGACTTCTTGTTCCTCGTTGATCATCGCCTGTAATTGACGGCGAAACCGCAATTGGCCCCCATCGATGGGCAGATCAATATGAGGCGAACGTTTGTTGCTCATCCCGATCTGCACTTCGTTCAGCACTGCGCGATCTTCTTCGAACGCCTTTTGAACATCCTCGGTCATCATGCGGGACAATTCATCGTCATTCGGACGGATATTGCGCAACTGGAACCAATAATACCGGGTCTGCCCTTCCGTGGTCGGGGTCATGAAATTGTAACTGTCCATCACAAAGGTCTTGTCATCCAATGGCCCGTCCGGCCCCCCAGTGCCCGCTGGGGTAAACACGGCTTTGACCAAAGCATTCGATGGATACCGCACTTCGTAATGTTGAAGTCGGTCGCAATTGCCTTCGAATTCGACCACCTTTTTATAAAACGGTGCCGGTTCGTGATCCATCATCCAGCGATGCACAATCACGCCGCTGTCGGTTTTCTTGATGCGAAGCGGAGTATCTTTGGTCGCCTCCGCCCCAAAGCTATTTTGATGCACCCACGCGACATGGGTCGGGTCCAATAGGTTGTCACACATCAAAAGATAGTTGCAATCCAACTCCATCGCGGCGCCTCGATTGATACCCCAATCAGGATTATCGTAGTGTTCAATTTCAAAAATATCGGACGGGTCAGCCAAGGCTGGATTGCCCATCCAAATCCAAACCAACCCATATTTTTCGTGCAACGGAAATGCATGCACTTTGGCATCTGACGGTATCCGTCCGGTTCCCGGTGCCCAGACACAATGGCCCGCGCAATCAAACGTCAGGCCGTGGTATCCGCATTCAACTGTATCGCCCTTCAATCGCCCCTTGGACAACGGCAACTTACGATGCGGGCATGCATCCTCGAGCGCGGAAATATCGCCGCTTTCTGAACGGAAGACGCAAATTTTCTCGCCCAGAACAACAATCTGGCGAAGCTCATGGGTGATCTCATGATCCCATGCCGCAACATACCAAGCGTTTTTAAGAAACATCCTGAACCTCGATTGTTGATCATCACTTTAGGTGGTCGAAACTAGCGCAAACCTTTCTAAGGATACCCGAGATTAGAGAAGCAGCATCAAGAAATTTCGAACACGATTGGGGGTTCGGAATTGGCCTACACGCTCATGCAGATATACTTCATCTCAAGGTAATCTTCGATACCGTGATGCGATCCTTCACGGCCCAGACCAGATTGCTTTACGCCACCGAATGGTGCGACTTCGGTTGAAATAATCCCGGTGTTCACACCGACGATCCCATATTCAAGCGCCTCTGCAACCTTGTAAACGCGGCTTAGGTCGTTTGCGTAAAAATACGAGGCCAAGCCAAATATCGTGTCATTGGCCATTGCGATCACGTCATCCTCGTCCTCAAACTTGAACAAAGGCGCGAGCGGCCCAAAGGTTTCTTCTTGGGCCACGGTCATATCCTGAGTGACGCCTGTGATAATCGTCGGGTTCAGGAAGTTGCCACCAAGGTCAATTGGCGCGTCCCCCAGCACAACGGTTCCGCCTTTGGATTTTGCATCGGCAATGTGATTGGCAACTTTGTCACCGGCTTTCAGATTGATCAGCGGTCCAAGGTCCGTTCCTTCTGTCAGACCGTCCCCGACTTTCATGGCCTTGACACGCGCCGTCAATTTTTCAGCGAAAACATCATAAACGCCGGACTGAACGTATATGCGATTGGCACATACACATGTCTGTCCATTGTTGCGGAACTTGCATGCAATGGCACCTTCGACGGCCGCATCAAGGTCGGCATCGTCAAACACGATGAATGGCGCGTTGCCGCCCAATTCCATAGAGCACTTCATCACGCTATCCGCCGCTTGGCGCAGCAAAATGCGCCCGACCTGAGTGCTGCCGGTAAAGGTAAGCTTACGCACCGTCGGGTTTTCGCAGAATTCCTTCCCGATCTCAGACGGCGACGAAGACGGAACCACATTAAACACGCCCGCAGGGATACCAGCGCGTTCCGCAAGAACGCCCATGACAATCGCGCTTAACGGCGTTTCTTCAGAAGGGCGCGCAATGAAAGCGCATCCCGCCGCCAAAGCTGGCCCCGCCTTGCGGGTGATCATCGCATTCGGGAAATTCCACGGGGTGATCGAAGCCGCAACGCCTATGGGTTGCTTTAGAACCATTATCCGTTTGTCTGGTTGATGACCGGGGATCGTTTCGCCGTAAATGCGTTTGGCTTCTTCTGCGAAGAATTCGATGAAAGACGCGCCATAAGCAATTTCACCTTTGGCCTCTGCCAATGGCTTGCCCTGCTCTGCCGTCAGAATGATCGCCAGATCATCCACGTTTTCCATCATCAAATTGTACCAGAGGCGCATAATATTGGCGCGCTCTTTGCCCGTCTTCGCCGCCCACAGTTTTTGCGACGCCTCCGCCTCGGCAATGGCAGTGTTAACTTGGTCTCGACTGAGGTCTGCAACATTGGCGATCACGTCGCCACGGGCCGGGTTGGTCACGTCAAACGTACCATTCGATCCGTCAATCCACGCCCCATTCACATAGGCGCGCGTCTCAAGCAACGTTGGGTCCGATAGTAGTGATTTGAGATTGGTTGTTTGATCCAGCATCGCCTAGACTCCCCGCAAAAGCATCTGACGATGCAAAGCAAGTCTATTGCGCAATGTCCAGCCGTCGGCGAAATTAATGGCTCAACCAAGGATATCCTATGACCAGTCTTGATGATGAATACGCCAACGGCCCCTTTATCCCCAACGCAGAAACCTATCCGCCGAAATGGTCACAAAAGGCGCAGCACTTTCGCAACGGCCTTGGAACACAAGCGGATCTCGGGCTTTCTTATGGTCCATCAGATCGTCAGTGTTTTGATATGTTTCATCCCGATGCGGACGCACAAGGCACGCTGATCTTTGTGCACGGTGGCTATTGGCGCGCCTTCGACAATCAAAGCTGGTCTCATTTGGCGAAAGGTGCATTGGGCCGCAATTGGGCTGTAGCCATGCCATCTTATGATCTTTGCCCAGATGTCAGCATTGCGGCGATAACCCAACAGATCGCCATCGCGATCACAAGAATTGCCGATCAGACTGAAGGGCCAATTGCTTTGGCTGGTCACTCTGCGGGTGGGCATCTTGTTGCCCGAATGATGGCAGAAGGCATGTTGCACACACACGTTTTCAACAGGATTTCACATGTCGCCCCGATCTCGCCGCTGTGTGATCTGGAGCCGCTGACAAAAACCGCCATGAATGATGATTTTCGCATGGATTTGGCCATGGCCCGCGCAGAAAGCCCTTTGCTGCAATCACCGCCAGCTGTTCCGGTCACGATCTGGGTCGGCGCTGCGGAAAGACCTGCATTCGTTGACCAGGCCCGTTGGCTGGCCTCGCATTGGGGTTGTTCCATTGTTGAAGACACCGGAAAGAACCACTTTGATATCATCGATGCGTTGGAAGACCCAAACAGTGAAATTGTGGAATGGCTGACGTTAATTCAATAATCGACAAGAACACTACCATGACTCAAACCACACCTGACACAACAAATACGCAGTCGTAACTTCAATTGTTCAATAATTGTGTTTTTACCTTCCTTTCGCCAAACAGTTTTGCCAACCTTGGGGTGAATTCGGGCGGCCAAGGGATGTAAATCAGCGTAACATTCCCTATATATAGCTCAACAGATTGAAATAAGGGGACAATAATGGCAAATTTCGAGGCGCAAGTTCAAGAAAGCCAAAGCCAAGTGGCCGAAGCTCAAACAAAAATTGCCGAATTGACCAGCCGGATCGAATCCGCACGTCAAAAGATGAAAGAAGGCACGGATGTTAGCCTCGACATCGAAAACGCAACTTTGAACGATGTGCACAGCCATACCGACCTGATGAATGCCAATATCGCTGAGCTCATCATGGGCCTTGATGATGTCACGTCCGCATTCTCAAAAGATTTCGACGAAATGCGGAACAAAACGGGCTGGGAAAGCTTTGTTGGCATCTTTGCAAAAGGCAAATCTGATTCCATGCGTCAGGAACGCATGCGGACGGCCTCGATAGATGACAAATTGCAGGATCTCATCGGAAAGTCCGACGTGATTGTGCAATTGCTGCAAGGCCAGCTTTCGATGCTCGAAGAACAAAAGGCAAAGGTTGAAACCAACCTGACCGAAACGCTGGACGAACGCGAAATGACGGTCGGAGAACTGGAAACACTGAAAGCCAACATTCAGGCGATGGACCCAAAGATCATCACGGTGGAAAACGCTATCGCTTCTGAAACCGATGCGGCCAAACGCACGGCTTTGGAAACCGAACTTGCCGATCTCAACAAAACCTACAACGAGATGGTGCAGGAAGAACAAGTAAAGATCGCCAAGTCGCAAACGCTGGAACGGTATATCGAAAAGGGAAAGACATGGGTCGATTCCTTGCAGAACCAAGCGGCGACACAGATGGTGTTGATCAACAAATTGCAGACGGACACAAAGCAGCGTGTCGTTTTGTATGACGCCCTAACCAAATCGTTGAAAACTGCGCAACAACAAGAAGTCGCGCACCGCATCAACGAAATTGGCGTCCAGACCGATCAAGAAGCGCAGCAAGCTATGGCTGGTATCGGTGCTGCGACCAATACACGGATGGCCGATATGCTTGAAGCCCACGAAGACCAGATGGTGTTCGCACGCGACGTGCTCGAGGCGAAAGCCAAGGCAGATGAACGGTTCGCACGACGCTTTGACGAGATTGTGAAAAAGCACGATAGCAACGCGTACGGGGCTTGATCTTGTTCCAAGGCAAACGTCCGCCACCATTTCGTATTCGCTATCTGCGTGAACTGGACGACAATTTTCGTCCACGTTTCGTAAGATTGCGGGTTCCTGTGATGTGTGCGGCCATATCAATGTGCATTTTGGGCTTGATCATGTTCGGGGTGTTTCCAAACGGCGGAGCCGCGATTGCCTTGCTGTTGTTTGTACTCGCGTCCTTGATGAGTTCGCTCAAACACACCTTGATTTTCACGGGCTATCTGGTGCGGAATTTTCCGACGCTATCAGCAAAACACCACGCTTTTATGGCATGGATGGAATATGATCTCGATTATGACGAAACCAGACTGCAATGACTGAAAACCCTGAATTCTCTGGTCTGACAGACCTGTATGCCTCGCGCCGGTATTTCCGCAAGTTCGAAACCATTCTCGGGCATATGGGGCGCGTCGCGGGGGTCATGGAGGCTGAAGGTCAGCTTAGTCGGGAAGAGGTCAAGATACTGACCCGCTATGCCGTCGAACTGAATTTCACGTTCAAAGCGCTGAGCCAGAAATACTTGTTGGTGGGGCGCGACACTGGGCGGTTCTTTGGGTCTTTGGCCATCGACAGCCGTGACAGCGGTTGTCCATCATCCGACGAAATTCTGACCATGGCAAATGACGCACAACAAGCGGACCGCCATTTGCGCAATATGCCTTCGGCTGACACCCTAAAAAAGGAAATGATCGAAGTCATTGTTGGTGATCGCGAAGTCCCAACAAAGCTGCAATTCGCACTGAGCCAACGCCTGTATTACGAAGATCTACTCAAAGGTCAGCTGTTCTGGGCGCGCAATGATCCAGAATGTCAGTGGCTTGCGAACCTGCATGACCAACGCCGCCAGTTTCGCCTGCATTGGGCCGTCTATGACAGCCAACTCAACCTGCCCGTCATCTACTTGATGGAATTGGAAGACACAGGAAAAATTGGCCTACCCAAAGACGAACGCCGCTGGCCCGAAGTACAAGCGCATCTTATGGCGCAATCCATGTCGGGCTTGAAACTGGTGACAATTGCCAAGGGCTTTGACGAAGATTTTGACGATCTGCATCCCAAACGTTTGCGGCGTTTTCACGTGGGTCCGATGTATTCGAACGCATTCACCTCGCAACCCGGCCCGCTAAGCGATGTTCTAGCACAAGCCAAGGCGCCCGCAGGTCAAGATTGGGCGTTGGTTTGGACAGAAGAAGATTTGCAATCCGAACGTGTGATCGAAGAACGACAAGGTTGGTTTTCAAAAGTTGAACGCGAAGTCTTCGCGCTTGATCCATTTTCCGGGCGCGGCGCAGAAACGGGCGCAACCCGAATGGAACGTTCCATCATCCTGCCACAACGCCCTTATCAAGTACTGGCCGAGATGAACCCACCCGGATTTGGCACAGTGCGTAAATTCGTGGTCAGCCCGAATGGGCGTGTGTTGCAGCATTAAATCCGCCCCACAGCGGAACGCGTGAGATAAAGAAGGAAACGGCATGAGTGTAACAGGCGATGTAATGGAATTGCGCGAAGACAGTATTCGCGGGCATTACGAAATGGCGCTGGCGTTGTTGACCGGCTTTGACCACGCACCACGCATCGGCAAAAGCGACGAAGCCCCCAAAGCCGAACGGTCCTCCGGAATTGGGACACGTCGGCGGTTCCGGTCCACCACCCCCGGTCTGGTGACACGCCGAACAGAAGCGGCAGGGGCTGTGCAATTGATCGGGCGGATCGAAGGGGCGGATGAAGGCGACGCGCTTATCTCGCCTTTGCAGGCCACAGTTCTTAATGATCTGCGACGCGCGATTTCAATCGCAATGGCAGTTGCTGAAGATTTCGCACAGATGACCGCCTTGGGTGATTTGAAACGGGCAAACCTGCAAGGCGACTTACCTGCAAACCGCAAGGGTGAATTTGAATCCCTGCTAGAAGCCGAAGCGCTGGCGACCCTGTACGTGTTTGCCAATGCGACGTCGTTCCTGATGTCGTCTCATCTATCCGAGACGACTGTTGAAATTGGTGAGGTCGAAGAAGTCTTAACAGACAATGCCCAAGTCGCGTTGCACGGTGCCTTGTGGGAATTGGATCAAGACATCGCAAAATTCGCACCGAATGATGCGCATCTTGTGGCAACAGCCAGTGCATTTGCCGAAGCGTTGATGGAAAAAACCGCCCTGCGTGCACAAACATCCAACGCATTGGACGCCTTTTTGAATGCGACGTGGCGCGTTGAGGCCGATGACTTTACGGTTTCGGGATTTTCGCCCGCGTCCAAAGCAAAATCTTCCACTCTGACGATGACGTTCAAGAAACCGAACGAGGTTGTCGGCAATCACATCGCCAAATATCAGGCTCTGCGACTTTCCAAAATGCTCATGGCCTATGATTTTGATCGTCGTTTAAACCCGTTTGCGGAATTGGGTGGCTTTATCTTCACCTTTATGGGGGATGGCGCACCGGGCACAGGGAAGACCACGCTTATTCAGATGATGGCTGGGCTGATCAACGACTATTGCGGCGTTGCGGGCTATGCGTTTCGATACCAGAACTTTGGCATCGACAACATCGACAGCTATCAGGGTAAGTCAGGTCAAAACGCCAAATCATTCATCCAAAACGTATTGGAACCCGGCGTCATCGGGTTTGGCACAATCGATGACATCGATCAGATCGCGGGCAAACGCGGCGACCGCCAATCATCGGCCGGGCAACAAGAAGTCACAGCGGTCTTCATGGAGGCCTTTGCAGGCGCGAATACAGTTGTGCGCGGGAATTGCACCTTTGGCATGTTCTCGAATTACCCTGAAAATGTGGACGATGCATTGCGTCAACGGGCCGGTGCGCGGTTCTTGGTCGATGGCCCTCAAACGCGCGAAGATTATATCGACATCCTTGCCCTGTTGATGGGCAAGAAACACGATATTCCGCTAGGCGATCACGAACTTTACGCCGCGCAAGCAATCGAAAAGGCCGTCGCAAAATCCTTCGAAAGCCATAACCGCCCCAAAGAAGAAGGTTTGGAAAACGTTTTTGACAAAGTGTCCGACCAAATCGGCGGCTTGGACACAATCGCCAAAATGGGTGCGTATTTGAAGGCCATCCAAGAGGCCGACGAACGCTTTACCGGGCGCGCCATCAAGAACATCACCGATGCGGTCAAAGTACGTGCAATGGATTTTGAGCTGCCTGATGAATGGATGGAGAACCCTGAGCTGTTCTTGTTCAAATCCTACGATGACAAGGCTGCGATGATCTCGGAACTGCGCAAACCGATTACGGTCGACATGGTGATCCAAGAAATCAACCGATATGCAGATTCTGAATTCCGCTATGCAGACAAATCCGACGAAGTCGCGATCTCAAACATAGTGCGCGACATGCAGCGGTCAGAAGAAGCGAAACGCCGGTATTTGAAAGAGCTGGGATAATGGATTTCGGCCACATCACATTCACCAACACTGGTTTACCCTTGTTGATCTTTGCTGGGGTGGCCCTGACTTTGCCTTCGCTGATGGTTCCACGTGACACCCGGTCTCACACACGTGTTGCGCGCGGTATGATCGCGACTGCCGCTGTTCTCGTTGTCTTTGGTCCATTGGTCGCCATGGCCTTTGACAACCGTCCGTTGCCTGCTGGGCCTGCGGACACATCCAAAGTCCAGGTTTGGCTGTTGCTGTATCAATTTCAATTCCGCGCCTCACTTACGCTTGCGCTGGTCTGGGCCCCGCTGCTGGCTTTGGTTTGGTTCAATGCATCGCAACGCGTCGAACAATTGCGTGGCCAAGACATAGTGCGAGAAAGCATATGAAACGTTTGATCGAAAAAGGCCTGATGTACGGCAATCTATTCCATGTGAATGGGGTCGCTTTGGTTGATCGGTACAATCGCGCGCTTGAACATTTGACGGGCAAGCGCACCGCCTTAGACGATTTCTACATCGATATTTCGGGCTATTCCCCTGAGATAGGGCACGAGCTTAACGACACTTTGTACCTGAACCACGCAGGCGTGAACCGACAGTTCATTCTTTTATCAGCGGATCAGAAACGTTGTCCTTTGCTGAACGCGAAATTCTCAACATCCCGCGCAATTTTACGCCAGTTCATCGAAGACAACGAGGCTGCGTTATTCGCATTGACCGCACATGATGCCGTCGCCGGTGAGTTGGTAAATAGCGTTTATTCCGTCGACGACCCGCGTCGTCTGTTTGACATTCGCGCAATAGACATTGAAGCCGATACAACGGCTGGAACCGTTCGAAACGCCGAAGCCTTGGGACAAAAGATTGATCGGTTTCTTGGGGAAGAAGACGCGTGGTTCGACGATGTTTTAATCGCAGACATGATCAAACTTGCCGCGAAAACAGGGGACGTAACACGCAATCCCGTGCGGCTGAAAACAATGCGGTTTGAACAACGCAATTTCTGGACCGATCACTTTGGCGGATTGTATTTGATTCAGAATGCACAAGAACCGATGGTTCTGGGATCACGCGTGCCGGGTAATTTACCGTTGCCCAGTATCGATCTCAATCAACGCAACCAAGTGGCGCGCTGGCTGGACGAAAACGGGTTAGTCGAACCCATCGTCAAAGCACGTGGCATTGATGCAGGCGCTGTGCTGCGCCAAAAAATGGATTTCGTTTTGGTCGACGCCATGACGACAAAAGGGATCGACCTGCGTGGCGCGACCCGACGCGACCTGCGCGGCCTTGCACGGCGACACAACGAACTGTTGCCCGAGGAATTCCACGGCCTTGCCAGTTTGGTCAACTGGGCCGAAAACGGTGGAGCATGGCCACGCATTTCATCGGATCATCCCGCATATTTCTATACACTTCGCGCGGCTGACCATGCTGACACCGGACTGGTGAACCAATTGCTGGCTGAACTAACACCTAAAGACGTGCGCCAGTTGTTCATCTGTCACAAAGAGCTCTTTTATCAAGAATACGCCCAGTGGTCCGAAGCCAAGAAAACCTATGTCGTGGATTTTTTAGTAGCAGAATACCAAGTAGACAAAGTAGGTGCACGTACGGCACTTTTCGGTCGTGAAGAAGAAATGGCGGAACCAACAGTGTCGGAACGCCGTATCCGTGCCGTCGGACCTTGGGGCGCAGTAAGGAGATAAACATGTTCGGACTGCTGCGATTGGCCATAATTGCTTTTGTGGTGCTCAGCATCATCTATGTCTCGCTGTCGCTCTATTCGCGCGCTGTCAGACGCGGTAAGCTTGAAGATGAATGGGACGCCAGCAAGGGGCCGCTCGAGGCCTTTGTTGCAGAAGGCATGCAAGAATATGATGGATCACTGCGCAAAAAGCTGATCCTAGGGGTTTATATCGTGCCGACCTTTCTGGTCGCGCTTATTATCTATTTGACGAATTTCGCCTGAAAGGGATCGGTATGCGTATCTTAGGCTGGGTTATCACGATTGCATTTTGGACGATCGTTCTGGCGGTTTTTCATTACACGCTTCCACAGCGTGATATTGTCCGTGTTACGGACACGTACGAAAAACGCATCGACTTTGGCGAAAATTCGATTTTTTGGGCCTCTGCTGACACTGGCAACGACGCAACAACCATAAACCGAGACGTGTTTTTCATTCAAACCCGCCGCGCCGATAACTCGGTGATGGTATACCGCAATGAAGACACTGGGTGGGGCTGGCCGCCGTATTTCAAATTCGACACGTCAAACCTTCAAGCGGAATCCGCTGATTTGAAATCGGCACCAGAAACACCGAAATGGGGCATGCTGACTCACTACGGGTGGCGCAATGAGTTCTTTTCCATTTTCCCGAATGCCATTTCGATCAAACCAGTTGAAGGTCCAGATGTAAGCAAACCCATTCCGTGGGTTAACATTATCGTTTTGTTCCTGTTTGCCGTCGTTACCTATGCAATTTGGGTACGTTGGCGGAGATTTCGCGCAGCGCGACTTGATCCAGCATTCGAAGAAATTCAGGACAATCTAGACGCAACAGGCGACGCCATTACTGAACGCAAAGGTCGTTTTCAGCGCTGGCTTAATACCTGGCGCAGCTGACGGTCAGTCCGCGAAAAGGTGATCTTGGCTCGCAATTTCATGACCCTTTTCGCTGGTCACAGATAGGAAACTGGCAAGCGCTTCGCCGTTTTCTGTAAGATCCGCGATTTCACGGATTCGATTTAGGCCTTCGAAATCTGCATCGCCAATACGGTCACTTTCAAATGCGATATCGTTTCGAATAGTTGGCAATAATCGATCTAGAGTTTCTTGTGACGTCTGTTCACCAGCCAACCCAACGCGCAACGCATGCCCAGACAGGAAATCGTCGCCGAACTGGCATTGCACTTCAAGCATGCGCGTGACGGATCGGTCGCTTGCAAAGTCTTGCAACAGGTCAAGGTTGCCGGGGTCCATGCAAACAATCAGGCGGTCGGTTTCAAAATAATCAAACAACATCCGCATCAATGCCCGCCTGTGACGTGTCCGTTTTTCCAGCGTCTTCTGAATGCCGCCCAGATCAGGCAACGGTGTTTGCTCTTCATTGAAAAGGTATTCGATGGCTGGGACATTCGTGACTTGCCGGATATGCGCCAGCAAACGCTTTGCCACGTGCCACTTTTTACAAATGACAATCATCAATTCGCGGTCGCGACCCAATGTCGATTCTGTTTCCCAAAACCGTGTCGCGAAACGACGCCCAATGCGTCCACGACCGGTCAGAAACGTAAACAAGCTGCGCCCCTCGTCAGATATTTGGAAATGCACACCCTTTGCCGCGTATAGCAATCCAAGCTTACGTTTCAGATCATCGGCTTCGGCGCTGATTTTACGCGCAAACAGGTAATCCTGTCCCAACAACAAATCGTAATGGTCATCGTAAAACGAAACTGGCATTCCGTAATCCGAAAACATCAAGAATGTCAGCGTCCGGGTTTGGATTTCCTTTTCGGGGACAACATGATGCACAATCGTTTGAAAGAACGTTTCATCGGGAATCCAAGTTGTCGCAAAAAATCGCATGACGTCCGGACGGTCTTTCGTAAAGTTCACCACCCATTCCATTGTACGACGGCGCAAACACCACCATTGGCTGCCAATCATCACTTGAATATCCGCCGGAATATCCCGTGTCAGACCCATCCTCTGTTGAAGCTTGTAGCTGGCGTAAAACAAGGTTTTGCTTGTCCGTTCATTGAAGAAATGGCGATAAATCAACCGCTCTTCCTTCATGCCGGTCTTGATCCAATTGCTTTCGAAGTAATCAAAGCTCTCGATAAAATCCGCGTCGTTATCATCTAGAAATTGATGCGCGTATTCTGCCGATTTGATCGGCATGCAATCGCCCGACAGCATGTAGAAATGTGTGGCGCGTGGAAATGCTTCAAGAGCAGCTTCCGTCGCCATCAAGGTTGCCTTGACCAGACTCCATTCGCCCCACCCACATTTGATACGTTTCTTGGAAAAAACGACATTGGGGTTGTTGGCAAGCGCATCACATATCGTCGCATAATCTTCCACGCCGGCCCGCGCATCAAAGTGAATCGCGATGAAATCACCCGCCGCAGTCAGTCGTTCCGCCTGCTTGATGATAGCAGTCGGATCCTTGTGACACAGTAAGAGGTAGGCAATTTTGGCCATGCTTTGAGATTTAAGAACCCGTTTACGTTACTTTGATTACAGAGATAAAGCTTGCGGATGATTGAATAAACAGCCTTTCTTTGGTTTTTATCAAAGTGCGGCAACTAGATCGTAGAATACAAAGGGGCAGTAAACATGGGATTTCCTGGAACATGGATGACGGAAAGCGAAAGCGTAGTCTATCGCGTCGTTCCAAAATGCGCATGCTCCAGCATCGGCCAAATCATGTATTTTTCGGATCACGGCCGCTTTTTTGATGGTGACATTCATGATGCTGACGACGGGTTGCACAAATGGGCGCATGAAGCATCGCAACCCAAGATAACCAGCAATGTCCAGTCACATAAAAGCTATGCCTTTACGTGTGTCCGCAATCCTTACACGCGCATCCTGTCCAGCTTTTTTGACAAAATTTGCGGCGTTCAACGCAATGGCAAGCGATATCGCGGAAACTTGGTGCCACTGTTGATGCAGAAATACGGGATTGAAGTCGGCGGCCCGGATGGCAAAGAGGAATTCGACCAAGTTAAATCCTTCCGCCGTTTTTTGTTATTCGCTCGCGATACGATCCGCTGGCGGCGGCCCATGGACCCGGATATCCACTGGTCAGCAATGTCTGGTCATGTTTCGACGTTCATTGTGAATGGTGGCCGGTACGATAAAATCATTTGGACAGAAGCATTTAACGACGGCATGCAGGATGTCTTGAACGCGATCGAAACACCTGTCCCTGTGTCTTTGGACAAAATTCCCCGGTTCAACGAAAGCGAAGGCCACGGCCCAAAACGTCTGCACCCGGTCGAAGACTATTTCGACGACCTTTCGATGCACCTGATCTATGAAATCTACAAGCGTGACTTCAAGATGTTCAAATATGACTTCGAAAACCCCGGGAACAAGATGCCCATAGGCGAAATCGATTTAGACGAAGTGCACGCCAAACTAGGCGACTAGACCTAACGCGGAAGCGGGTTGAGTCTTTTTGTGTATGGCCGCCAATCTGTGATCTCTGGATAGTACATTTCCCGCCACTTTCGGACCCGTGGATTCATGACACGGCGCCAAAGTGTCGGAAACATCGCTATGATGGTCATCACAGGGTATCCATAAGGCAGTTGGGGCGCTTCGGAATTTTGGTAATTTTGCAGAACCGGGAAACGCCGATCAGGCTTGTAGTGATGATCCGAATGGCGTTGCAAGTTTATCAGCAACCAATTTGAAACCCGCTGCGCCGCGTTCCAAGAATGTTTTGGCTGCACATGTTCGTATTTTCCATCGCCAAGATGCTTTCGCGTCAGCCCATAATGTTCAACGTAATTGACCAGCTCTAGCTGCCAGATGGCCGTTCCAGCCTGTACCAAAAATAATGCGAACCCAGACCAGCCACCCACAATAACCGCCAGTATCAAGAAACCCAGTTGCAGCGCGCCATACACCCAAAATGGATTTGACGTGTCGGTCCATGGCATGTCTCTTTTGGCAAGCTTCGCTTTTTCCGCTTCAAAAGCAGACACAAAGCACTCTTTCAGGACACGTGGGTAAAACCGGTAAAAGCTTTCTCCATACCGCGCCGTTACCGGGTCACGCGGTGTGCAAACATAGCGGTGATGCACCAGCAAATGTTCGGACCTGAAATGCGAATAAAGCACCATCGCGAGCAAGATATCCGCGAGCCAACGTTCCGATTTTGGCTTTTGATGCATCAACTCGTGCGAATAGTTAATCCCAACTGATCCCGTAATAACACCGATGCCAAAAAAGATGACGCCCTTTTCAAAGGAACTCAGATGCTCTGCTGGGGCGACGTACCAGATCATTCCAAACACCACGCAAAACTGCACTGGTGCCCAAATCAGGGTTATGGCGCGGTACCAGAACAGATCACTGTCCGGGGTTTGCGGGTCTGCGTTTTCGGTATTCACACCTACAAAAAAGTCGATGATCGCAAACAGGTACCAAGTCACGAGGGGCAACAAGAAGATCGTCCAACCGCCATACACTGCTGAAATTATCGCCATGGGAACAAGCGAAAGCGAAAGCCAGAAGGGAATTGCCTTACCAATCGAGCTTATGTTCTGTGCAGCAACGTTCATTGCGTACTCCGGATTTGCTTTACCGACCAATCTATCGTGGCCCTTATTTGATCACCAAGAGTGACCAGACGTAACGTCAGGCTTTGTTGACCAAATCAAATGCCTTGCGCATCAAGGTTGGCAAGTCACTTGGACGGAAATCGTCAAGCCCCACAATTTCACCCTTTTCCGTCTGCGCATACTTGTCAATTTCTGCGTACTGCAGAGTTAGGATAAGATGAAAATGCGTGAATGTGTGACGCACTTCGCCCGCCACATCGACCCAAGCGGCATCAAACGGGGGGCGGGTCGTGATTTCCTGCTTTGCGTCAACCCAATCAGACCCCGGCCACCCCAACATGCCACCCAGCAGACCTTTTTCCGGCCTCCGTTCCAGAAACCAGCCCCCGTCGGTATGCCGCGCAAGATAGGCAACGCCATGGCGGGTCGGCTTGGCCTTCTTGGGCAGCTTTTTGGGCAATATCGACGCGGTTCCTGCCTTGCGCGCCTCGCAATGAGCCATGCAAGGGCATATCCCGCAGGCCGGGGATTTCGGCGAACAAATCGTTGCGCCAAGATCCATCACTGCCTGCGCATAGTCACCAGTGCGCGTATCGGGCGTAAGGCGCCCTGCATGTTCAGTCAAAATTGGTTTTGCGTTCGGCAATGGGGTGTGTTCATCAAACAAACGCGCCATGACCCGTTCGACATTTCCATCGACTACGGTCTGTTTGTCGTCGAAAGCAATCGAGGCAATTGCACTGGCGGTATAGGGCCCGATTCCCGGCAATGTCAGCAGAACCGCGTGATCCCTTGGGAATGCGCCATCACAGTCTGCCACCACGACACGCGCACATTTCAACAAATTCCGCGCACGCGCATAATACCCCAAACCGGCCCAAGCGCCCATAACGTCCGCATCTTCCGCCGCGGCCAAATCCTGAACAGTCGGCCAACGGTTCAGAAACTCAACAAAATAGTCGCGCACGGCAGCAACAGTTGTTTGCTGCAACATGATTTCGGACATCCACACATGATATGGATCGGGCAATATCCCATTTTGTTTGTCACTTGGACTGACGCGCCAAGGCATCTCGCGGGCATTCACGTCGTACCAAGCAAGTAACTTTTGGCTCAGATCACACAAGTTTTACGCCCCCTCGATTCTTGGTGCTGGCAAGAACCGCGCGTTGCGCTATGGTTTGGAACCAGTGCAAGAGACATAGGTCACCAAAATGCGTCGCGCCACAACAAAGGGTTTTAAACAAACCGGCAAGCTTCTTGCAGGGCGCATTCGCAAAGCCAGCGAGTCTAAGGGGTTTGCGCAAACCAAACTGCTGACGCATTGGACCGAGATTGCGGGCAGCGATATCGCCGCCATCGCACGACCTGTCGACGTCAATTACGGTCGCAACGGAATGGGCGCGACCTTGACGCTTCTCACAACTGGTGCAAACGCACCTATGTTAGAAATGCAAAAGGAACAGCTGCGGAACAAAGTGAATGGTGTGTATGGATATAACGCAATTGCGCGCATTCGTATCACGCAAACCGCGGCCACAGGCTTTGCCGAAGGACAGGTTGAGTTTCAACCTAAACCCAAAATGGCCCCGGCCTCACCTGATCCACGCGTCCAAGGCGCTGCTGAACAGGTGGCAGCCCCCGTCGAAGACGAAGGTTTACGATTGGCGCTGGAACGATTGGGAACAAACATAATGTCAAAATCAGAATCGAGGACTTGACCAAATGAAACGACTTTTCAGCGCGATTGTTGTAGTCGCAATGATGGCATTTGCCAGTGCGGCAACCGCCCAAGATGCGAATCTCGATACGTCCAGCATTCTTGAAATGCAGATTGGTAACCCCGACGCCGCCGTAACTGTCATCGAATACGCAAGTTACACCTGCCCACATTGCGCCAGTTTCCACAAAGGCAACTTCAAAAAGTTGAAAGCGGACTACATTGATACAGGCAAAATCAACTTCGTTTACCGCGAAGTATATTTTGATCGTTTCGGTGTTTGGGCATCAGCTTTGGCACGTTGTGCAGGACCTGAAAAGTTCTTTGGAATTTCTGATCTGCTGTATGATGGCCAAGCAACATGGGCCCGCGCCGGTGGTGGTGATCCAGCAGCAATTGTCGGCGAAATCCGCAAAATTGGACGTCTCGCGGGTCTGGATGGCGACAGCATCGAAGCCTGTCTGCAAGACGGTGACAAACTGCGCACACTGGTTGCATGGTATCAGGAAAATGCAGAAGAGCACGGCATCCAAAGCACCCCAAGCTTTGTGATCAATGGTCAAACGCACAACAATATGGCTTATCCAGAAATGCAGCGTCTCATCGATGAGGCCGCAGGCAGCTGATTTTCGCAGGCCTTTGAAATTTGAAAACCCCTTCCTAGGCGAAGGGGTTTTTTATTTGGGTGGTTCAAAATCCTTCAGACGAGTCATCAACGCAGCGTCGTCTTTGATGTGCAGCCGCACAGGCAATGTGATGACCTTTGATCGAAAAGACGACGGCAGTCGCGCCGCATCTTTTTCCGTTGTGACCATTTGCGCGTTCTTCGCCAAAGCCTCTGTTTCCAAACGCCCTAATAGGGCCGAGGACAGTTTCGCGTGATCCCCAAGCGCTTCGGCGCGAACCAGCGTCGCCCCCAATCCACGCAATGTATTGAAGAATTTCTCGGGTCGTCCAATGCCAGCAAAGGCAATCGCCCGCATTCCATTCCAATCCATGCCTGTTTTTAATGGGATCAATTCACCGCATAAATGCGGCAGATCAGACGGCAATTGAGTCTGGGATGAAAACGCGTCTTGTGCAGTTTGGTCGCCAATCGACATCAGAAAATCTGCACGTGCCAATCCGACATCAACCGGTTCGCGTAACGGACCCGCAGGAATGCATCGCCCATTTCCAAACCCAACTTCTGCATCCACGACGACAACCGAGACGTCATAAGACAATGCGGGGTTTTGAAAACCGTCATCCAGCACAATGACACTGGCCCCAGCCGCAACAGCGGCTTGAACCCCGGCCATGCGATCCTGTGCCACCCACACATCCGCAAACGCGGACAACAACAATGGTTCGTCCCCGACTTGATCCGCTTGGTGGCGCGCTGGATCGACAGCAACTGGACCTTTCAATGACCCACCATACCCACGACTTACGATGTGCGGCGTATGAAATTGATCCCGCAGCATCTCGACAATTGATATGACGGTTGGTGTTTTGCCGACGCCGCCAGCATTCAGATTGCCGACGCAAATCAGCGGAACAGCCGCCTTCGCTGACCGACCCGATGCCAACCGTCGTCGCGTAGCACCTGCGTATAACGCACCAAGCGGTGACAAAACCCGTGCCTGCCATGCCGGAGACTCCGGGGACGAGAACCAGAAATCAGGCGCTCGCATTAGAGGCGTCCTTTCGACCTTTGTCCAAAGCGGTGTTGACCAATTCAATTACACGATCTGTGGCCGCGGCCCCGACGGTGATGACATCCCATGCTGCCATCGCCATACTTGCCGCCTGATCCGGCGCGATGAGACGCGACACTGCATTTCCCAACGACAGATCATCAGAAATTATTCGGGCCGCACCGACTTCGGCAAGTCGCGAATAAGAATTGAGATATTGCCCAACATTCGGTCCATAAAGGATCGCAGATCCATGCGCTGCTGCCTCGTAAGGATCTGTGCCTTTGGCTCCGGCTGTTAAAGACCGCCCAAGAAACGAGACAGGTGACACGCTAAGCCACAGTCCGGTTTCTTCGTTCGTATCAGCCAATAAAATGCTGCAAGATTCCGACGGAATTTCGCCGTCACTCCATGACATTGCTTTTAGGTTTTCCTTGGCAACTGTGGCTTTAAAGACGTCGATATCGTCAGCGCTATTTGGTTCGAGAACCAGCAACAAACGATGCGCCCTTTTCACTGCCATACGATGCGCTGACAAAACGGTTGGCAATTCATCAAGTGTCACCATGCGTGCCAACCACATAGGGCGACCACGCAATTCGCCCCGGACTTCGTCCACCTCTGCTGCGTTTATTGGCAAAGTTTGACCGATGGGTTGCAATGGTTTGACAGTTTCGATCTGGTCCAAAGGGCACCCCAGCTGCGCCAACCGCAAATGCGCCTCTTCGGATCGGGCAAGCCAAGCCTCAAAACACGTCAACACTTGGCGCGGCACCTCTGGCAACCAGCGATCTCTTCTCCGATCAAACCCGTCCTTGCCAGCGTCCACCAGAAACAAGGGTATGTTTCGTTCCGCACATTCAAAAACAAGGTTGGGGCGCAATCCGCCCCAAATCCACACGCACGCATCCGGAGACCAATGGTTCAAAAAGTCATCCACTGATTGAGGATGTTCGCGGGGCAACGTTTCGATAATGACCTCGCGCGCATTGGTCATGTCGATGGAACTTTTAGACACGCCACCTGGAAACGTTAAAAGTACGGTCATTCCGTCACGCGTTCGCGCCATTCGGGTCGCAAGGTCAATCGCCGCGCGGCCCGCGCCCGGTTCTGCGGAATGCAACCAAAGCAATTCGCCCTCGGGTCGTTCACCCGTTGGAGAAAATGCAGGCGCAACGCCACGTGCCTTAAGCGCTTTATACGCGGCCAGCCCTAATGAACCACGCACCCGAGCTGACGTCAGCTCAGTTCCTCGGTTGAAGCAGTTTCGCTTTCTTCGTCACGCAGACGGTGCAAATGCGCGATAAAATATCGCGTATGCGCATTATCAACCGTGCGCTGTGCTTCGGCTTTCCATGCTTGATATGCCGTGTCGTAATCCGGAAAGATTCCGACAACATGCAAGTCATCAACATCCTTGAAAACTGTCTTGGTTGGATCGACAAGTTCGCCTCCAAAGACAAGGTGCAAGCGTTGGGTCATGGGTGATCTCCTAAGTATTTGGGCTTGTAGAGCACTTTGCGCATCTCTTCCCGTGGGTCAATGTCCAGCCGGAACAAGACGGCCTTGCAATGTTGTTTGCAAATCAGCTTGTCCTGCCACAATGCCATTCAATGACGGATGAGGGTTATTGAAGTTTAAAGAAGCCCCATTGCGATCCGTAACGCGTCCGCCAGCCTCTGAAATAAGCAAGCTTCCCGCTGCCAAATCCCATTCCCAACTTGGCCGCAGCGTTAGCATCGCGTCAAAGCGGCCTTCGGCGACCAAGGCCAACCGATAGGCTAAGGAGGGGCGATAGTGACGGTCCACCAAAGGCACATCACCGGCCCAATGGCTTTCATTGAAATTGGGCTTTGCCGCCAAAACACGCGCGCCGTCGACATCGCGCGTTTTGGATACATTCAAACGCGCACCGTTTAAAGTCGCACCCAAGTTTTCACCGGCAGCATATAATTTGTCGCGAAGCGGTAAATACACGACCCCAGCTGTCACCCGACCGGCTTCCACGACGGCAATCGCGATTGCCCATGTGCGTGCGCCCTCGACAAAGCTGCGCGTGCCATCAATCGGATCAATGATGAAAACCCGTTCGTGAGACAAACGCGCGGTGTCATCTTCGGTTTCCTCCGACAACCACCCGTAATCGGGACGGGCAAGGCGCAGGACTGCGGATAGGTGACAGTTCACAGCCAAATCGGCTTCTGTCACGGGACCAGCGCCATCCTCCTTGTCCCAACGCTTTGCCGTTGGACCAGCAAAACTAGTTGCCACGCGACCTGCGGTTTTCGCAGCCGCGATCAATAAAGGGAGATCAGTTGCCGGCAAGCGTCATCCCCGGAATCAACAACGACGGGACTACACGGCTAAGCCAAGTACGCGCATCGTTGGCGGGCACAACCGCGCCCAACATTTCCTTTAAATTTCCAGCAATGGTGCATTCGTTCACAACATAGGTGATTTCGCCGTTCTCGACCCACAATCCCGCTGCACCTCGGGAATAATCGCCTGTGTTGGGATTGATCGTCGAACCGATCATGGACGTCACCAACAGGCCTGTTCCCATGTCCCGGATCAAATCTTCGCGCGATGCTGAACCTTGGGTCATCGACACATTCCATGTGGATGGCGAAGGTGGTCCCGATGTGCCGCGTCCAGCATTTGCCGTTGATGGCATGTCCAGCTTGCGACCAGTGGCCAAATCCAAGGTCCAACCTTGCAAAATCCCGTCTTCGACAATCGAACGTTTGCCGGTCGCAAGGCCTTCTCCATCAAACGGGCGCGATGCTCCGGTTCTGGGGCGACGAGGGTCTTCTATCAGGCTGATGCCCTTGGGCAAAACCTGTTCCCCCATCGAGTCCCGCAACCACGACGCTCCGCGCGCGACACTTGACCCATTTGCAGCACCAATCAGATGGCCGATCAAGCTGGACGAAATACGTTCATCAAATAACACCGGGAATTGTCCCGTAGGTGGCTTTCTGGCGCCGACACGTGCACATGCGCGTTCGGCTGCTTCGATCCCAATCTCGTCCGCCGATCTTAGATCAGCTTGGAAAATACGGCTGTCCCCAGAATAATCACGCTCCATCTCAGAGCCTTCACCGGCAATCGCCACGCAGCTGATCGCGCGATCAGTGCGCCGATATCCCCCGGAAAATCCGACGCTTGTCGCCAAATGCACATCGCGCGCACCATAAGCTGCAGAAGACGCCTGAACCTGCGAGACGCCAGAATTGCCAAGGGCCGCACTTTCTGCGGCCAATGCATCTGACTTTAGCTCTTCCGCTCCCGGTTCCGGTGACGGATCGCTCAGCTCAAGGGCGCTCACGTCCCAATCCTGTGCAAGCTGATCGCGATCAGCCAGACACGCATAGGGATCGTCGGGGGCTTCTTTGGCCATCGCAACGGCCCGTTCGGCCATTGCTTGCAACGTGGATGGGGATACGTTCGACGATGACACCACAGCCTGTCGTTGCCCCACAAAGACGCGCAGCCCAATGTCCATCCCTTCAGCCCGCTCAGCTTGTTCCAGCGCGCCCTCGCGCACATCGACCGTAACCGATGTCCCTTGAATGGCGATGCTGTCTGCCGCATCCGCACCTGCGGATTGTGCAACCTCAAGCAAAGTCTGTGTTAGGTTTTCTAGTTCTGAATTGGACATGCACGAGCCTCCGGCGTGTGAGGTTTGACGTAGCCCTCACACGACCGGCTTGCAACCCACCAATAGGTTACTGCAGGCGCTGTCCATTTGCCAAAACGTGGCCTTGGTCATTGACTTCGATCTTGGACACGAGTGAATCTTCGCCTTCGCCCGGGCTTGCAAATATCCCAAGCATCATGCGTGCACCCATCGCTTGTTCCTGTGGCAAAAGACCCATGCCGGTCAATTTGTCGATCAAGCCGTTGGCACCCAGCAATTGGAAATCAACCGCTCCGGACGGTCGTGGCAGTCCGTTAAACGTCTGTGTGTCACTGTTGTCGAATGTGAAAGCACCTGAACCCGTCAATCGTGCACCCACAGCGTCCACCGTAATGTTTGCCAACTCAACGGAATTCAACTCTCCCGGTACCGCACCTGATTGTTCAATGACGGCCGCTTGGGCTGGATCAAGAAAATCAAACAAGATTTTGGCTTTGCCAGTCAGGTCCAAAATGACAGTTGCAGGATCGCGCGGCAACTGACCTGTCGGATCGAACAACCCCCAAATTGTGTCGGACATTTGAAAGCCCTCAAAGGACGTACCAAAGGCGAAATCCTGTGGATCATCGCCTTTCAACATGGGCATGCCAAAATTGAACGTCGCGCGATCTGCTTCAAAAGAGATGGGAATTGGAAATTCGTTCATCAAAGCATTGACCGTGAACGCATTGGCCGATGTGACATAGGTCAAACCAGCTTCGGACATGTTGATATCAAACGTGCCGCCTTCGCTGGTCGTATTCATCGTTCCGCTTCCATCAGGACCATCGAATGTCATTGCGTTCGATCCACCTGCGAACGAATATCCACCTGCAAATGCGAAACCAGCCTTCAGCATATTTGGCACATCGTTAAAATTGGCGACCATTGGAACCACGCCATCACCGGCAAACTCAAGGCTGTTGACGGTACCCTGCATTTTTATCAAACCCGTGCTTTCTGGGTCCTTGGCGTTGATGTTGTATGATGTCGCTGCAATTTTCATTGTTTGCGAATAATTGCGCGTGTCACCGATGGTCATATCCGTTGTGCTTTCGGCATCCGACATCGCAATTGTCATCGCGAAAATTTCCGGACCAATAGTGGCACCATCCACTGCCAAGCCATCCAGTTTCATTTCAACTGAATCTGCTTTGAAGTCGTATTTCAACTGTGTCGGATCACCAGAGACGACAAGGTCTGATCCAACCTGAGTGTACAGCATCTGACCAGTCAAAGTTTCCGCATCGACTGGCGCAATGTTAAACCCAAATCGCCAAGTCTCTGACATTTCGATGCGCACGGAACCATCCGCCTGATCGATAAACTGCGTGGTCCCCATATCGATGTCAAACTTGCCCTCGCCCTGCGGCAGGTCAAAAGTTATTTTCATGCCTTCAACGGTCAAGCCTTGCGCGTTCGTGTTTTCGATCCCTGTCATGTCGTAACCCAAGTCGGACATATAGGTTTTCCAGTCAGACCACACTTCGGCCGACGTCAGTTCAGCCTGCGCCGCAGGGGCCGCCAAAAGGAAGGCAAGGGTCGATAAAGTCGGGAAACGATAGTCAAAAGCCATCAATGGGATCCTTAATGTAATCATTTAACGCATGGTCCGCCAAGAATGGCATTTGGTCAACCCGCAAGGCTGGACCACGCACTGCACTAAAGATACCAGCTAAGAAGGCAAAGAAGAGGGCACAAGGTATGACCAACAATTTTGCGAACGGGCTGATTTCTGTCGATCAGGAAAACGGCCTTTGGATCGTTACGTTGAATCGACCCGAAAAGGCCAACGCCCTGACCTCCGAAATGTTAACCGCACTTGTCGACATCATGCAGTCTGCAACGCAAGCGCAGGCCGTGATTTTGACCGGGAACGGCAAAGTTTTCAGCGCAGGTGCAGATTTAGAAGCCGCGATGGCCGGATTGGCGACGTCGCCCCTGTGGGAACAGCTGTCTGGTGCCATTGCTGCTTTGCCCGGATTAACCATTGCTGCCTTGAATGGAACGTTGGCAGGTGGCGCGATGGGAATGGCACTGGCCTGCGACATACGGATTTGCGTCCCAACAGCGCGCTTTTTCTATCCAGTGATGAAGCTTGGTTTTCTGCCGCAACCCAGCGATCCGGCACGAATGTCCGAATTGATCGGGCCAGCCCGAACAAAACTGGTTCTTATGGGTGGTCAAAAGATTGAAGCTGACGAAGCTTTGACCTGGGGATTGGTCGAACGTGTTGTCGAACCGGAAATGTTGCTGCGCACGGCAAAACGGTTTTGCGCTGACACATTGGCCGCCAAACCCGAAACCGCACGTGCCATCAAAAACCTATGTAACGCGCGCTAACCCTTTGGACGCTTTCGCATCAATTGATGTCTGCAAGGGCGTCAGACATGACGACATGACTTGCGTCAGTGTACGACACCATGGCATCTGGCAATCAACGCAACAGAGGTAAGAACACTCATGGAATTTGATCTGGCAAGCCAACCCGAGATTGTTCAAACCGCTGTGGGTTACGCAATACAGGCTTGGGATTTGGCCGAAGGTTGGTTGCTTAGCCCTGCTGCGTGGTCTCAATTCGGGTTGTTGTTGATCGCCTATTTGGCTTCGGTTTTCATATCGCGCCGTTTGCGCCCAACATTGGGGCGACTGCTTGATCCCGGTGAAAGCGTTTCGATACTGGCCAAAGCACGCCGTTTTGTGGCGCAGTTTTTGCCGCTGATCTTGCCTCTATTGGCTTACGCACTGACTGGAATTGGCGAAAGCGTCGTTCGGTCCTTATTCGACAGCGGCGCTGTCATTGCCTTCGGCAAGCGCGTGTTCTTGTTTCTTGCGGTGCGCACGATGGTGCGTGACATTGTTACTGATCCATTGCTCAAGGTTTTGGGTCGTTACGTCCTTGTTCCGGTTGCCGCAATCTATACATTGGGGCTGCTGGATGTCGCGACAGAACGCTTAGCGGCCATGCAAGTTCACCTTGGGAATATCACCTTTTCGGTCATGGCCTTGGTGCGCGGCGTTATCGCAGGTGGTTTCCTGTTTTGGCTGGGCCGTTGGTCAAATGATCAATCCTCCGCCTTTATCTCCAAACAAGAGGAAATGCGCCCCGCAACCCGAGAACTGGCATCCAAGGCAGCCGAACTTCTGATCTTTGGCGTCGCGTTCCTTTTGCTCATGAACATCATGGGCATTTCCCTGACTTCGCTTGCGGTCATAGGGGGTGCTGTTGGTGTCGGCCTTGGCTTTGGACTGCAAAAAATCGCATCGAATTTCATCTCGGGTGTCATCCTTTTGGTCGAAGGACAGGCGACCGTCGGGGATTTCGTTGAACTGGATGGCGGCGAGGCTGGCACGATTGTCAAAATGACAGCCCGTGCGGCAATTCTGGAAACGTTCGACGGGCGGTGGATCGTTGTTCCGAACGAAGATTTCATTGTCACACGAGTCGTCAATTATTCCGACAGTGGCAGCGCAAACCGCTATGACGCTGCTTTTTCAGTCAGCTACGACACCGATATCAATTTGATACCGGAAATAATCGGCAAAGCAGTCAACGCCCTTGATTTTGTCTTAGACAAACCCGAACCCGCAGATGTGGAATTGGCCGGATTTGGCGACTCCGGCATAGATTTTGTTGTCGAATTTTGGGTCGAAGGGATTGATGACGGTAAGAACAAATACCAAAGCAAGGTGTTATTCGCCGTTTGGAATGCCCTGAAAGAAAATGACATAGAAATCCCTTATCCGCGGCGTGTCGTCGAAATTAAGGGCGCGCTCCCTCAAGTCGAATCATGAAAGCCGCTGTGATAGGGTCGGGGCCCGCTGGGTTGATGGCCACCGATGTGTTGGCACAGGCCGGGGCAAACGTGACCGTTTATGAACAAAAGCCTTCGGTAGGCCGCAAATTCCTTATGGCCGGCAAATCGGGCCTGAACTTAACAATGGCCCTAGGGATTGATGACTTGGTCAAATCCTATGATCAGCCGCAAATGGCCCAGATGCTGCGTGCTTTTGATGCTGAAGCCGTTCAACACTGGGCGGTCGGTTTGGACCAACCGGTGTTCACAGGCAGCAGCAAACGCGTATTTCCTGAGGCGATGAAAGCCTCTCCTTTGTTGCGCGCATGGCTTGCGCATCTGGATGCATTGGGCGTCGCATTTAAAACCCGTCACCGGTGGGACGGCTGGCAAGACAAATCCCTAAGCTTTCAAACACCTGACGGGCCACTCACCGAAGCCGTTGATGTTGTCGTTCTGGCAATGGGCGGCGGCAGCTGGTCCCGTTTGGGCGCGGATGGAAAATGGATGACGACACTGGCGCGCAAGGACGTTCAGCTGCGCCTGTTCGAACCATCAAATGCGGCCTTGGCTGTGAACTGGAGCCCGGTAATGCAAAAGCATTTTGGCGCGCCCCTAAAATCAGTAGCGTGGAAAGCCGGGGCAATCCTGTCGCGAGGCGAAGCGGTTTTGTCGCAGAAGGGTTTGGAAGGTGGTGGTATCTATACTCTGTCCCCCGCCATTCGCGACAAAGCCCCCATAACACTGGACCTTTTGCCCGATCTTACATTGGCGGCCGTTCAGAAAAAGCTGGAACGCCCTCGCGGCAAAAACAGCCTGTCCAACCACATGCGCAAGGCGTTGAACTTGTCTGCGGTCAAACTGGCCCTCGCCCAAGAATGGGCGCGACCATTGCCACAAACCGCGCCGGAATTGGCCTATGTATTAAAGCATGTCACAGTGCGCCATGCAGGATTTCAGCCAATCGATTCCGCAATTTCAACCGTTGGCGGTCTTCCATTCGATGCGTTGGATGAAACCCTGATGATCAAAGACCTTCCCGGCGTTTTTGCCGCCGGTGAAATGCTGGATTGGGATGCACCGACGGGCGGGTATTTGATCAATGGTTGCTTGGCCACCGGACGTTGGGCCGGGCTTTCTGCTGCGCGTTGGCTGAAGCTTTAAGACCCGGCTGCGGCTTTGTAAGCAGGTCGGGCGCGCATGCGTTTCGAATAGGCCTTAAGTGTTTCAGGAAGCGGTGCAAAGCCTGCTAAGACACTCCACCCGATGCAATGTGTGGCGAAAATGTCCGGAACTGACAGCGTTTCGCCCATCAAAAACGGCTTGTCGCCCAAACGTTCCGCAAGGGTTGCAAGCGAGTGTTCAAATTCCAATCGAACGGCGGGGCCGACTTCTGCGACGCGTTGTTCTTCTGGCAGCACGCGCGTGTGTTTCGAATACGACCATAACAACGCGTCCATTTCATCAATCACCCACATGGTCATCGCATCTTGATGAGCCCGCGAAACAGTGCCCGCCTTGGCCGTTAAACCCCCGTGTTTATCCGCCAAATAAGTGACAATCGCAGTGCTGTCCGTCAGTACGGAATCGCCATCGACAAGGGCCGGGATTTTCCCCAACGGATTGTGCAACTTTGCTTGTTCGCTTCTTGGTGCACATGCGACGTGTTCATAGTCTTGCCCAAGCTCTTCCAAAGCCCAAGTCACGCGAAAGGCCCGTGATTTATTTGTTCCGATCACTTTGTACACGTTTCGATCCTGTCAGTTTTTGTCATGGGCATTGTGTTATGCAGTTTCCCGAGAACCAGATAAGGGAGAATTTCCATGGCACAACAAGGAAGCTGCATGTGCGGCGCGGTCAAGTTTCGTATTGAAGACGATATCAAGGAAACCGGCGCGTGCCATTGTGGAATGTGTCGCAAGTGGTCGGGCGGCGTGTTTCTTGGCGTCGAAGTGCCAAAAGACAAACTGTCCATCGAAGGTGAAGCATCCTTAAAAACATACGCCAGCTCTGCTTGGGCGGAACGCGTGTTTTGTGGGACGTGCGGATCTTCTATGTGGTATCGCGTTACGGCACCGGGCCCCCACCAAGGGGTGTACCACATCGGGTTTGGAACCCTTGATGACAGTGCTGACATGAAAATGACCGGCGAGATTTTTATTGATCTCAAACCCGAGGCTTATTCGTTTGCTGATAAAACTCACAAAATGACCGAAGCCGAAGTCATGGCGATGTTTGCGCCCCCGCCTTAATCACTGTTGTGGGTAAGCAATGTTCGCCCCAGAGTCGCGCAAAACGTTCCTTACGGTCTAGGATAACAACCACTCACACATTCTCTAGGGGTATATTTTGGATATGAGACTCGAATAAGAACAAAACATGAACTATGGTGGACAAGCTGCTCTGAGAATCCTTGCCCGCCATGTTCATCGAACTTTCGATTACTTCAAATTTCACCTTCCTAACCGGCGCTTCTCATCCCGAGGAATACATCACCCGCGCCGCTTTGTTGGGAATGCCTGCTATTGCAATCGCTGATGACAATTCGGTTGCTGGCATCGTGCGCGCCTATACCCAAGCCAAGACAATCCGTCGGCAGGTCAAGGAACGCGAAATTTGGGACGCCGAACGTGGTTTGACCGGGCCTCCGAAACCGGATCATTTGCCTGATCCGCCCAAAGCGCCGATTTTCAATGTGCCGCGTTTGATCCCAGCTGCGCGCCTTGTGTTTCAGGATGCGCCGCCGATCACAGTGCTCCCGCAGAACCGCAACGGCTGGGCAAACCTGTGTCGCATCCTGTCAACGGGGCGCTTGCGTGCTGAAAAGGGCCAATGCGATCTAACATTGTCTGATCTGTTGGATCGTCATGACGATCTGCATTTCATCCTGTGGCCCCAAGACAATTGGCAGGCTACTGCAAAACGTCTCAAGCCACTTTGCGATGGCCGTATCCATATTGGCCTTCACCCGCGTTATGATGGCCGGGACACACAGCGGTTTGAACGGATTGCAGAACAGGCCGCACAGGTGGGCCTGCCCACGCTCGCTTCGGCCCGGCCGATCATGCATCACGGAACACGCCGACGCTTGGCGGATGTCGTCACCGCAATACGCACACATACGCGCGTTGATCAGCTTGGGCGATCGGCACTGAGCAACGCGGAATTCCGGCTGAGGTCCGATGCAGAAATGCAGCGCCTGTTCAAAGGGCATGACGACGCGCTTGCAGCACCCGCAAAAATAGCCGCCCAACTGACATTTTGCCTAAGCCAGCTGCGCTATGAATATCCGTCAGAAGTGACGCAAGATGAAACACCGCAACAACGTCTGATCCGCTTAGCCCATGAAGGGCTGCGTTGGCGTTATCCTTCGGGGGCACCAGAACGTGTCCAAAAGATGCTTGAGCACGAACTGACCCTTATCAGCAAACTCAAATACGAACCCTATTTTCTAACAGTCCGCGATGTCGTCGCCTTTGCCCGGTCACGCGATATCTTATGCCAAGGGCGTGGGTCGGCCGCCAATTCAGTCGTTTGTTTCAGCCTTGGGATCACTTCGGTCTCACCCGAGATTGGGACGATGGTCTTTGAACGTTTTGTGTCCGAAGCACGTGATGAACCACCCGACATCGACGTCGATTTTGAACATGAACGCCGCGAAGAAGTCATCCAGTGGATTTACCAGCGCTATGGACGCCACCGCGCAGGTCTCTGCGCCACCGTCATTCATTACCGCGGCAAACGTGCCATCCGTGAAGTGGGCCGCGCAATGGGTCTGTCCGAAGACACGATCAGCGCTTTGTCCTCGCAACTTTGGGGGTTTTTCTCTTCCAAGGGCATAGAAGCGGAAAGGCTGGCTGAAATCGGGCTTGATTACCGGGATAGGCGTCTGCGCCAAACCCTTGAGCTGGTTTACGAAATCAACGGCTTTCCCCGGCATCTCAGCCAACATGTCGGCGGGTTTATCATGACCGAAGGCCGGTTGGACGAATTGATCCCTATCGAAAACGCCACAATGGAAGACCGCACCGTTATCTGTTGGGACAAAGACGACATCGACAGCCTTGGCATCCTAAAGGTCGATGTCCTGAGCCTTGGTATGCTGACATGCATCCGCAAGGCCTTTGATCTGCTGAAGATGCATCACCAACAAACATGGACATTGGCCACGCTGCCCCCCGAAGACCCCAAAGTGTACGACATGCTGTGCCGCGCCGACAGTATCGGGGTGTTTCAGGTCGAAAGCCGGGCCCAGATGAATTTCCTGCCGCGTATGCGCCCGCGCAACTTTTATGATTTGGTGATCGAGGTCGCCATCATCCGCCCCGGTCCGATCCAAGGGGATATGGTCCACCCCTACATCCGTCGCCGAAACGGCGAAGAAGAGGTCAGCTTTCCATCAGATGCGTTGGGACAGGTTTTGGGCAAAACATTGGGGGTGCCGCTTTTTCAGGAACAGGCGATGCAGATTGCCATTGTGGGCGCCGGGTTTACCCCGGAACAAGCCGATCGACTTAGGCGATCTCTTGCGACGTTCAAAAAGCATGGCAGCGTGTCGGAATTCCGCACCTTGTTCCTGCGCGGGATGCGCAAGAACGGCTATGATCAGGATTTTGCGGAACGTTGCTTTTCGCAGATCGAAGGCTTTGGGTCCTATGGGTTCCCAGAAAGTCACGCGGCCAGCTTTGCCTTGCTTGTCTACGCCTCAAGCTGGATCAAATGCCATCACCCCGGTATCTTCGCCTGCGCCTTGCTGAATGCTCAACCCATGGGCTTTTATGCGCCCGCTCAGATCGTGCGGGACGCGCGCGAACATGGGGTCGAAGTGCGCCCAATCTGCATCAACGCAAGCTTTTGGGACAATGTCATGGAACCCAACGGCTCTGGTGGATTGGCCCTGCGTCTGGGGTTTCGTCAGATCAAAGGCCTGTCAGAAGAAGACGCCGCATGGCTTAGCGCATCGCGCGGAAATGGCTACACCACGGTCCAAGATGTCTGGCGTCGTGCAGGTTTACCCCCAGCGGTCATTGCGCGCCTGTGCGAAGCCGATGCATTTGCGGCTCTTGGCCTGAAACGGCGCGAAGCCCTATGGGAGGCGAAAACCTTAATCAAAGGTCCAAGCCTGCCCTTATTTGCAAACGATCTGGATGGCGAAGTTGTGGATGAACCCACAGCCCTTTTGCCAGAAATGACTTTGGGTGAAGAAGTTGTCGAAGATTACGTTTCAATGCGCCTATCGCTCAAGGCACATCCCGTGGCACTTTTGCGGCATCTTCTGACCCCCGAAACAGGCAATCGTTCATCCCAGAACACCCCCTAGACGGTACGCCATATTCCACCGCCCAATAGAAAAGACCCAGAGCCAACAGCCCTGGGTCCCGGCATTCACATTGAAAGGTGTTAGTTGACCGCTTTGGTATCAATCACGTCTTTTTCTACGGTTGCCTGACCGGCAATTTCGATACGCCGCGGTTTCAGCGCTTCGGGCACTTCGCGCGTCAGTTCGATATGCAGCATGCCATCCAGATGCGACGCACCTGTGACACGGACATGATCGGCCAGATGGAACCGGCGTTCAAACGCACGCGTTGCGATACCGCGATGCAAGTAGTTCTTTTCCGCCTCTTCCGCTTTGCGCGCCGAAATAATCAACGCGTTCTGGCGCAGTTCGACTGATAAATCTTGTTCAGAAAATCCGGCAACGGCGATCGAAATACGATAGCTGTCGTCATCGGTTTTCTCGATGTTGTAAGGGGGATAGCTGTTTTGAGACGCATCACTGGCCAAAACACGATCCATCAGATCAGTGATCTGATCAAAACCAACAGTGGCCCGGTGAAGCGGGGCAAAATCAAACGTACGCATATGTGTCATCCTCATCATTGAGCGATTTGATGCGGGTTCTCCATTTGGACAAACCCGGTTTAACGATGTCCAAGCCCTAACAGGCGCTTGGACACTCAATGACATAGGAACGGTATTTTTGGCATTCAAGGCCTGCGACCTTCTCGCGAAACGTTCGTACGCACCATCAACTGAACGGCGCGACCAACACTGCTCGCGTTAAGACACCTTGATCAAGTCATCCGCAATAACGTTAAATTTCACGTGGTGAATGATTTTATAGGACCGGGATCAAGCCGGAAAATATGTGGCGCGGCACCTTGCGCGAACATCTCGCAGACAAGAGGGTCGTGCCCCGGAACCACCAATTCCATGCGGGACGCCAAACGTTCGAGAGTTTTAAATCCGTCTAACATTTCCTGCACATTGGCCACGATCGGAAATGGTTTTTGCGACATGAAGTTTTCGTAAAAATGCGACGCGTCGCTTGCAAGGACCATCCACCCAGAATCCGTGCGGACACGGACACATTGCAAGCCTGTGGTATGGCCTCCGATCTTGTGTACCGTCACACCATCGGCAATTTCTGCGTCACCCTCATAGAACCGCACCTTGCCCGAATACAGCCGACGTACGGCTTCGCAGATATGGTCCGCCGTATAGGGCGCGCGTAAGGTATCCTGGCACATACATGGACCTGTTGCGAATGCCATTTCCGCCGATTGCATGTGCAATGTCGCATTGGGAAACAGGTGCAATCCACCGGCGTGATCATAATGCAAATGCGTAACGATCAAGTCGCTCACTTGGTCCGGTACGACATTCAACGGCTTCAATGCGTCCCGCGGATCAAGCCGAATAGGCCGTCCCCTGTTTAAACCTTCCGGCGCATCGTAACCGGTATCGACAAGAATGACTTCGTCGCCACGTTTCAACAGCCACATGAAATAGTCCATGGCGTGTGGGGCGTCGTGATTGTCGTCAACGATGAAGCTGTCGGCGCGTGTTCTGGCATTGCGATCCGCATATTTTATCGCATGGATTTCCCAATTGTTCATTGGTGCACCTCGCCTAAAATCATCCGTGTTTCGTACAGGATAATCACAGGCACGGCGTGCTCAAAGGTAGCTGTTACCGCATACATCTGACAAAGCATCCTTTCGGTCCGGCAACCATGCCCGATGTTCAGGCCATTGACTTGGCGTCCATACAACATCCAGAGGTAGCCGAATTGCCGACCCTTGGCGCGACAAGAATACACAACCCCCCATCGCAATCAAAACCGAACGTCGGTTGGTTTCCAAGCTCAAAGCTCCAAGAGGGGCACCAAGGATCTGCCATCCCAACGGATGTCCGATCAAAGGCGTGACAAATCTCATTCATCCCGCTGCTCTTGCTTGCAAGGTTCGCAGCACTATACAGCGCATCGATGATCGGGTTTATCTGTTTCATGACCAAGTTTCTGATCCCAGAGTGCACAGCCAGAGTTTTGAAAAACGCTGCTTGCTCTTCGTGGCCGCAGACATGACACAGACAGAAATCCCATTTTTATTCATGCGCGGCGGCACATCTCGGGGGCCTTATTTCAACGGCGCAGACCTTCCCAATGATCGCGATTTGCTGTCCCGGGTTTTAGTGTCCGTGATCGGATCGGGGCATCCCCTAAACATTGATGGGATCGGCGGTGGATCAGCTGTCACGACCAAGGTCGCTATTCTGTCTCGTTCGGAGGATAAATGGGCAGATGTTGATTTTTTCTTTGCACAAGTCAGCGTGGATGATCGCCGCGTTGATTACAGCCCGACCTGCGGCAACATCCTGATTGGCGTTGGGCCCGCAGCCATTGAAATGGGCCTTGTTCCGGCAACGGATGAACTCACCGAAATACGCATTCGGTCTGTGAACACAGAGGCCCGTGTCATCCAAAAAATCCAAACCAAAAACGGACAGGTCGTTTATGATGGGGACACCAAAATTGATGGCGTACCCGGAACCGCCGCGCCGGTCGGTTTGCAGTTCCTGAATGTCGTGGGTGGTGTCACTGGACAGATGTTTCCAACCGGTCACCGCAAAGAGATCATCAACGGTATCGAAGTGACATGTCTAGATGTTACAATGCCGATGGTCATCGCACTTGCGTCTTCCTTTGGGTTAACTTGCCAAGAAACCGCAGCAGAGCTGGACGGCAACCGCGCGTTTTTGGACCGCATGGAAGCGATACGCCTTTTGGCCGGTGAACGCATGGGCATGGGCGATGTGTCGAAATCGGTCACGCCTAAATTTGGCTTGCTGTCCCCTGCCAGTGCCGGTGGGATTGTTGCGACACGGTACTTTATGCCTTGGCGCTGTCACCCCAGCTTGGCTGTTACCGGATCACAATGCCTAAGCGCGTGTTTGTTATGTCCCGGGACCGTTTCGGACGCGATGCAGTTGGATTTGCCGCCTTCGCCAGCAAGCATGAAACTGGAACACCCGATGGGAATGCTTGACGTTAGAATTGACTATCGCCTTGATCACGGCGATTTCGACGTTGTTTCCGCCGGTTTGGCGCAAACAGCGCGGAAACTAGCGCAAGGCACTGTCTTTGTACCGCGCAAGATCTGGAACCCGGACTAAGGTTTTAGTACGACGCGCAAGTGCCGGATCACTCCCGAGGTGGTCCAAACAGCCGTAAGGCCAAAGGCGCCCCTAGGATTACCAGAAAGATGCGCAATACGTGATGCGCCACCACAAATGCAGCATCCGCACCGACGATCAAAGCCAACACTGTCATCTCTGCCTGCCCGCCCGGAGCAAAGGCCAAAAGCGTCTCCATTCCCGGTGCCAGACCAAACCCATAAATCACTTCGACAAATACGAGGGTCAAAACAATCAGCAGAACGCAGTATCCAAGGCCTGCCACCAAGTCTCTGCGCACTTCGACCATTGTGATGCCCGAATATTTGCATCCAATCGTTATTCCGATAAAGAACTGCGCCGCCCATATCGCCTCGGCTGGGGGACGAAAGTGCAGCAGTCCAGTTATTGTGGCGGCCATACTGATCAAAAGTGGGCCCAAAATAGACGCGCCGAATAATCCGATTTGGGTCGCCATCCACCAGCCTATCGCGGCGCACAGGACCATCACCACAAGTTCCGAAACTGGCACATTCACCAAAGGATCGCCCGGTAAGTTGGTCAGATCAGCATCCCATATCATCCGCAATATGAATGGCAGCGCTGCAACGATGACCAAAACACGCGTCGCGTGGATCAATGACAGGGTGCGAACATTTCCACCTGCCTCTTCGCCAAACACCAACATGTCCTGCAATCCGCCCGGCATGGCAGAATAATACGCTGTGACAAAGTCATATCCCCAGACACGCTGAAAATAAGGGATGCCAGCTGCACCGACGCAGATGACCATCACCGAAACCAAAGCCAATGTCGGCCACATGCTTGGAAACGTTGCCAAAACAGCGGGTGTCAATGTTGCACCAACGGCCACGCCCAGAACAGTGCGCATACTGTCGTTTAACGGCTTTATCCCGCGCAACCGCACGCCTGACAACGCCGCAGCCAAACAACTGGTTATGGGCCCCAGCAACCAAGGCAGTGGCAAATGCAATGCGTGAAACAGGCCAACGCCAGCTGCACCAATGACAAAAGTGATCACAATCAAGATCACGTTGGCAGCGCTCCGAATTGGTGAAGTACGGTTTCGCGCATCGGCATACGCAAAAGCCAGAGGCTCATTACCGCCGCTTCTTTTCGCAACGAAACCAACGACATGTCTCGGGTGGTTTTACCGCTGCGTTTCAAGACACGGTTTGAATGGTTCATCGACTCGATGTTTCGCGTCCCCTTGCATGCAAAAATACGTAAGTTGAACATCCGACTTTGTCAAAAAGGCATGTCATCTGTAGATGGGACAAACCTAAAATATCGCGCTAAACCTCTGGAGAACTCAGGGTCCAGAGGCGCGATTTCGCGAACAATCTCGTAAATCGTGCCACGGTTAAGAGTTGCGACTTTTACCCGCCAACCGCCCTTCTTATGTCGCCGCCAATGGAAGGTTCTGGCATAGGATCGGGCGACGCGTGACCAATGAACGGCGGGCCTCGTCCGTCTGGCCCAACTTCATCAAAATGTTCACATATGTCAGCTCAAGCAGATCACGTTGGGCGCGACTGCCCCCTAGACGCACAGCGCTGTGCATGACCGGAGCCAATTCATCCAAAGCAAATTGCCAATTCTGGTGTGCAATTTCACCCCAAGCACGGGCAACAGGCGCAACAAGGTCACCCGCAAATCCTTTGGCCGTGTCGGCGATATACGCCAAGCGATCCCCCTGCCCGGCCATCGCATGACACAAAGCCGCGTGCATATCCGCAAAGCTTTGCCCCGTTTCAGGAAAGAACCGCGCTGCGTAGTCGCTGAGTGTATGCCAGCGTTCTGGGGAAACTGAAACGCCAGCCAGTTCGGCGCGATACAAAATGGCGGCCGTATCGGTCAGCACATTTATCGGTAAACCTTTGGACCCACCCGGACCGATACCAGTGTCGATGGCCTTCCACATTTCAGCTTCGTCCCCGTCATGAAGGGCCCAAAGTGCTTGATGCCAGCTTAGGTGACCATGCAAAATTGAACGATCATCATATCCGGTCATCCATTCGGACAAAAAGGCGCGGCCTTCTTTGGTCTCGCCTGCTTCATATTGGGCATGTGCCTTGAAATGAGACGCTTGGGCGTTGCGCGGATTTAACGACAGCGATTTTTCCATCAACTGGCTTGAGGCATCAATTTGACCCGTTTCACACAGCGAAAGGGCATGCATTGACGTCATCCACCAATCCTCGCCGTAATGTGGCAGCAAGGCAGAGGTGAACGCCAGCAATTCAGCCTCTCGGGCGACTTCACCCGAAAATCCAATCAAGCCAAATATGTTGGTACACAGCTGTGCCACAATCGCATCGCGCGGATGAGTTTGCACCAAGTCTTCGACGGCGGACCGTGCCGCCGCAGGTTTGCCCGACAAAACCAAGCTGAGCGCCGCAATATGCTGACATTCGCGCGTGTCACACGACGCCTCATGACGCTGCGCCTCTGCGATGGACGCTTGCGCAGCTGGCATATCGCCAGCCATCATTGAAGCGCGCGCCAAGGCGGCATGTCCCAATGCAAAGCCCGGATCAGCTTTGACACACTCATTGAACGCTTCAACCGCCCCGAAATTTGCCCCTAGGAACAGATGAACGCCGCGATCATAAGCGTCACGCGCTGTTTGATCTGTTGTCGTAATGGAATTGCCATAGCTGTCAGTCAGGCTCACGAATTCATTCTCCCGATAATCGGGAAAGCCTAGCAGACGCACGAAATCTTAAAAGGATTTCTTGGAACGATTACTTTCGCAACGCAGGCAGGCCAACGCCGGTAGAGTCAAAACCACCATCTACGGCCAAAACCTGACCGGTAATATAGCTGGCGCTGTCTGAGCACAAAAAAACGATTGGCCCAGCTATTTCTGCTTCGCTGCCATATCGGTTCAATGGGATTGCGTCGTGATAGGCCTCAATGATGTCTTGCGAATGCACAGCCATCGCCAATTTGGTTCGCACCGGTCCCGGACAGATGCAATTGGCCCGAACGCCATATTCGCCCAGTTCTGCCGCTTGCTGTTTGGTCATTTGGATCACGGCCGCTTTGGACGTGCCATAAGCAACGCGCAGCGTCGACGCGCGCAATCCCGAAATCGAGGCTATGTTAACAATTGCGCCTTTGGACGCTTTCAAATGGGGTGTGGCCGCTTGTGTTGTCAGAAACACACCGTCGAGGTTCGTTTCCATAACTGTGCGCCAGCGTTCAAAACTGGTGTCTTCAATTGGACCAAAATCAGCCACGCCCGCGTTGTTGATCAGTGCATCAATCCCGCCAAACGCAGCTGCTTTTACGATCATGCTGTCCACTGCTGCGGGATCAGAAACATCCGCAACAATAGTTTGCACATTCGACAGTGAATCGGCTGCGGCCTCAAGTTCTGCAGCATCGCGATCGACCATTGCGACTTGCCAACCTTCTTTCAAGAAAAGCTGGGTCGTCGCCAGACCGATCCCGCGTGCAGCACCTGTTACCAAAGCCGTTTTCATCATTTTTAACCCGCGTTCAACGCTTCAAGAATGGCATCACCCATTTCGCTTGTCGAAACGGGTTGCGCCCCTTCTTCACCCAACAGATCAGCAGTGCGCAATCCGTTGGCCAGAACCGTTTGAACGGCCGCTTCGACCAAATCAGCTTCGACTGCCATGTCAAAGCTGTACCGCAGCGCCATCGCAAAGCTTAAGATACATGCGATTGGGTTGGCTTTGCCTTGTCCGGCGATATCCGGCGCTGAACCGTGTACCGGTTCGTACAACGCCTTTGGGCGTCCGTTGGACATCGGCGATCCAAGCGACGCAGAAGGCAACATGCCAAGCGAACCAGTCAGCATCGCGGCAAGGTCCGACAACAGATCACCAAACAGGTTGTCTGTTACGATCACATCGAACTGTTTGGGCCAGCGGGTCAATTGCATCGCGCCGGCATCTGCATACATGTGCGACAGCTCGACTTCTGGATAATCCGCACCAACGCGCGTGACGACTTCGCGCCACAAGATACCCGATTCCATGACGTTCGCTTTTTCCATGGAACACAGTTTCTTGTTCCGGCGCATGGCAAGTTCGAATGCAGAACGCGCAACGCGTTCGATTTCGCTTTCGGTGTAACGTTGCGTGTTGATACCAACGCGTTCGTTGCCTTCTTCGAAAATGCCACGTGGTTCACCGAAATAAACACCAGAGGTCAATTCGCGGACAATCATAATGTCCAGCCCCGCCACAACGTCTTTCTTCAACGATGAGAAATCTGCCAGCGCGTCAAAACACTGGGCTGGGCGCAGGTTGGAATAGAGGTCCATCTCTTTGCGCAGTCTCAGCAGACCGCGTTCAGGTTTAACGCTGAAATCTAAATCATCGTATTTTGGGCCACCAACAGCGCCAAGCAGCACTGCGTCGACCTCTTGGGCCTTGGCCATCGTATCATCGTGCAAAGGCGTGCCGTGCTTGTCATATGCGACACCGCCGACAAGGTCTTCGCTGACGTCAAAGGTCACGCCGCGCTTGTCACCCATCCAACCAATGATCCGACGCACTTGTGCCATGACTTCGGGACCAATGCCGTCACCGGGCAGGATCAACAGGGATGGGTTGGACATTCGCTTTCTCCACATGAACTTTTAGGTTGCTCGGGGGCCTAGCGCGCACGGGCCTGAGGGTCAATGTCTGTGCGAATTCCGAACATACTCTGTCAGACCATCCGCCAACAGATTCCAAACCCGAGACAAGCGCGGCACTTGCCGCATCGCCTCTGGTGCAGCCAACCAAACAGGCAGCGGTGGTAAGGTCAAACCAAGGTCAATTTCGGTCACTTTGGGTTCGGCGCGTCCCACATTCACTTGCGCAAACCCGATGCCGCATCCCGCGCGTACAAGTTCCCAATAGGCGCTTTGATTGTCACATCGAACTGCAAAATCCGAAGGCTTTGCTTGCACGCCCAGCGCGCGCATGACGTTCAAGATCAACATACCTTGATCAAAGCCGACAACATCATGGGCAAAGAAATTTTCGATTTCGACCGGGGCGTCGATGCGTTTCAAATAACGATGGGCCGCAAAAACACCTATTGGAATGTCGCCAATATGGCGTGTCACGATATCAAGCTGTGTGGGTCGATACATACGCACGGCGATGTCAGCCTCGCGATACAGCAGGTTTTCGCTATCGTCACTGGGGGCAATTTCAAAATCAATTCCGGGTTCCAAGGCACGCATGTCGGCAATGATGCCCGGTAAAATGTGGTGTGCGGCGAAAATGCTGCACGCTATGCGCACGGTACCTTCCATTTGGCTTTCTTGACCTGCTGCGGTCAATCGCAGGGCCTGCATGCTATCCCGTGCGGATTTCGCATGCGGCACCAACGCAGCCCCTTCATTCGTCAGGTTTAACCCCCGCTGATGGCGTTCAAACAGCGACGTCTGCAATTGCTTTTCAAGGGCGCGGATGTGACGCCCTATGGTCGGTTGGCTTTGATTCAATCGACGCGCCGCTTCGCTAAGCGATCCAGTTTCAGCCACCATGAGAAAGCTTTGCACAAGCGACCAGTCCATTGATTGAGGATCTTTATCCATTCAATTTTGAATACCCAATCTGCGAATTCAGTGAGTTTATGAACAAATAAGAATGTCATATCAAGCTGGAAACGGCGAAACGAAAGGGCCAGATATGACAAAGACTGTTCTCATTACCGGCGCATCCGGCAAAATTGGAACCCATGCAGCACGCGCATTTGGCCACGCCGGTTGGACAATCAAACGCTTTCAGCGGGGCACAAACATGACCCGTGCTGCGCAGGATGTTGACGTCATCGTCAATGGGATGAACCCAGCCAACTACCACAATTGGGCGCAAGTGATCCCAGAGATAACCGAAGCTCATATCGAAGCAGCTAAGGTCAATGATGCGACCGTTTTAATCCCGGGCAATGTCTACAACTTTGGAAACACACCCGGCGTCTTTGATGAAAACACACCCCAATGCGCTTGCTCAAGAAAGGGCGACATACGGATTGATATGGAAGCGCGATATGCCGAAAGTGGCGTGCGCACATTGATATTGCGCGCTGGCAACTTCATCGATCCAGACGCAAACAGTGACGTCATGAGCACGCTGCATCTGTCCCGGATAAATTCGGGTAAAATCCTGTCGCCCGGTGCCACAAATGTGCGTCAAGCATGGTGTTTCTTGCCGGATTGGGCAGAGGCCGCCGTGCAACTTTGTGATCGCCGAACCAACCTTGCCGTCTTTGAAGACATTCCGTTCAAAGGTCACACGTTTTCGGTCGATATGCTGTCGCAATACGTGACGGCCATCACAGGAAAATCCGTTCGGGTTTCATCCTTCCCATGGTGGGTCATGCGGCTGGCCAGCCCGTTTTGGGGACTGGCGCGCGAGATGCAGGAAATGCGCTACCTGTGGAACCTTGATCATGCCCTTTCAGATGCCAAACTGGCCCGCCTGTTACCTGACTTTGAACCCACGCCAATTGAAGACGTCATTCGGTCTGCCTTGGGTGCAAAGGGCATCAAAAAGTCAGCCACGGCTGTTACTACGTTCAGTGACCGTCTGACATCTTAAGGTCGACCCAAACAAGAGAGTGACGACTGGCAATGCGCGCGGTCGTCGCTTCCTCAGTCTCTGCGATAGGCCAGTACACTCCGGAATCGATCACGTCCAAGTCCGAGGACGGTAAAACATAGTCGACGCGTAACCGTCCCACACCAATCGCGTCCCAATCAACGGTGTCTGTTCCTTGTGCGCCTTTTGGGGTGACATCCTGCAACCGTTGATCCGCCAACAGAGACCGAATCGCAGCCTTGCGACCTTCGCCATCAATCGGATCCTGATTGGCATCGCCCAACACGACAAAATGGGACTTTGGGGCCGATCCAACAACGCCATCCATCACCTTTTGCCAGAATGCTATTTGGTCATGATTGCGCAGACCATTGCGATCTTCTGGGCCGTCAAAGACTGGCGGGCTGGCATGAAAGGCCATCAAAGTTAGATCACCGTCCGGCACCGAAATCGGAATTTTCCAATGACCGACAGAAGAAAGCGGCAGCCTGTCATACACGGCTTGCGATGGCCAATCGTTGTCGGGTGACGGCATCAGAGTCTGTGGCAAGTCTTTCCACAAGATATCTGAGTAATTGTGTGAAGCTTCGATTTGGATCGGGAAGCGGGACAACAAGGCCATTCCACCTTCTCCGAAAAACCGACCAAACCCCAAGGCATCTTCTGGCTCCCCTAGCCGACCATCCCCGTCCACGTCGAGCCCGGCTTGGCGTCCAGAATTTGGTGGGAACGCAAAATGATAATCATACCCGGCAGCGCCTGCGAGTCGTTGCAAGACTTCGCTGGTCTGGTCGAAATCGACGCCCTGCAGCAACAGGATGTCTGGACGGACTTCCGCGATAATATCTAGAACTGCACTTATCTGTTCGTCGTCACCCCGGATCATGTCCCTTAAGAGAAGGCCCGGACCTTTGCGCGACAATTCAACGTTCCACGTCGCGACACGGTAGGTTTCAGCTTGCGCACCGAACCCTGTCGCAAGCAGCAGGATTAGGCCGGATGCATACCCGGTTCTGCGTTTGCCGCGTATACGCGTCGACGCTGTTCTTTGATCATTTCCGCAATACGATGCATAGCGACGCCGCGCATAATCATAGAAGCGGGAAGAAAGGCCCATGCGCTCATTGTCCAGATCAAGGTCTGATGGTTTTCCAACATCACAGGTTGTATCAGATCGGCCGCCAGTTTGACCACGGCCGGAATGACAAATGGCAAAAGAAATCCAATTGCAATGTTAACACGAGCATCCCGCTGAAGATGGTCCAGTACATCACCGCCTGCGGTTGGGTCGAACAATGGCAAGTTAATCCAAACGTTGAACGCGCCACGGCGTGTGGGCCATCCCATTAGACGCACCATCACAATGAAAGCCGTCATGGCGATCAACGAGCTCAGATAAGCCATTCCGGCGGCTGAGCGAACTGTGTTTATGGTTTCCAAGGACGAATCTGACGGCAACATCAGGACCGCAAGACGCACCGGAGAAAATGGGAAGTCGATCGCATTGCCGACGATTGTGCCTATTGCGCTCAATGCCTGCGTGGTGGCCGTAGGAATCATCGTTCCCTTGCAGATCATCGTCAGCAAGTAGACAGTCAGAAACAGCCCAGCAAATCTTAGTCGGTTGAACGGAGCAGCATCACGAAATTCAACGATACTGGGTGCATTTGTGTTGTATTCGCTGAAGGTGAGCAATGATGCCAAAAGCGCGACGAGCAGAGTGATCTGCGTCGAGTCATTTGTAACACCAGGTAATATCAGCGCCGGTGTCGCTATCAGCAATGCCACCAAAAACCCGCGGGCGGCGGCCCCAATTATACGCGCAATCACGTTTCGTCCCCTTCAAACTGGTCCGCGCGGTTCGTTGCCGCAACGTATCCCAACCTGATCCCGCCGGGTGTGGCGGTCTGCCTCAATTCAGTCACATTCCTGACCAAATCACCCCGTCGTCACAAGTGGTTTGGTTAATAAAGCCTTAACCATTGGGCAGTTTTGGGGTGTGACTGGTGCCTTTGTGCATCAAAGGTATGGCGGAAATGTGGCAAAACACAACATGTTGTGCCAGCCCCTCTTCACACCACACTTCGGCGTTTACGATTCGAGATCAATCATCCAAGATTCGGCCTGTATGGCAAGAATCTGCCTACCTGAGGTTTAAGATTGTTTACGATTGAGTCGCGCAGCGTTTCTGCAAGCGCCAGCTGATTGAACCCGCAATCGCTACGATGACGGGTTCAATCATGGTTTGTATCAAACCCAGGGACGTGCCTGAGCTGTTTGCGCTTCAAATGTGTCGATGGAACTTACTTTTTCCATCGTCAGGCCAATGTCATCAAGCCCCTCAATAAGGCAGTGCTTTTTGAAGGAATCTACCTCGAACGAGAATACTGTGCCGTCCGAAGAGGTCACCGTTTGCGCCTCAAGGTCGACCGTAATACGCGCGTTGGCACCTTTTTCGGCATCCTTCATCAGTTCATCGACCGCGTCCTTTGGCAACACAATCGGCAAGATCCCGTTTTTGAAGCAGTTGTTATAAAAGATGTCCGCAAACGAGGTCGAGATGACGGACCGAATGCCAAAATCTTTGATCGCCCAAGGCGCGTGTTCGCGCGATGACCCGCATCCGAAATTGTCACCCGCAACGATGATCTCGGCCTGACGATAGGCATCTTTGTTCAGAACGAAATCGGGGATTTCGTTGCCCTGACGGTCAAATCGCATTTCGTCAAACAGGTTCGCACCAAGGCCTGAACGCTTGATCGTTTTCAGGAACTGCTTGGGGATGATCATATCTGTGTCGATATTCACCAACGGCATCGGTGCCGCGATCCCGGTGAGTGTTTCAAATTTGTCCATTACATCATCTCCCGCACGTCAGTAAGCTTACCAGTGATCGCAGCCGCGGCTGCCATGCCCGGTGAAACAAGGTGTGTGCGGCCTTTGTATCCCTGACGCCCCTCAAAGTTGCGGTTGGACGTTGACGCACAACGTTCGCCTTCGGCAAGTTGATCCGGGTTCATCGCCAGACACATCGAACACCCAGCAAGGCGCCATTCGAATCCGGCCTCTTTGAAAATGTCGGCAAGCCCTTCTTCTTCGGCTTGAGCACGTACTAATCCGGATCCCGGAACGATCATGGCCCGCAGACCGTCTTTGATCTTTTTCCCTTTCAGGATGGCCGCCGCTGCACGCAGGTCTTCGATTCTGCCATTGGTACAGGACCCGATGAAAACAGTATCGATTTCGATGTCAGTCAACGGCATGCCGGGTGTGAGACCCATGTAATCAAGCGAACGTTGTGCCGCATCCACTTTCCCGCCTTCAAAGTCATCCGCAGCAGGCACCATCGCCGTGATCGGCAATACGTCTTCGGGTGATGTGCCCCATGTGACAACAGGCGCAATATCTTCGCCTGCAATCGTGATGATTTCATCCCAATGTGCGTCATCATCCGAATACAGCGTCTTCCACCACGTTTCAGCAGCTTCCCATTGCGCACCCTTTGGTGCGTGTGGACGGCCTTTGCAATATTCGTAGGTTTTCTCGTCAGGCGCGATCAGGCCCGCACGTGCGCCGCCTTCGATGGCCATGTTGCAAACGGTCATGCGACCTTCCATCGACAAATCGCGGATGGCTTCGCCGCAATATTCGATGACAAACCCTGTGCCACCAGCCGTGCCAGTTTTGCCGATTACAGAAAGCGTGATGTCCTTGGCCGTAACGCCCGGGCGCAATTTGCCAGTGATTTCGACCTTCATGTTTTTGGACTTCTTCTGGATCAGCGTTTGCGTCGCCAGAACATGTTCGACCTCAGACGTGCCGATCCCATGCGCCAAAGCACCAAAAGCACCATGTGTCGCCGTGTGGCTGTCACCGCATACAACGGTCATTCCGGGCAATGTCCAACCTTGTTCCGGTCCGACAATGTGCACAATACCCTGACGCACATCTGAAACTGGGTAATAATGAATGCCAAATTCCTTGGCGTTTTTATCCAATGCAGCAACCTGAATGGCGCTGTCTTCGGTCATGTTGGCCGGGTTTTCGCGTCCCGCCGTTGTAGGCACGTTATGGTCCGGCACCGCGATGGTTTTGTCCGGAGCACGCACAGCGCGACCCGTCATGCGCAAACCTTCAAACGCCTGCGGGCTTGTCACTTCGTGAACAAGGTGGCGGTCAATATACAGAAGACAGGTGCCGTCATCCGCTGCGTGCGCGATGTGGGCATCCCAGATTTTATCATAGAGCGTTTTGGGGGACATATGTCCTCTCCCTTTTTTAGTCGAAAGTCATCAGGCAATTCAGGGCAAAGCACCAAGCGTGCTCTGTTATGACATTATAGTCGGGCCAGCACCGTACGGGTGGCGCCAAAAAACCGTTCGCGAAGTCGCGTGCGGTCTTTGATATCAAAAAAGATCGTCATGCGGATGCGATACACCTGCAAACTGAGTCTCGCAAGAGGCAGACCGGCAGGCGTAGATCAATCACCAGTGACTTAGAGAGCCAGTATAAAGGAATTCTGCCCATAGCATTGTACGCTCTGTCAAACCCGTGCACTCTGGTCTTATGGAAGATGAAGTAGATCCGTGGATAGAGTTTCTGGGCGGTTTGCAAAACCTTGCACTGCAAGGTTGGCAATTTTTGTCCAGCTTGGCGCAACCGGGATGGCGGCTTTGGCAAGTCCTGATCATTCTTGGTTTGGTCTTTTTCGCATGGTGCGCACACAAACCGTTTGCCAACACATTGCAATCATGGGTCCGCGCCCGGGCCGATTGGAAACCGTGGCAATTGCGCATCGTGGTTCTTGTACGGCGGCGAATGGGGCTGATCGTATTTGCGGTATTTATGTGGGCCGTGTGGTTTGGGATGCAAAACCTGACTTGGCCTTCACGTTCGTATCTTATCGGGTTGGCTGCAACTTTGGGCACCGCTTGGGCAACGATAAGCTTTGCCGTGCGGGCCGTACGCAACAGAACCCTTCGTCGCATAGTCGCCTGGTGCCTGTGGGTTTACGCCACGATCTTTTACCTTGGGTTTTCGAACGACCTTGGCAATTTCCTCGACGGGATCGCATTGGAATCCGGCACATTCCGGCTGTCCGTTCTCGATTTGATTGTCGGCTTCGTGCTGATCGGCGTCCTGTTAACATTGGCACGTTTTGTCAGCAGCACGACGGCGGCTCAAATCCGGCGCAACGAAGATATCAGCCCATCGATGCAGGTCCTTGCCGTCAAAGGTTTGCAACTGGCCTTGTACAGCACAGCGTTCCTTATCGGTGTGCGTGCTGTCGGAATAGATTTAACTGGCCTTGCTGTCTTGTCCGGCGCCATCGGCGTGGGACTAGGGTTTGGCCTGCAAAAGGTAGTTTCGAACCTTGTGTCCGGCATTATCATCTTGCTGGACAAATCGATCAAACCCGGGGACGTGATCAGTCTTGGCGATACCTTTGGTTGGATACAAACGCTTGGTGCGCGCTATGCCAGTGTCGTCACCCGCGATGGCAAAGAATACCTGATCCCGAACGAAGATCTAATCACCGGGCAAGTGGTGAACTGGTCCCATTCGAACGATTTCGTTCGCTTGGATATTCACTTTGGCACCGCATATAACGACGACCCGCATATGGTGCGCAAAGTTGCGATAGAAGCGGCAAGCAGTGTGAGCCGCGTTCTGAGCCACCGCCCACCCGTTTGCCACATTGTTGGCTTTGGCGACAGCAGTGTCGATTATATCCTGCGCTTTTGGATCAGCGACCCAACGGGCGGCCTGACAAACATCCGCGGGAATGTGTTCTTGGCGCTTTGGGACGCCTTTCAGGACCAAAACATTTCCATACCTTTCCCGCAACGCGAAGTCCGCTTGCTTGATCAACCGCCAGAAGATGCTTTGGAGACACCTAAAGATGGATCAACTTAAGCATGCCACCCTTCGGCACGCTTGATAATCTGACGGTTGTGCTCAGGCAGCATGCGTAAAATCAACAAGCCTGACCCTCTTGAAGCGTCCATCATCAAGGCGTCATGCGGCTTTTTTGCTTAATGTCCCGATCTTCAAATCTGGTTCATTGAATTGTCTCAATTTGATTGTTAACTTAGGAACATCCCAGCGTCGGGTTTGTCGGCGCGAGAACAGGAGGACAATGCACTGTCACTACATGCTGAAGCGACCCGGGTCGCTGATGGGCAGGCGGCTATGATGGCTGCCAAAGCGGAGGTCACAAGCGAAGCGCTGTTGACCACGATTCTTTCCTCACTTTCCGATGACAAGGCTGAAGACGTCGTAGAAATTGATCTACGAGGGAAAACGTCCATGGGCGACTATATGGTCGTTGCCAGCGGGCGCTCTTCTCGTCAGGTGGCGTCAATGTCGGAAAAACTGGTGTCACGGTTAAAGGCTGAATTTGGCCATAACGCGCGCATTGAAGGTAAGGACACAGGCGACTGGGTTCTAATCGATACAGGCGACGTTATTGTTCATTTGTTCCGGCCTGAAGTACGCGAGTTCTATCAGCTTGAAAAAATGTGGACGCCGCAGGTGTCTGCTACACCTAGCTAACTGAACGATATGCGCGTCACGATCTATGCTGTGGGTCGCCTTCGCGGCGGCCCGGAACATGATCTTGTCCAAGACTATGTCAAAAGATTTGACAGAACTGGTCGTGGGCTGGGCCTTGGCCCAATCAAAGTTACTGAAATCGATGATCGAAAAGGCGGCGGAATGGCAGGCGAGGCGCAGCTATTGCGCAAAGCGATTCCCAACGGCGCGATCTTGTGTTGTCTCGACGAACGCGGCGTTGTCGAAAGCTCGCCCCAATTTGCAAATCGGCTGGCCAAATGGAGGGACGCAGGTCAATCCGAACTGGCCATCGTCATCGGCGGCGCAGATGGAATTGATCCATCACTGCGTTCCGACGCCGCGCATCTGTTGAGCTTTGGCAAAATGGTTTGGCCACATATGTTGGTGCGAGTCATGCTGACTGAACAGCTTTACCGGGCCGCAAGTATCCTTGCGGGCGCACCTTATCACCGCGTTTAATCAGCCAGCTGACTTTAGGGCAGATCCACAATCGTTGTGGCTTTGTTCCATCCTTCAGGAAGATCGCGCGCTTGAACCTGCACTTGTTTGGTTCCGCGCGGGATGGACACACCACCAAGCGATCGCGTGAATGGTTGTTCGTTTTCATGCGGGTGATGCAAAACCCGCATACCCAGTTCGTTTCCATCCATATCTAAAACGCGCCAACCATCGGCATAATGATCCCAACCCGTATCGGGATGTCGGATCGTCACTTCAAAACGCCATGTTCCCCCGCCTTCGCGGGCCACATTAACGAACTCAATTTCAGGCTCTTCGGCAAACGCGGGCGTTGCCAGAAACAACAGGACAGCAGATACAATTTTTTTCATTCCGGTATCCTAACAGAATAATTTCCCGCACGTCAGTCACGAGCCCGTGTCCAGCATAACTTTGCGCGATCTCGAAGCAAACTCGCGTCGCCAAATGACCAGCAATGTCACCATGGTGGCACCAATCAATGCGTATGGTCCACCCAACCACGCCGCAGAGGCTAGTCCAAAATAAACCGCCCGCAACCCTCTGTTGAACGACTGCGCTGCCAAGATGTTTAATTCACCAGATTGATATGCCTTATGCGCACAAGACGGGTCTGACAGATCGTTAGGAACAGCCGCCATGATAACGGACGTGTATCCAAATAGACGGTTCGCCCAAACGAATTTCAAAAATGCGTTCGTCAGAAACAAGGCAATTATCAAAAGCTTGATTTCCCAAACGAACACAGGCGCTTCAATCTGGCTTAATTCTGATGCAACAATCGTCAACCGTTCGGTATTCCCAAGAACCGCCAAAACACCGCCCAAAGAAATCAGCGCCGTTGACGCAAAAAACGCCGTGCCCTGTCGCAGACTCGAGACGATCTGAGCATCAAAGATTCGCGGCTCACGCGTGATCATCTCGACCATCCAAGCGCGTCGATATTCTGCCATCAAATGCGATGTCGATGGCTTCTTTGTCGAGGAATGTTCAATGCGCCACCCAATAAGCAACCAAGCAAGCACAAGAAAAACGAGGCTTCCATAGTCAAGCGGCGAAAACAGCAGGGCGCGATCGATCCAAATCATGAATACGGTCATACATCGCAAAGGAAGAGATTGCATCCCGAACAAATTGGTAATATGTTTTTACCAATAGCAAGGAGAGCGCCATGCAGATGCCCAAGCCAGACCCGTCGGTCCTGAGCCGCAAACCAAGGGTTGTCGAACGTTTTCTTGAGGTTTTGCCAAAAGACGCAGTCATTCACGAAGAGGCAGAAACGCGCGCCTATGAATGCGACGCCCTTACCGCCTATCGATGCCCGCCTATGGTCGCCGTCTTGCCATCCAGCACCAAGGAAGTCGCCGCCGTTCTCAAAATTTGCCACGAAGAAGGTGTGCCTGTTGTGCCGCGCGGTTCCGGAACTTCGCTTGCGGGTGGGGCGCTGCCAACAGCCGATTGCGTCATTTTGGGCGTTGCGCGCATGAATGACGTTCTCGAAACCAATTACCCAGATCGTTATATCCGCGTTCAGACGGGTCGCACGAACCTAAGCGTCACAGGCGCAGTCGAAGAAGACGGGTTCTTTTACGCGCCCGATCCGTCCTCACAGCTGGCATGTGCGATTGCTGGGAACATTGCGATGAATTCAGGCGGCGCGCATTGTCTGAAATACGGTGTCACCACAAACAATCTGATGGGCGTCACGCTGGTTCAGATGGACGGGACAATCACCGAAATCGGCGGCGCCCATTTGGATGCAGGCGGCCTTGATCTGCTTGGTCTGATCTGTGGGTCCGAAGGACAGCTTGGCGTGGTGACCGAAGCAACATTGCGCATCTTGCCCAAACCCGAGGGCGCGCGCCCAGTGCTGATGGGGTTCGACAGCTCGGAAGTGGCAGGCGCATGCGTCAGCGACATTATCAAAGCCGGCGTCTTGCCCGTTGCCATTGAATTCATGGATCGCCTTTGCATCGAAACCTGCGAAAACTTTGCCAAGGCCGGATATCCGATGTGCGAGGCCCTGTTGATTGTCGAGGTCGAAGGATCAGACGCGGAAATCGATGACCAGCTCACCAAGATCATCAAAATCGCAGAGCGCCATAACCCTGTTGAACTGCGCGAAAGCAAATCTGCGGAACAAAGCGCCGCAATTTGGCTGGGCCGCAAATCCGCCTTTGGCGCGATGGGACAGATCAACGATTATATGTGTTTGGACGGCACGATCCCAGTGTCCGAATTGCCCTATGTTCTGCGTCGGATTGGCGAGATGTCCAAAGAATACGGTCTGGACGTCGGCAACGTTTTTCACGCCGGGGACGGCAACATGCACCCGCTGATCCTGTTTGATGCAAACAAACCCGGTGATTTGGAACTGTGCGAAGGATTTGGGTCGGATATCCTTAAACTATGTGTCGAAGTGGGCGGATGTTTAACTGGCGAACACGGGGTCGGAATAGAAAAACGCGACCTGATGAGCCACCAATACACCGCGGCCGATCTCGAGGCGCAAATGGCCGTGAAGGATGTGTTTGACCCGAAATGGCTGTTGAACCCCGCCAAGGTCTTTCCTCTGGACGTCTCAGAACCGCGACGTGGTGCGGACATAGCCGCCGAATAACACATGCAGTCGAACGTTCGATACCAGTGACAAACAAGCGAGATGATCATGCAAATCACGGATGAAGCGGGCCTGTCTGAGGTTATTCGGTCTGCAAACGCACCCCTGCGCATACAAGGCGGCGGCACACGCGGGCTTGGCCGTGCATCTGAGGGCGCATTGGTCGATATGTCGTCCTTTTCCGGAATCACGCTGCACGAACCCGGCGCTTTGACGCTTGTTGCCAAGGCTGGAACGCCGGTGTCTGAAATCGAAAATGTGCTGGCGAAGGAAGGTCAGCGGTTGGCTTTCGAACCCTATTTTTTGGATGCAGGGATATCCACAATCGGGGGTGTCATGGCGACAAATGCAAGTGGCCCACGTCGTATCCAAGCGGGCGCCGCGCGAGATTTCTTGCTGGGTGTGCGATTTGTAGATGGATCAGGCGACATTGTTAAAAACGGTGGACGTGTGATGAAGAATGTCACGGGGTATGATCTTGTCAAATTGATGGGCGGATCTTGGGGAACCTTGGGAGTGTTGACCGAAGTCAGCCTGAAGGTCTTGCCAGTACCGGAAACCGAAGGATGTTTAATCCTGCATGGGTTAAGTGCGGAACAAGCAGTCAAAGCCATGTCATCCGCACTTGGTTCGCCGTTCGAAGTGTCCGGTGCTGCGCACTTACCCGAAAATCAACAGACATGGCTGCGCGTTGAAGGGTTCGATGTGCAGGTCAAGCACCGGCTGACCCAACTGACTGAGCGGTTGAAATCATTTGGCGAAATCACGACGGACATCTCAGCCGACTGGACAACAATCCGAGACGCCAAAACGTTGGGAACTGACGGTGATCTGTGGCGCATTTCGGTCAAACCCTCAGATGCCCCCCGTGTCGCGCAAGCTTTCCCCGAAGGGTCAAAATGGTTCATGGATTGGGGCGGCGGATTAATCTGGGCTTCGATTCCAGCGGGCCAGTCGGCACGACCAGCGTTGGCACAGGTGGGGGGACACGCAACCCTAATGCGCGCAGCACCCGAAACGCATAAGGCGCTTGGCACGTTCCAGCCAGAACCCTCGGGCGTTGCGTCTTTGACTGCGGGATTGCGGGCCAAATTCGATCCGCGTGGACTTTTCAACGCTCACATGGAACCAGCTCATGTCGCGGGTTGATCCCTACGATTTCCATGCGGCAGCGCTGCCCAGCGAAACGATCGGCGCGATTGATCGCTTTTGGTCCCATTTCTCGGATCACACAGAAGCGCTTGATGCATTCTGGACGGACGCTTCGTCTGATGCAGACCCGGTTGACATCATGTCGGCGCTGCATGACGTGTCCCCAGATCTGATGTGGGAATTTGGCTCATCTGATCGCCGGCACAAGGTCGTGATCACCGCAGAATGGCAGGACGAATTGCGCCCCTTGGCCCGCGCGATTCTGCGACGTGCGCCGCAGTTTGAAAGGTTCGAAGTCACAGACACCCGTGACCCTGTCCCGGTGGCCGAGATCGCCGCGACGTACCAAGCACGGTTTCGCGAGGACATTTTGTTGACGGGTCTTGATGCTTCGGTTGGCACTGATGCTCGGATTGCAGTGATCGGATATGGTTCGGCGGATACACAAACCCTGACAGATCAAGTGTCATATTTTGCATCCCTATGCTTGGGGGAACAAGACGAACGCGATTGGATGGGATACATTGACATTGAAGCGAACAATTCCAAACGTCAGGGCCTGATGTCGCGGCTGGGTCGACCAAAAGTTAAGCCGATGGAATTGGCACCAGCGACGCAATCTTTGATCGCCGCAATCTCATTGTCTAAAGAAGACCGCCCTACATTGCCCTACAGCCAAATAGGGCTGGACGCTCCTGTGTCGGTTTTTATGAAACCACCAACTGGTTTTCACGAAGACCACGTACGTTCAGACCTGCTCACCTATTCGGCTTCGGACAAACGATTTGCGCAGGCCATTTTTCAGGGTGACCGGTTCGCATCACCTTGCCACAGCGCCCATGACGAATGGTTTGTCTGTTTGCGCGTGCCCAACTTGGATGGCGCACTATGGGACACGTCAGATCGGGGTGACATCGAGGACGCCGCCCATGAGGTCTTGGCTCGGAACGGCCTTGGTGGCTTGGTTGGCGGAGGGACCGGAACCGAGGCCTGTTACATCGACGTTGCTCTGACAGATGTGCCGCAAGGATTGGCCGTTTTGGCCGCTGGCCTGCGCAACATACGAGGACTAGACCGGGCCGAAGTGCTTTTTCTTGATGTGGGGCTAACAGGCCATGCGCATCCGTTTCTGGGCGCGACGCCTATGTCGCAATAAAGGCTACAACCATGCAGACAAACTTTTCCGATGCTCAATTACGGGACTCAGATACCGCGCAGGCGAACAAGATTCTGCGGGCTTGTGTACACTGCGGGTTCTGCACGGCGACCTGCCCGACATACCAAGTGCTAGGAGACGAGCTCGACAGTCCCCGGGGCCGGATTTACCTGATCAAAGACATGCTCGAAAACGAGCGTAAGCCTGACGAAAAGGTGGTCAAACACATTGACCGCTGCCTGTCTTGCCTTGCTTGTATGACCACCTGCCCCAGCGGTGTGCACTATATGCATCTGGTTGATCACGCCCGTGCGTATATCGAAGAACACTATGATCGGCCTTTTTCGGATCGTGCCCTGCGATGGATGCTTGCGCGCATTTTGCCCTATCCAATGCGGTTTCGCGTGGCGATGCTGGGTGCGAAAATCGCGCGCCCTTTTCGCAAACTGGTGCCAGATGCGCGCTTGCGTGCAATGCTGGAGATGGCACCGGATTACATCCCCCCGGTCAGTCGCAATGACGATCCGCAAACCTTTGCCGTGCCTGCGCCTAAAATGCGCGTGGCTTTGATGACGGGATGCGCCCAAAAGGCGTTGAACACAGACATCAACGACGCAACCATTCGTCTTCTCACGCGATTGGGCTGCGAAGTTGTTGTGGCAGACGGTGCCGGATGTTGTGGCGCGTTAACCCATCACATGGGCAAAGCATCAGAAAGCCATGCAACTGCGGCCAAGAACATCAAAGCCTGGAGCGCGGAGATCGACGCCAATGGATTGGATGCAATCGTCATCAACACAAGCGGGTGCGGCACCACGGTCAAAGATTATGGTCACATGTTCCGCAACGATGAACTGGCCGACGATGCCGCCCGCATTTCCAAGATCACGATGGATATCAGCGAAGTCCTGATGAAGCTCGACATGCCAGAAGGGCCAGATCGTGATGTGACTGTTGCTTATCATGCCGCTTGTTCGTTGCAGCACGGTCAGCAGATCAAAACCTTTCCCAAAGATTTGCTGAAACGGGCCGGATTTACCGTTGTGGAACCGACCGACAGCCATCTTTGCTGCGGTTCGGCAGGGACCTACAACCTATTACAACCCGAGATTTCCACCCAACTCAAGACGCGCAAGGTGCGCAACTTGGAAGCCAAATCGCCTGATATTATCGCCGCTGGGAATATCGGCTGTATGATGCAGATCGGGTCCGCAACAGACATCCCAATCGTGCACACAGTTGAACTGTTGGACTGGGCAACGGGCGGTCCCCGACCGGGAACGTTAGACCGTAAGAATGACGATGTTCCGATTCTGAGGTAATTTAGAAAATCGCCCTAATTTCGCCGACTTTGACACATACCCAATCTTCAATACTTTTTTGATTGGAGTGCCTTAGTGCGCCGTTTGATATCTTTGACTCTTTTGACTCTTACCGTCGCAACCGCGGGATTTTCTCAGGATGCGAAACTACAACAATTGGAATCTGGTGCGACAGGAAGCGCTTGGGAAGCCGTTGGCCGTCTTGATCTTGGTGGTGTGGGGTTTTGCACCGGTGCATTGATTGCGCCTAACTTGGTTCTAACGGCCGCACATTGTCTGTTCGAAAAAGACAGCGGCTCTCGGGTGAATGCATCCGAAATTGAATTCCTTGCCGGGTGGCGCAATGGACGTGCGTCCGCGTATCGATCTGTGCGTAAGGCTGTGACCCACCCCGAATATCATTTTGGTGGTCAGCTCGATTCCAAAGCCGTTCGATTTGATCTTGCCCTGCTGGAACTGGCCCATCCCATCCGCAACGGGCGTATTGAACCATTTCCAACCGCGCACCATCCCATAGAAGGTGATCGAGTGGGCGTCGTCAGCTATGCAAAAGACCGATCCGAAGCGCCTTCGCTGCAAGAAGTTTGTCAAGTCCTTGGACACCGCGAAGGGGTGCTTGTGACGTCCTGCACGGTTGACTTTGGCTCCTCTGGTGCTCCGATTTTCACATTCAAAGATGGGCGCGCGCAGATTGTGTCAGTCGTGTCTGCCAAGGCAAACATGGAAGGCAAAAACGTTTCGTTGGGGACAGCCCTGAATTCGCCGCTTGAAACGTTATTCGAAGAACTGAAATCCGGTCACATTCTTTCAAACGAAGTGAACCCCTTGGCGCGCCGCATCTCTGTGGGCGACACACGAACAAAAACCGGTGCAAAGTTTGTGAAGCCATGAAGTGGGTCGCAAGCATAATTCTGGCCATGCTTGTTGCAGGTGGCGCGACTGGGCAAACCACGCCTTTGCGCAAGCTTGATTCCGACTATTCTGCAAACATCTGGAAGGCAGTCGGGCGCATCGATCTAGGTGGACGTGCAATGTGTTCCGGAACTTTGATCGCAAAAGACCTTGTTCTGACGGCGGCCCATTGCTTGTATCAACCCGGAACCAACACTCTTTGGCCAACCGAAAGCATCGTTTTCCGCGCAGGGTTTCGAAATGGCCGCGCTGCAGCGACGAGAGTGGTTAAAGCCGCAGCAGCCCACGCCCAATATCGACCAAACGAGCCGCTGACGGAACATAACGTTACATATGACGTCGCCCTTTTGCGTTTGTCAGAACCGGTTTCGACGTTTGAAGTTGCGCCGTTTTATCTGCACGACGAACGGGTGCACCCCGGTCCGGTCAGTGTGGTTTCATACGGACGCGGTCGGTCGAATGTTCAGTCACGGCAAAAAGAATGCCAGATGCTGGAACGCTTTAACGACGTTCTTTTGTTTGATTGCAACGTCACCTTTGGATCGTCCGGCGCACCGGTGTTTTCCCACTTAAACGGACGCGGTCGAATCGTGTCTGTCGTGTCTGGGATGATGCAGATCGCTGGCGAAAAGCGTGCTGTTGGAATGCACCTTCCCACTCGGGTTACCGAGCTGAAAAAGCAGATGAGATTGCAAGTTGCACCACCAAAAGCCGTTGTACGCCGCCTACAAGTTGGAAAATCTCGCAATAGCACTGGCGCAAAGTTTGTACGTCCATAATGCTGGAAACGCTAACGCAGGGGTTGTTTAATTTCTGTCCAAGACCACATTAATAGTATATTATTAAAATAGATTTTTTAAATGAATTGGGTCGTGTGTCAGTGATCAAGGACGCGCCATTCGAAAAGGTGAAACTCGGCGCAGAGCTTTGGCGTGTATCGAAAGCTGTTCTGTTTGCTGATGTTGTGGATTCCGTGCGCCTTGTGGACACGGATGAAGAAGACGCGATCCGCAGATGGGTTTCGTTTGCCGATGAAGCACAAAGACAAATCGAAGCCTCTGCAAAAGGGCGTTTGGTCAAACGTCTAGGCGACGGTCTTCTTGCGGAATTTGATGATGTGAAATCGGCTGCGCGTGCTGCACTAAAACTGCAAGCCGTCGTCAAAAAGTTAAACCGCAAAGTCCCGGTCGACCGCCGCATCGAACTGCGTATGTCTTTGGTCGCCGGTGAGGTTCTGCACAGCGCAGACAATGACATGTATGGTCATCTTGTGAATGTCGCGCAACGTCTCGCGGCCGCGGCACGTCCCGGTCAAATCTTGACCAGCGCACGCGTACGTGACGAAATTGCCAGCGATCCTGAAACCGACTGCGAAGACATCGGGTTGCTGCACCTGAAAAACGTCTCGAAACCCGTTCAAGCTTATTTGCTGCGCGATCAAGACAGTGTTCCTGCGATCATTCCCCGCACATCGTCTGTGGAACTTTTGCCAACGCTCGCAGTCTTACCAATCGCAACATTGAATCTGTCCGAGCATTCGGTTGTCTGGTCCAATCTGCTGACCGATGATCTGATCAGTGCCCTTTCGCATTCCCCAGAAATGAATGTGATATCCAGCCTGTCCACATCCAGTTACCGCACAAAACCTGAAAGCTTGTCAGACATACGCTCGGCTCTTGCCGCCGATTTCGTCATTTCAGGCAATTGCCGTGAACAAGGCGGTAAAATCGTCCTTGTTCTGGAAATGGCGGAAACTTTGACGGGTTTGGTCATTTGGTCCACGCGAATGGAATTTCCAGCCTTCGAGATTCTGCAAAAAAACGGAATATTCAGCGGGCTGGCCAATGAAATTCACGGCGCGCTGTTAAAACGGGAATTACAAAGGGCCATCTCGGAACCATTGCCGACGTTGGAAGGGTATGCAGTCCTGTTTGGGGCGCAGGCCCTTATGAACCGCTTGTCTTCCCGCGAATTTAACTACGCAGGCGAATTGCTGGATGCGTTGATCGAACGTATTCCGCATGCGCCTGTCCCCTTGGCGTGGAAAGCGCGCTGGCACGTTCTTAAGGTACAGCAAGGTTGGACAGAAGATCGTATGGCCGAAGGGCTGCGCGCCTTGGATTACACCCAACGCGCATTGGATATTGATCCGATGAACACCGAAGCTTTGGTGGTCGCAGGAACCGTGAACAATAACCTGCTGCATGATTTGGACGAATCCGAAGAATTGTTCGACAGCGCGTTGGAAATCACTCCGAATGACGCGATGGGCCGCGCATTGCGCGCTGTCCTTTATACATTCCGCAGCCAAGGCGCCGAAGCGGTGAATGATGCTGAACGTGCTTTGCAAATTGCACCATTGGATCCAAACAGATTCTTTTTCCAAGCGATGGCCGCAGGGGCTGCAATTTCAAACGATGACAACCAACGTGCGCTGGAACTCGCGACAAGTTCGCTGCGCTTGAATGCTGCGCACACATCAACCATGCGCATCAAAGCCGTGGCCGAATGGAGAATGGGAGAGGTCGAAAAGGCGCGAAAGACCATGACAAAACTGATGCGGAAACAACCCGATTTTTCCATCGGATGGTGGCAGAAAAACACACCCGCAGCCGGATACAAAGTCGGCGAAGATTTTGTGCAGACGCTCCGCGATATGGATGTGCCTGAGTAAATTGATTAGGATAAAACAAGCGATTTTGGAGGAGTGGATTAATGACTGGTGGAAATGGACCCGAATCTAGTTTGAGTAGTTTGAGTAGTTTAAGCAGCCTCAGTAGTTTGAGCAGCTTAAGTAGTTTATCAAGCCTTAGCAGCCTCGCCGCAGCCGCCGGGGATTCTCCGCTTGTTACCGGGGCTTTGATATCGAACCATGACGGGATTGCCGGCACTTGGTTGCCTGTTCCAGCCGGCGACGTGAACCCAAACCCCGAAGAAGCCGTAAAAAGTCTCGAGCGTCTTTCGCCTGCGTTGCGTGCCAAGATTTTCGGGTTCGAAACCTGTTCTCGGCTTGGCTTTAATTTTGACGCCAATTGCCGCGACTTTGCGCGTCTGTTCCATTTGTGTGTCAGCGAAGGACCATTACCAGACACGCAATACCAACCTCTGATGAAAATGCGACGGCCAACGCAAGACATCTTTTCGGATCAATTGAATCTGGTGGCAAACTACGCGGACTTACGCAGCGACCGCGCCGAAGAGATCATCACGCAATTGTCGACGCCTGTGGAATTTCTGCGAACGATTGCGTTCGTTGAACCGTCACGCACGCCATTCACCATGGAACTTTTGGATGTGGCATTGGGCATGTGCGGTTATGTCGAGCAACGCTTTAAATACGCCTTGTCGTGTAAGCGCCCCATCGAATGGTCACCACAAATTCAACCGATGATCTGGACGCCGACGCACGGCGCCTTGCCCAGTGGCCATTCCACCGAAGCGTTCTGCCTTGCGCAATTGCTTTGGAAGATTTTGCAAACCGCAGGCACGTCACCCTATTCGCAACCGCTTTGGGGTGAAATGATGATGCGACAGGCGTCCCGGATTGCAATCAACCGAACCGTCGCTGGCGTACATTTCCCTGTCGACAGTGCCGCAGGCGCAGTTCTTGGTCTTAATTTGGCCGACTATCTTGCCAAACGGTGTACCAAAAATCCGATCAAAAAGGGTTGGAGCTTTGACGGCGAACGCTACCACGAGCCAGATGGAAATGGCGGAACAACGGCCGAAAACCTCGATTTCAACTGGCGCGAATATTACGAATTCGATGGCATAAATTCCGGCCTTGCGGACAAAACAGATTGGGTGTCGTGCGACAAACACGAACGCAAATGTAAGGATACCGCGTCCGCTCCCTTGTGTTGGCTATGGGACAAGGCCGTGGCCGAGTGGAAGGACATCAAACAAGACGAAAACTGCTAACCCAAGAGAAAGGAGGACGCCATGGCGTTCAAATGGAATGAGGGTCGCAAGCAGAAATCGCAGGAAGCTTGGTTTCGTGTAAACGTGCTAAGCCGCAGCATCGCGAAAGATCTTCAAACGGACCCTGACAACCTTTGGTGGTTGGTGGTTCTGGACCCGCAAGAACAACTGTCAATTGCGGCGTTGGTCAAACTGTCGCAAGACTTAGGCCTAGACGGAAAGCTCGAAGATTATCTGTATGTGCCGGGTGAATACACACAAGAGCAATTGGAAAAACCGCAAGACGATCCCCTAACTTTCTACGCCAGACGGTCCTACATAAATGCAATCAATGACCCGGACGCCTACACGGGGATCGAGCGTTTCGAAGTTGGACCTGCGTTCCGGCAAAACGAACTGCTGCGCAGCGAAGAACCTTTCACGCTGTCCAACCGGACACGGATTGAAGTTCCAGAAGGGTCAGTTGTCGTTGCTGTCATCGACAACGGAATGGCAATCGGGCACGAATTGTTCCGGCGCGACCACGGCGCGGCTAACCCTACATCTCGTATCGAATTCTTTTGGAATATGGATGGGGTAGATCGTGACCCAACGCAGTTGGCGACCGGAGAAGAACTGGCGTCGATTGGAAATGCATGGACCCGTGAAGGGATCGACAAGGCGCTTGCGGATAACATGCATTTTGGGCTGCTTGACGATCAAGCGTTCTACAATCAACTGGGGGCAACGGATTGGGCTACGCGCAGTCACACCCCTATTGCGCGGCAGGTATCGCATGGCACGCATGTCATGGGCTTGGCCGCAGGTTTTCAACCTGACGACGCTAAGGGCGACAAGCGTCCCATTATTGCCGTTAACCTGCAATCCTCTGATGTGCAGGACCCATCTGGATTGTTGTTCGCATCTTGGCTTGAACAGGCGCTGCGCTACATCGCAAAAAGACATCGCCGCATCTTCTTTGAAGGGACAAAGAAGCACCCACCAATCGTGATCAACTTTAGCTTTGGAAATTATGCTGGGCCGCATGACGGAACCGGTATTATCGAAGAAAAGATACGCAAGGGCATGAAGGCGTTCGACGACAGTGACGTCCCACACGAGATTGTCTTGCCTGATGGGAACAGCAATCAACGTCAATGTCATGCTCGTGTCGGAATTGACGGACCATCGGACAATGTTTCCTTGGATTGGCGTGTCCAACCGTCTGACAATAGCGAATCCTCTGTCGAGTTTTGGCTAGACGATCTTGGAACTGTTCCGCCTGATTATGTGTCCATGTCCGTGGACGGCCCCGGTGACGTATTGCCTGTAACCGTCTCAAGCGACCCGCTTGCCCCTCCGCAAGTGTTGCAAAGTATTTCCGGAGAGACTGCCGGGACTGCATATTTCGTGCCTGCACCAAATTCCAACAGACGTGGGCATTTCAAAATCCAGCTTTTTGCAACGGACAGCATCGAAGATGTCGGGCCATTTGCGCCATCTGGGGTATGGAAACTGTCATTCTCGATCACGGAACCACATGCATTGGTCGGCTTGAAAGGGTGGATTGTTCGCGACGAAAGCCTTCCCGGCTTTCCAAACTTTGGGCGGCAATCCTATTTCGATCAATCCAGCTATACGCGGTTCTATGAACCGGGAGTTGACATCGATCCACTGGACAAACCCTTGATTGGAGGATTGTTGGGATATGATCCGTTAAACTTTCCATCGGAAGTTCGCCGCCAAGGCACAATCAGCGGCTTCACGGGCACTGAAAAACCTATCGTCGTTGGCGGTTTTGTGGATACGACACAGCGGATGGCCCTTTATTCGTCAACTGGTCCAACAAACAATCCAAACCGCGAAGGGCCCGATGCATCCGGTCGCAGTGACGACAGCCCAGTCTTGACCGGCGTTCTAAGCGCCGGCTCTGCCAGTGGGTCGATGGTTACGTTACCGGGGACCAGTATGTCTTGCCCTCAGGTGACAAGGTGGATCGCGGACCAGATGGAAATGGGGACGGCATCAGATCGCGCGGCAACAGAAGCGGCTGGCGCGGCCCAAGACCCAGATCCTGCAACCAAGCCGCCAATAGAACGCTCAGGCGGCGGGCGTATGGTTGACCTTGAAAATCTGTTTGGAAAACTCCGGGTAAAAGACCCGTCAGAATTCTGGCGCAGCTGATCAATTGAACCACGGGCGGTCCGTTCTGGATTGCCCGTGTCAGCTACCCTCTCCAAAAACGCCAAAAATCTGGGCAAAAATTGGTCTGAAGGTTTTTTGTGTAACCAAATTGCTCGTGAAAGCATCACTCTAAGGCAAGCTTCAAACTGCGCGGTATTGACGCCCCCCAAGCGCTTTATCGCCGTCAGAAGCCACCACTCACGGTCAGGCCGCCTTGCTTGGGACACAAGCGTGGCGGCCTTTTCACACTGCACGACCATCAAAACTCAATTTCAGCCCCCACCTCTTTCGTCTTTGTTTTGCGTTATTTTATGTTATTTTTGGCTGCTGACCCAACTCTGCTTGGACGGAATGCAGCCTTAGAACACTTATGGAATGTGCTGAAATCCAAAACCCTTTTTAGGCACCCGCACCAACACAGTCATGTCTGCTGGCCGGTGTTTACCTCTTGGGGGGAAACTTCCTGCAATTTTTCCTTTGTTTGAAGCCAATTACTGAATTATCGTGTGTCGCGAGGCCAGGACATTTTGGCCAAGTCCAAAGGTGGGAGATATTTTATGGGCAAGCGCGACGAGTTGATCGAAAAGTACGCAGACGATCTGAAGAACAAATGTAAGATGACACCAGACATGGACCTGCTGACCAAAGTAACAATTGGCTGCGGACCATCGATCTATAACGCTGACGCTTCAACAGTAGCGGGATCACAACCGGCTGAGCTGGACACAGTGAAAGACAACTTCCTGATCAAAAAATTGGGTCTGTCTGATGGTCCCGAACTCATGGCCGCCATAAACAAGTCGATTGAGACTTATGGCAAATCTGAGCGCAACAAATATCGCGCCGTGATCTATTACATGCTCACCAAGCATTTTGGGAAAGAATCCGTATACGGATAAGTACCTGACAAATTCGCAAAGCAAGCGCCCACCTCATACGGTGGGCGTTTCCGTTTTAAATCTCATTTGAGATATTCAAAAATTGCCAATCGATGTTGGATTGGGTAGTTTACAGATGACGCGCCAGTATGGCCGGACCAGATTGAATTACGCCAGTGCAAGGTAGTGGGAGCACGCGGGGTGAAGAAGGGTTCCGGTAATACATGCCGGAACCCTTCTCTTTTTCTAAATACGGATCTAGATACTGACAACTTTGTTGCATGTCGCGTTTCCGAACATCAGCTCGATTTTCCCGTCAAACAAGGACATTTGGTCGATATTGCGCCCTATAACAGCGTCAGAACCAGTCCAATCAGGCCGCTTCCCAATGTTGCATACCCTCCATCGATTGCCAGCAATCGCATTGGTCGGCCGCTAAATCCATAGAACGTCGCCAACCACGGGGTTGCAATAAACAGCCCGATTCCAAGACCCGAGACCAACCCTTTGATTGGTGTATCGATCCCGCTGATGGCCAAGACATGCCGCATCATCCCTGCAATCAAAATCGCACCAATCACGGCGGTGATGTACGGTAAAGGATTGGAACGGTTCGCCGGTTGACCTTTTTCGTCAAGTTCAACACCCGAGGCGGCCATCCATGACTTGGCTAGGACTCCATACCAGATCGCGCCAAACACAAAGCTCGCTAAACCTGCCGCAATAACTGCCAAAATTCCCATATCTCTCATTCCTTGCGTTTTTTGGAATTATGCCAGACGTGATTCAGCCCGTCACCCCTGCAATATCGCAAACTATCTGCCATTCTGCCTCAGACACGGGTTGGACGGACAACCGTGAGTTTTTGACAAGGACCATGTCGGCCAGTCGTTCGTCGCTTTTGATCATATCCAGCGTTACCGGGGTTTTCACCGGCTTCACCGCTTTGATATCCACGCATTCCCATCGCTCGTCATCTGTTGTGCTATCGGGATGCGCCAAAGCGCACACTTCAATTATCCCGACAACGGCCTTTTCCTTTTGGGAATGATAAAAGAAACCACGATCACCCAAGGCCATGTCCCGCATAAAATTGCGCGCCTGATAATTTCGCACGCCGTCCCATTCTTCGCCGGTGTCCCCTTTGGCGACTTGTTGATCCCAGCTCCACGTCGACGGTTCGGATTTGAACAACCAATATTTCATGATTTCCCTCCTATTCAGCCTTAAGCGGTCGCGCCAACAACACGTCTATCGCACCCTGCACGTCCATGTCTCCGCCTGCAAGTTTTGCTATGGTCGTACAGACAGGTAAATCCAATCCATGCGTTTCGGCCAATCGCGCAACCGCCTGTGCAGTTGCGGCCCCTTCAACCGTCTGCGTTGGGTCAAACGCCTGCCCTGCACCAATGGAAGCGCCAAAGCGGAAATTGCGAGACATCTCAGACGTGCATGTCAACGCAAGGTCACCAAAGCCGCTTAGACCTTGCAGCGTGTTGGCCTCGGCACCCAAATGTATCGCCAATCGTTGAATTTCTGCAAAACCCCGCGTCATCAAAGCCGCGCGCGCACTGGTGCCAAGACCGGCCCCAATGACTGCCCCACATCCGATGGCAATCACGTTCTTTAAAGCGCCACCCAATTCAGCGCCGATCACGTCTTGGCTGCGGTAAAGACGCAAGGTTGGCGTGCTCAGTCGCAACTGAAGCGCGTGCCCAATCGCTTCGTCAGCGCAGGCCAATGTCAGTGCCGTGGGTAAAAATCTGGCAATGTCTGCCGCAAAACTAGGGCCGGTCAAAATGGCCACTTTCGCATGTGGAACATGCATGGACATCACGCGGGTTGGACCATGCCCTGTTTCGACATCAATCCCCTTACAGCATCCAACCAAAGGCACATCAGGAAGTTCAGAGGCATGTTTTGCAAGAAACCCGCTTAGTTGTTGGGTGGGTATCGCCAACAAAACGGCAGTCGCATCGGCGCAATCCGCCAAGTCGGCTGTGGGTTGCACTGCATCGGGAAGAATAACATCGGGCAAACGTGACGATTGGCGCGTCGATGCCATAACATCCGCATCCTTGCGCGCCCAAAGCGTGACAGGACCGACACGCGCCAAAGCAACAGACAGCGCAGTCCCGAAGGCACCCGCGCCAATGACGGCTATCACGCCTTTGCTCCCTTTTTGCCACTTCCCAACATTGGGGCGGACGTATTGTCCAAGGGCATGCGCGGGCGTGCGGACAATGTCATGTCATCAGGTGCGCGATAGGGCATTTGTTCGATCGCAGCCCACGCAATCATCGCGGCATTGTCCGTACATAATTGCAAAGGCGGCGCGATAAAGGTGACGCCTGCGTCTTGCGCAACCTCGGCCAACGCCGAACGAATTTGTGTGTTGGCCGCCACACCTCCGGCCACACAAAGGGCACCCACGTCCTTGCACAGTTGCAATGCACGGCGGGATTTTTCTTCTAAAACATCCACGACCGCTTGTTGAAAGCCCGCCGCCAAATCTGCTTGGTTTGCGCGGGTCAATCCGTTCTGTTCTGCGACCAACGCGTCTCGTACTCGCGACACCGCCGTCTTTAAGCCCGAAAAGCTCATGTCACAGCCACGCTGATTCAACAAAGGACGCGGTAATTTGAAACGATGTGGATGCCCTGTATGCGCTGTCGCTTCGATTTCCGGCCCGCCCGGCTGTGGCAAAGCGATGAGACGTGCGACCTTGTCGAACGCTTCACCCGGCGCGTCATCAATCGTCCCGCCCAAACGGGTAAAGGTCATCGGTCCGTCGACCCGCAGAAACTGGCAATGCCCGCCAGACACCAGCAACAACAAGTATGGAAACGCAACTTGATCCGTCAAACGCGGGGTCAAGGCGTGACCTGCCAGATGGTTGATTCCGTATAACGGCGCGCCTGTGGCGGCAGATAACCCCTTGGCTGTCATCACACCAGAAACCACGCCGCCGATCAAACCGGGTCCGCAGGTCACGCCAATCGCATCAATGTCTTTCAAACTGACGGACGCCTCGGACAAAGCCAGCCGAATACACCCATCCAACCGTTCGGCATGTGCACGCGCTGCAATCTCGGGAACGACACCGCCAAATTTCGCATGCAGGCCGGATTGACCTTCAACGATAGATGACAGAACGTTCCCGTCGCTTCGAACCACCGCAGCCGCTGAATCATCGCAGCTGCTTTCTATTCCCAGTATGATACGCGTGTCGGCCACGTCACGCTCCGTTGCGAAAACCCTACAAGCGAGGTAACACCCAAGCCAGTGACAAACAATGCATCGCCCATTTCTCTTGTTCTGACCCGTCCTTTGGCCAAATCGCAGGCCTTTTGGGACGACCTGCCCGCACATCTTCGCGACGCGTTCCGTTTGGTTCTGGCCCCTTTGATCACCATTGAACCCTGCAACGTGGATTTCGCGTTGCCTAAGGACGCGACCGTTATCTTTTCATCGGCCCACGGCGTCAGTTTTGCACCAGACGGTGAAGGACGTTCCGCGTTTTGCGTCGGCCCCGCAACGACAAAAGCAGCACTAGCAAACAATTGGCAGGCCAAAATGATGGGCAGCACTGCAGATTCGCTTGTTGTGGCTTTATCCGACGTCGCTTTGCCTGACGCCCCCTTGGTCCATTTGTCCGGGCGTCACACACGCGGCAATATTGCCCAACGATTGACCGCAAAGGGAACGCCCGTCAGGCAAGTCGTGATTTACGAACAGCGCGGGCAACAACTGTCAAACGAGGCGAAATCAACCATTACGGGGAACGAACCTGTTTTTATTCCCCTTTTTTCACCTCGAACCGCCCGTCAACTTGCTATTGAAATAGACACGGCGCCAAGTGCGACACTCATAGCATTGAGCCGTAATGTCGCGGCTGAGGTCACTGACCTTGGCGTCGCTGTGCAATTCGTGGCAGATGAGCCCAATGCTAAAGCGATGGTAACTGCTATTGAAAGTGCCTTAAAAAGCACGTGATTGGGTTGAGGCGTTTTCTAGGCAATAGTATTCTTTGCCTGCTTCAATTTGTGTTTGGACGAGAATCGGAGGGCCATTGTGGCGAAATCGAAAAAGACTGACAAAACGTCCAAAATACCAAGCGACATAGATTCCGAAAATTTGGCACGCATCGACGACGATGAAGTTACTGAAGCGCCAAAGGTCGACTCCGACGCAATCGAAGATGCCGTTGAAATTGCATCAGACGAGCATTCGAGCGATCCGGACAACATCTTTTCTGACAGCATTGATGCGGAAACAGTCGATGATGTGGAAGACGCTGGCCTAGATGATGCGCCGGTCGAGGAAGAAACCATTCCTGATGGTGAGGATGCCATAGAAGAAGACGTGGCCGAAAACAATCCCGACCCACAAATCCACCAAACTGTTGCCGCTGCGCCAGCTGAATCACGGTCAATCTTTTTTCCTCTGGTACTTGGGGGGTTGGTCGCTGCGTTTCTTGGGTTTCTTGTTGGGCAAGAGGGGCTGCTTTTCAAACGGCCAATGGTGCCTGATCACACCAACGCAGTGAATGAACTGCGCGGTGACGTCGACAAATTGCGCGTGCAGCTTTCTGAATTTGACCTTCAAATCAAAGCCATGCTCGACCCCGCCGATCTGGCACCTGTTGAAAAAGCACTGACTGACATCGACGACCGCTTGGCCGATTTGGAAAAACGCCCGGTGCCAACTCAAGGCGACGCCCCTGATTATTCAGGCGCACTTTCAGGCGCTTTAGAGGGGTTTTCCGAAGAATTCGACGCGCTGAAATCACAATCGGCAACGCAACAGGCCGAAATAGCGCGTCTGCTGGACGAGGTGTCTTCGGCAAAATCCAGTGCTGCGGAAAGCGAAAAAGTCACGCTGGCACGGGCAGCCTTATCGCAAGTTCAGGTCGCTTTTGATGCAGGTCGGCCTTTTGATGCACCGCTAAGCGATCTCGACGCGATGGGGTTTGTTGAAATCCCCGATATCCTAAAAGACACCGCCGCTGATGGCGTTGCGTCGATGGCGAACTTGCAATCTCAAGTTCCAGACGCAGCCCGCGCCGCACTGTCCGCAGCCCGGTCCGAAAATCAGGACGGCGAAGGAATTGGCGGGTTCTTACAACGCCAACTTGGTATTCGATCCCTTGAGCCTACCGAGGGCGATGACCCTGATGCCGTGTTAAGCCGCGTCGAGGCTGCGATCAACGACAACCGACTTACCGACGCCTTGACCGAGGTTGAGTTGCTCCCCGAAGGGGCGCGCGCAGCACTTGGTGATTGGTTAACCCATGCCGAAACACGCGCCTCTGCTGCATCGGCGGTCGAAACGCTCCTGCAAAGCCTGCCAACGAACTAAGGATAGCCAATGCTCTGGTCTCTCATAAAAATAATTTCGTTCGTTGTCATTGTGGCGGCTATCGCACTTGGCGCCGGTTTTTTGCTGGAATCCAATGGAGGTATTCGGATCTCGGCACTGGGAAAGGAAGTCAACCTCAACCTACTTGAATCAGTCATTGGCCTTGTGATTCTCGCATTCGTCCTGTGGTTCATGCTTAAGGTTTTCCAATTCTTGGTGGCCAGCTGGCATGTCATCAATGGCGACGAGACCGCAATTTCCCGCTTTTTCGCCAAGAACCGTGAAGCACGTGGATATGATGCATTGGCTCAAGGCATGATGGCTCTTGCTTCGGGCGAAGGGCGGCTGGCGTTGACCAAGGCCGAAAAGGCAAATCGCGATCTCAATCGCCCAGAATTGACGAACCTGTTAATTGCACAAGCCGCAGAAATGGCGGGCGATAGCAAAAAGGCAGAAGAAACCTATCGCAAAATGGTTCAGGATGAATCGACACGCTTTGTGGGCGTGCGCGGGATCATGAAACAAAAGCTGGCTGCGGGTGATACAGATACTGCGTTTAAACTTGCGCAAAAGGCGTTTGCGCTGAAGCCCAAGCACGAAGAAACCCAAGACATGCTGCTGACCATGCAAGCACAACGGTCCGATTGGAAAGGTGCGCGCGAAACGTTGAACGCCAAGCTCAAGCACGGCACATTGCCACGCGACGTTCACAAACGACGCGACGCAGTTCTGGCCCTAAGCGAAGCGCGCAGCGTCCTTGAGGATGACCAAACCATCGAAGCACGCGAAGCGGCCATTGATGCCAATCGCCTGTCGCCTGATCTGATCCCCGCCGCTGTCATGGCTTCGGGTGCATATCTGGAAAAAGGCCAAAAGAAATACGCAACGCGCGTTCTTAAGAAAGCATGGGATGCCCGCCCACATCCTGATTTGGCCGCCGCATATGCAGCCATCGAACCAGATGAAAATGCCCAAGCCCGCGTGAAGCGCTTTCAAGTGTTGACGAAACTGCATCCAACAGATCCAGAGACGCGGATGCTTTTGGCCGAGCTGCATATCGCTGCCGAAGATTTCCCAGCTGCGCAACGCGCTTTGGGTGACCTTTTCGAAACAGACCCGACAGTACGGTCTGCGACACTTATGGCGGCCATTGAACGCGGTCAGGGCGCATCAGACGCCATCGTACAAGGCTGGCTGGCCCGCGCAGTTACCGCGCCACGTGGACCGCAATGGGTTTGTGACAATTGCCAACATACTCATGGTGAATGGCAATCTGTGTGCGAAAACTGCGAAGCCTTTGATACGTTGTCTTGGAAACGCGCGCCAGAATCCCAATTGGTCTTACCCGGTGGTGCCGAAATGTTGCCCCTGCTTGTAGGCGCCGCAAACGCAACCGACGAATTGGCGCAAGAAGACGCGGATGTTGAAGACGTCACAATCATTGAAGCCGACGCGACGCCAAGCGATGTGGTCGTCACTGAAGATGCCGCTGACGCGCCAAAGTCAGATGACGCATCACCAGCCAAATCGGCCGCAGCAGGATAACCCATATCCAACGAAAAAGGGCCGCATCAGATGCGGCCCTAAGTTCTAACTGACTGAAAAATCAGATCAGTCGTTTACGCTGTCTTTAAGCGCTTTGGCGATGGTCATTTTCACAACCTTGTCCGCCTCTTTCTTGAACTGCTCACCCGTTGCTGGGTTGCGAACCATGCGTTCTGGACGCTCACGGCAGTAGATTTTGCCAACGCCAGGGACTGTCACAGCGCCGCCGCCGGACACTTCCTTGGTGATGATGCTCGCAATTGCATCCAATGCACTGCCAGCTGCTTTTTTGTCTGATCCCATTTCATCGGCCAGAGCGGCGACGAGTTGGGTCTTTGTCATTGGTTTGGCCATTTTACTGGTCTCCTGTCTCTACCCAATCTGTTGGGCCTCGTACCGTCACGGTAACGGAATGTTGTATATCAACACAACGATTAGTGGCGTCGCGCAAGGGGTAATACGTCATTTTCTTAGAAAAAACGCAGTTTTTTGCCTGTTCCTGATGACTTTCCGACCCGGCAAGTGGATTTCAAGCCAAAAGTGTCTCAAATTGACACTTCGTTAACAAAAAATGGGCGGTCATTTCCATCAACGCCAAGTTGTGCTCGACATGTATCTGATCGCCATAACTTAACGCATTTCCGTCAAGGACAGGCATAAACTCCAAAGCTGACAGTGCGTTCCGCCATTATTCCAATCGTACAAACCGGAACACGAGGGCAGCCAAAGTACCGATTTATAGGAATGCGGTTTCGTCGAACGATCGCAATTTACGACTGTGGATGCGTTCAAGCGGCATGCCGCGCAAACGTTCCATTGCATGAATGCCAATCATCAGATGCCGCGACACTTGGGATTTGTAAAAATCAGACGCCATGCCCGGCAACTTCAATTCACCATGCAGCGGTTTGTCAGACACACATAGAAGAGTCCCGTATGGCACTCGGAACCGATACCCGTTGGCTGCGATTGTCGCGCTTTCCATATCCAAGGCAATCGCACGCGATTGGCTAAGCCGTTGGACCGGGCCTGTGTGTTCCCGCAATTCCCAATTTCGATTATCAATGGTGGCGACCGTACCGGTCCGCATGATGCGCTTTAGTTCGAAGCCTTCCAATTCAGTGATCTCTGCAACGGCATGTTCCAATGCAATTTGCATTTCAGCCAGCGCCGGGATCGGAATCCAAACCGGCAAGTCGTCATCTAGCACGTGATCTTCGCGCAGATACGCATGCGCCAGTACAAAATCACCCAAAGCTTGTGAATTGCGCAGACCGGCGCAGTGCCCGACCATCAACCACGCATGAGGTCGAAGAACCGCAATGTGGTCGGTTGCTGTTTTTGCATTGGACGGACCGACACCAATATTGACCAAAGTGATTCCAGAACCATCCGCACGTTTCAGGTGGTATGTTGGCATTTGCGGCATCTTTTCCGCGGCGGCCAAGGGTTCGTCACCTTTGGTGATCTCGGCGTTTCCTGTGCTGACGAATGACGTATATCCACTGGATGGGTCATCGAGCATCTTGCGCGCATACGCTTCGAATTCCGCGACATAGAATTGGTAGTTCGTGAACAGAACAAAATTCTGAAAATGCTCAGCGTTGGTGGCAGTGTAATGCGCCAAACGCGCCAGAGAATAATCAACACGCTGTGCGGTAAACGGCGCAAGGGGTGACACCCCATCCTGAGGAACGGCATATCCGTTTACAATGTCATCATTTGTTGTGCTGAGGTCGGGCACATCAAAAGCATCCCGAAGGTTAAACGCAGACGCGGCTTGTTGTGGGACGGTGATCGAACTGTCATTAGCGACGGCGAAATGGACCGGGATTGGCGTCGTGGATGGGCCAATTTCGATGGGCAGCCCGTGATTCTCAATCAACAGACCAATTTGCTGACACAAATAGCTTTCGAACAAATCGGGCCGCGTAATCGTGGTCGCATATGTACCCGGATCGGTAACGTGACCAAAGCTAAGCCGCGTATCCACGCGCGCATAAGATGTCGTCGTCAAACGGATTTCGGGATAAAATGCGCGCACGCGTCCTTCGGGTGCGCCATTTTCAAGAGCGTCGGAGAAGGCGTGGCAAAGATATTTTGTTGCTTCTTGATACAAGCGCTTCAGATAAGAGACTGCCTCACCGGCATCTGTGAAATTCTTGTGAACCTGCACTGGTTGTGGGTGGGATGTCATTTTGACTCCTCTATTATTGGTATAAATTCAAATGTGCGCACATCCACAAGACCAAGGTCCGAGATGCGCAATTCTGGAATGACCACAAGCGCCAGCAATGAATGCTGCATATATGCGTTGTTCAACGTACATCCGGCATCTTGCATGGCGCGGCCAAGTGTTTCCGCTTTGGCGGCGATTTCTGCGGCGGGTTGGTTCGACATCAGCCCGGCAATTGGCAATTCGACAAGCGCTTGTTCCGCACCATCGCGCCAAAAGGTGACGCCGCCGCCGACCTCGGCCAAACGGTTCGCCGCTTTGGCCATATGATCGCGGTCTGTTCCAACGACAATCATGTGGTGACTGTCATGTGCCACGGTCGATGCCATGGCCATTGGCCCATTATATCCAAAGCCAGACACAAACGCATTGACGACACCGCCCGTTGCCCGATGCCGTTCAACCAAGGCGATCTGGCACACGTCGCCTGACGCTTCGACCAATCCATCCTGAACCGGAAGGTCAGCTTTCAGCGCCTTTGTCGGTGCTTGATTTTCGACCACTCCGATAACGTTGGCTGTTACCGCATTTGCCCCATTTGGCGCTGCTATTTCAAAATCTTCAGCGGTGAGTGTTTTGCCCAAATTGACCGTGTTTCGTGCCGTATCAGGCCAATCGTAATGTGGGCATTCAACGGTGATTTCGCCGTTCATCGCAACCGTCTGCCCACGCGCAATGACATGTTCGATCGGCAACGTTTTCAAGTCGGACGTCAAAATCACATCCGCCCGTCGTCCCGGTGTTAGTGATCCCAATTCGCGTTCCAGCCCGAAATGGGTGGCCGTATTGATCGTCGCCATTTGCAGCGCAACAACAGGATCACACCCGCATTCAATCGCGTGACGCACAACGCGGTTCATATGCCCGTCATTGACCAATGTGCCGGAATGACAGTCATCCGTGCACAAAATAAAGTTCCTCGGATCAAGCCCTTTTTGCGTGATCGCCGTAATCTGGCTTTCGACGTCGTACCACGCAGACCCCAACCGCATCATGGCGCGCATCCCTTGGCGCACCCGCGCGATGCCTTCGGCTTCGGATGTGGTTTCGTGATCATCTGCCGGCCCGCCGGCCACGTAGGCTGCGAAATCCGGTCCCAAGTCTGGCGACGCATAGTGCCCCCCGACCGTTTTCCCAGCACGCTGTGTCGCTGCTATTTCGGCCAGCATTTTTGGATCAGCGGCTGCAACTCCGGGAAAATTCATCATTTCACCCAAGCCGATGATGCCCGGCCAAGCCATCGCCTCAGAGACATCCTCGGGGGTGATTTCCCATCCTGTGGTTTCCAGTCCGGGCGCGGACGGTGCGCAAGACGGCATTTGCGTGAATATGTTTACGGGTTGCATCAAGGCTTCGTCATGCATCAATCGCACGCCCGCCAAACCAAGCACATTTGCGATTTCATGCGGGTCCGTGAACATCGTCGTCGTGCCATGGGGAATCACAGCACGGGCAAATTCCGCAGGCGTCAGCATTCCGCTTTCGATGTGCATATGTCCATCGCACAATCCGGGGATCATGAACCGGCCATTGGCCTCGATGATTTCGGTGTCCGGCCCCGTGCAATATCCGGCATCCGGGACAACACAAGCGATGCGGCCTTTGACGATTGCAATGTCATACCCGTCCAGCACTTCGCGCGTGTGCACGTTGACCCATTGGCCATTACGAATGACTGTGTCTGCGAATGATCGCCCTGCTGCCACCTCAATCAGGTGTGCAGCAACGTCGGGCCAAGCGGGAAAAAGGTCATATTCCATGTCCCAAGTTTTCAAATAAGCAAAGAAGGTGCAAGGCCTTTCACCAAACTATTGCAAAACAAGTTCAAACATGGGTCAAAGACTGCTCATTCTAGTTCTGTTTTCATGCAGCGGCCTAACGTGGCTGGCGCTCATTGCGATTAACTTTGACGACGTTCTGAATCGCTTGACCATAAGAGAATGGCGGCACACTCTGACGGTATGGATTACGAAAACACAGACGCAGACAGCTTTGGGCGGTCGCTAAAAGGCATTGGCCTCAATTTGCTTGTCCGTGACATTCTCACAAGCTGTGCTTTTTTAAAGACCGTGTTCAATATGGAATCCCATCAAGCAACGGCAGATTTCGCAATTGTAACTTATGGCAACCAAGTTTTTCAGTTACACAGCGACGGCACCTATCATTCAAACCCCTTGCTTGGCCTGTTGCCGGAAAATCCGCCACGTGGTGCAGGTATCGAAATTCGCCTGTATGACACTGACCCCGACAAAGCGGTCCATGCGGCAGACAAAGCGGGTGGTACAGTTCTGCAAGCCCCCACTGACAAACCGCATGGCCTGCGCGAAGCATATATTCTGGATTTAGATGGATACGCATGGGTGCCATCGCGGCCCAAGGGGTGAATAACGGCACCCACATGTGTCGCAATCCGTGTTGATCGCAGTCGCCGTTCAGTGCAAGTTTCCGAGAACAAAGAGGATATAAAGATGGCTGTTACAGAAATTCGCCCAAACATGGATCATTGGCAGGAACGTGTCGATCTGGCAGCCGCGTTTCGTTGGACTGCGCGTTTGAATATGCACGAAGGCGTTTCGAACCACTTTTCTATGGCTATCAATGAAGACGGCACGCGCTTTCTCATGAACCCAAATCAAGTGCATTTCACCCGTGTGCGTGCCAGCGACATGCTGATTATCGACGCCAATGATCCCGAATGCCTTAACGGTCCCGATGCGCCAGACGAAACGGCATGGGGTTTGCATGGCGGATTACATCGCCATTGCGCTCATGCGCGCTGTGCGATGCATGTGCATTCGGTCCACGCCACGGTTCTGGCCTGCCTTCAAAACAAGGTACTGCCGCCTTTGGATCAGAATGCGGCAATGTTTTACGACCGCCAAGTGGTCGATGACCAATATGGCGGATTGGCCTTTGAAGAAGAAGGCGAGAGGTGCGCGCAACTGTTTGCAGACCCAAAGAAAACCGTAATGGTTATGGGCAACCACGGTATCATGGTCATTGGTGACACAGTCGCGCAAACCTTTAACCGCATGTATTTCTTTGAGCGGGCTTGCGAAGTGTACATCCGTGCCCTTCAAACTGGGCAACCTTTGGCCATTCTTCCTGACGAAATCGCCACCAAGACTGCCGATGAAATCGAAAACTATCCTGAACAGGACATTCGCCATTTGGCCGAGCTCAAAGCCATTCTTGACGCCGAAGGGTCAGATTACGCCGCGTGAACGGCCACATTATTACGATGGGCTCCTAGGTCAGATCCCGTCGCACGTCTTGCGGACTGGCACCAAACTCGGCGCGAAAGGCGCGTGTCATTGCGCTGGGGTTTTCATACCCACACCGCACGGCGATCTCAGAAACCGGGATCACGCTGTCCCGCAATAGGTTCCGTGCAACTGACAGACGCATCCGTCGATACACGACAAAGGGTGTGGTGCCCAATTCCTTGGTAAAACGGCTTTGCAAATCGCGTTGACTGCGCCCACACAAACGGGCGATTTCGCCAATGTTCAACGGGGTTTCGATGTTGTTCTGCATAACAGACAATGCGCGTGCAACACTGCGACTGCGCGCCAAGGGTTGTCGTTGCTGCGGGCCGTAATCCTCGGCTGCTGCCAGCAACGACGCGACATCCAATCGGATGGCATGCCCATGCATATTCCCGATCAGTTGCAGCATCAGATCAAACGCAGCCGTCGCCCCGCGACACGTCAACCTGTCTTGATCCTGCACAAAATCCTCGCGTATGGCCTGCACATCCGGGAACGTTTCTGCAAACGTGGTCAATTCGTCCCAATGGATGGTCGCACGATACGTATCGAGCAATCCCGCCGCAGCCAGCATCCAACTGCCGGTGTCAAACCCACCCATCACCTTGTAGCGTTGCGCAGCCGACCGCAAAGACCGCCGCGCAGACACTGTATCATGATCGCGAAACCGATAGCTTGGCATCGCGATCAACATGTCCCCGGAACCGCTTGCCAGTTCACCATCCGCAGCAACCGACATGCGGCTTGATGAAATGGCAGGTTGGCCGTCCAGTGTTAGAAATCGCCAACGGTACTTGGATTTGGACAGAAACCCATTCGCTGCGCGCAAGGGTTCAACAGTGTTGGCCAAACACAAGGCGGAAAAATCATCGAACAATAGAATGTCGATCTGCTGCGCTGCGGCGTTTGGATTTGACCAGTCCTGCATGATTTTTTCTATTACTGCATGATCGAATAAGACAAGAGCTTTAACGCTTTACGGGCCATTTAATTCAGGAATCCGCAATGCAATACGGCTTGAGCGAAGAACAAGAGATGATTGCGTCGACCGTGCGCAGTTTCGTCGAGAACGAAATTTATCCGCACGAGGAATTGGTCGAACGCACCGGCGAAGTCCCCGCCGAAATCGCAGCCGACATCAAACGCAAAGCCATTGAGCTTGGGTTTTACGCCTGTAATTTTCCAGAAAGCGTTGGATGTGCCGGGTTAAGCCATCTGGAATTCGCGCTGGTCGAACGCGAACTTGGGCGTGGGTCGATGGCATTGAACCATTTCTTTGGCCGTCCCCAAAACATCCTGATGGCCTGTGAAGGTGATCAAGTCGAACGTTATTTGATGCCGGCTGTGCGTGGTGAACGCATGGATGCGTTGGCCATGACGGAACCCGGCGCAGGTTCGGACGTGCGCGGCATGAAATGTTCTGCTGTTCGTGATGGCAGCGATTGGATCGTGAACGGGACCAAGCATTTCATCAGCGGTGCGGACCACGCAGATTTTGTCATCGTGTTCGTCGCCACCGGAGAAGACCAGACCGACAGGGGTCCGAAAAAGCGGATTACCTGTTTTTTGGTGGACCGAGGTCACCCCGGCTTCGCCATTCGTGATGGATACAAAAGCGTTTCGCACCGTGGGTACAAAAACATGGTGCTGGATTTCGACGACTGCCGCCTGCCTGCAGATGCCGTTTTGGGGCAAGTCGATGGCGGATTCGAAGTGATGAACACTTGGCTTTATGCGACGCGCATCACCGTCGCCACCATGAGCGTCGGGCGCGCGCGCCGTGTCTTTGATTATGCCTTGGATTATGCCGCCACCCGCGAGCAATTTGGCCAAAAGATCGGAAAATTTCAGGGTGTCAGCTTTCAGATCGCGGACATGATCACTGAAATCGATGCGGCTGATCTGCTGACCTTGGCCGCCGCTGACCGTTTGGACAAAGGACTGCCTGCCAACCGCGAAATCGCCTCGGCAAAGTTATACGCCAGCGAAATGCTCGCCCGCGTCACGGATACCGCCATTCAGCTTCATGGCGGGATGGGGCTTATGGATGATTATCCATTGGAACGCTTTTGGCGCGATGCGCGGGTTGAACGCATTTGGGACGGCACCAGCGAAATTCAGCGTCACATCATCAGTCGTGACCTGTTGCGTGCTTTGGGCGCCTGAAAAGGAAATGAATCTTGGCTGATTTATCGCGCCTGTTGTCTGCACGTTCCATCGCTGTTGTTGGCGGTGGGGCGTGGTGTGCGTCGATCATCGGCGCGGCACAACGGATTGGATATCAAGGTGACATTTTCCCAGTCCACCCAGCAGGCAAAGAAATCGCCGGATTGCGCGCAATCAAACGCCTGCAAGATTGGGACGGACCAATCGACTGCGCGTTTGTTGGGGTCAATCGGCATGCAACGATTGAGGTTATCCAGCAACTGAATGACCTGAACGCAGGTGGCGCAGTCTGCTTTGCCTCCGGCTTTGCAGAGGCTGCAGGCGAAGAATCCGACGCAATCGACCTGCAATCTAAACTGATCCAAGCGGCGGGGGACATGCCGATATTGGGCCCGAACTGCTATGGCTTTGTGAATGCCTTGGACAAGGTCGCGGTCTGGCCGGATCAGCATGGCATGACACATGTCGAACGTGGCGTAGCGATCCTGACCCAAAGTTCGAACATCGCGATCAATCTGACCATGCAAAAACGCGGCGTGCCGATTGCATATGCGGTGACTTGCGGGAACCAAGCGCAAACAAGCCAAGCGTCCATCGCGCGCCACCTGTTGAACGACAACAGGGTCACGGCGATTGGGCTGCATATCGAAGGGTTCGGGGACACAAGCGAATGGATCGAGTTGGCCAAAGACGCCGACGCCATGGGCAAGACACTTGTTGCATTAAAAGTCGGACGCTCTAGCCAAGCGCAGACCGCCACCTTGTCACACACCGCGTCATTGGCTGGCAGCGATGCAGGGGCCAACGCCCTTTTGGACCGGCTGGGTATAATCCGCGTTGATGATCTGGCCACATTTCTGGAAACACTGAAGCTGTTGCATGTGACCGGTGGGCTGGACGCGCCAACCCTAAGCTCGATCAGTTGTTCAGGGGGCGAGGCCAGTTTGATGGCGGATTTGGTCGAAGACTTGCCGCTGACACTTCCGCCGCTTGTCCCGGCCCAGTCAAAAGAATTGCGCGCGGCGTTGGGGCCGATGGTCGCTTTGGCCAATCCGCTGGATTATCACACCTATATTTGGCGCGATACGCCATCGATGGTGTCCGCATGGTCCGCCATGGCAGCACCGCATATTGGAATTACGTTGTCTGTCGTGGATTACCCGCACACGGACGCGGGCGATTGGGTCTGCGCAACAGATGCCGCATTGACCGTTCGACATGAAACCGGTCGACCCGTTGGCGTTGTCGCAAGCTTACCTGAACTGATGCCAGATGATGTCGCACAACAGCTTATGGCGGGTGGAGTTGTCCCGTTCAACGGCATGGTCGAAGCACTGAAAGCCACGGCATTGGTGGCAAACAAACCGGCGTTTGACCCCGTTCATCCCTTATGCGCTCCACCCCCAAAAGTGTCCGCAACACTGATTTCTGAACCACAGGCAAAAGAAGATTTGGCCCGGTTTGGTCTAGATGTGCCACAGGGACAAATCTGCAAGCGCGCCGAATTGCACCGTGTTGATTTGCCAGAACCTCTTGCACTGAAATCTGTGGGGCTGGCTCATAAATCTGACGCGGGGGGCGTCAAGCTTAACCTGTCTAAAACCGATCTTGAATCTGCGGCGACCACAATGCTGGGTTCGGATTTTCTGGTCGAAACTATGATCACGCATGGCACCGTAGAATTGATTGTCGGCGTTATTCGTGACCCCGCCCATGGCTTTGTGCTGACCATTGGCGCTGGCGGTGTCTTGACCGAACTCATGCAAGACACTGTGTCTATGTTGGTTCCTGCATCACACAAAAGCATACACGACGCCTTGCAGCGTTTAAAGATCTGGCCGTTGATTGAGGGATATCGCGGCAAGCCCGGCGCGGATGTTCCAAGCATCCTCAAAGCAATCGATAGCATACAAGCCTATGTCACAGCCGAAGCGAACACAGTAGAAGAAATTGAAATCAATCCGCTGATCTGCACACCGACCCAAGCAATTGCAGCAGATGCGCTGATACGGAAAGGATGACCATGGACCCGATCAAAACACGACGCGAGGGCGCGATTCTTGAAGTGACCCTCGACAGACCCAAAGCAAACGCGATCGATCTGGCCACAAGCCGCGCCATGGGGGATGTCTTTGCTGAATTTCGCGATGATCCCGAATTGCGTATCGCCATTTTGACGGCTGCGGGTGAAAAGTTCTTTTGCCCAGGATGGGATTTGAAAGCCGCCGCCGATGGTGACGCCGTTGACGGAAATTACGGACAAGGTGGGTTTGGCGGATTACAAGAACTGCGCGACATGAACAAACCAGTTATCGCCGCCATCAATGGCATCGCCTGCGGGGGAGGGCTGGAGCTGGCCATCAGTGCAGACATGATCCTTGCCGCAGATCACGCAACCTTCGCATTGCCTGAAATCCGGTCTGGCACAGTGGCCGATGCGGCCAGTATCAAATTGCCCAAACGAATCCCTTATCACATCGCCATGGAACTTTTGCTGACCGGTCGCTGGTTTGACGCAGAAGAAGGCCATCGTTGGGGGTTGATCAACGAAGTGGTCCCTGCAGATAAACTGATGGATCGGGCATGGGAATTGGCGCGTCTGATCGCATCCGGGCCCCCCTTGGTTTACGCCGCGATCAAAGAGGTCGTGCGCGACGCAGAAGACAGCAAATTCCAAGACGCCCTAAATCGCATCACCCAACGCAAGTTGCGCACGGTCGATATTCTTTACGGATCAGATGACCAACTGGAAGGCGCGCGCGCATTTTCTGAAAAACGCGACCCGGTCTGGAAAGGCCGCTGAACATGCAACGGTTTCTTGATGCCCAAGACGGGACACATGCCCAAGCGCTTGCCGAATTGCGCGCCGGGCGAAAGGTCACGCATTGGATTTGGTGGGAGATGCCACAGCTCGCATCACTGGGCAGATCGAGCTATGCGCGCGATTATGGGATTGCCGATTTGGACGAGGCTGCCGCCTATCTTGCGCATCCAACCTTGCGCGCGCGTTTGATTGAACTGTGTGATGCATTGCTTGATCACAAAGGCGAAGACCCCGAGCGGATATTGGGCGATATCGACGCGCTTAAAGTGCGCAGCATGGCCACGTTGTTTGCGGCTGTTCCCAACGCTCCTACAGTCTTTGCCGATTTATTGGATACGTTTTACAACGGTGATCGCTGTCCACTGACACTGGCGGAACTTTAACCTTTGCGGAACTGGGCCAGAACAGCCAAATCATCGCTATGATTGCCTTGTCCGCCGTTCGTATAAATGCGCGATTCTGGAAATTTTGCATCCGTCATTTGCGGCGCTAAGCGTGCAAAGGCATCGGCGAACCCAAGGGATTGGAAGTGTGCCGCGTTGATAGACAACACGGCCAATCCGCCCGGTCGCAACAGGCGCAGGATTTCGTCCAACGCTTCGGGGCCCACATGACCATGTGTGAACGTACCTGCACTGACGACGCCGCCGTAAAATGCATCCGGGCGATCAATGCCTTTCAGAATATCCGCTTCGATCAGGTTGCGGTAAACACCCTTTCCCCGCGCAATCGTTAGCATTTCGGGCGACAGGTCCATGCCATCCACATCCTGCATGCCCTGATCCGTCAGCAAAGCACCACAAATGCCCGTCCCCGCCCCAACATCCAAAACTGGTCCTACCCCACCGGCAGAACAAAACGCAACGCACACATTTTGCGGCAACACATACCCATGCGTGGCCACAAAATCAGTGTCGTATGTGTCGGCCCAATTGGCGTATAGCGTCCGATTATCGTCGAGCGTTTCCAAAGCGTAGGCAGCGGCCAGATTTGGTTCGTCTGTCATGGCACGCACAATGGCAGCTTCGACTATTGGTTCAAGCATCTTGAAGCCCGCCCACAAAAAGCGCACCTATCGGATATGTCGAATACACTTTTATCCTTGGGCCACGGATATTCCGCGCAGGCTCTGACTCGTCGCCTTCTTCCGAACGGATGGCGGATCGTTGCAACCACGCGCACAGCCGAAAAGGCAGAACGTTTGAAAACCACGGGCGTGGAACCCATTTTGTTCCCCGGTCATGACCTGTCGGATGAGCTAAGCCAAGCGACCCATGTGCTGATTTCCGCAGGACCCAACGAAGACGGTGATCCCGTTTTGAACGCTGTAAAAGACACCATTCAGGCCAATGCGGCACGGTATGACTGGGTCGGCTATTTATCGACGACGGGCGTTTATGGTGACCACAAAGGCGCTTGGATAGACGAAGACACGCCCCTAACCCCGTCAACACAGCGTGGCACATGGCGCAAAGAGGCCGAAGAGGAATGGCAATCCATTCCCGGTTTGCCCCTGCACATCTTTCGATTGGCCGGCATTTACGGACCCGGTCGCGGACCTTTTGCAAAGGTGCGCAAAGGCACTGCGCGCAGAGTGATCAAGGAAGGGCAGGTCTTTAGTCGCATTCACGTCGAAGACATCGCGCAAGTGGTCCAAGCGTCAATCAACCAGCCCAATCCCGGTCGCGCATATAATTTGTGTGACAACGATCCAGCCCCTCCACAAGATGTCATCGCCTTTGCGGCTGAATTGCTAAACATGCCGGTACCAGACCCTATTCCAATTGAGGACGCAGAATTGACGCCCATGGCCCGCAGTTTTTATGCAGAAAGCAAACGGGTTCGGAACGACCGGATCAAAGAAGAACTGGGCGTGTCACTGATGTACCCAGATTACCGCACAGGTTTACAAGCGTTGCTGGCCGAAGAACGCGGTGATTAAGACCCCGCCTTAGACCGCATTTCCTCGCCAGCGATGCGCACCTCGTCTGCGATTTTCGTCAACGCATCCCCCATTGGGCTGGTCTTGCGCCACACCATTCCAATCGTGCGCGATGGTTCTGGGGCTGGAAATGACGTGACATCCACGTCCGCCGACCTGCTTTCGATGCGCACCGCCATTTCGGGAACCAACGTCACTCCGATTCCCGCGCCCACCATTTGAACCAAGGTCGACAACGAACTGGCATCAAGCCCATCTCGCATCAAAACAGATTGGATATTACAGAACGAAAGCGCTTGGTCGCGAAAACAATGCCCTTCTTCTAACAACAACAACCGCATTTCGCGCAGCTCATCCGCGCTTGGTACTGGTCGATCTCCGTGACCTTTGGGCCGGACCAAAACAAACCTCTCTGAAAACAAGGCAATTTCGGTCAAAGACGGTTCGGATACAGGCAATGCAACAATTGCCGTGTCCAATTTTCCGTCCAAAAGTTCCTGTATCAACGTCGGCGTCAAAGTTTCGCGGACATGAACATCAATGCCGAAATGTTCCTGAGACAATCGCCCGATCAACGCGGGCAAAAGATAGGGCGCAATCGTCGGAATAATACCCAATCGCAGCCGTCCAACCAGCCGGTCCTGCGCGGTACGTGCAAAATCGCTCAGCTCTTCGACTGATCGCAATATGGATTGGGCGCGCTGTAATATCTGTTCGCCCAAATTTGTCACGCGCACATCACGTGGACCACGATCAAAAAGCGCCGCACCCAATTCTGCTTCCAAGCTTTTGATCTGAACGGACAAAGCGGGTTGCGATATTGAACATGCCTCAGCGGCCCGGCCAAAATGCCTGTGCCGGGCTAAGGCGTCTAAATATCTCAGCTGTTTCAATGTAATATTATTCATAACTTCAAATTATCGCTAAGATCAGAAAATACAACTTAAATATATTGATCTGATTTGTTAGAAACGGGCGAGATTAGAATTGGGGGATTAGAATCGCAGACAATTGAACGTGTTCAATTGCTGCGATCCGGATAAACCAAACCCAGTTCTGCCACGCGACAACGCAGCCTTGATCGGAGAAAATGATGGACGGCAACGATATGGATAAATCGGGCAAATGCCCGGTGATGCACACAACTTTCAGTGCGCGCTCGAATGGGGATTGGTGGCCCAACCAATTGAACCTGAAAATCCTGCATCAAAATTCTTCGCTAAGCGATCCGATGGGCGAAGATTTCGATTATATCGAAGCTTTCAAAACGCTCGATCTTGATGCCGTCAAAGCGGACCTGACAGCGTTAATGACAGACAGCCAAGATTGGTGGCCTGCAGATTATGGTCACTATGGCCCTATGTTTATCCGCATGGCATGGCACAGCGCAGGCACATATCGGACCGGCGATGGCCGTGGCGGCGCCGGATCAGGTTCGCAACGATTTGCACCTTTGAACAGCTGGCCGGACAACGGAAACCTCGACAAAGCGCGCCGTTTGCTGTGGCCGATCAAACAGAAATACGGCAACGCGCTCAGCTGGGCTGACCTTTTGATCCTTGCGGGCAACTGCGCCATCGAATCCATGGGCGGCAAAGTCTTTGGATTTGGCGGTGGACGCGCTGACGTTTGGGAACCCGAAGAAGATATCTATTGGGGCGCAGAACAAGAATGGCTCGAAAACTCGGGCGGCTCGAACAGCCGTTACACAGGCGAACGCGATCTGGAAAACCCGTTGGCTGCCGTTCAAATGGGTCTGATCTATGTGAACCCAGAAGGGCCAGACGGAAACCCCGATCCGTCCGCATCTGGCCACGACATTCGCGAAACATTTGCGCGGATGGCTATGAACGACGAAGAAACTGTCGCTTTGGTTGCTGGCGGTCACACCTTCGGCAAAGCGCACGGCGCAGGTGACGCGGCACATGTCGGACCAGAGCCGGAAGCGGCCCCAATGGAAGCCATGGGCCTTGGTTGGATCAGCTCGCACGCATCCGGCAAAGGCGCAGATGCGATCACGTCAGGGATCGAAGGCGCTTGGACACCAACTCCAACGACCTGGGACATGTCCTTTTTTGATGTCCTGTTGGGCTATGAATGGGAATTGGTCAAAAGCCCTGCCGGTGCAAATCAATGGCAGCCTGTGAACGTCGCTGACAAAGACATGGCGCCAGATGCTGGTGACGCGTCGAAAAAGGTCAACATCATGATGACCACTGCCGACATGGCCCTGCGCACAGATCCAGCTTATGAAAAGATTTCGCGCGACTTTCATGCCAACCCGGACAAGTTCGCGGATGCATTTGCTCGCGCATGGTTCAAACTGACCCACCGCGATATGGGCCCGATTGCATGTTACCATGGCCCAGATGTCCCAACCGAAGAATTGATCTGGCAAGATCCAGTTCCAGCCGGAACAGCGCTAAGCGATGCGGATGTGGCCGACCTGAAGGGCAAAATTGCCGCCTCAGGTCTGAGCATATCGGAAATGGTATCGACAGCTTGGGCGTCTGCATCCACATATCGTGGATCAGATAAACGCGGTGGTGCAAACGGCGCACGTGTGCGGCTGGCCCCGCAAAAGGACTGGGACGTCAACCAACCTGCCGAATTGGCAAAAGTTGTCGGCGTTTTGGAAGGCATTCAAAGCGCGTCCAGCGCAAATGTGTCCTTGGCTGACCTGATCGTTCTTGCGGGCAATGTCGGTGTCGAACAAGCCGCCAAAGCTGCAGGACATGACGTGTCGGTTCCCTTCACTTCGGGCCGTGGCGACACGACCCAAGATCAGACTGATGTCGAAAGCTTTGCGGTTCTGGAGCCCATTGCAGACGGTTTCCGCAACTACATGAAGGGCGCATTCAGCGTGTCTGCCGAAGAACTGCTGGTCGACAAGGCTCAGTTGCTTGGCGTGACAGCTCCTGAAATGACCGCGTTGGTCGGTGGATTGCGCGTTATGGGAACAAACCATGGCGGCACATCACACGGCGTGTTCACTGATCGTGCCGGTGCGTTGACAAACGACTTTTTCGTCAACCTGCTGGATATGAGCGTTGAGTGGAAACCAACATCCGGTGACGCCTCTACATTCGAAGGCCGTGATCGTTCAAGCGGAGCGGTCAAGTGGACTGGCACGCGTGTAGATTTGGTTTTTGGCTCAAACTCGATACTGCGCGCCGTGGCAGAGGTTTATGGTCAATTGGACGGCCAAACACGTTTTGTTAACGATTTCGTTGCAGCATGGACCAAGGTTATGAATGCAGATCGATTTGATCTCGGCTGATACAAATTGCACCACTCACACAAGGAAACAGCGCCTTTTTTAGGCGCTGTTTTTTTGTCTTTAAATCACCGATTGAACTGACCGATCAGGTGTCTGAGCAATTATCAGCGCAGTTCCTTGTCATCCGGCCACTGGATTTCCGTGTTCAAAACGATCTCGTGCGTGGTGCCTGCGGACACCTCCAAATCCCATTCCAATATGCCGCGCTGGTCTTCGACATCTTGACGGGTTGGGGCGGGTTGAGCCCGCCAAGAAATTTCCAAATCTTCCTGTTCGGAATATGGGACCTGATCCACAACCGTGACCTCCCAATCGCGCGCACTTAAGTTTTCGATAACCAGACGCGCCTGTTCATCACGCACATTCCCGCGCGAGATTATGCCCCGCTCACCCTCGGACCGATCCAGAACGGCGCGTCGCAATTGTAGCCCATGGATAGGGCCAAAGCCGATCTCGACGTTATCATTGACCTCAATGGCCTCAAATTCGATTTCACCAATGGCTTGTCCGTCTACGAACCCATAGGCGGGACCAGCCAACAATCGTTCCCCGCTGTCATTGTCAAAAGACACCATGCGATAAGCTGTTTCGCCCCAACTGGGCACTGCGCGCGCGGCCACTTCAGCCGAAAATTCCAACGGGGCCAGTGCCAACAATGCAAATTCCCCCTGAAGAACCGTGACTGGGTGAACAAAGCTGTAGCGCACGCCGACACCAGATGAGTCAACGCTTGGTCCTCGGGCTTCTGCCACAATAATTGGTTCCTGGACAAGTGGCTCAGCAACCGAACCCGCATAGCCGCGCGACGCAACCGTCAATTTTGGATTGGGTTTGTCTTCGATCCGCAGCAATTGCGGCCGTAGATCGCCGGGATGGCTTCTACGGCTGACTGCAACGCTGGTCACAGTCAAATCGACATCTCGCCAATGTTCGCCCGAATGTTGTTGAATTGCGACGTCACGTTCCACGTCAACGGTCGCACTGTCCACATTTTGTAGGTTCATTCGATAAACCGGTTGCCAGTCTAAGTCACCGACCCAATACCTCAAATCAATACGAACCTCGCCCGCTTCGGGCACCGTAACATTCAAAGATAATTCGGTGGCATCCAGAAACGGACGTTGCACCGTTTCCAACGCAACTTGGGCCAGTTGCACGGCCTCTTCCAATGGTTTTCGTCCGGGTTGCGTCTGACGTAATTCTGATTGAGCTGCAATGATATCGGCACGCGCGTCTGCGCCATCTTCGGCAATTGCGCGTCCCAATTCGCGCAAGGTGGTGACGTCAAATGTCAGGTCGGAGTCACCCAAACCTTCTAGAAAATCGATGCGCGCTTGGGCTGCATTCGCCCGCGCTGTGATCGCTTTCACTTGATCATCAAACACGGCCAATGCTTCGTTCGCAGCATCCAGCACGTCTTGGGCCGCACGCACATCGGGTGATCTGGCAAAAACTTCTGAACTAACTGTCGGTTCTTCGCGAAACACCTGACCATTCAGGACAGCACCCGCCAGCTCGACCGAAATTACAGTAAAATCCAATTCCTTTGGCAAATCAGACAAACGAATTTCATGCTGCCCCGCTGGCATGTCCAACACCAGGTTCCGTCCGACTTGCGCCAAGCCGGGGTGTACAACCACCCAATCGGGTTTGGAAAACGGTTGGAACAGATCAGCGTGTGCTGCTGTTGGCAATAAAGCCAAGGCCATTATCAGATGTCGCATAATCGTAAACTCCTGCAATCTCTGGTTTCATCTTGCCTGCGTTGTGCCAAAATGAAAAGGGATCGCTCATGCGGGCGCAAAACGCCTACGAAAGGGAACACGCCATGTTATGCCGTATCGGTGATGTCGAAATCTGGCGGATATTGGAAATCAATGCACCGTTTCTAAAACCCGAAGATTTGTATCCAACCGCGGGACCTGACCTGCATGACGTGTTCAAAACACATGCGCCCGGACAAGTATGCGCAACCAGCGGGCTGCTTATCCTGCCAATTCAGGGGTTTTTACTGAAAACGCCGGCCCATAACATTCTGGTCGATAGTTGTGTCGGAAATGACAAAACCGTCCCGCGCCTGCCCGATTGGCACCAACGGTCTGACAATCGATTTATGGCCGCTTTGACCGCCGCCGGGGTCGGACCAAAAGACATCGACTTTGTTCTGTGTACCCATCTGCATACCGATCACGTTGGCTGGAATACCCAAAAATTGGACGGACGCTGGGTACCGACGTTTCCAAACGCCAAATACCTGATGCCAACCGAAGACGAAGCAACTTACCGCGAACAGGACACTGACACGTACCGCGAAAGCGTTCTGCCCGTGATCGAAAACGGTCAGGCAGAACTTGTCACTGCGGGTCATATGCTGGGCGATTACGTGTCTTTGATACCCTCGCCGGGTCACACACCCGGGCACGTTTCAGTTTTGATCAAAAGCGGCGGGGCCGAGGCATTGATTACTGGCGACGCCCTACATTCGACTGCACAATGCTGCAAACCTGAATGGCATTTTTCGTTCGATATGGATCCCGAACAGGCCGTCAAATCCCGCCGCGCCCTGTTGGAGGATGCATCCGAAACCGGTCGTCGGGTGCTGGGCAGCCACTTCACCTTGCCCTCAATCGGGCGTATCAAATCCGATGGCGATGCATTCAAGTGGGAGGGTGACTAAAGCACGATGGGAAAATGGCTGGCATACCGCCATGCACGTTCTTCAGACCGTTTCCCAGTGATCGTGATGTCACGCACATGTTCGGGCCAGAGTGATAATAAAACGCCCCGCGGACCATCCCCTTGCGGCATTGGGATTTCGACGATTTTGCCACTGTCATCCTTCCACATGGCAATTGAATGGTTCGGTTCGAAATGGCCTTGTTGGTTGGACCGTTCAATCAACCCGTAAGACGTAAAGGTCAGCACCGAACTGCCCGGATCATCAGCAAGGTTAGATGCATATTGCGCAGGCCAGCGATTGCGGATCTGCGGACCATCCAGCAAAAGCGCAAAGATTAGGTTTGGCGCGACTGATCGCAGGATCTCATGACAAGGGTCTGAACGGGCCAATTCCTCGCAGATTAAGACCGAAAACACAGACGCTTTCCGAAATCTGTGGAAAAACAATTCTCGACGGCCCAGGGGTGTCTTTTCCCACCAGTTTTCGATCTTGGGGTTCAAGGCCGCAGACAATGCGTAAGTTTCCACCTGACTGCGATTCATCCGCCAACGATGGTGTTTTCTACGGCTGTCAGTGATATAAAATTCCGGCGCACGACGGTCGTCCCAAACGCGGGTGACGACAATGTTTCCTTTTTGGCCTTCGCAATTGCTGCTGCTGCCCGATATGACAAATTCCAACCCCGGTTCGACCGTCTTTAACGCCGTACACAGCCGCTCAAACATATCGTAGTCGATTGCATACTCCGGCAAGACAACGGCGTTGACACATGCCGATTGTTCTTTCGCCTTGCGTAACAACTGAATGCAGTCTGCAACAAAATCCGAACGCTTATCCGATGAATCGATCCAGTTCTGTTTTAATTCGAAATTGTCCCAAGCCCACTTGTTGCGCCGCAATTCTCCGTTCGGTCGATCCTCGTTATCTTCGGCCTCAAAATCGAGGCTGTTCAATTTCCGAGGTTCAGGAATGAGCAAGACGTCAAGCGTTTCGTGATCTTCATTTGGAATGGCGTTGCTGGCCATATTTGACCACAAACATCGCACCTCGCCTTTGCCGGGCAGCAAGGACAGGTTGCGCGACACATTTCGAAGCGTCGCGCCAACCGGCGCGACCCGCATCTTGGGTAATACGCACGCCACGGATTCGTCCACCATATAGGTCAAGCTGGCCGGTGACCGAAATTCTTTTCCCTTGTCAGATGCTCGTTGTTTGGCAAAATTGTATTTTGTCTTCACTGCGATTTCGAACGGTTCTTCTGGTTGTTCAATTTCGACACCGTCCGTGTCATATTTTACCAACTTGTTCCGCATGATCCGCGCGCAGGCCATATCGGAAATCATCACGAGCCGAAGGGCAGCAGACCACCAGGCCGGAGCCTTACCACCTACGTGGTCGTATGCTCCGGGGTTAAGTGATTCTTCCCATGCATCGAACACATTGTCCCATAAACTGCGGCACAGGTCCGGGAATCTCAGGTTGTTTGCCGGAGCCCGCCATTCATTGGCGGCCTTATTCGCTGCGTCACGATCTTCGCGGTTGATGAAAAATTCGCTTGCCTCGTCCGCCCCGCCATAGGGTGACGGGTTGAAATACGACACAACGCCACCAACTTTACATAAGTAAGCAGTGGCTGCGAATAGGTCTGGGGCAAAATAAGGCGGCTTTTGCCAAAGATACCGTTCGTCGTGATCGTCTACGCCTTCTGGCTTATAAACTTCCAAATTTGTGCCGCGCGGTAGGATTGTTCGCAACGCGCTTCCAACGGTTGCTGAAGGTCGATAAGCCATTTTCCCCCTTAAATTCGTCTTACTATTACCTAAATATTAATTGAAAGGCAGGTTAACTAATGTCCGCGCGGCAATGGCAGCGGCCATGCATTCTGTTGCAAAAAGCATCGAAATGTGTCACCAAAGCCACGCAATACGCGCCAGTTGGCCTAATGGGACAGGCTCAGGAGAGTAATTTATGACGACTCGAAGGTCGGCCGCGATGGTGGAAAGGGATTCTCGGACCCTTGCAGAGGATTTGCACGAAGGCATGCAAACCATCCTTCAGATTTATAAACGGGGCGCTCAAACTGAACAAGGTTGGACACAGGACGCGCAAGTTATTGATGACGGTCAATTGATCGCGTCGATTGAACAGAACTTTGCTGCGGTGACCGACTCCGCCAGCTAAGCGTTAATCTGATGCCCAAACAAAAAGGCCGCTTCGAAAAGCGGCCTTTGTTATTTCTAAGCTAGAACGTTCAGCCCTTTTTCAGAACTTCGCGCCCCAGCAATTCTGCAATTTGCACAGCGTTCAAGGCCGCGCCTTTGCGTAGGTTGTCGCTGACGCACCATAAGTTCAGACCATTATCGATCGTTGAATCCTGACGAATGCGGCTGATGAATGTTGCGAAATCGCCCACGCATTCTTTAGGCGTCACGTATCCACCGTCTTCGCGCTTGTCGATCACCATGATACCCGGCGCTTCGCGCAGGATGTCGCGTGCTTCGTCTTCGTCCAGAAACTCTTCGAATTCGATATTCACCGCTTCCGAATGGCCGACGAATACAGGGACGCGCACGCAAGTGGCTGTAACCTTGATGGCTGGATCGATGATCTTTTTCGTCTCGGCCACCATTTTCCATTCTTCCTTGGTCGTACCGTCTTCCATGAAGACGTCGATATGCGGAATAACGTTAAATGCGATCTCTTTTGAGAACATCTTGGGTGGCACATCAACGGTCGGATTATAAACTGCCTTTGTTTGATCCCACAGTTCGTCCATCCCATCCCTGCCGGCACCCGACACGGACTGGTAGGTGCTGACCACGACGCGTTTGATCGTCGCGCGGTCGTGCAATGGCTTGAGCGCCACAACCATCTGAGCGGTCGAACAATTCGGGTTCGCAATGATGTTCTTCTTGGCGTAACCATGAACCGCCTGCGGGTTCACTTCGGGCACGATCAGCGGCACGTCTGGATCATAGCGATATAGTGACGAATTATCGATCACTACGCAGCCTGCTTTTGCAGCAACTGGCCCGTATTTCTTGGTCGCGTCAGATCCGATGGCAAACAACGCCATGTCCCAACCCGTGAAGTCGAACGTGTCGATGTCCTTCGTCGTCAGAGTCGTTTCGCCAAATGAAACTTCTGTACCCAGCGACCGGCGCGATGCCAGCACTGCAAGTTCATCTACGGGAAACTGGCGCTCTGCCAGAATGTTCAGCATTTCGCGGCCCACGTTTCCGGTGGCGCCCGCTATGACGACTTTATAGCCCATCAGTCCTTCTCCTAGTGGCGTGACGGGTGGCCTTTATACCCTTCGCCCACGCAGCGAAAGAGGGAATGCGACTGCGCGCGGTTCCAACACATTAAAACCTGCTTAACCAACCCACCAAAAACAGCAGTTCTTCCATTTTGGTTCAATTCTATTTCAATCTTTGTCGGCTCAATTCTTCGATAGCCGGAAGCCGGGTTTTACCTTTGCCCGGACATTTGTTCGCTTTTCGCAATCCGAGGATCGCATGACCACATATTCGTTGAATGCCAGCTATATTGAATTTTCCTTCACCCAAGGCATTGTTGGGTTGGACGCCGAAGTGGCCGTCGACTTTGTTATGCCCAATGGCGTGAGCACCTTCCAAACGTCGACCGGAAACATAGCGGATGGAACCGCGGCAATCGACGTTGTGTTTGGGCACTTAAACATGCGGACGGATGAAGTGCTGATGGGGGATATGGCATCTTCACAAATATACGACGTTGATTGGATTGGCGGTCGCACATCCCTCATGCAACTTTTTTTCTATGATGCCGCGTTGGGGTGGGCCGCTTATTTTGTGCATCTTGATGGCGACGCGCTGCCCACGTTCCATTCACTGGCGGATGCAACACCGTTTTTCCAGCGCGCCTCTAACCCCTTCACCTATGCTGACAGCCCACCCGATCTTTCATTTACCTTCTTCGAAGACATTGAAGTGACCGAAGACGACTTGCTGGAGCTCGACGAAACCCAAACACACGTCGACATTCTAACAGGTGATGGGAATGACAGCGTTGTCGGATCATTCGAGGCCGATACTATCTTTGCCGGGGATGGCGACGACATCATTCTGGGCGGTGAAGGTCAGGACAGCATTGGCGGAGGGCAGGGAAACGATAGCCTTATTGGTGAACTGAACAATGACGTGCTTTCGGGTGGTTTAGGAGACGACACAATTCTGGGCGGTGACGGCGATGACACAATAATTGGCGGCAAAGGCGCTGATGTTTTGGACGGCGGTATCGGGCATGACGAGGTTTTTGGATCGCAAGGCAAAGATGTTATTTATGGTGAGACCGGCAATGACACGTTGAACGGCGAAGATGGTGACGATCGTTTGTACGGCAGTGACGGCGATGACAGCATTTCAGGCGGAAAAAACGATGACCAATTATGGGGCGGCGAAGGCAACGACAGCCTGAATGGTGGCTTTGGGGCGGATGAGATTTACGGCGGCAATGGTCATGACACCCTTACCGGCGCAAACGGGCGGGACACCTTATCCGGACGTGCGGGGAATGATGAAATTTCTGGTGGTGAAGGTCATGATAACATTGATGCCGGCACCGGGCATGACACAGTTTTTGCAAGCGATGGCGACGATACAGTCTATGCCGGACATGGCAGCGATCAAATCTATCTTGGCCTCGGAAGCGATGTTTTCATTTGGTCAGAGGGCCAAAACGAGCTGTTCGATTTCAGCGCTCAGGATGGCGATCTGATCGATCTAACGACCGCATCTAGCATATCAGGCTTCGCTGATCTTGTAGACAATCACCTGAACATATCAGGCTCTGACGCACTGATATCTGATGACTTTGGTCATACCTTGTTCTTGCAGTTCAATGCGCCATTCGAATTTGCCGTCAGCGACTTTATTTTTGCGACCTAGTACCGGCTCTTGGCGTCAGTTCAGACTATCGCGCGTCCAAAGATAAGGAATTAACCCCACCAACAAAGCGATACCCAACAGGGCAAATATACCTTGATAGGCCTGCACTGTCCCACCATCGTCCAGCACACCAAAAACACGTCCGGTCACAAACTGCATAATGCCCACACCTCCGACGCCGAATAGGTTCATCAAGGTCACGCCGCGTCCGGTCAGATGAGGTGGGAAAAAGCTGCGCGCATGCGCGATGACAACTGGGAAGGCTGCTCCGAAAAATCCAATCGCTGCACATAATGCAATGCTGACCGCCGGGGCCGTTGTCGCAAAAACAGCCAATAGTATGGTGCTTAGCGCTGTTAAACTCAGCCCACCCGCGATGATCCATTTACGCGTCCCAAAGATACGATCCAAAGGACCGTACACAAACGCCCCAATTGCCATTGAAAAGCTCATGATCAAGGTCGCGGCCCCGATTTGCGCGGTACTTGATCCAAACACTTCGCCAAAATATGGCCCAATCCAAAGACCTCGGACCGCACCAACCGGGGCATAATTCACCACCATGAGTGGGACAAACAGCCATACAACCGGCAATCGCAGCAATTCCAGAAAGCTGCCTTTTTTCTCGGATACGGGCTTTGGCGGGTCCAAAACCGTGAACCAAATCCCAATTGCGACAAGGGCAGACACCGCTGCCAAGACCCACATCGCGGCACGCCAGCCAATCAGTTCCGCAGCAAGCGCGGTTGGATAGGACGCGCCGATGTTGCCCAATGTTCCGATGCCGATCACGGCTGCGGCCAGTGTTGCGAATTGTGCGGGCGGGTATTGGCGTGCGAATATGTAATAGCTGGCCATCAATACGGGGGCGCATCCGATCCCAATCAAGATCATCGACAGATTGATATGCCAAGCCGACTGCGCCAAGGCGAACACAACCGCGCCCCCTGCCCCGCCCACCAACAGCAAAATCGCCGCAACACGCCGCGCCCCGATGGTATCCAGTGCCCACCCGACCGGGATTTGCATTGCGGCAAAGGATAAAAACCAAAGCCCGGATGCAAACGCCAGACCTTCGGAACTGATCCCCAAGTCCGCATTCAACGGTTGCGTAAGCACCGCCAAAAATGACCGAAAGAACTGACTTAGCACATACGCCAATGTCAGCAGCAAAATACCCGGCGATAAAAGGGCTTTCACCCGGTGTATGCTTTCCACTTTGCTGAAAGCTCAAGCGCGGCAGCGCGCAGCATCAACAGATCCAGCCCGACAGCCACGAATTGCGCACCGGCCCCGATCATTTTTGCTGTCATCTCGTCATTGGTCGACAAAATTCCGGCCGCCTTGTCAGATGCCGCGATACGGCCCAGAGCATCCACAATCAGGTCTTGCACTTCGGGATGCAAAAGATTGCCCAAATGACCATGATCCGCGGCCAGATCGGCAGGGCCGACAAAGACGCCATCAATCCCGTCAATCTCAAGAATTTCGTCAAGGGCGGCCAATCCAGCCCGATTTTCAACCTGCACTAACAGACAAATCTGATCGTCTGCCGTCGGGCCATAGTCTGCAATCTGACCAAATCGCGCTGACCGTGTTGTCGAATACCCGACACCTCGATCTCCGTTTGGTGGATACCGCACGTCGCGCACCAACTGGCGTGCTTGGTCTGCGCTTTCCACCATAGGCACCAGCACCGTCTGCGCACCCGCGTCCAAAACTTGCTTGATGATCCAAGTTTCACCAGCAGGCACCCGAACCGCGACCGAAGAATCCGTCCCTTGCAAAGCCGACAAGCAGTTGCGCATGTTTTTGATGTCATAGGGATTGTGTTCACCGTCAAACAACAACCAGTCAAATCCGGTGGTCCCCATGACTTCACTGGTTATCATTTCGCCAAAGGACATCCAGCATCCAATTTGCCGTTCTCCGGCTTTCAGGCCTGCTTTGAATTTGTTGATTGGGGCTGGCATATGAATCCTCCGTCGGGTCTGTTTCGCGCCAATCAGACACAATTCGCACCAACTGACCAGAGCCTGAGCATGCACTTGCTATAAAAACTGAAATCTATCGGCGACAAAAGTGTCTGATGTTTGCTCATGGACGACATTTGATCGGTTGCCACAGCAGAGTTGGTCACTCTTAATCGGTACCCGTTAAGGCTTGGCCTTGCCGCGTTCCCGCCAAACGATAAGCAAACCACCGACGATGATCAAAAGCGCCCCGGGGAACAGGTCCGACCAAGGGGCTTCGTCAAAAAAGATCCAGCCCAACACAAAGGCGATCGGGATGCCGAAATAGCTGAACGGGGCCAAATTTGATTGTTCGGTCATGCGAAAAGCGACGACTAGACACAGCACCGCAACACCGCCAAAGCCGCCCATTGCGGCAATCCACGCGAGGTCAGTCAGATTGTGCAGGGGCGTGAACCCACCAAAACCCAACGCCATCACAAACGCACAGACACTAGAGGCGGCATTAGAACAGAGATTCAGAAGTGGTGTGGGGACATCCTCATCAATCATGCGGGCAGACACGCCCATCAGCGCATAAAACAACGCGGCACCAACGGGCAGCAATGCATAGATTGAAAAGCTGTCTGAACCGGGTTGCATGATCAAAACAACACCGGCAAATCCCACAAGGACAGCGGACCAACGCACCGCACCAACCCGTTCCCCCAGCAAGGGCACAGCCAAAGCCGTCATGAACAAAGCATTCGCATAGGACAATGCCGACGCGGTGGCGAAGGCCAGAACCGACAAAGATGTATAAAAACAAAGCTGCGCAAGAACGACAATCATTCCGCGTGTCAATGCAAGCTTCCATTGACGCATCCGGAGCGGACGGCCCTGTCGCTGCCAACCGGAGGAGAACCAAAGCGCCAATGTTGACGGGATCAATCCAAACAAATTGCGCCATGCGGTCAGTTCTGCCGAACTGTAGCGTGGCGACAAAAGCTTGATCACCAACCCCATCGCATCAAATAAAGTCAACGCCAGAAGGCTTAACGCGATGGCCAGCCACACGTTGTCCTTACCCATCCGGGTCGACCTTACCCCGCTTGGATTTGACGTCTGAGCGAACCTTCTTTGCTTTGATCCGCCTGTTCTTTGCCCCCAACGAGGGACGTGTAGGGATGCGGCGTTTTGGGCGCTCCAAGGCCTTAAGGATCAATTCCTTTAGGCGTTGTCGCACGATGTCGCGGTTGCGCGCTTGGCTGCGGGTTTCGTCACATTGCATGACAATCGCGCCTTCGGTCGTCCATCGCCGCCCGGCAAGACGTTTCAGCCGTTCCTTGGCCGTATCGGGAATATTTGGGGAACGTTCCGCTTCAAACCGCAACTCGACCGCAGTTGCGACCTTGTTGACGTTTTGACCACCGGGACCTGACGCGCGCATAAAGCTTTCCGTCAATTCCCAATCTGCAATTTCTATTTGATCGTTGATCCGAACCATAACACTACATCGCCACGAAAAAGGGCCGCCCGCAAGGGCGGCCCTCGAATGTCTCGGAGGGGGTCGGTGATCTTACCGATCCACTGGAGCGACGTTTGCCGCCAAGGTTTGCCTTACCGGCGCGCCTCTCCAGTTGTCCCGACACCTATCTCCAATCTCATTCTTGACACTGGATCACCTCCTTTCATTTGTTGAACTCAAATTCAGGGTGCGTCCGGTGACGGCGTTCTGTCAAGCTTTTAGGTAGCCGATGCGCGTTTTTCAGTGAGAACGCGAAACGGAATGAGTGCAATTAAGGCAAGTGAGAGTTTGACACCCCAATCCGCAACAGCCAGCGATACCCACAAAGGTGCCGCAGGGCCAAACCCAAGCAAGGGCAAGACTTCGCCCGCCCAGCTTACGTCATTTGCAGGCTCAAGAAATACAAGCGCGCCCGAAAATGCGATGGTGAAGAACAACGCCGTGTCCAGCGTGCTGCCCACGATTGTCGACGCCAACGGTGCGCGCCACCATTTGCCAGAACGCAGCGCCGAAAAAATACCGACATCGACCAGCTGCGCCGTCAGGAACGCCAGTCCAGATCCCAGTGCGACGCGGAAAGTAACCAATGGTCCAAATTCGCCCATGATCTTTGTTCCGATCAAGGAACAGATGACGCCAACGATGAAGCCAACGAAAACCACTTTTCGGGCCGCTTTCGCGCCGTAAACGCGGTTCATGACATCCGTGACAAGGAAGGCGAATGGATAGGTGAAAGCACCCCATGTCAGCCAATTGCCAAGCAAGTGCTGAACAAGGATGTTTGAGGCCACCACGATGATGGCCATGGCGAGAATGCCGGGTATATGCGTGCGAGTCATTTTATCTTTCCCGTTTTAACAAGGTCGCGGGGACTTGGCCCAGAGGAGTCTGAGCAGAGCGCGTCTTTATCGGCAGGTATCGCGACTGGCAAGCTATTCCTGCAAGACATATTCAACCATTTCGCTGCGCAGATAGGGTTTGAAGTTGTTATCCGACACCATGGTCAGACGAACGCGGCCCTGTGCGTCCTGCCAAACGGCGATGCCTTCGAGGTTGCCGTGGGTCAGTGCCGTGGTTTTCAACAGTGTTTCTGGCGGCGTGTTTTGCCCCGGCGTGATCCGTCGTATCCGGGTACGAAATCCAAAGGCGTTCAAGTGACGCTCAAGAATATAGAGTTTTCCGTCTGGCCCAAAATCCGCCCCGACTGGCAAGAATAGCCCATCGCGTAGCAACATGCGTGGCTTTGTCCATCGCCCATTTGCATACCGATAGATCGGGATGGGTTTACGTTGCAGGGCACTTGTTTCTGGCAGGGTCCACAATGCGCCGGTGTGATCAACGGCAAGAGCTTCTAACCCTCCGTTTCCGGGGAATTTGCGAAAATCGGGATGACGCGGCAGGCGTGTTTTTGGAAGGGCGCGCACTTGGGAACGCCCCTCTAGGGACACGAACCACTGCCCGTCTGCATCGATGGCCAATCCTTCGCTGTCAAACCCGTGCAAGGATTGCGGCAACCGTTCAACAGAGATGCCTGACAGTTTTCCATTCTGTCGCGACAGGTCCGCACGAAACAACCCACCTCGATCCGAGACAAGGAACACCTGCGCCCCATCGGGCGAAATTTCGATAGCGGACAGACCACCAAACGCTGGGTCAACGGCGCGCAAGTTCATTCGGCTGAGCAATGTCAACTCAGCCGTCAAACCTGTTTGAGCAATGAGGATCAGCGCGAGGCTAAGACGCCAGAGCATTGTGGGGGCAAGTCCGCCAAAATCAGTTCGCGTCGAGGTTTGGGTTTGGGCGCATTTGGATTGGGTGGTGGTGGGTTCAAAATGTCATTCACCCATCTTTGTGCATCCGCACAGCCATCCCCCGCCGGAGGAGCTGCTTGATTAACGCACCGGCCTTCACCTTTTGGACAATTCAGCCGAACGTGGAAATGATAATGGTGTCCCCACCACGGGCGAATTTTGCGCAACCACGCTTTGCTGCCCTTTTCATCTTTGCACATTTGAACCTTGGCCCCTGGAAAGACAAAAATGCGGGCCACGCGTTTATCTTGGGCCGCGGCTTTCAGAATTTCATGATGGGCAGGTGTCCATTGACTGTTCACAAAGGCCCCATTGGACCGGCGTGTCGAAATCGAAGACAGGCTTTCGCGTTCTTCCGGGCTGAGGTTGAGGTTTTTGGCGGGTAACATCCAGATATCCGCATCCAAGCCAATCTGGTGGCTTCGGTGCCCGGTCAACATCGGCCCGCCCCTTGGCTGGCTCATATCGCCGACATAAAGACCATTCCATCCCGGTTGCTGCGCTGCTTTCTTGCTGAGGTTTTTGACCATATCAACAAGCTCTGGATGACCCCAGTTGCGATTGCGATCCAACCGCATGGCCTGCCAAGTCGGGCCTGTTTCGGGCAATTCTTGCGATCCAGAAATACACCCTTTCGCATAACCGCCTAAGGCCGATGCTGATTGTGCAGATGCTTGAGACGCAGCGCCAAAGGCGAATTTTGCGGGCGCTTTTGATTGACTTATTCCGGCGGGGGCCACTGGTTCCGTCACTGCGGTTCCATCAATATTCGTGTCTGCCCCTGCGCAAGCCGCGACAATGATCAAGGACACCAACGTGGCTGTTTTGCGAAGATATCTCATGCAAAGACCTCACCTTTCGGATTGACCCATCGTAACAGAACCAAGCCCAAAAGGAACAGAAAGATCAACGGGAACACACCCAATTGTGCACTGCCAGTCACGCTGGTTGCAATTCCAATAAGGGCGGGTGCGATGAACGCCGTGGCGCGCCCACACAGGCCATAAAGCCCAAAACTTTCTGTTGGTGATTTCGGATTGCTGTGACGCACCATCAAGGATCGGCTGGCAGATTGCAGAATGCCGCCCATGCCACCAATCAGACAACCACACAGATAAAAGATTTGTGTCGGAACTCCGGACCCTTCCGCAATCGAAACGCCAAAGACACGTTCAGGCGACAAATTCACCAACACTGTACAAACACCCATCAGGACCCAGATCGTAACGATAATCACGGGTTTCGGTCCAAAGCGTTTATCGGCACGACCACCTACAAAACTGAACACCGCAGCCGCCGACGCCGCGATGATGCCAAATACACCGACTTCGACGACTGAAAAATCCATGACCAGAACCGCGAAGGTCCCGCCAAAACTGTAAAGACCGTTCAAAGCATCCCGATACAACATCGACGATCCCAAATAGGTCGCCAAGCTTTTGCGCAGCCGCAAGTTTCGGATGGAGCCCCAAAGACTGTCCAACGCCTTGCCAAAAGTCGCGCCGGGGTTGGGGTCTCTTACTTCACGCACCCAAGCAAAGTATGGGATCATGAAAACAACGAACCAAAAAGCGACGAAAGGACCAGTAAATCGCGTGCCTTCGCGCCCACTTGCATCCAAAAGACCAAACATCGGATCAAAACCAATCAGCGTTTTGCCGTTGGGTTGTTCGACAATCAGCAAAAGCAGCAGGAACAAGGACAACACCCCGCCTGCATACCCAAATGCAAAGCCCGATCCCGACACCTGCCCGACTTCGTCCTCTGATGCCAAACTGGGCAACTGCGCGTTGATAAAGATCAACGCATATTCTGCACCAATGAACCCAATGGCAAAGACGATCATCATCAATGACAGATTGCTGCCATCTGGGTTCGTCCACCATAATGCGCCTGAACCGGCGACATACATCGCGGAAAACGCCAATATCCATGGCATCCTACGCCCAGATGTATCCGCAACTGCCCCTAGAAGGGGTGCACCTAATCCGATGATCAATCCGGTTATGACCAGTGTCCTTGACCACAGGGATTGTGCGCTGGCCTTTGCGGCCTCGCTGGCTTGCCCGTCGGCGACAAAAGCGTCCGCGGCAATCGACACAAAGAACGGGCCAAAAATGAATGTCAGCAACACAGTGTGATACGGTTGGCTGGCCCAGTCGAAAAAGAACCAACCCCAAATGCGTTTGCGCAGACTTGGTTCTGCCATTCTTATCCCCTGCTCATTTTTTTCAGTTAGACCTGTGTTTTCTGGGGCAAGCAAGCGAAAGCTCAGTAAGTTATCAACCATGCGGCATAGCTTGATCTTGCCATGCGCGCTTACAGGCCCTACCTCAGTGCCTGAACTGGAAGGAGTCCACCCTATGTACGCCATCTATGGCACGCTCGATCTGATCCTTGGCGTCGTTTACATGATCATGATCATTCATATCATCATGAGCTGGCTCATTTCATTCAATGTGCTCAACATTCATCAGCAGATGGTTGGGCAAATCTGGATGGGTTTGAACAAGCTGCTTGAACCTATCTACCGCCCCATTCGACGTTACATGCCGGATACGCATCCTTTGGATCTTGCGCCGTTGGTGGCCTTTATCGCGGTGATTGCGCTGCGGTCGTTTATTCTGCCATCAATATTTGGCTTGGCTTGATCACCTCAGCCTTGTTTACCTGATCTGAGTGTGGGATCGTCCGCGTCGAGCACAAGAACGATAATAAACAGGTCCCCAGTATGCCCGACGCGACAACGCTTTTGCGTGATGTTTTTGGATTCGAGAGCTTTCGCCCCGGCCAAAAAGAGATCGTGGATGCGGTGACCGCCGGTGACCCTGTTTTGGCCATTATGCCAACGGGGGGCGGTAAATCCCTGTGTTTTCAGCTACCCGCCTTGCTGCGGCCGGGCGTAACTGTCGTTATCTCTCCGTTGATTGCGTTGATGCGTGATCAGGTGCGCGCCCTTCAGGCCGCGGGTGTGTCTGCGGGTGCGTTGACGTCTGGCAACTCCCCAGAAGAAACAACCGCAGTCTGGGATGCGTTGGATGCCGGAACCCTAAAGCTTTTGTATATTGCGCCCGAACGCCTTGCTGCGGGTTCATCGCTTGGCATGTTGCGTCGGATCGGCGTGAACATGATCGCCGTGGACGAAGCGCATTGCGTCAGCCAATGGGGGCACGATTTTCGCCCCGATTATTTGCGCATCGGTGAATTGCGTCGCGCGATGGATGTTCCTTTGGCCGCGTTTACCGCTACTGCGGACGCAGAAACGCGCGCTGAGATCGTCGAAAAACTGTTCGATGGCGCACAACCCACCAATTTCTTGCACGGGTTCGACCGCCCAAATATCCACCTGTCTTTTCAGGCCAAAGACAAACCACGCAATCAAATCCTGAATTTCGCAGCCGCTCGCCCCGGTCAATCAGGCATCGTTTATTGCGGCACGCGTTCAAAGACAGAAACACTGGCCAAAGCCCTCAGAGACGCGGGCAACCCGGCGATCCATTACCATGGCGGAATGGATGCCGATGACCGACGCATTGCGGAACGACGGTTTCAGCAAGAAGACGGATTGATTGTCGTCGCCACCGTCGCTTTTGGCATGGGTGTCGATAAACCCGACATCCGTTGGGTCGCGCATGCTGATTTGCCAAAATCAATCGAAGCCTATTATCAGGAAATCGGTCGGTCCGGACGGGATGGCGCACCTGCGGAAACGCTCACTTTGTACGGTCCCGAAGATATCAAATTGCGCCGTTCGCAAATTGACGAAGGTCTTGCCCCACCGGAACGCCGCATGGCGGATCACGCGCGCCTGAATGCGTTGCTGGGCTTGGCCGAGGCTCTGGAATGCCGCCGTCAAAACCTTCTTGGGTATTTTGGCGAAACCGACATCACCTGTGGACGTTGTGATCTATGTGACCGTCCGGCCGAAAAGTTTGATGGAACCACAGCCGTGCGCAAGGCGTTATCGGCGGCTTTGCGAACTGACGAATGGTTTGGCGCCGGGCATTTGATCGACATATTGCTTGGCAATGAAACCGACAAAGTGCGTGCGCGAAATCACACGACGCTGTCCACATATGGCATCGGAACAGAATATTCGCGCCCTCAGTGGCAGGCGATCTTTCGTCAGATGCTGGGCCATGACCTGATGCGGCCCGATCCCGAACGCCACGGCGCTTTGCGGATGACGGACAAGGCTTTGCCAATCCTCAAGGGTCAGGACACAATTGAATTGCGCAAGGACACGATCACCTCTGCGAAATCGCGGCCTGTGGTCAAAAGCATGGTGTCAGAAGAAGATGCGCCGCTGCTGTCCGCCTTAAAAGCCAAACGTCGCGCATTGGCAGAAGCGGCCCGCGTGCCAGCCTATGTCATTTTCAACGACAAATCGCTGATCGAAATGGCTGAACGTCGCCCACAAAATTTGGATGAAATGGCGGCCATAAGCGGCGTGGGTGCAAAGAAGCTGCAAACCCATGGTGCAACCTTTTTGGAAGTGATCGCAGGCGAAGCCGAAGCCTTGCACCCTGCGCGTCGCAAGTTAGCGGGTCAAGCGGCTGGATCCGTTTATGACCTGTTGTTGTCGGCACAAGCTGACCTGACACACGGAATCGACGGAACCGAAAAACCGCTTAGCTGTTCAGCATCTCTTTTGGCGAAAGTCGCGCAGACGCGCCCAAATGATGAACGTGGCATGGAACGTCTGCTGGGTGAACGCCGCGCCGAACGGTTCGGCGCAGCGTTTTTGGATGTTTTGCGCGAAGCAAGCTAGCAACCGGCAATCTGATCAACTGAATGGATGTGCTGGTGGCTAATTGTTTGGCCCAAACCTGATCAGCGGCGACCATGTTGATCGCCGCTTTAAGTTCTTTTGAATTATTCAACCAACGCGGTTGCGAAACCAACGCCACCAAAGACCAAAAGATTGGGAATGAATGCGCATTCTTCACAAAATTCTGGGTTTTTGAAACGGGTGGACGACATGCGCACATTGGTCCCCAGAACAAAGTGAATGTCAGTCGCGTTTTGCGCAAACTCAAGGACGTTTGATCCCGGCGTGCGGTCTGCATGCGTAAATGTATCCCCCATTTTCTTCTTGAAATTGGTCAGGATCGAATCTTCTCCAGTGTCAGGCAATCCCGCGAGAACCAAATTGATGGCCGGGTCTGCCATTGCTTCACGGATTTGCTCGGCCGTCTCAAGCGGCCCAACCCCGTCAGGCAACGGTACATTGGTGCGTACAACGGACATGTTCAGCGGAAAATAGGCTGGTGTCATGTCAGAGATTTCTTTGCGCCGTTTGTTAATCGCATAGGCACCGCCGATCACATCATAGCAGCCTGCCACGTCACGACCTTCACCTGAACAATCAAAGTCGTCAGAATTGGAAAGCCAGCGATACATATTGTTGTTGCCGGTCTCTTCGGTGAATTCCACCCAATCCAATGCAACGTTCGTGCCGTAATGCGCGTTCAGCTTGTCCTGAACGATGCCCCAATATTCAACCGAAAGGCCAATAGGTTCCGCCGGATCTGGACCCGGAACTGACCACGGTGCGCCCACAGCGATCCAACCAAGCCGCAAGGATTCATCGGCAATCACCTTAGAAAGAAGCGTTCCGTCAGCGACTTCGGGATATGCGTAATCCGTCGAGTTAACGAGGGTTTTGTCATTCAAGTCGGGCAATTCTAATCCATAGGTCGCCAGAACATCGACATAGCGCGGATCTTCGATGGCTTCACCCATTGCAGCCACAATTGCGGCCTTCAGATTTTCCTGCGCCACTACGGGTGCGGCCAGCGCAAGCAATGTGGCGGTCGCCGTCAGTGTTTTCAAAAACATGTGTTTCCTCCCAGAATATCACGGTGTGCCGAGCATTGCGGCAGGCGTCCGATCTTTGAGACGCTGGAAAATTATGCATCGGGAGCGCTATCACGTCTTATAATAAGACTTGTTGGCATCCATCAGTTTATTAATTTGTTGCATTGGGACGTTGAAAACAAAAACGGGCCACTCGGTTCAATGAGCAGCCCACTTAAATGTTTGAAACAGCGTTAGTTAAGCCGCGTATGTGCCGCGCGCCGGATAATTGTTTTCCAACGCATAACCAACTTTGGACAGCAGCATTTTCAAATCTGGGCGTGCCCACGGCATATTCGAGATGTCGGCGAGGTACAGTTTGCCGTCTGGGCGAATCCAAAACAAACCCGGTTCGGTGAACAAGTCTGCTTCAACGTCTTTGAACGCTTTGGAAATCCAAAGACCCCAGTCTTTAGCCTGATCAACAGTCAACGAATGACCGACACGCACATCACCTAAACCCCATTCGTCCACGGACTTCTGGGCAAGTTCTTCTGTGTTCATCGATGCAACAACGACGTTGAAACCCGCTGCTTCGTATTCTTTGAGCGCTTCAACCAACCCGCCCAAGTAATTCTTGCACACCGGGCAGTGATAGCCACGGTAGAATAGGACCATTGTAAAGTTTTCGGGTTTCTCGCTTGCCAGATCAAACTCTCCGCCACCAACCAATGGCAGTTTCAGATCAGGGGCTTGCGTGTCGGGGGTCAGCTTGTGACTCATGGCAACGTCCTTTGTAGCCTTTTAATTCGGCTATCAGTTTAGCGCGCAAAGAACAGAGATCGAAATCACTTTCGCTACTAGGCAATATCAGCATTGCTGCGCGCCATGCGCATATAGACACCTTCAGCAACCGAGAAGTACATGTCCAGTGCGTCGCAGATCACTTGATCCATATCGTTGGACACAGGCAAGTTCAGCACGTGACGGCGCCATCCATAATGCAAAAGCCCACCGTGGATTTGCCAGGCAACTTCCAATTCTTCAGTCGTCACATAGGCATCATCCGGAAGGCCCAATTCAACACGGTGTTCTCTGACCAGTTGTTTTAGGATCAGTTCTTCGATCAGGTGATTGTACCATTGATTGATCTGCGCATCCCGCAAACCCGCAAAGTACGAAATCCTAAGCCAGCGCGGGTTAAAATTCGCAGCCGTGTAGTCGCGGTAGAACTGATCGAACCGCGAACGCACTGACTGTGTTCTGTCTTGCAATCCAATGTCCCAATCAGCGTTCCAACTTTCCAGATAGACGCTTTTATAGACCGCTTCGATCAAACTGTTTTTGTCTGGAAAATACCGATACAAAAGTGGCTGTGTGACACCGACCCTTTTGGCGATGTCGCGGGTGCCACCACTGAATCCGACTTCGGCAAAGTGGTCCGCAGCAGCTTCGATGATATCAAGCATCCTGTCTTCTGACGACTTGCGTCGCCGCTTGGGTGCAGCTTCTTTTGCACCCTCACAGCCCGCTTTAGGCAAGATTTGATCGTCAAAATTCGCCAAACCGCATTCCCGTCAAAAAAACTCTTAGTTGTTCTATATCAGATTACCGTTAGGGTTACAGCCACAAAAGTAATCAAATGATCAATTAGCGAGGAGACCGAAGATGCGGACCCTTTGGGGGCGAATGACTTCGATCAATGTTCAGAAAGTCGCATGGGTGTTATCCGAATCTGGATTGGCCTTTGATCAGGTCGACGCGGGCGGTGCATTTGGCGGTCTTGATACTGATGAATATCGGGCGATGAATCCCGCCGGGCGCGTTCCGACCTTAGTCGAAGATGAATTGGTATTGCGGGAATCAAACGCAATTTGCCGACACTTGGTGCATGTAAATGGCGGCCCGCTTTCCGTCGTTTCCGATGCCGACCGCGCACAGGCCGACATGTGGATGGACTGGTTTCAAACCGGGCTGTATCCGTCGTTCATTCAGATGTTCTATCAAACCGTTCGATTGCCCATAGCCAAACGAGATCCGCGCGCCTTGGCGTCTGCGTTGGATATCCTGCACGGCCAGTTTCAAATTGCAGAAGCGGCCCTTGCGGATGGGCCATACCTTTTGGGAAACACGCTAACCCTTGCCGATATTCCATTCGGCAGCTGTCTGTATCGGTATTTCACTGTCGACATCACCAGACCTGAATGGCCGAACATATCGGCCTATTTTGACCGATTATCCGACCGACAGTCCTATCGTGACAACGTCATGATCGACTATTCAAGCCTGCGTGCACCGCAATGATCATTCGCAAGACATCTCAAGGAAATCCATGATAGCCAACTTAAACGCATCTGGTGCATTCACATTGATGATATGACCAGCATCTGGGATCAAAGAGAATTCTCCTGCACCGGCGGCTTCGGACATGGCTTTCATAACGTCTGGCGCTGCGCCTTTGTCATGCTCACCAGCGACAAATAGGGTCGGAACCTTCAGTTGTGGCAAGTCCTTGAGGTAATCCAAACCTTTTAGCGCGGCGGCACATGCACAATATCCATCGTCTGTGGTCTTGAGAAACTCTGCCTTCATCATCGCAACGATGTCGGGCTGGGCCTCGCGAAAGGCCGGTGTCATCCAGTTGCCCAACGACCCTTCCCACAACCCTGCGACACCTTTTTCGGCGATCACAGCCATGCGGTCGTCCCAGCTTTTGCGGAACGGTTCAGGGCCATCGGCCCGTGCTGCTGCGCATACAATTCTGTCAATTCGGTCCGGTTCCCGCAGACCCATCCCAAGCGCGGTCATGCTGCCCAGTGAACACCCCATGACGCTGGCTGTCTTTACACCGTAACGATCCAGCGTGCCGAAAGCATCAGAGACCAGCATGTCAAAGTCATACGGACCTTCCGGTGTCGCACTTTGACCATGACCACGTGTGTCCATTCGAATGACGCGATAAAACCGCTCCAATAAAGGAAGCTGTTGATCCCACATACGCGTCGTAGTCCCCAGCGAGTTAAGAAGTAACAGGACGGGAATTTCGTCTTTTCCACTGACTTGAGTGTGGGGAATATAGCTGGTCATGTGCGTTCTAGTGCCTTTTGAATAACGGGAGCGTCGCCGCGTGTAAGCTGGGGTAAAACCATGGACGCAAAGCGACTGCGTTGGCGACACCCTTCGTCATGGTCTAACCCCGGATCAACAATATGCAAGGTGCCAAACGGTCCAATTCGTGTGCGCAATTGCGTGATTTGTTCAAACACTTCGGCGGCAGACCCGGCAATGATATTCTGTTCGGCCTTGGATGGATCAACGCCCGGCGTTGTTCGATACGCTTGTGCTGCTTTCGCACGATATGCCGCAATTGCTGCGCGATCATCAGAGATAAAGACGCAGCGCGCCACATGCCATTGTGACGGACATGCACGACGGCTTGCATGGGTGGCACTTGCAACAATTGCCGGCCAGTGGCGTGACAATTCCTGCCGTGTTTGCCATGCGGGTGACAACATGTGGAATCCGTTTGCAGCGGCCAATGTAACACTGGGTGATGTATCAATTTGGGGAATGACCATCACTTCCGGACGAGGTTCTGCCATTGGAAAGTCGCTTGGCAACATGTTCGGCGCTGCTTTGGACGTTACGGTTTCCATTATCTGAGTGGTGGCTCGCATCTGAGAAGAAGCGCCTGTTGTCAGACCCAAAACAAGGCGGCCGTCTACCGCGTCGTAAGCCTGTCGTATATTATTTATCAATGTCCGGGGCGCTTGCGGACGAAAACCGGCTAAGTCCAGTCCAATCCGAAGCTGTGTCAGGCGAGGCATCGCGATCAAGGCTTCATCCCCAAGCCCTGTTAGATGAACTTGACGAAATCCAATCTCATCAGCTTGCACGACAACGGAATGCCATTGCGTAGCGGTCAGCGTTGGTGTGCTTGTTCCTCGCATCCATGCAACTTGCATTTTGCCCTCCCGAAGCAATGCAGCGCCGAAATGCAAAGGCGCTGCTCCTTGATCGTAGGAGCAGCGCCGTCTGTAGTAAAAATAAGATTAGTTGCGGATCGCCATCAAGTTTCTTGCTGGCTTTCGAGGTTCCGCGTTACTCAAGTTGATATTCGACAGGCCATTCGTGACCAACACCTTTGGCGGCATCGATATACGCTTGCATCACTTCGATGGCAGGCAATCCACGCCCTTTGGCTTCGGTCGCTTGAAGCTTAGGGAAGTCTGCTAGGCTTTGGGCCCATTCAATCCGAACTTCTTGCGGAAGCTTTTTCACGATTGCACCGTTTTCTGACAGCGCAGCAAGACCTGAAGTCTGCACGGCATCCATTGCGGCCCCGTTGCGTTCTTCCCACTCGGCTCCGACTTCAAGAATGATCGCCTGAACATCTTCTGGCAAACTGGCCAGCTTGCTGTCGTTCATTGTCATCATGATAACCGGCATCGCGCCGAACCCGATCAGCGTGTAATATGGCGCAGGCTCATAGAATTTGAACCCGTTATAGGCAGACGGAACCATCAACCACCCATCATAAACACCCGTTCTGAGCGCCAAATAACCTTCTGGCAATGTTGATTGAACCGGGATTGCCTGAATGTAATCAAGCCATGGCAAATTCGGGCCAGCGCCACCGACTTTCACGCCCTTCAGGTCGGCAATCGATGTCCATTCGTCCTTGGTCCCAAGGTGATAATTATCCCAAACACCAAGGCCAAGGAACTTCTGCCCGTATTCCTCTGACATCACATCCTTCAGCCACGGGTTGGTGTCATAAACCGACCGTGCCGCCGCGATCGCATCAGAGGATTTTTCCGGTCCAAACGCGAGGTAGTATGGAAAGTTGTGCAAGAACATCTTGGACGGCTCAAAGCAGATACAGAACGCCCCAATGTCCAAAATACCCTGCTGAACGGATTCCAAAGTATCTGCAACACCGGCGATTGCACCGCCATAGGCTTCGATAAACGCGACCTCATGTTCGGTGTTTTCAGCAACTCTGCGCGTTACTTCCGCGGCAAAGAATTCTGACATTGTGTTGACATAGGGCGTCGGCCCTTGTGGGTGGCCAGACCCGATACGAAGTGTGAAGCTGTCCGCGAAAGTTGGCGTCGCGAGTGAAACCATACCGGCGATTACTGGCCAGGCGATGTGACGAAACATCTTGATCATAAATCCTCCCTTGGGGCTCGATCCCCTACGTCTGAATAAGGTCACCGCGCCTCCAACGCGGTTTTCTCACTTGGACCGTCCCACTCTTTCACTATTTTATCAAGTGATAAATTGGCGATTGCGCGCAGCGGTTTCAGGCACTAGGACAAAGAGGAAGGACGTTAAATGAGGAGGATTTAATGGCTTACACCCATGTCGTTAAGGTTGCGCGCGGTATCCACATACTATCATCAATGTGGGTTTTCATCCTTGCGTTGGTCATTTTGATTGATGTGTTTGGGCGCATTTTGTTTTTGCAGCCCTTACCCGGAACCAAAGAAATTCTCCAAAATTCAGTGATCTTTGTCACGTTCCTTCAACTACCGCTTGCGGTCTTTTCCGGGGCAATGCTGCGCACGACGCTTGTCGTGGACATGCTACCTCCCCTTGCGCAAAAGCTTTTGCGAACGCTCTGTTATGTCCTTGGTTTCGCACTGTTTGCTGCAATCGGATACGCAACATTACCCGAAGCTTTGGATGCCTTGCGGATCGGTGAATACGAGGGCGAAGGATCACTGCGCATATACACGTGGCCAATTCGGTTCTTGATCATGGCGACGGCAGTCTTTGCCGCATTTGCTTACTTGTTAATGATCGTTGCGGATTGGCGTGGCGACCTTGGGGCACAAGACGCCCTGCCCAATTGCTGAAAGGCACTGCGTCATGACAGAAACGATTTTCATATTCCTTGGCATCATGATGGTGTTGGTTTTTCTGGGTGTGCATGTGGCAGTTGCCCTAGGCGTGGCCAGCGCACTTGGCGTGTACTGGATGCTTGGCAGCGTCGATATCGCATTTTCAGTCTTATCCGGAACGGCATACGAATCGCTGCGTAAAGATATCTTTATTGTCATTCCGTTGTTCGTTTTGATGGGGGAATTTATATCCCGATCAGGGGCAGCGAAGGACATATTCACTATCTGTAACCGCGCCTTTCTGCGTGTTCCGGGCTGTTTGGCTGTGGCCACTGTGTCCGGCAATTCGATCTTTGCGGCGATCACCGGTGTATCGATTGCATCTGCGGCAACGTTTTCGCGTTTGGCCTATCCCGAGATGGTCGCACTTGGGTACAACCGTCCCTATGCCCTTGGCGTTGTGGCAGGAAGCGCGTGTTTAGGCATGTTAATCCCACCATCAATCTTGATGATCATTTGGGCGGTTCTGACGGAAATTTCCATTGGCGCCCTATTCATCGCAGGTCTTGTGCCAGGTTTGCTGCTGGCCACGTTCTTTGTCGGCTATTGTATAGTCACAGCCAAAATGAACCCAGACATAGCCCCGGCGTGTTCACCCAGTGCGTTTGATGAGGTTCCCGCCGAACAGAAACGTGCTGAATTGATCAGCAGTCTGTCTGTAGTTGCATTGATCACGCTTGTTATTGGCGGAATTTGGGGCGGCTTCCTAACCCCAACCGAAGCTGCGGGTTTTGGCGCTATCGGTGCTCTTTTGGTTGGTTTGGTGAAAGGCATGCGCCGAGATGACCTGATGGATGCGATTTTTCGGGCCGGTCGCACAACCGCGCCTTTGCTGATCTTGCTTATCATGGCCTCAATGTATTCGCGGTTCCTCGCGATGGGAGGGGCCGTTTCCGTCATCAACAACACGATGCTTTCGGTCAGCGACAACCCAATCATCATCATATTGATGATCTTCACCGTCTGGCTGATATTGGGGATGTTCATCGACTCGACGTCGATCATCCTACTGACGGTTCCGATCTTTTCCCCTATCGCAGCGGGCATGGGCATCGACCAATTGGCCTTTGCGATCTTTGGAATTTTGGTGATCGAAGCGGGGCTTTTGACGCCGCCCTTTGGGTTATTGATATTCACCGTCAAGGCCGCCGTGCCAGATCCATCCGTCACGCTTGGCATGATCTTCAAGGGATCAATTCCCTATTGGATCATGATCCTTATTGTGGCTGTGCTTGTGCTGGTCTTCCCAAGCTTGGCAAGCTGGTTGCCGCAAAGCCTGCTTTAGATGTCGTCCTCAAGGGCTGTGTTCAGCTCTTCTTGAAGTACATCAGCAAATGCCTGAGCAGCGCGGCCCAAGGGTCGCGCTCGGTTTGAAATGCGCATATATTCGACGCCAAGGGGCGGGTCCTCAAGAGGAATAAACCGCCGCGTCACGCCATCGCGATCGGCGCGACCCAGCACAAACGGCAGAATCGACATCCATTCGGAATTGGCAACAATATCAAGCGTGCCCAACATCGCATCCAGCTCCATCAACTCGGCCACTTGGACACCGTGCACCGACAGGTAATGTTCAATCCTTCGCCGTCGTGCATTTACGGAAGTTGGTAGAACCAAGCGCAAAGGCGGCAAATCGGAAAGGCGCACAACACGGCCAATGTCAGGCAAGCTGCTGCCGTTGCAGACCAAACATTCGCGGTCTTTGGCCATTAACGACGTTTCTAGCTCCAGCTCCGTTTCCACAGCAGGCACAACGGCGAAATCAAGCGCACCTTCAGACACTCGATTAGATAATGTGGCTGAATACGCCTCTTCAATGGACACCCGTACGTTGGGGTATTCCTGCGTGAAGCGCATCAAAGCAGGGCTTAGAACGGACCCGGTAAATGTCGGCATCAGTCCGATATGTATGTGATCAGACAAAACGCCCGACAATTCGCGCAAACTGTCTTCGGCCAGTGCAGTGGCATTCAAGACGTCGACGGCGTGGCGATAAAACGTGCGTCCTGTTTCTGTCGGCACGACACCGGTCGAACTGCGATCGAATAACGTCACGCCATAGCGTTTTTCCAGCTGTCGCACATGCATCGACAGTCCCGACTGTGTGGCATTCACCCGCATCGCTGCCGCTGAAAAAGATCCCTCTTCGTAAACCGCGACGAAAAGACGAAGTTGTTGTATCTTCATGGATCGGCCCCCCGTTGCCATTGGGTATCATGTTTTGTGTTAGAAAGTATAGAGTCTTATTAGTTGTTCTGAACCCCTGCCTTCTCGTAATCTATTGAAACACGGTTCAAGCGAGACAGAAAGGACAAGTCATGAACGCCATTGTCACCGAACATGAGCAGGGTATTGACCCACGCGAGTTGCGGAATGTCCTAGGTTGCTTTGCGACCGGTGTTTGTGTCGTCACAACAGTCGGGGACGAAGGTCGCCCAGTGGGCATGACGATCAATTCGTTCTCGTCTGTTTCCCTCGATCCACCTTTGGTTTTATGGTCAATCGGCCTTAATACACCATCCCGATCAGCCTTCCAAAGCCATGGATCTTTCGCGATCCATATCATGAGCGATGCTGCCAAAGACACGTCTTTGAAATTCGCGCGCCCTTCAGATGAAAAATTCAAAGGCGTTGATTGGAAGAAAGGCATAAACGGCGTTCCTGTGTTGAACGACGCGCTTGCTGTTCTTGAATGTAAGATCGAGAACCAGATCATTGCAGGTGATCATGAGATCTTTATTGGTCGCGTGCTGCGAATTGACCAAAACGACGGCGAACCACTGCTGTTCCACAAGGGTGGGTTTGCATCGCTTGGGTCCGCACTTTGAAGTGACCCTACCAGTTTTGCCGAACATCATGGTCGCCCCCAACGGGGCGCGCCGTGGCTACAAAGATCATCCGGCCTTACCCGTCACAGACGACGATATTGTTGCCAACGCCAAAGCGTGTTTTGCAGCAGGTGCTGACGGCATCCACTTACATATTCGCGACACGGACGGACTGCATCTTTTGGATGCTGGTCGGTATCAGACGTTGTTGAACCGTGTACGCGACGCGGTTCCAGATCTTTATCTGCAAGTAACGTCCGAAGCTGCAGGCCGGTACGACACAGCCACGCAACAACAAATCATACGCGAATTACGACCGGCCCATGTGTCAGTTGCAATGCGCGAAATGGTGCGCGAACCGACAGACTGGCCAACGGCCACGGCTTTTTATGAATGGGCAGAACAGGCCGATGTTCATGTTCAGCATATTGTTTATTCTGCTGAGGAATTGGGCCAGTTCATTGCAGCATGCGACGCAGGCCACATTCCGGGCAAACATCACCTGATGCAACTTGTCCTTGGCACATATGACGGAACACAAATCAGCCGACCAAGCGCCCTGAAAGGGTTTGTGGATCAGATGGCAAAAAGTGACCTAGATTTCGACTGGATGCTGTGCGCCTTTGGAAAAGAAGAAACCGACTGCCTTGTCGAAGCCGCGCGATTGGGCGGCAAAGCCCGCGTGGGTTTCGAAAATTCTCTATGGCACGCAGATGGTTCTATTGCTCAAGACAATGCAGCGCGGGTTCGAACGGTCTCCGACCTTATCCAAGCGTTGTAATCCCGCGCTTTTCACACACTGAAATGACAAAATCCCCGCCTTAAAGACGGGGATTAAATCGTTTTCGTATTTCGCAAAGTCTACGCGACTTGCTGTTGCTGCCAATCCAGTTCTGACTTGGTGGCTTCTTGCAAAATCGGCAGTACCTTTTCAGCGCACAAGATCATTGAATCGCGCCCCAATTCAACGTCGGTCCAATCATGGCCCGCATAAACCAAATGCTTGAACGGTCCCATCTCTTCGCGCATTGCAAGGATCTGATCCGCAACTGATTCAGCATCCCCGTGGATCACAAGACGGTCCAGTACGTAATCCAGCGTCACGTCTTCATCCGGCATGTTTTGATCATGCTTGAACAAGTTCAACCGTTTGCCACGACGCATCTTTGTGAGCAGTTGCGAATAGTACAACACATAAGGGCTGCCAGGATCACGCGCATAAGCGCGCGCAGTGTCCCGATCTTTGGCGACGCAGATGTTCTTGGCAACGCGCCAATCCGAATAAGACGGAGTAAAGCCCCCCTGCAAACAGCCCTCAACAAAGTTCGGCCAATGCGTCGCCGCCCATTGCGGCAACAGAAAGTTGCCTGAAATAGGTTGCCAACCCCGTGCAGCCATCGCTGTCACGCCCTTCGAAAAGGGCGCAACAGCAGTCCCGATGATTGGCGGGTGTGGGTCTTGATAGGGACGCAGGACATCGCCTTGGCCAATCTCGGGTATGCGTGTGTTTTCAGTGGAAATATTCCAAAATTCGCCTTCTAGATTATAAGGAGATTGCCCCGCCCAGATATCGAGCACCATGTTAATGCACTCAAGGAACATGGCGTTGCGATCTTTCTTGAGATTGCCGAAAATCTCAGCATCCGACATCAGACCACCGGGCGAAATGCCGAAATTCAAACGACCTTCCAACATGTGATCCAGCATCGCAATCTCGCCAGCCACTCGGGCTGGATGCGAATTGGGCATGTTGATTGTGCCGGTACCAAGACGAATTTGCTTTGTCTCATAGGCAAGACTTGCCAAGAACGCGACAGTCGAGGTGATGATCTCTGCCTGATCTGTCGTATGCTCACCGCAATACGCTTCAGCATAGCCCAGACTATCCGCTAGCAAAAACGCCTCGCGGTCCTCTTGCAACGATTTCGCAATCGGTTTGCCCAACGGGTGAATCGGCATCGTAAAGAATGAAAGCTTCATCGTGGTCTCCTTTCACACATCATCACCCGGCACGACTCTTAGAAAAAGTGATAGTTTCTTATGTGGAATATCAAGTTTTTGAGTAGCAAGAAAAACCCGCTTGGGTGAACTTGCGATTATTCGGATTTTGCCATCCAAGGTTTGCATGCAACCCGATCACAATTCTTCGTTATTTCTGGTGTAAAATGTCGGCTGATCTATGTATCCATCACATGCAGGTTGTTGCCATCGCTGCGAAATAATCCCGGCCAAAAGGACGCTCTTTTTATGTTAATCTTGTTGTCACCTGCAAAAAACCTAAACGAAAGCAGGTCCGCAGGGTACGCGACGACAACGCCGCGATTTTTGAATCAAGCCGAAGAGCTGATCAAAGTGATGCGTGATTGGTCCGAAGCGGATATTGCGGATTTAATGAAGGTATCCCCCAAAATCGCGCAGCTGAATTTCGAGCGGTTTTCGCAGTGGTCTTGCCAATCAGGCAAGGCGCAAGGGGCTGCGGATATGTTCGATGGCGATGTGTATAAGACATTGGAAATGGCGACGTTGAACGATGACACTCGCGCGGAAGCATCACGGCGTCTAAGGATATTGTCCGGGCTTTATGGCCTTTTGCGACCCACCGATGATGTCTGCGCTTATCGGTTGGAAATGGGTCGGAAATTGCCGGGTCATCCGTCGGGAACGCTTTACAAATTCTGGGGAACCAAGATCGCCAAGGCCTTGGTTGATGACGCTGCTGCGGCACAAACGGAAACGGTTCTCAATCTGGCATCCGACGAATATTCAAGCTCGGTTGATCGCACTGCATTGGGTGAATTACGATATGTGTCCCCTCGTTTTGAAGAAGATCGCAAAGGTGTCCGTAAAATGATCTCGTTTTCTGCAAAGCGTGCCAGAGGTGCAATGGCACGTTGGGTATTGGAAAACGGCCACGAAAACATCGATGATCTCAAGTCGTTTGACGTGGGCGGTTATGAATTTGACCAAGAGACCTCGACCCCTGACCGTCCCGTTTTCTTGAAAACCTAGGCCTGATCAGAATGATCTTAGGATCGTCGTTCAATGGTTTATGCGGTGCTCTTTTTTGGACTTTCGCGGGCGCGCCCATTCTAACAAATTAGCTGGCCAAATCTTGGATTTCCACGGGTATGGGTGGCAGGACATCTTGCGGCGAAAGCTCTGCAATCTTTTGATGGATCAAAGGCTTGCGCAATGGTTTGGTCAGGTAATGATCAATTCCCGAGGCTAGAATTTCTGTCTCATCGCCGCTTAATGTATGGGCTGTCATCGCGATAATTGGTACATGCTCACCTGTTTCTTCTTCGATTTTTCTTATTTCAATCGTAGCTTCGCGACCGTCCATAATAGGCATCGAAATATCCATGAATATCATGTCAGGGTTCAGTTCTTTGTACAAAGCAACAGCTTCTTGACCGTTGGCCGCAAAGGTTAAGTCAAGATCTAAGTCCTTCAACATCTTGCGAAAGACCAGCTGGTTGGTTTTGTTATCTTCAGCCGCCAAAACCCGCAGCTTTCTCGGCTCAGAAACGAAATCGCGTCGGTCAGATTGCGCCTCGGCAAGCGGTTCTTCTTCAATAATTTCTGGTTCAGACTCAGTTGATTGGTCAATCTTCCCTTCGTCTGGCAAAGGCGTGTCAATCGCCAGGGCGGCATCTGGTTCAATGGCCACGTCGGGCAGGATTTCATCGTGTTCCGGTGTTTCCAAACCGTCCGTAGGCAGTTCAGATGGCTCCTCATCTGGCGTTTCAAACATGAACGTATCTGACGAGGTTTCCAATTCCGGGATTACGTCTGTGTCCTGCAAATCCGCGTTGTCTTGTGCGGATCCTTCGGTGTCTTCATCTTGATCCGACGCTGTTGGTTCTTCTGGTATGTGTTCTGGTGCAGCCTGTTCGACATGTCTTCGTCTTGAGCTCACGAAAGACGGCAGCGCAACTTCGGCTTCGGGCTCAGGCTCAGGCTCAGGCTCAGGCTCAGGCTCAGGCTCAGGCTCAGGCTCAGGCTCAGGCTCAGGCATTTCGTCAACAAGTTCAATACCAGCCGTTTCGTTTTCCGAAGGTAATTCACCGATACCATCGGCATCGAAATCCACATCTACCTCAGCAATTGGCGTATCGTCAGGTATGGATTCAGGGTCTTCCACAGCATCCTCTGACAGGACAACTGCATCTTCGATTGCGGGGGCATCATCGGAAGCCAGCCCCTCAATCCGCCTGAACAAATCATGGCGGGACACCGGTTTTTGCAAGATAGCATCGACATAGCTTCGTGAAGGATCATTTGCCGCAAATCTAAGGTTGGAACTAAGCAAGAAAATCGGAGTTGTATTGCCTATGGCCCGGACCTCAGAGGCAAATTCCATGCCATCCATATCCATCATACTATGGTCCGTAAGAATGAGGTCCACACTGGAATCCAGCACCTCAAGCGCGCGCTTTGCTGAATCACAAAGCACGACACCAAGCCCCATTTGCAACAATTGGTGTTCAAGGATTTGCCTGTTCGCTTCCAAATTATCGACGACCATCACTTGGCGCAGGGAACTTGGGATTTTCGGATGCTCTACTTCATCACCATCCGTCATCGGCATTCGGACGCAAAACCCAAAACAGGACCCAACACCCTCTTCGCTGGTGACCCAGATTTCGCCACCCATCAAACCAACGAGACGTTTGGAAATAGCAAGGCCCAACCCGGTTCCGTCAAACTGTCGATTGCGTTCATTTTCGACCTGATTGAATTCACCAAAGATGTGATCGACTTTGTCTTCGGGAATTCCTATTCCCGTGTCTTCGATTGAAATGTTGATCTGGCAGTCATTCGTATCAGAATCCGGTATGCCCGTCACACGGACCAACACATGACCGGTTTGCGTAAACTTGACCGCGTTGCCCATAAGATTGGTCAAAACCTGCCGAATGCGGCCTGCGTCCCCGACGTATTTTGTTGGCAAAAACAGGTCAAAGTCCATTAACAAGGTCAGGCCCTTGTCATGCGCACTTGGTTGCAGCAGCATCAGGATTTCATGGATGGACCGTTCTAGGTCGAACGGTTCAGAATGAAGTTCCAGTTTGTCCGCTTCTATTTTGGAATAATCGAGCACGTCATTGATGATGACCAAAAGCGCTTCGCCTGAATTTTTGATCGTGTCGACATACAGTTGTTGTTCTTCGGTGATGCCAGAATCCGCTAGAATTTCTGCCATTCCCACAACGCCATTCATGGGCGTGCGGATTTCATGGCTCATGTTCGCAAGAAATGCGGATTTAGCCCGGTTGGCGGATTCCGCTTCTATTCGGGCATTTTTCAGTTTTTCCTGATATTCAACGGATTCTGTGATGTTCAGGCCAAGCGAAACGATGTCACCGCCTTCACCACGTCGGTCGACAAGCTTGATATAAAGGTTGTTCCACAAGCGGACAGTGACAGGTTCCGGTTGCGGCATCATCCACCGTTCCAGCATCATTTGACGCCAATCGGTTGGATGCAGATCTTCTGTATTCACAATTCCTTCTTCGGTCAGCAACTGCAAAATCGTGACATAACTGATACCTGGCTTGACCATATCCAAACCATCGAACACATCCATATACGCCCAATTGGCCGCAATCAGTTCGTTGTCAGAATTGAAAAAAGCGAATCCATCGGTGATCGTTTGGATCGAATGCCACAGGCGGCGTTCGGCGACTTCGACCTTTTGGTTGGCCACGCCAAGTTCGGCCTTAACGCGTTGGTTTTCGCTTCGGACATTTTCGACAACAGCGCGTTGTTCGACAACTTCGCCTTGCAAAGCCTTCGCGTGCCGCCCCAACTTTCGGTTGGCAGCGAACAATTCGCCCTGTTTCAATTCCAACAGGCGTTCGGCACCAAGACGCGCGCGGCGTTCTTCGGCAAGTTTACTCGCCAGACTCATGACATTTCCCACATAGCAGCGTGTCAAATCTATCTCATGTGGGTGGTGAAGAAGCTCTTAATTGGACGCTGAAATCTAGCGTTGGCCTTCACGAAGCCATGCGGCGACTATTAATCCACTCGCCAAAAGCAGCACAAGCCACGGCGGCAAAAGCGATCGCTGACGCACATCAAGCGTTTCGTAAGCCTCGCGAGGGGTCAGGCCAATCCAGCCGCGCCCTGACGCGGGTCGACCCGCACGCACAGACCGCAATCGAGGCACGCCGTCTTCCAATTGCAATATCCCACCGCGCCATGATTCAACCAATGGCTTCAATGCATCACCACTGGCCACGGTCTGTTCGAATTCACGCGGCGCCGCAGGCCCAAGGCCGATCACTGTGGTCAGGTCACCGTTCTTCAACCGGTACAGACCAATTTCAGGGCCTTCAAATGTCGTTTCAAAACGGCCCGGCCCAGCAGGTGTCAGCGTCAATTCCGTTTCCGAACCATCAGGCCCAGTCACGATCACTGGTGGTACGTCTTCTTTCAGGGTTTGACGTCGAATTAACATCCGTTGCCCGGTTGGATCAGCTGTCAAAGCTTCTTCTTCAAGCTCGGGTTCTTTCATCATCCAATGCGCGAGACGGCGCAGCATTTCCAGTTGTGGCCCACCGCCTTCGTACCCGCGATGCCACAGCCACATATGATCAGATGCCAGCAACGCGACCCGCCCTTCGCCGACCCGATCCAGGATCAACAAAGGACGACCATCTATGCCTTCCATGACGGTACTGCCGGTTCTGGGTTGCAATTCGACCTGACGCAACCAACGCCCCCAATCCCCCGACGCGGGCAAGGCCGTGGTCACAGGATGGCGTTCGCCCAAATCCGTTACCTTCGGCAAATAAGCCTGTTCCAGCACACGGGCTGTTGGTTCCGCGGGCAAAACCGGCCCCAAGGGAGATCGAAACAAGCTGTCCGCACTTGCAAAATCAGGACCAGCCGCGACCAAAACCGCCCCACCGTCACGCACATATTGTCCGACATTGTCGATATACAATGCAGGCAGAATGCCGCGCCGCTTGTAACGGTCAAAAATAATCAGGTCGAAATCGTCGATCTTTTCCAGAAACAATTCACGGGTTGGAAACGCGATCAAGCTCAGCTCTGAGACGGGCACGCCATCTTGCTTTTCAGGGGGGCGCAAAATCGTAAAATGCACCAGATCAACAGAGCTGTCTGACTTGAGCAAATTGCGCCACGTGCGGCCACCGGGATGCGGTTCACCCGAGACCAAAAGCACCCGCAAACGATCCCGCACGCCGTTCATCTGGATAAGCGCTGTATTGTTGCGATCCGTCAATTCGCCGTCTTCTGTCGGAACCGTAAATTGGATAACGTTTCGACCCCCATGCGGCAGGGTCACAGGCACATCAATTTCGACACCGACACGCACATTAAAGCGTTGCGGTGCGCCACCATCCACAGAAACGTCAAGCTCGGCCACATCGCCCTCGATCGCCGGGACCGCGCCCATGTCTTCGATCTTTAAGGTCAGGGTTACCGCTTCGTCGATAATCGCAAAAGCTGGCGCGCCAGTGACAACCAAGCGTCGATCCCAATCTGCTTCTTTACCCGTCAACAAGACGTGCAAAGGTGCTGGCAAACTGACAGGGACATCCTGATCGTGAATTTGCCCGTCGGTCACGGCAACGATCCCGGACACCCGTCCTGTCGGAAGCTCGGCCAACGCGGTATTGATCGCAGACAACAGACGCGTTCCGGCGTCGTCTTCGCCATCCTCAACCATGACCCGCACGACTTCTGTATTGTTTCGTGCAGTTAGCGACGCCTCAAAATCGGCAAGCGCTTGTTCGGTTTGCAAAGGTCGATCCGAAAGCAATTGGCTGGAAGTGCTGTCTTCGGCCAAAATAACAATATCGGTAAGTGCGCCTCGATCTTCTTGTTGAAAGGAAGGTCCTATTAACGCGCCCAGAACCACCAATGCGGCCAAACCCCGCAACGCCCAACCTTTTAGGCCGCGCCAAACGGCCAAAAGGATGCCCGCAATCACGATCAACGCCAGCGCAATCAAGAATGGCAGTGGAACCAACGGATCGATGATAATGCTTGAAGTCATTGGCTCAGCCTATCCAGCAAGGCAGGCACGTGCACTTGATCGGATTTGTAATTCCCGGTCAGGACATGCATCACGATATTGACCCCAAACCGGTATGCCAATTCACGCTGACGTTCACCGCCAAAACCGCGTCCAACCGGAAACATCGGGCTGCCTGCATCAGTCACCGCCCATGCGGCGGCCCAATCGTTGCCACCAATGACCACAGGCGTCACACCGTCGTTCAAATTGCGGAAAGGCACGCCCTCGACCTGTGTTGCGCCGGGTGGCGCAGCTTCGACCCACACGTCGCGGCCCAAATGACGTCCGGGAAAATCTTGCAATAGATAAAAGGTCCGGGTCAGCACATGATCGTTCGGAATCGGTTCCAGCGCTGGCACATCCAAAGAAGATGCCAGTTGTTGCAACTTTTTGCCATTCGGGGTCGACGCCCCAAACCCCGAGACATTGGCGTCCCTTGTATCAAACAGGATCATCCCGCCTGATCGCAGATAGTCATTCAACCGCGCATAGGCTTCTAAGGATGGGCGCGGTTGGTCCGGTGTGATCGGCCAATATAGCATAGGAAAAAACGCAAGTTCATCGGACTCCAAATTGACACCGACCGGCGTCGCAGGTTCAACCGACGTGCGGAAAAACAGAGCATCCGACAGCCCCTTCAGGCCAGCCATCGAAGTTTCGTCAACTTTCGCGTTGCCTGTTTCAACATAGGCCAGAACCAATTCAGACACTGCATTCAGGGCAAAGTCATCGCCATCTTGCGCATGAGTCGGGGCACCCGGAACAATCAGGATCGCGGCCAAAAACGCTCCGATAACAGCGCCTTGGCGTCCAATCAGTCGACCAGATAGCGCCAAGGATGCGACGATATCCACAAACAGCAAGACCAATGCCAAAGACAACAAAAGTCCCCCTAAAGGGCGTTCGTTCGCGCGCGACAACCCAGTCACCGGAATGCGTTCAGGCCAAGCTGTTGGCGTCAGGACTGTATCAGATGACAGGACATTGCGCGCGATGTTTCGATCCCCTGATTGGTACAGACCCGGCAACAAATTCGGTCCCGTTGATGCGTCAATCAAATCCGCTCCATCCACACCGGGTCGGGTTCCGGCATCACCCAATCTTCCAAACCCATCCAAAACGCGCACAGGCGTCCAAACTGACCCTGCCAAATCTTCAGCCTGAGGCGTTCCAGACGCCGCGGCAATCGCAAGGCGTTCCAGCATGCGAACAAACAGACCCGATAAGGGCAACGTGGACCATTCTGCATTCGCGGTGACATGGAACAACACAACCTGACCCTGACCAATCGATTTGCGCGTTACCAATGGCGTGCCGTCGCTTAGTGCGGCGATGACACGTTCCGCCAAAGTTGGATCGGGTTGGGCAACGACCTGTGCGGTAATTTCGACATCCTGCGGCACGGACAAGCCGTAAAAAGGCGAATCCTCTGGAAACGGGGCCAGCGTCTTGGGGGTGCCCCAGCTCATCGCGCCGCCGACACTGCGCCCACCAGATCGCAACCGTACTGGCATTAACGGATCTTCTTCGTCACGGCTGACATCGGATGCCGCAACGCGTGGTCCTGCGAACCGCAACAACATGCCACCTTTTTCGACCCAGGCCGCGATTTGTTCAGATTCACCATCAGCCAGTTTGGCGACATCGGCCAACACGATCACATCCGGATTGGCCGGTAGGATCTCACTTAGACCGCCAGTCAACAAATCGGCGTTATCTTCAAGGGCGCGTTCCAGATAGTGCAGCGGCGAAAGAAGCTCGAGCCCTTCGCGGCTTTCTAACCCCGCAATCAAGGCTATTTCACGCCGTTGCAGCGCATCATCGCTTAGCGCGACAGAGCCTGCCGACCGTATGCCCTGAATTTCAAAATGAGTGATCCGTGCACGCAATTCGGACGGTAAAGATAGTTCAACAGATGCGTCTTGCGCACCCTCTTCAAACTGCGCCGTCACGCGGGCCAAGGCTGTAGCATTTCCCGAAGGATCGCGACCCTGCGCCAAGATATCAACGTCTTGGGCGACATCCCCTTGGGAACGCACTGCATTAAGCTCGATCAAGCCGTCGACATATGTCGCCGGGCGCAATCCAACAGAATTCGACACGCCTTCAATCACGTTGACGGCCCCTTGTGTTTCCAACAAAGCCAACACGTCATCGCGGGCGTCATATTCGATGCCGTCACTGAACCAAACCGTGTCAAACCCTGTGGATTCGTTCAAAGCCGTGCGAATGGCAGACACATCAACAGGCTGCCAAGGTTGCGGTTGAATACCGGGCAAACGATCGACCAAAGCGTTTGCCGCCAAAAACACAGGTGCCTCTGGGTCGGTCAGCGACAGAATGGCCGCCGGCCGATCCTGTGCGGCCGCACGGTTCAATTCGACCTCAATCGCTTCGGAAATTGCGCCCCAACGTGGGGCACCGGCCCAGCTGGCATCAAGTGCGATCACCAAAGGTCCGTCGCCTTGTGTGCCATCCGCATCCGGATTTAACACCGGTCCCGCCAATCCAAGGATCAAACCGGCCACCGCCAACATACGCAGCAACAGCAACCACCAAGGTGTCCGGTCCGTGACCGTTTCATCGTCTTGCAACCCAAGCAGCAACGCCACACCGGGAAACCGTTGCCGGATCGGAGCAGGTGGGATCGCACGTAAAATCAACCACAAGATCGGCAAAGCCGCCAAAGCGACCAATAACCAAGGAGACAGCCAACCTATGCCCGCTATTGTTGTCATGCCCCTGCCCGACCTCCATCAAGAGCCCGCCACAACCACAACAATGCGGATTGCGCCGAAGATTCCGTGTGATGCAATCCGTATTGCCATCCCGCCACGTCACACAGCGCCTTCAATTCGGATTTCCGTTCGGCCAGTCGGTCAAGATAGCGATCTTTCAGGTCAGTCGCTTTCAGTGTTTCATGGCTGAGTGTTCCGCCAACGCTTTCGAATATTGTCCGCCCCCGAAATGGGAACGCTTCTTCGGATGGATCTAGCACCTGAAGAACCACGCCACGTACGCCCCGGTCCGCCGCTTTGGTCAAAGCCAGCTTAACCTCTTCAATCGGGCCAAGAAAATCCGACACAAAAACTGCCCGCGCATGCGGGATCATCGCCCGATGTTCCGGCGGTGCATAATCGTCATCAGAATCCTCGGAAAACAACTCAGCAAGCCGCAACAACTGCGCATTGCCTCGTCTGGGTGGCAAACGCGTGCCCGTCAGACCAACGCGCTCTCCACCTCGGATCAGCAATACGGATAAGGCCAACCCGATCAATCGACCGCGATCCGCTTTGGAACTCAAGTCGTTGGAACTGGCGAACCGCATAGACGCGGCCTGATCCACCCAAAGCATTACAGATTGGGCAATTTGCCATTCACGTTCACGGACAAACTGCACATCACCCATCGCGCTTCGACGGTGGTCAATCATCCGTCGGCTGTCACCAATCTGTGCCGGACGGTATTGCCAGAAATCGTCCCCCATGCCCGCCCGACGACGACCATGTTCGCCCAAAAGAACCGCACCCGCTAAATGCTCTGCCCGTGCAAGCAAGGGGGGCAAGCGCGCGGCTTGCTCCTCTGCTTTGGCCCGAAGTTCTAGCGGAGACGGTGTCACGCAGCGGCCTCGCCTTTGCCAGCAAATTGCGCAGCCGTTGTATCAATAAGTTCCGCCAAACTGTCACCGCGTGCCCGCGCTGCAAAATTCAATGCCATACGATGGCTCAGCACAGGGCGCGCCATATTCAAAACGTCATCTGCTGATGGCGCAAAACGCCCATCCAACAAAGCCCGAGCGCGAACAGCCAGCATCAATGCCTGAGCGGCCCGTGGACCCGGTCCCCATGACACGGTTTCCTTCACACGCTGATCGGCCTCAGCCTCGGACGGACGAAAGGCGCGTACTAGGTCTAGGATCAATTCAACGACGCTTTCGCCCACTGGCATCCGCCGCAACACAGTTTGCGCCGCAAGCAATTCCCCGGCCGAAAACACCGGAGTCGCCTGAGCATCTTCAATCCCCGTTGTTGCCACCAGAATATCACGTTCAGTGTCGCGATCTGGGTACAACACATCAATCTGAACCAAAAACCGGTCTAACTGTGCTTCGGGCAGCGGATAGGTGCCTTCTTGTTCTATCGGGTTTTGCGTCGCCAAAACGTGGAAAGGAGTCCCCAACGCTCTGTCTTGGCCCGCAACCGTCACCGTTTTTTCCTGCATCGCTTGCAAAAGTGCGGATTGCGTCCGTGGGCTGGCTCGGTTGATTTCGTCAGCCATCAACAATTGGCAAAAGATGGGGCCTTCCAAAAATCTGAAACTGCGATGCCCATCTGCATCCGTGTCCAAGACTTCGGACCCAAGGATATCGGCTGGCATAAGATCCGGCGTGAATTGAATGCGGTTTCCATCCAGTCCCATCACCGTGCTTAATGTTTCGACCAAACGTGTTTTCCCAAGGCCAGGCAAACCGATCAACAGGCCATGCCCGCCGCATAACAATGCGGTCAGTGTAAGGTCTACAACACGCTCCTGTCCTATAAAGCGTTTGGTGATCGAGGCTTTGGCCTGCGCAAGCTTTTCGCCGAGAGATTCAATTTCTGCGGCAAGATCGTCGGACTGGGTCATGACAAAAGGGATCCTGAGGTTATATCTTGATACACAACGTATCTCTGATCGTAGGAATAGCAAAAGGTATGTCTGCACAAAAAAGTGTGCCACCAAGCACTGACAGCTTGATTGCGTCCATCAACGCCTCGAAAACGCGCGGGTTGCCGCCTGTTCATTTGTGGAATCCTCCGTTTTGCGGTGATTTGGACATGCGGATCGCCCGAGATGGCACTTGGTTTTACCAAGGTACGCCAATTGGCCGTCCTGCTCTTGTGAAATTGTTTTCCTCCATCCTCAAGCGAGAGAATGGTAAATATTTTCTCGTTACACCAGTGGAGAAGGTCGGAATAACCGTCGACGACGCCCCTTTTGTGGCCGTTGACTTCGAATCAACGGGTTCCGGACAGGATCAAAACGTCACGTTTGAAACTCAGGTCGGCGATTCAGCCGCCGCGGGCGCAGACCATCCCATTCGTGTCGAACGCGACCCAGAAACAGGCGAGCCATCACCATATGTTCACATTCGCGCAGACTTAGAAGCATTGATCGATCGCAAAAGCTTTTATCGATTGGTTGAACTCGGCAGCCACAAAGAAGGTTGGTTTGGCATTTGGTCCGGGGGAACATTCTTCCAAGTCATCCCATCTGCCGAACTGGAATAACAATCAAGTTGCAGAAAGGTGTTGCGCATCTAGGGCAACGCTGAGTAGCAGTGTCTTCTATGCCAAATTTTGCCGCCAATCTTTCACATCTTTGGACCGAGATTCCTTTTTTGGATCGATTTGATGCCGCCGCCGAAGCGGGGTTCACTGGTGTAGAGGTTTTGTTTCCATATGACACACCGGCGCAAGACACCCTTGCCGCGCTCAGTCGTAACGAATTACATTTTGTTTTGTTGAATGCCCCGCCCCCAAATTACACTGGTGGTGATCGGGGATATGCCGCTGTGCCCGGACTTGAAAAACGCTTTGCTTACGATTTGCGCCGCGCCATTCGCTATGCGTCCGCACTTAAGGCTGAAAACCTGCATATTATGGCAGGCAAAGCGGAAGGCGACGCAGCGCGGGACACTTTTGTTGAAAACTTGCGCCACGCAGTCGATACCGTTCCTGAGGGATTGAGGCTCACGATTGAGCCTTTGAACCCAAAATCAATGCCGGGATATTTCCTAAACGATTTCGATCTAGCGGCGGACATCATCGAAACGATTGGATCCGAAAAACTCGCCCTGCAATACGACACGTTCCACGCTCAGGAAATCACCGGAGACGCCCTTGGCACGTTTCGCGCACACCGGGACATGATCTGCCACATCCAAGTTGGCGATTCACCGGGCAGAACAGCGCCCGGCACAGGCGCAATCGACTTCAAGTCGTTTTTCGCCGCCGTGAAGCAGTCCAATTATTCAGGTTGGATCAGCGCAGAATACGCATCCGACGGGCGGACCGAAGAAAACCTGAAATGGCTGAAAAACGTCTAGGTTCGGGCCGCAGTGATAAATCGCCAACCTATTGGATCGTAGGATGATTTGAAGGGTCTAGTTTAGATGCGCACGATACGCTGCATGATCTTGGGCACCAACCCTTTGAACCGCAGCGGAGCGTCAGACACCGCGAGGCAAATGCAGTCTTCATGCACATCTGCAACGGGTGTGTGATGAACGTGAGAATCCGCAACATCGACATCACCGCGCGCGAAATAATCGCCTTCGTCCATAAACGCGCCTTTCAAAACCATCGTCATTTCAAGACCACGATGCCCGTGATCCGGCATGGCAGCCCCAGCGGGAATGAACAAGAAACGCGCCGACGCATCTTTGGATGTTTTCAAGATGGCTTGCTTCACACCCATTCCAATCGGACGCCAGCGAATAGCATCCAAGTCACCACCAACGTAATCTTGCAAAGGCACCGGCAGAACGCCCGGCGTGCGGGTCACTTTGATTTCGTCGGATGTGCCAGCCGAGATCAATGCCATCGTCTTTGACAACGATCCCTTTTCCATCGCGACCGAACGTTCCGGTTTCTGGTCAAGGACTGCGCCCCCAATCGCGTCATATGTCTCCATCCGAGCACGACATTCGTCGCACAACGACACATGTGCGGCGACCATAAGGTTAAAGGCTTCGGGCAATGTACCCGCTGCATAAGCCATCAAAACGGCGTCTGTCAGATGATGTTTTATCACATTTACCATCTCATCTCTTTACTTCATCGCGTGGCGCAGTCTTTCCAGCGCCAACCTAATTCGGGATTTGATCGTGCCAAGAGGCAGACCGGTTTCAGTCGCGATTTCAGAATGAGTTAAGTCACCGAAATACGCTTTCTGTATCAAGTGGCGCTGTGGCGCGGGCAATTCAGCCAACGCCTTCCCCAGCTTTTCCGTCTCTTGTTGCAAAGCAATCATATCGCTTTGGTCTGGTTCTTCTTGCGGCCCCCACCCCAAATCTTCTGGTTCGGGTCGCTTCGATTTGCGCAGAACGTCAATCTTGCGATTCCGTGCAATCGTAAAAATCCATGTCGCGACAGAGGCACGCGTCGGGTCAAACAACTGCGCCTTGTGCCAGCAGGTCGCCATAACCTCTTGCGCGCATTCCTCGGCAAGCGCTGCATCCGTCCCGGATCGAATGAGAAACCCTTTCACTCGTGGTGCGAAATGCTCAAACAGCTCAGCAAAGGCCGCTTGATCTTGGGTATCCCGAATGCGGGCCATATGGTCGACCCACAACAATCTTGTCTTACTCGCTTCACTCATTCGTCTGGGTCCAGTGCGTGTCCCAAAGTTCGATCGCGTTTGATCCGGTTCAAGCGTTTCTATTCCCGTAAACATGCACTGTATACGATCTGTTCAGACTGCCGGATCAAAATAATTATTTTGCCAATCGTACATCCATCTCGGACATGGGTTCGTATACCTTTGAAACGGAAAGACGACGAAACGGAAATCGTATGCCCTTTGAAGAGTCGCAGTCAGGTTGTCTGCGTATTGCCGTCATTGGCGGTGGAATATCAGGAATGGGTGCCGCGCATGTGTTGGCACAAAACCACCACGTCACTTTATTTGAATCCGAAGCGCGCTTGGGAGGTCATGCGCGCACAATTGTCGCCGGTCGCAACGGTGATCAGCCCGTCGATACCGGGTTTATCGTCTTTAACTATGCCAACTATCCGCATCTTACAGCGTTGTTCGACGAACTGAATGTGCCAGTGACGAAATCGAACATGTCCTTTGGGGCATCCTTGAATGGCGGCGCGTTCGAATACGGGTTGGAATCGTTAAACGCCACATTCGCACAGCGCCGGAACGCATTTGACCCAAGGTTTTTGCGCATGATCCGCGACATCCTGCGTTTCAACAAAAACGCACTGGCTGTCGCGAACGAAGACCCGACCCGTTCGATTGCGCAATTTCTGGACGTTTTGGGCACGGGTGATTGGTTCCGTGACCGTTACCTTTTGCCGTTGTCAGGCGCTATTTGGTCCACACCAACGGGTAAAATCATGGATTTTCCCGCCATCTCGATGATGCAGTTCTTTGAAAACCACGCGTTGCTCCATCACACAGGTCAGCATCAATGGTACACTGTCCAAGGCGGTTCCATCCAATATGTGAAACGGTTGCAATCAGCTATAGTGCAAAATGGCGTGGATATCCGCCTGAAATCCCCGGTTCAATCCGTGACAAGAGACCCCAACAGCGTTCACATCAAAGCATTTGGCGGAGAATGGGAAAATTTCGACGCAGTCATCTTTGCCACCCATTCAGACGATACATTGAAAATGTTGGCTGACCCCAGCCAGCAGGAACAAAATGTACTGGGCGCGATTGCTTATCAAACCAATGACATCGTTCTGCACAGCGACGCTTCGATCATGCCCAAACGCCGTCAGGTTTGGTCCAGCTGGGTGTATACAGAAGACGACGCGCATCAATCTGACCGTATCGATTTGACCTATTGGATGAACTGTCTTCAACCGCTGCCATTGAACGAAGATTTCTTCGTCACTCTCAACACCAAGCGCCCCATTCGCCAAGACTTGATTTATGATCAAGTCGCATTGCGTCACCCGGTTTACGATCTAGGTGCTCTGGCTGCACAGAACGAAGCGCGCACCATGAACGGGCAGCAAAATACTTGGTTCTGCGGTGCATGGATGGGTCATGGCTTTCACGAAGACGGCCTAAGCAGCGGGATCGAAGCTGCACGCATGATCAACCAAACTACACGCATACGGATTTCTGCGGAATGACCATCACCGTCGATCATATCGCGGGTCACACCTATCACGGGCGAAAGGGATCTGTTTCGAACGGCTTTAGATACTCTGTCGATTACGTGCTGTTCGACGCCGAAAAACCGGTACGTGGGCCAAAGCTGTTTCGGCGAAATGAGCGTTCAATTGTGGGCGTCAACGATGCCGATCACGGTGGCGCGCCGGGTGCGGGGCGCGGTGCCATCTGGGTGCGAGAGGTTTTGCAGAAATTTCAAATCGCAGGGATCGACAAGATCGAGCTTTTGGCACAACCCAAAGTCTTTGGGCACGTCTTCAATCCAGTCAGTTTCTGGTTCTGCAGAAAGGCAGACGAGTTAATCGCCGTCATCGCCGAAGTGACAAACACCTTTGGGGAACGCCATTCCTATCTTTTTTTCCACCCCGATCAACGCCCAATTGCCCGCGCAGATCGCATGACGGCAACCAAGGTATTTTACGTCTCGCCCTTCCAACCAGTTGAGGGTGAATATGAATTCCGATTTGATATCAATTCTGATCGCATTGGGATTTGGATTGATTATCGCCAAGGCGACGGCGGATTGATTGCCACCCTCACTGGGCCACGAAAAACGCTCAGCAATCGGTCCATCCTATCCATGCTTTTGCGGCGCCCGTTCGGATCCCGACGCGTGCTTGGGTTGATCCATTGGCAAGCCTTCAAGTTGTGGCTCAAAGGAGCCCAATACAAAACCCGTCCCACACCACCAGACCAAGAGGTTTCACGGTGAGGACCCCAACACAGCAAAACCTGCATGCTTACACGATGTTTGCCGCGTTGCTTGCCACCGCAGGGTTGCCAATCTACATCCACGCCCCAAAATTCTATGTCGATCAATACGGCGTATCTTTGGCAAGTCTTGGCGCGGTTTTATTCGCGCTACGCCTGATTGATGTCGTTCAAGATCCTGTTTTCGGTCGCGTGTCGGATACATTCCGAGATCGCCGCGCCGCTGCGGTCATGTTGGGCGCAGGTGTGATGGTTGCCGGGATGCTTGGCTTGTTCGCGATCCAGCCTGTGTTTGCCCCATTACTGTGGTTCGCCGTCATGCTGACGCTTGTGTTTTCAGGGTTCAGCTTTTTGACTATTAATTTCTATGCCCAAGGTGTTCTGAAGGCCGCGCAACTGCCAAACCGAGGACACCTGACATTGGCGCGTTGGCGCGAAAGTGGCGCGCTGTTTGGTGTGTGTTTGGCATCGATTGCACCGATTGCCTTGGGTACAATTGTGAATGCGCCATTTGCCGGCTTTGCCGTCAGTTTCCTTGTTCTGACCGTGGTGTCACTGTTTGCTATGCGAAACGAATGGAACGCAGGCTATGTTCCGCCCTCTGTCGGGGTTCGTGCCATCTTAGGCGATCCATTGGCCAAACGCCTTTTGCTTATCGCATTCGTCAATGCCGCACCGGTCGCTGTTTCGTCGACGCTGTTTTTGTTTTTCGTCGAAAGCCGCCTAGAAGCCCCGGGGCTGGAGGGCCCCTTTCTTATGCTTTTATTCCTCGCAGCAGCGACAACCGCACCGATCTGGGGAAAATGCGCTGAACATTTTGGTGCCAAGCCTGTTTTGCTGTTCGCCATGATCCTCGCCATCCTAACATTCGCTGGCGCACTCTTCCTTGGGCCCGGTGATTGGGTCGCCTTCGCATTCATCTGCTTTTTCTCTGGCTGTGCCATGGGTGCGGACCTGACAGTCTTACCGGCCATTTTTGCCGACCGAATGGCCCAAATTTCGCCGTCCGCCGCAGAAGGGTTTGGGCTTTGGTCTTTTGTTTCCAAATTCACACTGGCCATTGCCGCAGTAACTCTGCTGCCCGCACTTGAATGCGCTGGTTTCGACAGCACGGCATCAACACATTCAGACGGCGCGCTTAACTTGCTAACACTTTTATACGCGGCTGTTCCGTGCGCGTTAAAGCTTGGTGCAATTGCCTTGCTCGCGACAACCGAACTTAAGGAGATTTGACCATGGAAACCTTGCTTTTCATTACCCTTGGGATCGCTTTGGCCTGTGCCGCATGTTGGAGCCGAGCGCGATTTACCGGATTTCTTGCGCAGGGCCCTGACGATTATGCCGACGGACAGCAGTTCGACATTCGCCAACATCTGAATGGTCCCATGATTTGCGAAGGCGTCATTTATGGCCCAACCGGTCGTGTCTCATCCCGCTTTGTCGCCAATTTTGACATCAGTTGGGATGGAAATGACGGCGCTATGAATGAACATTTTCACTATGATGATGGGACAACGCGAGATCGCGCATGGCAACTGACCGTCAACGATGAAGGTCGCATTCTTGCCAAGGCAAATGACGTTGTCGGTGTCGGCGAAGGCATCCAAAAAGGCAGCGCAGTGCAGCTCAAATATCGGTTTCGCCTGCCTGATGACGCCGGTGGTCACATCCTTGATACGGTCGATTGGATGTACCTTGCCCCGAATGGGGCCATCGTAAACCGGTCGCAGTTTCGCAAGTTCGGGTTCAAAGTCGCCGAACTTGTCGCGACGATGCGTCCTGCACCCTTGGACAAGGGACAAGCCGCATGACAACAAACAACTTTACCGGAAAACGTTATTGGCTTGTCGGGGCCTCGGATGGGCTGGGCAAAGCACTGGCCCAGCGGCTTAGCCGCACCGGAGCCCACGTGATCGTCTCGTCACGCGATGCTGAAAAACTCGAAAAAGTCTCTGAAACACTTAGCGGCTCATCAAGCTATCAGGTGGTCGATATTTCAGACGATGCCAGCGTTGAAAATGCTGCCAAGCAAATTGGTCAAGTCGACGGTGTTGTTCTTTTGGCCGGAGTGTATTGGCCCCTTTCAGCACAGAATTGGAATCCCGCTCAAGCAACAGAGATGGCCAACGTAAATTTCACAGGTTATTTGCGCGTCTTGGGGCAAGTCGTTCCAGATTTCGTTGATCGCGACGATGGGCATATTGTCATTACATCTTCGCTGACCGGGTTTCGTGGGCTGCCCGGATCGATTGGGTACACCGCATCCAAAGCGGGCACCATGTCACTGGCTGAATGTCTATACGCCGATCTGCGCACATCAAATGTAAGGGTCCAAGTCGTCAATCCCGGTTTCATCAAGACCCGCATGACCGAAAAGAATACATTCAATATGCCCTTCATCATGTCAGCAGATGAAGCGGCTCAAGAAATGTTCGAACACATGTGCACATCACATTTCAAGAAAAGCTTTCCGTTCGGATTTTCGTTGTTCTTCCGATTGGCACAGTTTTTTCCCGACTGGCTATATTACAGAATTTTCACTTGAACCTATCCGCTGTTGTAGGGATTTCCTTAATTTCAATGCGCCTTTCCGGATCAAACAGAATAACTTCATCAGTCCAGATTGCATTTGGTATAAGTCCAAACTAAAGTACCAATAATGGCACTTCCTGTCGAAACTTTCTTTCTGCAACCTGAACATCAGGGGACTTTGCAGTCTCAGGTTCAACAGATGATTGCACGTGGAATTTTAACGGGGCGGTTCCAGCCCGGTGAAAAACTGCCATCTACTCGACGGCTGGCCCTACATCTTAGCATCAGCCGGATAACGGTCACTTTGGCCTACACAGAGCTTTTGGCGAATGACTATCTGACGTCCAAAGGTCGGTCCGGTTATTTCGTATCTCAAAGCGCGCCGATCCCCCCAACCTTTGACGTCGAACCCCACAGCGAAGACGCGGTTGATTGGAACAGAGCGATAGGACAAAAGTTCACGGGCGGGCAAACGGTGGCAAAGCCACATGATTGGGCCCGGTTTAAATTCCCGTTCATTTATGGCCAGACCGACCCCAACTTGTTTGACCATGCCAATTGGCGTCTGTGCGCATTGCAAGCTCTTGGGCAACGCGATTTCGGCCCGTTGACAACAGATTACTATGACCGCGATGACCCGCAATTGATCGAGTTCATTCAACGCCACACCCTGCCACGTCGTGGAATCGTTGCGGATTCCGAACAGATATTGATCACTATGGGTGCGCAAAACGCGCTTTGGTTAACGGCGCAGGTTTTGTTGAACCAACGCCGCACTGCCGCTCTTGAAGACCCGTGTTATCCAGCTTTGCGCGACGTGTTGGATCAATCCCGATGTCACGTCCGGCCAATACGCGTTGACCAAGAAGGCTTGCCCCCTGACGCCATTCCACCTGAAACAGACGTTATTTTCACAACCCCCAGCCATCAATGCCCAACCACAGCCACGATGCCCATAGAACGTCGGCGCGCATTGCTGGATCGCGCTCGTGAAATCGAAGCAATCGTCGTCGAAGATGACTACGAATTCGAAATGTCCTTCCTGAAACCTCCGTCTCCGGCATTGAAGTCACTGGATCAGGACGGGCGCGTAATTTACGTTGGCAGCTTCTCAAAATCACTCTTTCCCGGTTTACGGCTTGGCTATTTGGTCGGGTCCGAACCGTTCGTGCGCGAAGTCCGCGCGTTGCGCACCAGCGTTCTGCGCCACCCTCCGGGACATATTCAACGCACTGCTGCGTACTTTTTGTCGTTAGGCCATTATGACGCTCAGATCCGGCGCATGGGCCGCATTCTAAAAGAACGCCGTGCCACGATGGAACGGGCGTTAAGACGTCACAACCTAAATATTGTCGGTCAAGCCGCCAATGGCGGATCGTCCTTTTGGATGCGACTAGAACCCGGCCAAAACGCCAAGGTTCTGGCTGATCGTCTTGCTAAAAAATCAGTTTTGATCGAGCCCGGACATCCATTTTTTAACGGCCCGAAGCCGGTCAAACATTTCTTCCGCTTGGCCTATTCATCCATCGCATCAGAACGCATTGAAGAAGGTGTCTCAATAATTTCTGAGTGTGTTCGAAAACTGGACTGATCCTGCGTTCCATCTGGCCCTAACGGGAACGCTATATGCTTCGTAAGAGTAGACAAAACAATGACGCCCTGATTCCCGAGGGCTTAATGGAGTGTCCCCCCGTGAAAATGACGACCGAAGAAGCATTCGTAAAAACACTGCAAAAACACGGCATTCGCCACGCTTTCGGAATCATTGGGTCCGCCATGATGCCAATTTCAGATTTGTTCCCAAAGGCCGGGATTAACTTTTGGGATTGCGCGCACGAAGGCAGCGCCGGAATGATGGCAGACGGCTACACCCGCGTCACTGGTGAAATGTCGATGATGATCGCACAAAACGGTCCCGGCATCACAAACTTTGTGACGGCTGTAAAAACAGCATACTGGAACCATACACCGCTATTGTTGGTCACACCCCAAGCCGCGAACAAAACCATTGGACAAGGCGGTTTCCAAGAAGTCGAACAAATGAAACTGTTCGAAGATATGGTCGCTTACCAAGAAGAAGTCCGCGACCCATCACGTGTCGCAGAAGTTCTGACGCGAGTTATCAGCCAAGCAAAGCGCCTGTCTGGGCCCGCGCAGTTGAACATTCCACGTGATTACTGGACACAAATCGTCGATATCGACATTCCAGACCCCATCGAATTCGAAGTGTCCCCCGGCGGTGAAAATTCTATCACCGAAGCTGCCAAGCTTTTGTCGACCGCCAAAAACGCTGTCATCCTGAATGGCGCTGGTGTGGTCCTGTCCGAAGGCGGCATCAAAGCGTCGATGGACCTTGCGGAACGTCTAACCGCACCTGTTTGTGTCGGATATCAGCACAACGATGCATTTCCCGGATCACACCCCTTGTTCGCCGGACCATTGGGCTACAACGGTTCCAAAGCGGGCATGGAGCTGATCAAGAACGCAGACGTTGTTTTGTGTCTTGGGACGCGGTTGAACCCGTTTTCGACCCTTCCGGGCTATGGCATGGAATACTGGCCAGCGGATGCAAAGATCATTCAGGTCGATATCAACCCAGACCGCATTGGCCTGACCAAGAAAGTCACAGTCGGCATTGTCGGTGACGCCGCAAAAGTTGCGCGTGGCATTCTGAACCAGCTTGCAGATACGGCAGGCGACGCAGGGCGCGAAGACCGCAAGAACGATATCGCAACCAAGAAATCAACATGGGCCCAGCAGCTCAGCTCGATGGATCACGAAGACGACGATCCGGGCACCACATGGAACCAACGCGCACGTGCCGACAAACCAGACTGGATGAGCCCGCGCATGGCATGGCGCGCGATCCAGTCAGCCTTGCCAAAAGACGCGATCATTTCGTCTGACATTGGCAACAATTGCGCCATCGGCAATGCGTATCCGTCCTTTGAAGAAGGTCGCAAATACCTTGCACCGGGTCTTTTCGGCCCATGTGGATACGGTTTACCTGCGATTGTTGGGGCCAAGATCGGTCAACCCAAAGTGCCGGTCGTCGGCTTTGCGGGCGACGGTGCTTTTGGGATTGCCGTGAACGAACTGACAGCGATTGGACGGGGCAATTGGCCAGCTATCACACAGATCGTTTTCCGGAACTATCAGTGGGGCGCGGAAAAGCGGAATTCGACATTGTGGTTCGACGATAACTTTGTCGGTACGGAATTGGATACACAAGTATCCTACGCCGGTATCGCCCAAGCCTGTGGCCTTCAAGGCGTTGTTGCACGGTCAATGGACGAATTAACCGCCGCGTTGAACAAAGCAATCGAAGATCAAATGAAACATGGCAAAACCACTCTGATCGAAGCCATGATCAACCAAGAGCTTGGCGAACCTTTCCGCCGCGATGCGATGAAAAAGCCGGTTGCCGTGGCTGGGGTATCCGACGCGGACATGGAGGTCGAGTGATTAGTCACCTACCATCCGGTGGGGCGGCGTGACGTCGCCCCTGACTGATTTACGCGACCGGGCTCGCGCGGCCCGGCATCGCATTGTCTTGCCCGAAGGTGACGATCCTCGCGTTCAAGAAGCGGCACGGCGCGCCACACAAGAAGGATTGGCGCGGGTAACGTTGTTGGGCGATCCGACCCGGATAAACATTGACGGAGTCGCGGTAGAAGATCCAAACAACAATCCGCATTTCGACAACATGATCGTTGCATTCATGAGTGCGCGCGCCTTGAAAAAACCGTCGCGTGAAGAAGCTGCCAGCGCCATCGTTGATCCGCTTGTTTATGCTTCTTTGATGGTTCGTATGGGGTTGGTGGACGGGACTATTGGTGGCGCGGTCGCCACAACGTCCGACACTGTACGTGCCGCGTTGCAAATGATTGGAACACCTAAACAGGCGCCATTGGTATCGTCGTTTTTCCTTGTTGTTTTACCAGATCATCACGCCACGCGTCCCGGTGAAGGCATAATATTTACCGATTGTGGGTTGGTCATTGATCCAACCGCATCCGAATTGGCGACGATCGCAAAACAAGCTGCGGCATCAGCAACAAATTTGTTGGGTAAAGAACCGCGCGTTGCGATGCTAAGTTTTTCGACCAAAGGCTCCGCTAAACATGATCGCGTGTCCAAAGTGACCGATGCTTTGGAAATAGTGCGTGCCACAGCTGATTTCGCCGTTGATGGTGAATTGCAATTTGATGCCGCCTTTGATGCGGATGTCGGGGCATCCAAAGCCCCTGGATCCGCCGTAGCCGGGCATGCCAACGTATTTGTTTTTCCGAACTTAGATGCGGGTAATATTGGTTATAAAATCGCGCAACGCGTCGGTGGCGCGACTGCAATTGGCCCCGTTTTACAAGGTCTGGCAAAACCCGCCAATGACTTAAGTCGCGGATGTACAGCCCAAGATATTGTCGACATGATCGCCGTAACGTCAGCACAAGTGAGAGAGCAGGCATGAACCAGCCCAAGGTCAATCTTCATCCCAAGCCGGGTGACGAAGTCCGCAAGACAACTTGTTACATGTGTGCGTGTCGTTGCGGGATCAATGTGCACCTAAAAGAAGGCAAAGTCGCCTATATCGAAGGCAATCGCGATCACCCGATCAACAAAGGCGTTCTGTGTGCCAAAGGGTCGGCTGGTATCATGCAGGTCAACGCACCTTCGCGTCTGCGTGCCCCCTTGAAACGGGTCGGCCCGCGCGGTTCGGGCGAATTTGAAGAAATCAGTTGGGATGAGGCCCTGCAAATCGCAACCGATTGGTTGGCACCCATCAGAAAAGACGACCCGTCAAAGCTGGCCTTTTTCACGGGGCGCGATCAATCCCAATCCTTCACCAGTTTTTGGGCGCAAAACTTTGGAACACCCAATTACGCCGCGCATGGCGGGTTTTGTTCGGTCAATATGGCCGCTGCGGGCATCTATACGATGGGCGGCGCCTTTTGGGAATTTGGTCAACCTGACTGGGACCATACAAAGCTGTTCATGCTGTTCGGTGTGGCCGAAGATCACGACAGCAACCCAATCAAGATGGGAATTGGAAAAATCAAAGAACGGGGGGCCCGTGTCATTGGCGTAAACCCCATTCGTACTGGATATAATGCGGTCGCAGATGACTGGGTCGGAATTACGCCGGGAACAGATGGCTTGTTCATCTTGTCTTTGGTGCATTGCCTGATGAAAGCCGGTAAAATCGATGTCGATTATCTGGCGCGCTATACCAATTCGGGCGTATTGATCAATTCCAACCCTGATTCAGAAGAATATGGTCTGTTGATGCGCGATGATGACGGCAAAGAGCTCGTCATCGACCGCCGCAGCGGGAAACCAACGCCGTTTGACACGCCCGGTGTTAAACCTGATTTGTCCGCCAGCCATCGCCATGCGGGCGTTACCCATGTGACCGTGATGCACGCCATGGCAGAACGCTATTTGTCATCGCAATACGCGCCCGAAACTGTTGCTGGGCGATGTGGTATCCCGGCGGAACGCATTCGGGCAATCGCCGCAGAACTGGCCCGCGTCGCGTTTGAAGAAGCCTTTGAAATCGAACAGGAATGGACGGATTTTCGCGGTGAAAAACACAAGACCATAACTGCGCGCCCTGTCGCCATGCACGCCATGCGAGGAATTTCTGCACACGCCAATGGCTTCCAAACGTGTCGTGCGTTGCATGTGCTTCAGATCATTTTGGGCACGGTCGAACGCCCCGGTGGTTTCCGGTTTAAACCGCCATATCCAAAACCAGCGACGGCACATCCTAAACCACATTGCAGCGTCCAAGCGGATTGCCCATTGGATGGGCCTCATCTTGGGTTTGTTCAGGGGCCTGAAGATCTGGCATTGGATGATGATGGCAATCCCGCGCGCATCGACAAGGCGTTTACTTGGGAAAATCCAATGTCAGCGCATGGCCTGATGCACATGGTTATTTCCAACGCGCATGCGGGTGATCCGTACAAGATCGATACGCTGTTCATGTACATGGCCAATATGTCGTGGAATTCTTCGATGAACACGCGCGGCGTCATTGACATGCTGACGGACAAAGACGCGGACGGCGAATATGTCATTCCACGGTTCATTTATTCCGATGCGTATTCATCGGAAACGGTGGCCTATGCTGACTTGATCCTGCCCGACACGACATACCTTGAACGTCATGACTGTATTTCGCTTTTGGATCGCCCAATATGCGAAGCAGATGCAGCTGCTGACGCCATCCGTTGGCCCGTGATTGAACCTGATCGCGATGTGCGTGGTTTTCAATCCGTTCTGTGTGAACTTGGGGCACGCCTTGAGCTGCCCGGCTTTATCAACAAAGACGGTAGCCAGAAATACGCCGATTACGCCGATTATATCGTGAACCATGAACGCAAACCCGGTGTCGGGCCGCTTGCTGGTTGGCGCATGAGCGAAAACGGTCTGGTCAATGGACGCGGCGATGCGAACGCCGGACAGTTGGACAATTACATCAACAATGGTGGTTTCTTCGTCGAACATATCCCAGATGCCGCGCGCTATATGAAACCGTGGAATATGGAATACCAAGAATGGGCCGTTGGCATGGGGTTGTTTGACAGCCCACAGCCCTATTTGTTCTCGCTTTATGTGGAACCAATGCGACGGTTCCAATTGGCGGCCGAAGGGGTCGGCGAACGTCAACCGCCAGATCATCTGCGCGACCGCATTCGCGATACGATGGACCCGTTGCCCTATTGGTATGATCCGTCCAGCGACAACAAAGGCGACGAATACCCGATCACGGCGTTAACGCAGCGACCCATGGCGATGTATCACTCATGGGGGTCGCAAAACGCATGGCTTCGCCAATTGCATGGTCACAACCCCCTTTATGTACCCACCAAGTTGATGCGCAAAAACGGTCTAAGCGATGGGGATTGGGCGCGGGTGACGTCTCCGCATGGGTCAATCACGGTTCCTGTGCTGGAAATGGCCGCGCTTAACGAAAACACTGTCTGGACATGGAACGCGATTGGCAAACGCAAAGGCGCATGGGCCTTAGAAGAAAACGCGCCCGAAGCGACGCGCGGTTTCCTTTTGAACCACTTGATCCATGAATTGTTGCCGCCCAAAGGCGACGGCCTGCGATGGTCAAATTCTGATCCGATCACCGGCCAAGCGGCTTGGTTCGACCTAAAGGTCCGGATCGAAAAAACCGCCGCCCCGACCGAGGCACAACCCGCCTTTCCATCGATCAAGTCGCCCGTTGAAACAGGACCAAAATCACTGGCATGGAAGGTAGGAAAATGACCCAACTGCCTAACGCAACAGATCGTAAACTGGGCCTTGTGATTGATCTGGACACCTGTGTGGGGTGCCATGCCTGCGTGATTTCCTGCAAAGGCTGGAACACTGAAAACTATGGCGCACCCCTGTCGGATGCCGATGCCTATGGCAGCGATCCATCAGGAACGTTCCTGAACCGCGTGCATTCTTACGAAGTGAAGCCGCAAGACGGCGCGGCTCAACTGATCCACTTTCCCAAATCGTGTTTGCATTGTGAAGACGCCCCTTGCGTGACGGTCTGTCCAACCGGGGCAAGCTATAAACGGACTGAAGACGGGATCGTGCTGGTCAATGAATCCGACTGTATCGGATGTGGTTTGTGCGCGTGGGCCTGTCCCTATGGCGCACGCGAGTTGGATCAGGCCGAAGGCGTCATGAAGAAATGTACGCTGTGTGTCGATCGCATTTACAATGAAAACCTGCCCAAAGAAGACCGCGAACCGGCCTGTGTACGGACTTGTCCCGCAGGCGCGCGGCATTTTGGTGATCTTGGGGATCCTGACAGTGATGTCAGCCGCCTTGTCGCCGAACGTGGCGGCATGGACTTGATGCCCGAACAAGGCACGAAACCGGTCAACAAATACCTGCCACCGCGCCCCAAAGATGCGTTGCCGGAATTTGACGTATTGGCACCCTTCCTTGAACCCATCGCAGAAGAACCCAAAGGCTTTCTGGGTTGGCTTGATAAAACACTGGAGCGTCTCTGATGCATCCCGCACCCTCTGTTATCGTATTCACCGCTATTTCCGGTCTTGGGTTTGGCTTGCTCGCATGGCTTGGGCTTGGCTTTCCGGCTGTGACAGGTTGGTCCGCATTTGCGTTCTTTTTCATTGCCTATGCGCTTGCTGTTGGCGGATTGATATCCTCGACGTTCCATTTGGGCCGCCCCGAACGCGCGCTTAAGGCGTTCACACAATGGCGCAGCTCATGGCTAAGCCGGGAAGGTTGGTGCGCAGTCGCCGCCCTTGTCGTCATGGGTTTATACGCCATAGGCGCGGTTTTCTTTGACGCTCGTTGGGGGTTTATCGGCTTTATTGGCGCGGTTCTATGTATGCTGACCGTGTTCACAACGGCGATGATCTATACCCAGATCAAAGCGATCCCACGTTGGAATTCTCCTTTGACACCGGCGATGTTTCTCAGCTTTTCAATCGCTGGCGGGGCTTTGCTGTCTGGGCAAGTGTTCTGGGCCTATTGGCTGATCGCCTTGGCTGGCGCCATTCAAGTGGTCACTTGGTTGGTCGGTGACGGCGCGTTTGAAAAGGCTGGCACATCCATGTCCAGCGCAACGGGCCTAGGATCGATTGGTGCCGTTCGCGCCTTTGAACCACCGCATACAGGTACAAATTACCTGCTTCGCGAATTCGTGTTTCAGATCGGCCGTAAACACGCGATGAAGCTGCGGGTCATTTCCATCATCCTTATGGCTGTGGTCCCTGTATTGCTTCTGGCGCTGCCGTTCTCGCATTTTTGGGCGCTGCTGGCTGTGGTCAGCCATATCGCCGGGGTGCTGGCATCGCGCTGGCTGTTCTTTGCAGAAGCCGAACATGTTGTCGGTCTGTATTACGGTAAGCGTTAAACGAAAAAAGCCCCGGAACACATCCGGGGCTTTTCAGCATTCAAGAACTTCGTAGATTTAGTTCATCAATCCCGCGTGGCGCAAACCATCGTCGACAAGCGACTTTGTTTCGTTGCTTAACGCAGTCAGTGGCAAACGCACCTCGTCAGAACACAGACCCAATTGGCCCATCGCGTATTTCACTCCGACAAGGCCGGGCTCGGTAAAGATGGCTTTGTGCAATGGCATAAGGCGATCTTGGATCTCTAACGCTTTGTCATAATCACCAGACGTGCAGGCGGCTTGCATTTGGCTTATCAATTTCGGGGCCACATTCGCGGTCACCGAAATGCAACCCACGCCGCCTTGCGCGTTGAATCCATGCGCCGTTGCATCTTCGCCCGAAAGCTGAACGAAATCTGGCCCGCATGTAATCCGCGTGTCACATACACGGGCAAGATCGCCAGTTGCGTCTTTGACGCCGACAATGCGCGGCAGCTTGGCCAATTCACCCATCGTTTCAGGGGTCATATCGACCACCGAACGACCCGGGATATTATAAATAACGATCGGCACATCCGCACAATCATGCAGCGCTGTGAAATGTGCAATCAATCCACGCTGTGTCGGCTTATTATAATAAGGCGTCACAACCAAAGCGGCATCCGCGCCAACTTTCTCTGCGTATTGCACAAACCGAATAGCTTCGACTGTGTTGTTTGACCCTGCACCGGCAATGACGGGCACACGTCCCGCAGCTGCCTTTACAACAGTTTCAATGACAGTCTCATGTTCCTCATGGCTTAACGTCGGGCTTTCGCCGGTGGTGCCAACAGGAACGAACCCGTTTGACCCTTCACCGATATGCCATTCGACCAGCTTCTTGAGGGTTTCCAAATCCAATGCGCCGTTTCGAAACGGCGTGATGAGTGCGGGCATTGAGCCTTTGAACATTTACACGTCCTTTGCGGTTGGGCAGGCATAGGGCCTGGATGAAAACTGCGCCTATCAGGTTCGTGAGTTGAACCTGCGCGGCACTACAGTAGGATTGCAGTAGCCTTGGACCTCAGGAAAATGCAAGCCATGACCCGCCTACCGATGCTAGTTGGACTGCTTTTTCTGCTGGCTGTTCCCGCAATGGGGGAGCGACCGCGCCCATTGGGATGGGCTGTCGAGGCTGCAATACGCGGGAATTGGGACGTAGCCGCACAAATAGCAGCACGAGACAGCGCAATTGCAGAGGATGTGATCGAATGGATGCGATTGCGCGCAGGCCGCGGCACGTATGAAGATGTCGTCGCGTTTTTGGAACGTCGACAGAACTGGCCCGGCGAACCCTTACTGAAAAAACGATCCGAAGCCGTTGTTATTCGTCAAAGCGATTCGCGTATTTTGGCGTTTTTCGACACGGACCCGCCTGCGACCGCCCAAGGGGTGCTAGGCCATGCCGCCGCCCTGTCCCGTGCGGGTCAATCAGGTGAGGCAGAGGCGAACATTGTCGTCGCATGGCGTTCAATGAAAATGTCAGATTCGGAACAGGCATTGTTCCTTGCAGAACATGAAAGCATCTTAAAAGACCATCATTCAGCACGGCTGAACCGAATGCTGTGGGATGGGTCTGGCGCGGATGCCAGACGTTTGTTCGATCTGGTGAATTCTGCACAAGTTGCGTTGGCCAATGCTCGCCTTGGTCTGAGAAATCAAACCAAGACAGTCGATACACTGATTGCAGCAGTTCCCAAACCTCTGGCTGATCATCCCGGATTGGCCCATGACCGATTTGGCTGGCGTATTCGAAAAGGGCGTTGGGATGACGCCAAAGACCTGATTATCAAGCAATCCCGCAGCGCAAAAGCCCTTGGGTTTCCCGAATACTGGTCGCGTCAGAGGCGGTCATTGGCACGGGACGAAATGCGCGATGGCGATCCTGTAAAAGCCTATCAAATCGCTTCGCGGCATTTTCTGGTAGAAGGGTCCGATTACGCAGACCTTGAATGGTTGTCCGGGTATATTGCGCTGCATTACCTGAGCGACGCCGAACTGGCATTGGTCCATTTTCAAAATCATGCCGCAGCAGTCCTGTCACCCATTTCACTTGGGCGCGCAGGTTATTGGATTGGACGGGCTTGGGACGATCTGAACGATCCGGAAAAGGCAAAGATGGCCTATGAAACCGGGGCCATGTTTCAGACGTCGTTCTATGGCATCCTCGCTGCGGAACGCGCCGGAGTTTCATTCGATATCGGGCTGGCGAACAGCACCCCAACCCAAGATTGGCGCACATCCGAATTGTCCCAAAATGACGTTTTCCAAGCGGGTCTTTTGCTGCATGCCTCAGGGCAGCTATCAATGGGAGAACGCTTTTGGACACATCTTGCCGAAAGCCTTGGTGAAGAACAGGCCCGTCAACTGGGTCAAGCCGCCATTGATATCGCAGAACCACACACAGCTGTCATGATCGGCAAACGTGTTGCACAACGCGGATTGACGTTGCCCGACCCCTATTACGCATTGCATCCGCTTGCCGAGGCAGACTTGCCAATTTCAACGGATATGGCGTTGGCCATTGCGCGCAGGGAAAGCGAATTTGATCCCTCGGTCCAAAGCGGCGTCGGTGCGCGTGGCCTCATGCAAATCATGCCCGCAACCGGAAAAGAAGTCGCGCAAAGCTTGGGTATCACGGATCACACGACGTCTCGTTTGATCGACGACCCCGCTTATAATGCGCGGCTAGGGTCCACGTTTCTGTCGCAACTTGCCGGACGCTTTGATGGCAATGTTGTTTTGATGTCAGCGGCCTATAACGCGGGGCCTTCACGCCCCATTCGATGGATGCAGACCTATGGCGACCCACGACAAGACAGACGTAATTTTGATATCGTGGATTGGATTGAACACATCCCATTCCGGGAAACACGAAACTATGTCATGCGTGTCACAGAAAGCCTGCCCATCTATCGCGCACGTCTGGGTCAAGACCCGTTGCCAATTCCGTTCAGCGATGAATTGACCGGATCAACCTTGAAGGCGTTCGCGCCATAGCGTGAATAAGCCTGCCGCCACGATGACGAGCGCGCCTAACATGACGTTCCATTCCAGCATTTCACCAAAGGCCGCAATGCCAACCATCGCGGCAAAAACCATTTGGAAATAGGCGAAAGGCTGCACTGCGCTGGCTTCGGCCACTTCGTAACAGCGGATCAACAACCAATGGCCCGTCGCACCTGTAACGCATAGTGTCCCCATCCATATCCAATCTGGTCCGGTCATAGGTTCCCAAAACCACACGCCCACACATGTGATCGCTACGGCTCCGGTTGTTCCGGTCCAGAAAAAGCTGGTGGCGGTGCTGTCCTTGCGGGCGGCATACCGCGTCAGCAATCCATAAAGGGCGAACATCGCCGCAGCGATCACAGGGATCACGGCCGCTGGATCAAATACGCCAAAGCCCGGTCGCAGGATAATCAGGACACCCACGAACCCAACGCCAATCGCCAGCCATCGACGCCATCCGACATGTTCACCTAAAACCGGCCCAGATAAAGCCGCGACAAGCAACGGATAAGCCGCGAAAACTGCATGGCTTTCGACAAGCCCAAGAACCGTAAAAGCACTGACCATCACGCAAATCTCGGCCGCCAACAGAACACCCCGGAACGTCTGCAAAAAGGGTTGCTCCGTCCGTGCGGTTTCACGCAAACCGCCAGCCTTGCGTGACGCGATGGAAATCACAAAAGCCGCAAAGAACCAATAGCGCACCATCACGATCATCAGAACATTGTATTCACCCGCAAGATGCCGCGAGATCCCGTCTTGCAACGCAAACACAACGGATACTGTCAGCATCAGCGCAATGCCCAATCGCGTGTTGTTGCCCGCGCTCATCTTTTCTGCCCCACGCTCATGTGGCGTTTGCGACCAAAGCCCGGAATGCGTCGCACATCAAACCCAGCCTCGTCCAAAGCCCGTCGCACAAAGCCTGCTGCGGTGTAGGTGGCAAATGTACCGCCCGCTTTTGTGTGCGCACCGATGTTATGCATCAAATCGTCTTCCCACAGCTCTGGATTTTTTGCCGGTGAAAACCCGTCCAGAAACCATGCATCGACCATCATGTCCGACGTCGGCAACGCCTGTCGCGCATCGCCCCCGATGACATCCAGCCAAACATTATCCAGAAATGACCCGCTGCGATGATCACGCCAAAAGGCAACCAACTGATCCCGCAGGCCGCCCAATTCTGTGAACGGGGCCAATGCCTGTTCCATATCATCGGGATGGATCGGATAGGCTTCGAAACTGGTAAAACGCAACGTGCCCGGTGTTCCTGATGCGATCCATGCCATCACGACGGCAAGAAAGTTCAATCCCGTCCCGAACCCAAGTTCACCGACATGGAACCCGTCGACAAACCGCGCAGGAAGGTCATTGCCGTCCAAAAACACGTGCCGCGTTTCTGCCAAGCCGTTTTCCAGCGAATAATACGGATCGTCAAAGCGTGTTGAGACGGGCACCAACCCGTCGCGCCATTCAAGCTTGGCCTGCTGGTCCTGCATCGTTTCGCCCTGTAGAGAAGTTTCGACGGGACACTGGCGAAAGGATGATCCCTTGGCAATGGCAGATTTAACAATGCGTGGCGCAGGTATCTTGGGCCTGTCAATCGCATGGGCCTGTGTCAAACGGGGTGCAACCGTCCAAGTGATCGATCCGCATGGCCCGGCCGCACGTGCTTCAGGTGGGATTGTCGGCGCATTGGCCCCGCACGTGCCCGAGAACTGGAATGCCAAGAAACAGTTCCAATTGGAAAGCCTGTTGATGGCGGAACAGTTTTGGGACGAGGTGTTTTCAATCGGCGGCAAAGATCCAGGCTACTGCCGAACAGGCCGCTTGCAACCGATTGCTGATGACGCATCGCTGGCCTTGGCACGGGCGCGTCATGTCACAGCTAAGGAATTGTGGGGCGACGCGGCAACATGGAACGTCATCCGGGCGAACCAACCACAATGGGAACCGCCGAGCGCCACGGGTTGGCTGATACACGACACCCTCAGCGCGCATTTGCATCCTTTGCAGGCGTGCATGTCCCTTGTCAGCGCATTACGGGCCAAAGGGGTCGAAATTGCATCCGAAGGCCCGGATCAAGGGCCCGTCGTCTGGGCAACGGGCGTTGATGGTCTGAATGCCCTGACCAGCGGCCGAAATCGGGCGGTCGGGAACGGCGTCAAAGGTCAGGCCGTTCTGCTTGATTATGATATGCGCGGGAAACCTCAGCTATTTGCCGACACGTTGCATTTTGTTCCGCATCTGGATGGCACGCTGGCCATCGGGTCCACGTCTGAACGGGAGTTCGATTCACCTGACCAACCTGATGCGCAACTTGATGCTTTGTTGGAAAAGGCACGCACCGTTTTGCCGGCCATCGCAACCGCACCAGTGATCAAACGTTGGGCTGGCGTACGTCCGCGCAGCAGATCACGCGCACCTATGTTGGGATCTTGGCCGGACACGCCCGGTCATTACATTGCGAACGGCGGCTTTAAGATCGGGTTTGGCATGGCGCCAAAAATCGCGGGTGTCATGGCCGATTTGGTGCTGGAACAGCGCGACACGATCCCCAACGATTTCCGCGTCGAGGCGTCATTTTAAACCTGAGCAGACATAATCAGACGCCCATCAGACCCAGACACCCACAGATCAGTACCATTCCGACACAACGATGCGTGTTCATCATGCCTCAAAGGCGAAACCCCGCGAAATGCGAACGTATCAAGCGCACCTAGTTCGTCTTGGGCCTTTAACATCAACAATTGCGCCAGCAAAGGTCCATGCACAACCAGCCCCGGATACCCTTCGATATCACGCGCGTATTCCGCATCATAATGAATGCGGTGCCCGTTGAACGTCAAAGCGGAATAGCGAAACAACAACGTTGTATCCGGCACCAAACCTTGTTGGGTTTCTGGATCTGTACGAGCCTGCGCATCGATTGGTTTGCCACGCGCGGGATCAGGGTCTTCGCGGTACACAAGGTCCTGCCATTCAACGACGCACAGCGTGTCATTCTGCCAAATTTCGTGCCGCAATGTGACAAAGGCCAAAGCACCGGATCGCCCTTGTTTGCGATGTGTGGATTCCAAAACCGTTACTTTGCGCGCTTTATGCCCAACCTTCACTGGCAACTTGAATTCCAATCGTCCACCCGCCCACATGCGCCTTGGCAGCCCCATATCAGGCACAATGCCCTGCCCAACTTGTGGATGACCATCACGCCCCAAATGTTCCGGTGGCAATGCTTCCCAGAAATAGATTTGATGAAAAAACGGCGGTAATGGCATGCCAACTTCAACCCGTTCTGTCCGGTTCAATGTGGCAAGCAATGCATTTGCACGCGCCGGATCCAGCACATCGGTTTGACCTTGTTGCATGGGTTCGTCAGATGTCATCGGAAACGTTCTGGAAAGGATATCACGTGGCTCGCTCCGGCTCTGTTCAGGTTACCGCACTCGATCATCTTGTTTTGACCGTGGCAAGCATCGCGAACTCGATCCATTTTTACACGCATATCTTGGGAATGAAGACGGAAGAGTTTCAGGCCGCAGATGGCACGTCGCGGCATGCATTGAAGTTTGGTGATCAAAAAATCAATTTGCATGAGGTTGGTTCAGAATTTGATCCCAAAGCCAAAACGCCCACATCAGGCAGTGCTGACCTGTGTTTTTTGACCAATACGCCCATCGAACAATGGCAATCCCATCTGAACGCTTGCGATGTTCCCATCCTTGAAGGCCCGATCAAACGCACAGGGGCGACATGCTCCATCCTATCTGTCTATGTGCGCGATCCGGACGGGAATTTGATTGAGATCAGTGTCCCGGTTTAGAACCGATCGTTTTGCGCAAAACCTCCATCAGATTTCCAAGTTCGCGCACATAATGTTCGGACGTTAATTGACCATTCTCGTCGAACGCCGACCCACAAGACGCCAAGTGAATTTCAGGTCCAGCCAACACATGGGCCCGAAATGGAATCATGTAGCCTCGCAAAATCATTTGTGCGCGTTCCCCGCCTGCGCGACCCGCGGCCGAGGACATCACAGCGACGGGTTTGTTTTCCCATGGGTTTGTGTCCGTACGACTGACCCAATCAAGCGCGTTTTTCAAAACACCTGAAGGGCCCTTGTTATATTCCGGAGTTGAAATCAGCACAGCATCCGCCGCCTGAATTTGATCCGCCAACACCTGTACAGCATGTGGAACGCCATTGGCGTCCTCATCATCACCATCATAAAGTGGAACGTTCACGTCCGCTTCGACATATGTGCAGTAACCAAAAAGACGGGCCGCCTCGCGCACCAATTTCCGATTGGTTGCCTCGGACCTCAACGATCCACTGATCCCTAGCAATGCCGTCATGTTCGTCTCCCTGTCCACCACAGTTTATTATTGGCGCTAGGGACAGGAATAAATCAAGACAACTTCGCCAGCGTTGGCGAAGTTGTCAGAGTTTCAAAAGCGGTGAAACGCTTAAGCCGTTGGCAAAATGACGATTTCGACACGACGGTTTTGCGCCTTGCCTTCTGGTGTCAGGTTTGTCGCCACGGGGTCGTCTTCGCCTTTGCCAATTGTTTTTATACGGCTGAATGGAATACCTGATTCCAACAAAACGTCAGCAACGGCGTTTGCACGTCGTTCACTGAGTCGAAGATTGGAAATGGCATCACCATCACTGTCCGTATAGCCTACGATCTGTACGTTTGATTGCGGGTATTGCTGAAGGTTCTGCGCCAAGGCTTGCAAGTCACCGCGCAAATCTGAACGGACTGTAAAGCCGTTGACAGGAAACAGAATGTCCTGCGGCAAGGTGACAATCAAACGGTCGCCGGCATTGGTGATGATAACGTCATCATTGCCGATCTGTTGCCGCAAATCTGCGGCTTGTTGATCCAAGCTGTAACCGATGCCACCGCCAATCGCTGCACCAACAACGCCACCAATTGCAGCGCCTTCAAGCCGATCATCGTCGCGCAACAATGTTCCAAGAAGCGCACCCGCGCCTGCGCCAATTGCGGCCCCACGGTTGCGGTTTTGATTGGGATTGTCCGTTGTCGTTCCGCCGCCCAACGATGCAGGGTCCGTACACGCGCCCAATGTGAATGCGGCAACCACCCCAAGTGAAAGAATTTTGTGTCTAGCTCTCATTTCTACTGCCTTCCTAGGTCGGCCTTGTTCGGGCAAGGCGTCTTGTCATGGCGACAATATAGACACGACCATAGGCAGCCTTAAGGGGAAAAAGCCAATCGGCAGCATCTTGCTTAGAATTATCCGGCTTCGGAACGAGCCGATTCATAGGCCAAAAGCGCGCGTTTCACTGGTAATCCCCAATGATATCCACCCAGCCCGCCAGACTTGCGCAAAGCACGATGGCAAGGAATTAACCAACTGACTGGATTTTTGCCGACAGCCGTTCCAACCGCACGCACTGCTTTGGGATGGCCAATACTACCTGCGATTTCTGAATACGTCGTCACCTGACCCGATGGGATTCGAAGCAACGCTTCCCACACTTTTATCTGAAACGGAGCGCCAATCAAAAACAGCGGTGCTTTTTCAAGCCCGGTGTCTTTGGCGCCAAACGCAGTCATCACCCACGGGCGCAAGCGCGCCGGGTCTTCCGTAAAAGTGGCTCGTGGCCAGCGGCGTACCAAATCTTGCATTGATTCCGCTTCACCCATTTCCGACGCAAACCCCAAACCACACAAACCCTTGTCGGTACCCATGACCAAAGCAGGGCCAAAGGGGCTGTCAAACCACCCCCAATAGATGGTCAATCCTTCCCCACCCTTGGCGTATTCTCCGGGGCTCATCGATTCCCATCGCAAAAACAGATCGTGCAATCGACCTGTTCCGCTTAACCCGGTCAAATGGGCCGCATCTAAGGTGGTAAAGTGATCGCTAAGCAGCGTTTTGGCGTGATCAAGGGTCAAGTATTGTTGATACCGCTTGGGTGACACCCCGACCCAACGTGAAAACACCCGCTGAAAATGGGCCGGGCTCATCCCCATGTCTTGCGCCAAAGCCTCAAGACCAACGGGTTCATCTGCAGAATCGATCAATTCAATCGCGCGGCGCATCACTTGGTAATGATACCCGCCTTGATCATCGTCAGAGTCAATTTTTGCATTAAGCTGTGTCATACCCACACACTAAGCGTGCATGCTGATCCAATCGACCCGAAAATTGCGCATCTGTCATGCGCTCTCGCGAATTGTATCCTCTGACATGGGCACGTTTTGCTTTGCATTGGATTTGGCGTTGAATTCGTCGATTTCAGACATCAATACCCGTGCCTCATCGATATTTAGAATAGGCCGCGTCGACATCGTCCGAGGATCTTTCATTTTTTGCGCCAAAGGGCTGCGATCCATGTCCGCGCTTTTTGCCATCGATCCAGTGAAAACAGTGCCACACCACAAACCGTCAACAATAATTGCCTCATGCGTGGACAGCATGATCTGTGTGTAAATCGCCCGCGACGACCATCGCATGTCATCAACTTCTGCTTGGGTCCCAAGGGCACGTGCAGGCACCAGAACTTCGGTCGACCAATAATCCCTTTCAGCCATCGGTGAACTTACCATAACCAACTGATCAGGCGAGGCGGTGACATCATGCATTGGAAATTGGCTGTCTATTCGTCCGGCGGGGATGGTCACAGGCGCATAATCTGGCCTGTCTCGGAAACTCTCGCGTTCCAATTTCACGCGATTTATCCACAGAACTTTCTCGAACCCCCGGTCCCTCGTCAAAACCTCATCGCTGGTTTCAAGCCATTCCACCGGGATTTCACCATTGCGCGTCACAACCATGGCCCCGGATGTCAAACCCGTCAAAACGGAGTCACTGGACTGCACAAGCGTTTTTTCGAACGCATCTACTTGACCGGACTGAAACGCATAGCCTTCGATATTCGACATCTTGAACCTCGTTACGCTTAACACTGATTCACTCTACCTCGAAAAACCTTGCGACAGTATTATCGTTATTTCGATTTTTAATTGTTAGATTTACTTTTTCACATGGACTTGTGTGTCCCTGAGGATTTGGAATACCAGAACACATGCCAAAGCAGCTTGATTATCATACGATCCGTGAAATTTTTGAACGGTTTGAATCACGAGAAGCAGAACCCAAGGGCGAGCTTGAGCATGTGAACGTCTATACATTGGTCGTTGCTGTCGCTCTTTCTGCGCAAGCAACTGACGCAGGCGTCAACAAAGCAACCCGCGCCCTGTTTGAAATCGCTGATACACCGCAAAAAATGCTCGACCTTGGCGAAGAAGGCCTGATCGAGCACATAAAAACAATCGGCCTGTTTCGGCAAAAGGCAAAAAACGTCATCAAGCTTAGCCGCATTCTTGTGGATGACTATGATGGTGTGGTTCCCTGTTCCCGCGCGGCATTGCAGGCCTTGCCCGGTGTCGGTCGCAAAACGGCCAATGTTGTTTTGAACATGTGGTGGAAGATGCCAGCACAGGCCGTCGACACGCATATCTTCCGAGTTGGCAACCGAACCCGCATTGCGCCGGGAAAAACCGTCGAAGCGGTTGAACGCGCCGTAGAAGACAACATCCCCGCCGATTTCCAATTGCACGCGCATCACTGGATGATTTTGCACGGGCGATATCATTGCAAAGCACGCAAACCCATGTGCCCAACCTGTATCATCCGCGATCTTTGCCCATACGAGGACAAAACAGAATGAAGACTTACGATCTGGTCGGCATAGGCAACGCAGTTGTCGATGTTATTACACAAACTGATGACAGCTTTCTTGACCTTATGGGTATCGAAAAAGGCATCATGCAGCTTATCGAACAATCGCGTGCCGAAACCCTTTACGGCTCGATGAATGAACGTGTGCAAACACCCGGTGGAGCTGTTGCGAACACAATTGCCGGTGTTGGGGCATTGGGCCTGAACACCGCGTTTATTGGACGGGTGCGTGATGATGCCTTGGGTCAGTTCTATGCAAACGCGATGACAGATCACGGCATAGATTTTGTGAACCCACCAGTGCCGGGCGCAGATATGCCAACATCGCGTTGCATGATCTTTGTGACACCGGATGGTGAACGGTCATTGAATACGTACTTGGGCGTATCGACGGGTTTGACGTCAGAAGATGTGTCCCCAGACGTCGCCGGAAATGCCAAGATCATGTTCCTTGAGGGGTATCTGTTTGACCACGACGCTGGCAAAACAGCCTTTCGCGAGGCGGCGCGCGCCACAAAAGCGGGGGGCGGCATGGCAGGGATTGCGATTTCCGATCCTTTCTGCGTTGAACGGCACCGTTCCGATTTTCTGTCATTGATCAAAAATGACCTGAACTATGTCATCGGCAACGAACACGAAATCCAATCTTTGTTCGAAACCGAAGACACCGAATTGGCGCTGGCCAAAACGGCCGAGATTTGCCCAATCGTTGTGTGCACGCGGTCAGGCGACGGTGTGTCCATGATCCGCGAAGGCGAACGCATCGATGTGCCCGTAACACGGATTGTGCCTGTGGATGCGACCGGCGCGGGCGATCAGTTTGCCGCTGGGTTTCTGTTTGGGTTGGCCACGGGTCAAAATCTGGAAACCTGTGGACGTATGGGCAACATCTGCGCTGCCGAAGTCATCAGCCATGTAGGGCCGCGCCCTCAGGCCAACATGCTCGAGATGTTCAAGCAGGCCAAGCTTGTCGAATGACGCTAGACGACGGATATTACGATGTCCCGCGCGGCAAGATAACAACCGTCATCACGCATCTTGAAATGCGTCAACGTCCGGACATGCCTACGACCGTTTGTCCGGACGGTTGGACCTTGGTGCAGGCCAAATCGCCTACCTGTGATTGGTTTCGCGACGTGTTTAGAAAAGTCGGCGAAAACTGGATGTGGTTTTCCCGACTGCAACTGGACGACAAAGACCTAAGCGCGATTGTGAACGATCCCGGTGTAATGATCTGGACACTTCGCAATCCACAGGGTGATGCCGCGTTGCTGGAACTGGACTTTCGAAAAGAAAAGGAATGCGAGCTTTCGTTTTTCGGGGTCGCAGATGAGCTGATCGGACAAGGCGCAGGGCGTTTTTTGATGACAAAGGCGATTGACGCAGCCTGGTCGGCAAACATCGAAAGGTTTCACCTGCAAACCTGCACCTTGGACAGCCCGCAAGCCCTTGGGTTTTACCGGCATATTGGCTTTTCCCCGACACATCAGCGTGTCCAGGTTTCCGATGATCCGCGCCTGACACCCGAATTCAGTCGAGAATTAGCGCCCCATGTTCCAATCTTTGACGTCTAAACGTCACTCTGGAAATGCGGTTGGTTCGCAGGACTTTCCGTCCAGACACTGTTGAAGCAACCGCATATGGTCTGATGTCGGTGAACTAAACAGAAACCCGCCACAAGGATCTGTTTCCAGAATGTACCGCGTGTCGTCGCGACGCAGGAACGCAACCACATCGCCGTTATGCGCGCCCCCACACCATGGACCGAAACACCGAACACTCAGGGTTACGTCCTTGGAAAACGAGGCCCGCTTTCCAAGGCTGCCTAAGTGAACACCACTGATCCGTGCGGAAATATTAGTCACCGGGGGAACTTTGTCCTGATGGTTCCAATCCACTTTGGGAAACGTGCTTTCGTCAAATGACAGCGTGCCGCGCACGATCACATAGGTATCCGTCGATTCCACAGCATCCAAATAGGCATCCTGTATCCCATAGGGTGTGCAAGATAACGCGTATGCGGGCAGCGGCAGCAAGCACAAAAGCAAAGCGCGCCATATCATAGATGCGCCTCGAACGCAGCCAGAACACGCACGTAAACTTCGCGTTTGAATGGCACGATCTCATCAACCAGACGATCCACTGGCAACCATTTCCATGCTGCGAATTCTGGATGTTCCGTTTCGATATTCACATCCGCATCCGTGCCGGAAAACCGCAACAAGAACCACTTTTGTTCTTGCCCCCTATACTTGCCCTTCCACAGCTTGGGCACGAGATCATGCGGCAGTTCGTAAGGCAGCCAATCATCGGTTTCAGCGACAATTTCCACCTTATCAGAGGTCACACCGGTTTCTTCCCAAAGCTCTCTGATTGCAGCGTCTCGCGGTGCTTCGCCCTTATCGACCCCGCCTTGCGGCATCTGCCACGCCGCTTTGAAACGGTCATTTCGCTGCCCCACAAAGATGTGGCCACTGGCGTTCATCAACATCACCCCAACACATGGTCGATAGGGCAGTTTTTCTATTTCATCTGGTGTCATGGGTACCTTCTACTCTGTCGGGCGGTCGCCGGAAAGGGACCAAGACGCCGCAAATAGATCAGGTGTGACGTCAGGTTGTGCGTGACATTTTCCCAAAACTGGCGCGAATTTATCCCTAGACCGCAAGGAGCCATCTATGACCGCCTACCCGAACCTGCTGCAACCCTTGGATCTTGGATTCACGACCCTGAAAAATCGCGTCCTTATGGGGTCCATGCACACCGGACTTGAGGAAACCAAGGACTGGAACCGCATCGCCGAATTCTATGCCGAACGTGCACGCGGCGAGGTTGCTTTGATCGTGACAGGCGGCATTGGTCCTAACCTTGAGGGATCTGTTTTACCCGGTGCTGCGATGATGACCACGGATGAAGATGTGGCAAACCACAGCATCGTCACTCAGCGCGTCCATGACGCAGGTGGAAAAATCGCGATGCAGATTTTGCATGCCGGGCGTTATGCCTATGGGCCCATGTGCGTTGCACCATCACCTGTGAAATCGCCAATCTCACCATTCCCACCTGCGGAATTGGACGAAGACGGTATCGAAAAGCAAATCAGCGATATCGTGGCCTGTGCGGTTCGGGCTCAGTCTGCTGGGTATGACGGGGTCGAAATCATGGGGTCAGAAGGGTATTTTCTGAACCAGTTTCTTGTCACTCATACCAACAAGCGTGACGACCGCTGGGGCGGCACATACGAAAACCGCATGCGTCTGCCAATCGAAGTCGTGCGTCGCACACGCGAAGCCGTCGGCACCGATTTTATCCTGATTTATCGCCTGTCCATGATTGACCTCATTCCAAATGGATCAACCCATGAAGAAGTCGTGGAATTGGCGCAGCAAATCGAAAAAGCCGGGGCAACCATCATCAACACAGGCATTGGCTGGCACGAAGCGCGCATTCCGACAATCGCCACATCAGTCCCACGGGCCGCCTTTTCATGGGTTACCAAGAAGCTGATGGGCAAAGTGTCCATTCCTGTCATCACGTCCAACCGGATCAACACGCCGCAAGTGGCCGAAGACGTGTTGGCAGATGGATGCGCAGACATGGTGTCGATGGCCCGCCCCATGCTTGCCGATGCAGAATTTGTGTCCAAAGCCATGGCCGACAAAGCCGATCACATTGCGCCGTGCATCGCATGTAACCAAGCGTGCCTCGACCATACTTTTTCGGGCAAAATCAGCTCGTGCCTAGTAAACCCACGTGCCTGTTATGAAACTGAGCTGACCATTGAGCCGACATCAAAGACCAAAGCCATCGCTGTCATCGGCGCCGGTCCCGCCGGGTTGTCAGCCGCCATCACAGCAGCAGAACGCGGACATAACGTAACGCTGTTTGATCGCGCTTCGGAAATCGGTGGGCAGCTAAATCTGGCCAAGCAAGTTCCGGGCAAAGAAGAATTCTGGGGGCTGGTGGATTGGTTCCGCACAATGCTGGAAACATCAGGCGTGACCCAAAAACTGAATACAAATGTAACGGCTCAAGACCTTGATGGTTTTGACGACGTGATCGTCGCAACCGGCGTCATTCCCCGCGATCCTAACATTCCGGGCCAAGATCAAGCGCACAGTTATATCGACGTGTTGAAGGGCGTTGCGAAACCCGGCAAACGCGTCGCCGTCATTGGCGCAGGCGGCATCGGTTTTGATGTCTCAGAATACCTTGTCCACGAAGGCACCAGCACAACCGAATCCTTGCCCGATTGGATGCGCGAATGGGGCGTCACCGATCCGGCATCCGCACGGGGCGGATTGGCCCCGGATGGCCCACAGCCGGACGGCGCTGCACGCCAAGTGACATTGATTCAGCGCAAAGCAGAAAAACACGGGAAACGCCTGGGCAAAACAACCGGCTGGATTCATCGCGCCGCGTTGAAGATGAAGAATGTCGAATTTGTGGGTGGCGTGAATTACGAAAAAATTGACGCTTCAGGCCTGCATGTCAGCTTTGGCGAAGCCCGCGAAACACCAACCCTCATCGAAGTAGACGATGTCGTTTTATGCGCCGGTCAAGTTTCAGACCGGTCATTGGCTGATGATTTGGCTGCGCGCGGAATCACGGCACATGTCATCGGTGGGGCAGATGTGGCTGCGGAATTGGACGCCAAGCGTGCCATTGATCAGGGCACGCGACTGGCGGCTGGCTTGTAATTCTGAAAGCCATCTCTTGATTTGGCGGCAAAAGGGGGCAACTGTAACGTATGACAATGCAGATGCCTCCACCGTCCAACCTGCGCGAAATTCCGAACCCCACGGTGAATTTTCATAGAACCGAATTATCGGTCATCATGTCCTTGTATGGGCGCATGGTGGCCGCTGGTGAATGGCGCGATTATGGGATTTCTTCGTTGAAAGAAGTTGCCGTCTTTTCCGTTTTTCGCAGGACCGCCGAACACCCGTTATATCGGATCGAAAAGCGGCCAAAGCTGCGCGGGAAACAAGGTATGTACGCCGTTGTCGGAATGGACGGTCAGATCATCCGCCGCGGGCAAGATTTGAAAACAGTTTTGCGCGTGTTGGAACGCAAGTTGATCCGTTCTGTCGATTAAAGCCTTTTGTGGGACAAAAGCGGTCCTTCCCCAGCCGCATCAATGCGGGTCTTGGCTTTTTCGATAGGTTCCAGAACCGTTGACATAAAATGACCGGTTGCATGGATCATTGTGCGCGCATCGACGGCCATCGCAACGTGCCCCGGCCAGAAAAACAAATCACGCGGTCTGGGTTCGCTGCCTTCTGGCAGTTTTGTCCCGACAGCGTCGCGTTGTTGATCACTGTCACCCGGACACTCTATCCCACAGGCCAGAAAAGCTGCCTGAACAAGACCTGAACAATCCAAACCCAATCTGGAATTCCCACCCCAAAGATATGGCGTCCCGATAAAGCGCAGCGCGACATCGACCGGGTCGTTTTCCAGCGCTTTATGCGACGTCACATGCACCTTGGGCACAAATCCAAGGGCGGTTTCAACAAATTCATCTGTCTCGGACAGGCTGGTGATATTACAGCCAAAGCTTAACGTGGCTTGATCCTCGGATTTGATATCCGCGCTGCGATACGCGTGGGTCGCCAATACAGAAACGCGATGCGTCACTGGCGTTCGTTCGCCCAGCGCTTCTGCCTGAACAAATCCGATATACCCGTCCTTGTCCGATCTCACATAGCTGAAACCGTCAATTGCGCCCAAGATCGTGACCGGATCACCAAACAACAACTGACGGTTCCGCGTTCCGCGCGGTTGATCCAATAAATCAACCAACGGCGCAACAATCCGAGCAGGCGTATGCGCATCCACGTAATTGGGATCAGGCGTCGTTCGTTTGTCTGTCATTTTTCAAGAACTTTGGGCAATGCGTTCAATAAGGCGCGTGTGCCCTGCCCCACTCCGCCCTTGGAACGGCCCGGCGCATCTGATGGTTGCCATCCATAGATATCAAAATGCATATAACGAGGCGTGTCCGCAACAAACCGGCGCAGGAACAAGGCAGCTGTGATCGACCCTGCAAATCCGCCCTTGGGTGCATTATCCAGATCGGCAATACCCGGTTCGATCATATTTTCATACGGATCATGAAACGGCATGCGCCACACAGGGTCGGCAACATCCTGTGCAGCCGCTACCAAGCACGCCGCAAAATGTTCATCATCCGTATAAAACGGCGCAAGATCGGGACCAACAGCAACCCGTGCAGCACCTGTTAACGTGGCCATAGAAATCAAAAGATCCGGGGATTCTTCTGCGGCCAACGACAACGCATCGGCCAAAACAAGGCGCCCTTCGGCATCGGTGTTGTTAATCTCGACGGTCAGACCATTGCGCGCCGTCAGAATATCCTGTGGTCGAAACGCGTTGTCAGACACCGAGTTTTCGACAGCCGGGATCAAAACCCGCAATTGGATCTGAGCATTTGTTCCCATCAACATCGCCGCCAAACCCAGAACATTGGCCGATCCGCCCATGTCCTTTTTCATCAACCCCATAGACGCGCCGGGTTTCAGATTTAATCCGCCAGTATCAAAACAAACCCCCTTGCCAACCAACGTGACAGTCGGCCCAGCATCGCCCCAACGCATGTCTATCAAACGCGGTTCGCGATCAGCCGCACGTCCAACGGCATGAATCATTGGAAAGTTCTGTTTCAGCAAGTCGTCACCAACAATAACGTCGATCGATGCCCCATGATCCAAAGCAAGATCACGCGCCGCTTGTTCAAGATCAGGCGGTCCCATATCCGAGGCCGGGATATTGATTAGATCGCGCGTTAACGCTTCGCCATTCACAATCGTTTCAATCCGCGTCGCGTCCAATTTCTGCGGCGCACACAAACGGGCGGCGATACCGCTGCGTGACCGATATCTGTCAAACGCATATTGCGCGAGAAGAGCTCCGATACATTCGGATTCCGCGTCAGCGCCATCTGGCCAGTTTTGAACGGCATAGTCACCAGCCGGTAATCGGGCCATGCCCGCCGCCAAATGAAACCGTGACCGGGTTCGCGACTTTGACGTACCAAACCCGACCACCGCTTCGCGCACACCATTTGGACCCGGCAAAGCCAAGCCTTGCCCCAATTGGCCTTTGAATCCCATAGCCTCAACCCATGCGCTGACTTCGTTGGGTTGAAGTTTCAACCATCCATCAAAGTCGTCTTCGCCAAGCACGTGCAAAGGGATTGCGTCATTTGGGTTTGCAAATTTTATGGTCATGGTCGGGCCTTTCTGAGGTCACGCCTGACCCTACCTTGCTACCAACGAGCTGCAAGGCCCAACCCATCACGAATACACTGCAATCAGATCGTTAAATCCTGTAAATCCCAAATCGCAGTTAACGATCCTTCGCCAATGCGCATCAATCGCCCAAGCGTCGCCGAAAGAGCCACGTGATTTCCTTCGTCAATGCATTGAGTGACATCACCCGCAACACGGGCCAATTTTGTCATGCCAATTTGATCTGCAATAGCGATCAAAGAACGACTGGATTTCCGAAGATCATCCATATTGTTTGCCCGAAACAGGCGATCACAATGGGCAAGGCGCAAAGCCAATTCTTCCATTGCACGGCACACGACGTCTTCGGCCGCCACGTCACCCATATCCATGTATAACTTCCCGAGTTTCTCTGAATCGACTCGCACGATTTCTGTTGGTCTAATTAACAATAGTTCTTCCACGTTACTCACCCTTGGCAACATCGTGCCGCTCACCCAAAACCGCGGACAAGATGACAGCCAGTCCTTCCCAAAAGGTTGCAACTCATTCCACTGGGAAGGCATTTTTCTCTCGAATTTAACGACAATCGCGACTATTGGCGGTGCGCAGGACACAGAAGGTCAAACGACAATGCACAGATTGAAGCCATTGCCAGCTTACCTGCAACAGCGTTACAGCGGGTGGAAGGCAACTACCTACGCAGAAAATTCCGCTTGGTATAAACGCTTAGCAGAAGACGGCCAGCGTCCCCGAGCCATGGTCATCACGTGCTGTGATTCCCGCGTGCATGTCACATCCATCTTTGGTGCGGACCAAGGCGAGTTCTTTATTCACCGGAATGTCGCGAACCTTGTCCCACCTTATGCGCCCGATACAGACCATCACGGTACATCCGCTGCTGTTGAATATGCAGTTAACGTTTTGCAAGTCGCGCACCTTATTGTCCTTGGCCATTCGCAATGTGGCGGCGTGAAAGGTTGCTTGGATATGTGCAAAGGCGAAGCCCCGGAATTGGAAAAACCAGACAGCTTTGTTGGCCGGTGGATGGATATCCTTCGCCCCAAATACCCGTTGGTCGAAGACATCGAAGACAATGATCAACAGGTTCTCGAATTTGAACGGTATGCCGTCCAAACCTCTATCGAAAACCTGTTCACCTTCCCGTTTATCGAAAAGAGACATGCAGAGGGTCAACTTAGCTTGCATGGGCTATGGCTTGATATTTCGGATGGGCGGCTTGAAGCTTATGTGCCTGAAGCGGCAGAATTTCAGCCTGTTTGAGTCGTTAGTCAAAAACGCACCGATTTAACATCGGTGCGTTTGGACGAATTGATGAAAGCGCCAACTCTAACTAGTTTCGCCAACCTGCAAACTTGACCCTAAATCTTCTGTCATACTGCGTCCCGTGTCCTGACCATCAAAGATACGCAACGCCAATTCACCGACCCGAACGCCTACGGCATGGGCATTAACACGCACGGTTGTGATTGACGGAACGCAGACAGATGCAATTTCAAACGCTCCAAATCCGGTGATGGCCAAATCGTTGGGCACGCGAATCCCCATACGTTGGCACGCGCTTAACGCGCCATATGCAACCGGATCGGACACACAGACCAGCGCATCCAGATCATTCAAAGTCGACCCCAGCGCTCGAACGGCATCTGCACCTTGTGTCATCGAAACAGGTGCTTGACCTGCATCCACGAACTGCACGTCTGGCAACCCCATTGATTGCGCCGCGTCAACAACGCCGCGTCGGCGTTCAGCCCCGCGATGATCTGTCCCCTCTGACGCGCCGACAAAGGCCAACTTGCGCCGCCCGGTCTTTGCCAAATGCTGCACCAGCGGTTTCATGGCATCCGCATTGGAAAACCCAACCACGTGTCCCAAGGGATTATCCGGCAAGTCCCAAATCTCGAATATCGGAACATTGGCTGCGCGCACCAATTGCTGTGTTGCATCGGTGTGATAACCGCCCGTTAGAATAACGGCCTCTGGTCGACGTTGTAACAACTGACGCACCAAATGTTCTTCTGCTTCAACGTCGTAATTTGTACTGCCCAGCAAAAGCTGCAACCCAAGATCACCAAACGTTTCGGACAATCCTCTGAATGTATCTGCAAAATTCGCGTTGTTGATCGAGGGCAAAGTTACTGCAACAAAACCGCTTCTTTGCGATCGGAACGCCTGTGCAGTCGTGTCGTACACATACCCAAGACGCGCAGCAGTGTTTCGAACCAGATCACGCGTTTTCTGATTGACCATCGTGTCGCCACGCAATGCCCGCGACACGGTCATCGGCGACACACCGGCCGCCTTTGCCACATCGCGCATCGTCGTGCGTCCACTCATTGCAAAGCCTTATGAATTGATTGCTATTTCGTCAAAGAGACGCGGTAATTCCACCATCCACATACAATGTGTGTCCGTTGACAAAGCTGGATGCTCCTGAGGACAGGAATACACAGGCGCCGACTAGTTCTTCGACATTGCCCCAACGCCCTGCTGGCGTGCGTTTTTCCAACCACGCGCTGAATTCTGGATCGGCGACCAGTGCCGCATTCAACGGTGTGTCGAAATACCCTGGAGCAATCGCATTACACTGCAAACCGTGTTTGGCCCAATCTGTCGCCATCCCTTTGGTCAAGTTGGCAACCGCGCCCTTTGTCGCCGTATAAGGTGCGATGCCCGGACGCGCCAAAGCGGTCTGAACACTGGCGATATTGATCACCTTGCCTGCTTTGCGCCCTATCATGTGACGCGCACAGGCCTGCCCAACATGAAAGACACTTGCCACATTGGTCTGTAACAACTTTTCAAATGCATCCGCCGGGAAGTCTTCTAGTGCAGTGCGATGTTGCATGCCTGCATTGTTCACCAAGATATCAATGGCACCAGTCTTTGTTTCGAACCCATCAACCGCTGCGCGCACGCCTTCATGGTCAGTCGCATCAAACGCCAACGTTTGAATAGTTGCGCCCCCTGCCCTTAATTCATCCGCTGCGCGTTCCAGTTTTGCCGTATCACGGCCGTTCAAGACGATCTCAGCACCCGCAGCGGCAAGGCCGCGCGCCAATGCGAATCCGATCCCTTGCGATGACCCGGTAATCAGGGCGCGACGTCCCTCAAGCGAAAACAATTCCTTACCCCGTGTCATTCTTTCTCCTTAGCATGCATAAAGATCATTAATCTGATATCACTGTTACCGATACCATGGGTTGAGCGAAGAATAGAAGTCAAACTTGAAAACCGTGGCAAAATCCTTGAGACCAGATGTAAGGGCAGCTGGACCCCAGTTGTCGGAGTGTTGAGCAAGAGAACGGAACGAAAATGACGCAATCAGACATAGGCGTAATTGGACTGGGTACCATGGGTGCAATGTTGGCGCTGAACATAGCGGATAACGGATTTCCAGTTTCGGTGTACAACCGGACAACGTCACGACTGCCCGAGTTCATGGAAGAAGCAGGCAAGCTGGCGGACAAGATTACCCCAGCAGAAACGCTGGAAGCCTTTATTGCGTCATTGAAAACACCGCGAAACATTGTGCTGATGGTACCCGCCGGGGCAGCCGTCGACAGCCAAATCGAAGCACTGCGGCCATTGCTTGACGACACCGACATGATCATCGATGCGGGCAACGCAAATTTCCACGAAACCAATCGACGCGCAAACGCTGCGGATGAGGCCGGATACCCTTACCTTGGGATTGGCGTTTCGGGTGGTGCAGAAGGCGCGCGGTTTGGACCGTCCATCATGGGCGGCGGACCGCAAGCCAGCTGGGATCGTATCAGCCACATCCTTGAAGCAATTTCGGCAAAATACGAAGGTCAGGCCTGCGCGCAATGGATGGGCACAGGCGGTGCCGGGCATTTCGTCAAAACCGTACACAACGGTATTGAATATGCCGATATGCAGCTGATCGCCGAAGCTTATGGGATCATGCGTGACGGAATGGGAATGGCGGCAAAGGACTGTGGCCAAATCTTTGATACGTGGAACGAAGGCCCGCTGAAAAGCTACCTGATCGAAATTTCTGGCAACGTGTCCCAAGCCGACGATCCCGACACACAGAAACCTGTGTTGGATATCATTCTAGATCGGGCCGGACAAAAAGGCACCGGGCGCTGGACTGTGATCGAAAGCCAAATGCTGGGTGCACCTGTGCCCGTCATCGAGGCGGCGGTTTCAGCACGCAACTTGTCTGCCGCTCGTGATCTGCGTCTGAAAGGCCAAGACATCTATCAACCGGGTGCGCGCAACCTGCCACAAGATGCGTTGACAATCGCAGACATCGAAAAGGCATTGATCGCAGGTAAAATCCTTTGTTACGCACAAGGGTTCGAACTGCTGTCCAAGGCCAGCGGCGAATACGATTGGTCACTGCCCATGCCAGAGATCGCCGAAGTTTGGCGCGAAGGCTGCATCATCCGATCTGCCATGTTGAACGATATGGCAACAGCCCTGCGCGAAGACGCGACAACCAATCTGGCATTTGCACCGCACTTCAAGGCATTGATCAGTGGCACAGTGGACGGTCTGCGCAAAACCACATTGGCCGCATTGGCTGCCGGTTTGCCCGTGCCTGCATTGGCGGCGGCGTTGACCTATTTCGACACGCTGACGATGGGGCGGACAACTGCGAATATGCTGCAGGCACAACGTGATTACTTTGGCGCGCACAGTTTTGAACGCGTCGATAAGTCTGGTGCCCATCACGGGCCATGGTTGGGACAGCATTTGAAAGACTAGTCCGAATTGCCAGAGACCGGGTCACAGGCTAGGCTCTCTTTCAGGGAGACTAGTCATGACTTCGGTACGCCTGCGCCTTTTGATCCTTGCGCTTTTGCCGCTGATCGTTCTGATGCCTTTGCTATTGTTCTTAGGCATGAGCCGGTGGACGACTGATTATGACAAGGTCCTGACCGCCAATGTCGAAAGCGACTTGCGCATTGCCGAACAATATCTTGCGCGCATTCTCAGTGGGACAGGGACCGATCTGGACAGCGTCGCCCAAGCCGCCGCCTTTGCCACCGCGCTGCAATCTGGCCAAGCAGGGCTGGATGCATATCTAGAAGGTCGCCGGGCAGCGCTTGGGTTGGACTTCCTCTATTTTCGCAACTCTCAATCCATCGGTGACGCGGAACATTGGCCTGTTGTGCAACACGCCTTGAACGGGTCACGCGCAACGGAAATTGACATCTTTTCAGGCGACGATCTTCTGCAACTCGATCCCGAATTGGCCAAAACAGCCCGCATCGATTTGATCGACACAGAAGCCGCCGTTCCAACTGATCGCATTGTCGAAGACCGCGGCATGGTTGTTCACAGCGCAGCGCCCGTTCTGTTGAACGACACAACCGGAGTTCTGGTGGGTGGCATTTTGCTGAATCGTAATTTGGACTTTATCGATTCAATCAACGCACTGGTTTACCTGAACGCTGTGACAGGTGGTGACAGGCAGGGCACTGCAACGCTGTTTTTGGAAGACGTACGCGTTTCAACCAATGTGCGTCTGTTCGAAGACGTCCGCGCCCTGGGGACACGCGTATCCGCCGTTGTGCGACAGACCGTTCTGGGCGATGGGCAAACGTGGCTGGCCCGCGCCTTTGTCGTCAATGATTGGTACATATCTGGGTATTTGCCCGTAGTGGATAGCTTTGATCAGAGGGTTGGCATGCTTTATGTGGGATTCCTCGAAGCCCCGTTTTCATCAGCCAAGCGTGCGGCATTCAGATGGATGTTTGCCGCATTTATCGCCGTGTTGCTGATTTCCGCGCCTCTGTTTTTGTGGTTGGCAAAGGGCATTTTCGCACCGCTTGAACGCATGACCCAAACCATGACCCGCGTGACGAAAGGCGATCTGAATGCGCGCAACGGCAACGTTGGAACGCAGGATGAAATCGGTCAGGTCGCCGGGCATTTGGATGACCTTCTGGACCAAGTTCAAGATCGCGACAAAGCGTTGCGACAATGGGCCGATGAACTGAATGTCCGCGTCGAAGATCGAACAGCGGAATTGCGCGACGCGAACCAAAAGCTGCAAACGACATACAAGCAGCTCGTGATGTCAGAAAAGCTTGCTTCGATTGGGGAAATCACCGCTGGCGTTGCCCATGAAATCAACAACCCTGTCGCCGTCATTCAAGGCAATGTCGATGTCGTCCGCGAAACGCTGGGACCAAATGCCAAAGACGTTGGAACCGAACTTGGCCTGATCGATCAACAAGTCGGACGCATCACTGCGATGGTCAGCAAGCTATTGCAGTTTGCGCGCCCTGGCGAATATGCGGGCTTTGGCGAAACCGTTGATCTGCGCCCTGTTGTCGCCGACTGTCTGATTTTGGTCGAACACGTTCTGGTCCAAAAAGACATTCAGGTTACAACCGACCTAAAAGACGTCGACCCCGTACGCATCGATTCAGGCGAGATGCAGCAGGTCGTCATCAATCTGATCATCAATGCAGCCCAAGCCATGGGTGATAACGGGGTCTTAACACTCCGCCTGTTTCAAGAAGATCGTGATTTTAAACCAATGGTCGCGCTTCAAGTCAGCGACACGGGACCGGGTTTGCCTGACGAAATGATCACGTCAGTATTTGATCCGTTCTTCACGACAAAACTGGGGGAAGGCACGGGGCTTGGGCTGTCGATCTCTCAGACGCTAGTGCAACAGGCAGGTGGCTTGATCGAAGCGGAAAACCACGTTGAAGGCGGCGCGGTTTTCACTGTTTGGTTGCCAGTCGCGGATAAGGTCGAATTGGCGGCGCAATAACGCCACCTTATTCTTCCCAAGTTGAACATTTCCGATCAATCGTTTTACGCGACACACCCAGTCTGCGCGCGGCTTCAGCCCGATTTCCATCACACCGATCCAAAACTTGAAGGATATGGCGCTGGGTCACCTGCTCAAGCGACTCGATTGCCTGATCGCCGGTGATCACGCCATGTCCTGCAAACTCCATTGGAAACGCCCCGACGATCACGGACCGTTCAATCAAATTTCGCAATTCACGCACATTGCCGGGCCAGTCATAGCGATGAAGTTTAAGCAACGTTTGGTCATCCAATTCCAAGGCGGGCATGCCAAGTGTTTGGGAAAACTGGCTCATGAAAAAAGCGGCCAGTTCAACAATATCGTCCGCTCGGTCAGTGAGCTTGGGCATCTCAACATTCACGATGTTGATGCGATGGTACAAATCGGCGCGAAAGCGGCCCTGCGCCACGGCCTGTTCCAAATCACTGTTGGTCGCAAAGCTAAACCGAAGGTTCAGCGGGATTTCTCGTTCGCCGCCAACGGGTCGGATGCGTTGATCTTCGAGAACGCGCAGCAAGGCGGCTTGAACTGCCTCAGGCATTTGCGCCACCTCGTCCAGAAACAAGGTACCCCCGTCAGCCAACAGGAATAATCCGGGCGCGTGCTCGCCCCCTTCACGTGCGTCGCCGAATAATTCATATGCAATCCGGTCAGAGGCGATCGTTGCGCAGTTTACCGCAACAAACGGTCGTTCCGCGCGATCAGACAACGTATGCAACGTGCGTGCCGCGACCTCTTTTCCCGTACCACTCGGCCCGGTGAATAACACCGGCGTCGCCAAAGGCGCTAATTTCACCAGCAATTCACGCACCGTTTCCAAAGCTGGTGAATCGCCCAACAACTGACCTTTGGCCGCTTCGGCCGCCAGCGCATGACGCAACAATGTGTTGTCCCGACGCAAATACGTTCGATCCAACGTGCGCGACACTGCATTCAATATCTGGTTCGCGCGAAAGGGTTTGAGAACAAAATCACTGACCCCGGCACGCAAAGCAGCGATTGCTGTTTCAAGATCAGCATAAGCCGTCATCAGGATCGTATCGGCGAAGAACCCCAATTGGCGCTGTTCACTGACCCATTCTAGTCCGGTTTTCTTTGGTAAGATATTGTCAAAGATAACCAGATCGAAATGGGTTTCATCCAAATGTTTGGATGCTTCAGCAGCCGACGCTGCTTGTTCGACCCGCTTGGCCCGAGGCTGCAAAATCTTGATCAGGAAATTACGCATACCGGGTTCGTCATCAACAACCAGTATCGACGCTTCGGCCAGTGCCGGCCCATATGCATCAGGGCGAAGATCGTCCATTCGTTACTCCAACCGCACCGCGTCAGACGTAAAGCGGTCTTCCGAGGAAAAGCCCATCTCGCCAAGTGCGAAATACGCTCCGATTCCGATCAGTATCACAGCCACAAAGCCAGTGAACATTGCTTTCATTTAGTCCTCCTTTGTCGCGACGCGCAGAAAGGCGATCAAATCAGCCCTATCTTGCGGTTTCGCGATCACTTGCATAGGCATTTTCGAACCTGGGATGTAGTGGTCCGGACCTTCGTCGAACAACGCGTCGATAGTATCTTCTCCCCATATTATGCCCGACTGATCCAGCGTTTTTGAATACCGATACGTTGGTATTGTGCCCGCTTGCCTGCCAAACACCCCGTGCAATGTTGGGCCCGCTTTGCGCGATGATCCTGCCTTTAACGCGTGGCAAATGGAACATTTGCGCATGAATTGGCGTTCTCCGTTCGGCATTGCATCAACGTCGCGCAAGAAACTGCGTTCTTGACCTTCGGCGGGATCAAATTCATCCAACAAAGACACGGGCCAAGCGTACACGACTTCGTCCAGCCCCCCCGCGAAAATCCGGTCACCTTCTTCCGAAAAGACAAGCGCCCAAACTGGGCCTTGCCGCATGGCGCGAAAGTCACGCGTGATCCGCCAGCGCGCACTGTCGATCATCATGATGTACCCCTGACCGTCACCAACTGCGATCTGGTCCGTATCTGCGTGGTACGCCATCGACAAAATCGGTCGTCTGTCCAGCGTGAAATCCGCAATTTGGTCACCCGTCTCGTTGTTCAATACGCGGGTTCCGCCATCGACCGCACCATAAGCAACCCACCCCTCACCGACGATCAATCTGTTGATCCCAAAGCCATGCCGGGCCAAAGGAAGCGGCGTGTCCAGGGTGCGCAGATCATAGCTTAGTAAATCACCTTTGGACGTTGCGGCGAACAAATACCGACCGTCCAAAGAATGCGCGACTGCATTCACACCGGCGCCCGAATAGGGCAGTTTGATTGGATCCGCATTGTCCAACGACCACAGGAAAATGTCGCCATCCCATGATCCGCTGGCAACAAAGTTTCCGTCTGGCGACACGCTTAACGAGGCCACCTTGCCTTTGTGTCGACCCAGAACCCGGTTTGTTTCACCCCAATACCGAACGGCAAAATCATCGCCTCCAGAAATGATGTGACCTGACCCGGTCATCGCGACTGCGGTCACCGCAGCATCATGTCCTTCTAACCACCGAACATCCCGACCGTCCCAAACGCCCAAAGAATTGTCAAAACTGGCGGATACGATCTGACCCTTGCCGGTCAAGGCCAAGCCCATGATCGGACCCCCATGCCCCTTCAAGGTTGTGAAGTCCTGTGCGGAGCATTCCACCGCACTGACCACAAGAAAGACTGCCATCCAACGCCACATTATTCCGCGGGTGTCGCCTCCTGTTGGGTCTCAATCGTTTTGGCTTTGACCTCTTCCAACCAAATCGAATGGTGTTGCTTGGCCCAAGCTTCATCAACCTCGCCGGACCCCATGGCGTCATATGCGCCTTCCATTCCAACGGTCCCGATATAGATATGCGCCAGAATAATGCCCATCAGAACAAACGCGACAATCGCGTGCCACGTCTGGGCCAATTGCATTTCTTCTTGCGGTGCCAATTCGGTCGGCAAAGGTGCCATGCCGACCCACCCCGGCGCACCCACATCGTTCAACAACACAAAGGTCTTGGCAAACATCGGCAGTTCGAAGGGGAACAACAATGACAACCCCGACGCGGAGATCGAGGCACCAAGCAAGATGACAGACCAAAAGATGACCTTTTGCCCGGCGTTGAACTTTTTCGCTGGGGGGTGCTTTTTGCCGATGATCCCACCGGCCTGCGCGATCCAGACAAGATCGGTTCGGTTTGGAATATTGTGCCAGACCCACATGAAAAAGATCATGACCAATGCGATCATGAACGCCCAAGACACATTATTATGAATGAACTTTGATCCGATGAGCAAAGCGGAATTGAAATCTTTTCCAAGGTACGGCGCAATCAGGGTGCGCCCGAACATCGTGAAAATTCCAGTAAACCCAAGCAAGATAAACGAACCGGCCAGCATCCAATGTGCAAGCCGTTCAAAGAACTTGAATCGCGTGACAGTCTTTCCTGTTTGTTCGTCTTCAACCTTGATCCGACCGCGCAACAGAAAGAACAGCACCAGCGCCCCAATCACACCGATCAAACCCCAACCGCCATATTGCGACAGAGGCCCCTTGCGGAACTCATACCAAGCCATACCGCCATCTTGCACCAGAACCTTGGCCACATCGCCGCCGCCCGATACACTGATATCCGCCGACCCATACCGCAAAGCGCGCCAAAGTTCAGGGTCGGATTGCCCGCCCAATGTGCCAAGCTGCGACCCGATACTGGCGGCGGAATTCCCGTCGCCTGTATTGTCGCTTCGGAATGTGTCGTCCAGCTTTTCGCCCCTTTGGCGCGCTAGAATGTCTTCCAATGTTTGGGCGCCACCTGTCGCTGCACGATCAGGGTCAGCGGTCTCAGCGTCTTGCGCATGGAGTCCGGAACCTAAGGCGCAACAAAGAACAACAGACAACATCATGGCCATCAAACGCATCGCATTTCCCTTCCGATTTGCGGATCGCACTGACCCACGGGCGAAGGGCTCAGAACCCTGCCACTTTTATTCAAATTGATTTCATTGGATTGACGAATGTGGGGCGCAATTTGAACAGAATTGGTCCGCATACCGGCGCCATCTGCTTCAATATCTGCCAAACCATCACACCTGGAGAAACCATGTTTTTGACTAGTAATTCTGGCCGTTCGTTTGCGGCTGCAACCATTTTCACGGCCCTTGCTGCAACCTCGGCTTTTGCAGCGCCTATCAGTGTCACTTTGTCTGGCACAACCAGCTACGGCAGTCATTACGATTATAACACCAGCGTCAGCACAGACCTGCCCGGTTACGCAGTCGAAGTAACGATCAGTGGAGACGATACCGACCTGCCAGTTTCGAGCAATTCGTATTCTTATGCCGGCTATTACTCCTATGATTACACGACGTTTAACGTCAATTATGACATAGCCGTGTACGATACTTTGGGCACATTGGTTGATAGCACATCGTTTAGTGATCAGTCGCTCACCCTCTACAACTTTTCGAGTGACTCGCAGAGCGTATATTCGGATCAAGCATCTGGTTACGCCTATGAGTATGACAACGCAACATACGCCAGTAGCGACCTCTATCTCAGCTTTAACGGGGACGGGCCGACCAGCCTTTTCCCAACCGACGGCGCAATCACATCGTTGTCTGCTTTGGCATCCATTGCATCGAACGCAGTTAACGGCGGTTATAACTATTTTTCCAGCTACAATTCTGAAGAATCCGTTTACTACGAATTCGAATTGGATAGCGTGGGCCCAACAATAAGCAGTGGGTCGAACACCCAACCCAACGCCGTGCCGTTGCCAGCGGGTGGGTTGTTGTTGTTGTCTGGGTTTGGTGCCCTCGCGGTTACACGCAGACGCAAAAGCTAATCGACGTTTATTGACACGCGAAATGGGTCGCCCGAATGATCGGGCGGCCCTTTTTGTTGTGTGCAGCGCAGGTTTCACCCGCCTTTTTGGTCGTAAGCGGTACCCCAGCCCCAAGCACCGGAGCCAAAGCCGCGCGCGACCACGCGTTCGCGGTAGATCGCTGACACAATGTCACCATCCCCCGCCAACAAGGCTTTCGTTGAACACATCTCGGCACAGATTGGCAATTTGCCTTCTGCGATCCGGTTGCGCCCATACTTCGCGAACTCTGCTATTGAATGCGTATCCTCTGGGCCACCGGCACAAAAGGTACATTTGTCCATTTTACCGCGCGACCCAAAGTTGCCCGCCTGCGGAAATTGCGGCGCGCCAAAGGGGCACGCGTAAAAGCAATATCCACAACCAATGCACAGGTCTTTGCTGTGTAGAACGACACCTTCTTCGTTTTGATAGAAGCAGTCGACCGGACAAACCGCCATACAAGGCGCATCCGAACAATGCATACAGGCCACGGAAATCGACCGTTCGCCGGGGTTCCCATCATTGATGGTTACCACGCGACGGCGGTTGATACCCCAAGGCACCTCATGCTCGTTCTTACAGGCCGTGACACAGGCGTTGCACTCAATGCAGCGCTCGGCGTCGCAGAGAAATTTTGCTCTAGCCATTCTCTTTCCTCCTTACGCTGTTGAGATTTTGCAGAGAGACACTTTGGACTCCTGCATTTGAGTGACACTGTCGTAGCCGTACGTCATGGCCGAGTTCGCAGACTCGCCCAGCACATACGGATCGGCGCCGTCGGGGTATTTGTCCCTAAGGTCCTTGCCTTCAAAGTGCCCACCAAAGTGGAAGGGCATAAAGGCAACGCCTTCACCGACACGGTTGGTGACCATGGCCATAACTTTGACCTTGGTGCCTTCCGCACCTTCGACCCAGACTTGTTTCCCATCCCGCACACCAAGGTTGTTGGCATCACGCGGGTTGATCTCGACGAACATGTCTTGCTGCAATTCCGCAAGCCAGGGGTTCGATCGGGATTCGTCTCCTCCGCCCTCGTATTCGACCAGACGGCCAGACGTGAGGATGATCGGATAGTCCTTGCTGAAATCCTGCTTTTGGATCGAGGCGTACATCGTCGGTAGACGATAGAACTTCCGGTCTTCGTAGGTGGGATAGTCTGCGACAAGATCGCGACGGTTGGTGTAAAGCGGTTCGCGGTGCACAGGCACCGGATCCGGGAAGGTCCACACAACTGCACGCGCTTTTGCGTTCCCGAAGGGCGCACAGCCATGCTTGATTGCGACCCGCTGGATTCCGCCTGACAGGTCGGTTTTCCAGTTGGTTTTAGGACCTGCCACAGCATCAATGGCGGCACGTTCGTCAGCCGTCAAATCGCCGTCCCAACCAAGATCCATCAACATCTGCATCGTAAATTCTGGATAACCATCCTGAATTTCCGATCCGACGCTATAGACCCCGTCAGCCAACAGGTTGTCACCGTCCCGTTCGACACCAAATCGCGCCCGGAAGGTCAAGCCACCCTCGGCCACAGGTTTGGACATGTCATACAGGTTCGGCGTGCCCGGGTGACCCATTTCAGGGGTTCCCCAAGTTGGCCAAGGCAAACCATAGTAATCGCCGTCTGCCGGGCCACCAATGGCCTGAAGCGTTGTGCGATCAAAGGTGTGCTGGTTGGCCATGTGCAGTTTCACCCGCTCTGGCGACTGACCTGTATAACCGATGGTCCACATACCGCGATTGATTTCGCGCAATGTGTCCTCGGCATCCGGGGTCAGCCCGTCTTCTTCCAGCTTGATGTTTCGGAACATCCGATCATGCCAGCCGAACTTTTTCGCGAACAAAGCGATGATCTCTTGATCAGGCTTGGACTCGAACAAAGGATCGACGACCTTTTCGCGCCATTGGAACGACCGGTTCGACGCCGTGACAGACCCACGCGTTTCGAACTGTGTCGACGCAGGCAACAGATACACCCCGTCTTCGCGGTCATGAAGGACTGCGGAAACCGTTGGATACGGATCGATAACGACCAGCATGTCCAGCTTTTCCATCGCCGTCTTCATTTCCTTCATACGGGTCTGCGAATTTGGCGCATGCCCCCAGAAGACCATGGCACGCACCTTATTCGGGTTGTCCATGTTGTCGGGATCTTCAAGAACACCATCAATCCAGCGCGAAACGGGAATGCCCGTCAATTGCTGCAAAGACTTGTCCTTGCCTTCGGCATCCTTGGTCATCGCGAATTGGCCTTTCAGCCATTCAGGGTCTTCTCCCCAAACGCGTGCCCAATGCGCCCATGATCCAGCCGACAGACCGTAATAGCCCGGAAGCGTATGGCTTAGAACACCAAGGTCGGTTGCACCTTGCACGTTGTCATGGCCGCGGAAGATGTTTGTACCACCACCCGACGTTCCCATGTTGCCCAACGCCAACTGCAACACACAATAGGCGCGCGTGTTGTTGTTCCCGTTGGTGTGCTGTGTGCCACCCATACACCAGATCACGGTGCCTGGGCGGTTGTTGGCCATCGTACGTGCCACACGGCGCAACTGCGATCCGGGTGCGCCTGTAACGCGTTCAACTTCTTCAGGTGTCCACTTGCGGACTTCTTCCTGAATCTGGTCCATGCCCCAAACACGGGTGCGGATGAACTCTTTGTCCTCCCAACCGTTTTCGAAGATGTGCCACAGGATACCCCAAACAAGCGCCACGTCTGATCCCGGACGGAACCGAACGTATTCGTCTGCGTGGGCGGCTGTGCGTGTATACCGTGGGTCACACACGATCAGCGGCGCGTTGTTTTGCTCTTTTGCGCGCAAAACATGCAACAGCGACACCGGGTGCGCCTCGGCTGGGTTTCCACCAATGATGAAAATAGCCTTGGAGTTATGGATGTCGTTATAGCTGTTCGTCATGGCGCCGTAGCCCCATGTGTTCGCCACACCCGCAACCGTCGTCGAGTGACAAATCCGCGCTTGGTGGTCAACGTTGTTGGTGCCCCAATAGCCAGCAAATTTACGGAACAGATAAGCCTGTTCGTTGCTGTGCTTGGCTGAACCCAACCAATAGACACTGTCCGGGCCGCTTTCTTCCCGGATATTCATCATGCCGTCGCCGATCTCGTCGATCGCCTGTTCCCAGCTGACGCGTTTCCATTCGCCACCCTCTTTTTTCATCGGGTATTTCAGGCGGCGTTCACCATGCGCATGTTCGCGTACAGAAGCCCCCTTGGCACAATGCGCCCCAAGATTGAACGGGCTGTCCCAGCCGGGCTCTTGGCCCACCCAGACACCGTCCGACACTTCGGCCACAACCGTACAACCGACGGAACAGTGGGTACAAACGGACTTTTTCAATTCAACGGCACCGGTCGCAGCCGTCGCAGCCGTAGCCTGTTGAACGGTGCCGCCCGTCGCAGCAACCGCTGCAAGGCCCCCGATCGCCAGACCCGAACCACGCAAGAACGCGCGCCGGTCTACCGAGGTTTCAGCAACCTCGGATAGGATACTCGTCCGCTGGGGGCGTCGCGCAACCCCGTTGGTCTTTTTCCGTAACATGTTTCTTCCTCCCTTGCTCGCTTGGTTCAAACGTTAAGAACCGCACTCGCTTGGCTTTCGATTGGCTTTGATAGTCGGGCGTCACGCAACCAGTCACCAAAACCTGCTCTGCACCGACCGATTTCCCGGGCGTTGCCGTTTTTTCACGCCCTAAAAGCGCGCTAAGTCGTAAAAGGCACGCGTGTGCACCGTGTCCTGCATCTTTTCAGATGTCAGGTCAGGTTCGGCTGCTTCAGCCTGCGTGCCACCAGTTGCAACCGCCACCGCCGCTATCGGCGCTGTGGTCCCAGCCAGTTTCAGAAAGTCGCGCCGCGAGGCGTCTTCTTTCTTGCTCATGCGAGTGTCTCCTCCCGCTGTTCCGACAGTTTCCTGCCGCTCGATTGATGCGAATTAATCCGCACCGCTCATCCGAAACGCTTCGATTTCGACGTCTATAAACGTTCGACCGACTGTGCCGACCGAAGCGTAAAAGACCGAGTTCTTTGCGCCCTCCAGATCCGAATAAAAATGTGCCGCCCATGGGGCGATATGTGTGTTGAAAAACGTGCGTTGAACGCTGACAGACGCAGGCGTGCCGAAACGCCCGACGATCATGGCGCCCATCATTTCCATGAGGCTTGCGATATTGTCTTCGGGTTCAAACACATTGTCCGCCCGAGCCAAACCGCGTGCCGTCATATCAGCCCGCAAGCGTGCCAACGGCTTTTCGTTCAAAAAGCCCGTCAAATAATAGCTCGCATAAGGCAGCAATTCGCCACGACCCAAACCGATGAACAGCTTGTTGAATTCGCTTTCAACGGTTTTGGGTTTGGTGATCTTGGCAAGTTTCGCCAGCGTCGAAACGCCTTGCCCCAAATCACTGTCATCCCCAGACAGACCAGCCGTCTGTTCAAGCAGCATCTGATCTGGCGGCCCGGACAAAAGCAGCCCAAGAAAGTTATAAAGATCAGCCCGCAGGCGATCTTCCTCGGCAATCGTGTGGTTTTCCACAGCTACTGTCATCCTGCTCTTTTATCCTCAAACGTAAATGTCATCCGGCGATTCCGCGGAACGTATAGCGCCTCGGGGGTCTCGGCCATTTCGGGCAATGGAACCGGTTCTTCCTGAATGTCGGAAGCGGCAATGGCATCTTCGTCTTCAATGCCATCTTCCATCTCTGACTCATTTTCGATCAAAGCCACATCGTCATCGTCGTCTTGATCAGGGTCAACTTGATCCGGTTGATCCGGCGACAGTTCATCTTTGGCCTCTTCCGCCTCGGCCTGTCGCGCCATTTCCTCGATATGCGCCAGCATGCCTTTTCCAACCTGATAGGTTGTTTGCAAATTCTCAATGACTGTGGCCGCGTCTGTATAATCTTCGCCGTAATCAATCAGGCCATCCAAATTGGCCAAAACCGGATTTACACGCCACAGCTGGCGCAAAGCGCGTGTGCGCAACCGCGCCGGCACCGTGTCCTGCAAGAATACTTTGAAATCACTTTCGGCATCCATCTGCGACGGGTCTGGTAATCCCAGTTCTTCCAAAAGCTCTTCGTCGGATTTGTCGGCAATCGCCGCCTCAGCGTCTAACTGCCGCTGCGTTTCCAATGCTGCGTTTTCGGCTTCTTCCTCGCGTGCGACGGCGGCACGCCTGTTTGCCCAAAAGTCGCTCATTGCAAACGTTCCTTTCGGGCCAATGTCGGTGCGCGATACACATCAGCCGTCTGCGCGATACGCGCATCGCCAATGCCGTCTTCCTTTTGGTCGACCCGTTGACGATCGCGTTTGCGTTTCACGAACTCTTCTTCCTCGTGGAACATTTCGACAAAGTTCTGCACCCACGCTAAAAGCGCTGGCGGCATTGCAACCTTCTCGACGATCTCTTCGCCGCTATCTGTGTAATCTTGCGCCTCGTACGGGGACGCCGTGACCAACACGACATCCAGCCCGTCATCTTCAATCGGACGCATGACGACATAGACGCTGGGGATTTGTGCCTGCAAACCATGCAGGTATGCTTCGGTGTCGGCACCGTGCAATTCCAGCAAAAGAGTGGCTGCGTGGTATTCGATGGCTTCGCCTTCTCGACGCAGTTCCCGCCAATCTGCAGGTCCAGCACCCGGCAAGACAGCGGATGCCGTCCAATGATGAGACACCCAACGCGTCACACCCGGCGTTTTTCGCAAAACAACGCCGAGCTGCAAGGTGTCGTACATATTGGGATTGTTGATCAATCCTCGTCCTCCCTGAACATCACCCTGCTGCATCTTGCAAAATCCACAAAGCTTCATTTCGTGCACAATGGTATTCTTTTTGTATTTTGGACAATTTGGGACAGCCTGCCAGCGGTCCACAAAGCACATGGACGAATTGTCTAATCCGACAATGTTACTCAGATTAACGACGCTTTGATTATTTCTCTTCACGACGCTCGAATCGCGCACCGGGAACATGGCTTTGTCAGTAGAAAAGCGGTTGAGCCTGATTTGAAATCGTGTCTAGGCTGGTGCGTAAGGCAGGCGCAAAAACAACCAAAATCACGCGTTTGCTCAGGGGAGAAAATTATGACTAAATCACTGATTACATGTGATTGTCTGGGCACGCAGTCCATTGATTCAGATGGGCTGTCGAAGGCGACCGGACTAGAGGTCAAATCACCCTGTACTGCCCTGTGCACCCATCAGTTGGACATCGCCGCCAAGGTGTTGTCCGAGGAAGGTGCAATTATTTGTTGTGCTCAAGAATCGACCCGGTTCCAAGCATTGGCCGAAGAGTTAGGCACCCCTGAACCCGCCTTCCTTGACCTGCGCGACAGGGCTGGATGGACCACGGATGACCGCCCGACACTACCCAAAATGTCCGCATTGATTGCAGAAGCGGCGTTGCCATCTACGGGACCGAAAACCATTGATGTGATTTCAGACGGCATGTGTCTTGTTCTAGGGGCCTCGGACATCGCGATGTCTGTGGCAGAACAGCTAAAGGACCATCTCAGCGTCACGGTCTTGTCCGAAACGGCGCCAGACACGGTCCCAACAAGCGGTTTTGATGTTGTTGTGGGACGGCTGCGCAATGCCGTTGGGGCGATCGGAAATTTCAAAGTTACGATTGATGATTTGCAGGAAATTGAACCGGGCGGACGCGGCGCTGTACAGCTGAGCGAGCCGCGCAATGGCGGTCAGTCGCAATGCGACGTTATCCTTGATCTGCGCAAGGACAATCCCTTGTTTCCTGCACATGAAAAACGGGACGGGTATTTGCGCGCTGATCCTGGCCATGCCGCTGCGGTCGGGGCCGCAGTGTTGGATGCATCGCATCTGGTTGGGACATTCGAAAAAACGCTGCACGTAAAAACCCAAGCGTTGCTGTGCGCGCATTCTCGCGCCGAACAAACGGGTTGCACGCGATGCCTGGATTTGTGCCCAACAGGTGCGATTACGCCGACCGGGGAACATGTCACCGTCGACCCACTTATTTGTGCAGGATGCGGTGCGTGTTCTGCGGCCTGTCCGTCCGGTGCAATCGAATTGGACGCACCGTCTGTCGATCAAACCTTTCTGCGTGTTCAAACGCTGGCTAAGGCGTATCTGGACGCGGGTGGACAATCGCCGCGCCTGCTTGTCGTCAACGCCCATGGGTCCGAGATGATACGCCTCGCTGCGCGTCACGGCGATGGCTTGCCAGCCGATGTCATCCCCTTGGAAGTGGATGCGCTGAACGGGTTTGGACATGCGGAAATTGCCGCCGCGCTGGCGGCCGGGTTTGCATCGGTGTCTTTGATCCCAAGTGCCACCACTGATCGCGCAGCGTTATCGACGCAAGTCGCCATCGCACAAGCCATTGCCGGAACCGGAAAAGTGTCCGTGTTGGATACATCCGATCCCGATGCAATGTCCGAGACTTTGTTTGCCGAAAACGCCCCAGAACCATGTGCGAACCCCGTGCGCCCCATGGGCACGCGCCGCCAGATCACGCGGCAAGCGGCAAAGGCATTGCAAGCTGAAACCGAAACCGTGGCATTGCCCGAAGGGGCCCCCTATGGTGCCGTCCTGGTCAACACAGACAGTTGCACCTTGTGCTTGTCCTGCGTGTCGCTGTGCCCATCTGGCGCATTGGGCGACAACTCAGACTTACCGCAATTGCGCTTTCAAGAAGACGCGTGCCTGCAATGCGGTTTGTGTGCCAACATTTGCCCCGAAAACGCAATCACATACGAACCACGCCTTAACCTGACCGATGCGGCCTTGTCGCAAGTCGTTCTGAACGAGGAAGAACCGTTTGCTTGCATCAAATGCAGCAAGTTATTTGGATCAAAATCCACCATCGAACGGATTACCGAAAAGCTGCAAGGCCATTCGATGTTCTCTGATCCGGACAAACTAAGCCTTATTCAAATGTGCGATGATTGTCGCGTCGACGCCCAGTTCCACAGCGAAAACAATCCGTTTGAAGGGGGCGAACGTCCACGCGTACGCACAACGGACGATTATTTGTCAAAACGGCGCGATCACTGATGTTCCAAAGGTGCACCCAGATCAGCGGCCTGAATGGCTTCGACATAGGCCAACAGCGCTTCGACTTCGTCCAGTGTGAGTTTCACAGGCACGATTGGCGAAGGGCGGTCTTCTGGAAACGGTTCTGTCACGTCTTCGATCTGGGTGAACGCCCCGTGCGGTTTCAGAACGTAGAACCCCGCAAACCGCGATTCCCAATCTTCGAACGTGCGCAAAACAAAGAAAGACGGGGTCGATCCTATTCCCGTCATGCGCCCGTCATCCACCACCCGGTGACACCGACCGCATTGCGTTTGCGCGACGGTTTTGCCCAACTCCAGATCTCCGTCCACCGAGACTTCGGCAACAACCGCTTCTTTCTCGGGGGGCGGTTGAAAGATCGGCGCACCACCGTCCGGGGCAAAGGACAAAACCGTGCGTTGTCCCACATCGGACGTGAACCAATCGGCAAAGCGTTTTGTTCCGGGATGGTCCTGTTGAATTTTCATGTGCCAAATAGCGCCAACGCCTTCAAACAAGGCGCGACCCTCTGGGCCCAAAACCATTTGCGCGGACGCAGGGTCATCGACCAATTCAACGCGCACCTGCGTTTTCAGCGAAAACCGAGGCAAGATGTGTTTGAACACTCCGGTATCGATAAGCGCCTGAGGCGCGTGCAGCTGAACCAATTTATCATTGGCCAACGCAGCAACCGGCACATAGCACAGCAACAAAATGATCAAATTGCGAAGCATGGGTCAAACCTAGACACTCTTCGCACGTTCCGTCAATTCACAGAAGGAAGACAGGCATGAGTGACGATTTCAATATGTCGATGCGCAAATTTCTAAAGCAGGTTGGTGTGACCTCGCAGCAGGCCATCGAAGACGCAGTGCGCACAAAAGGCGAGGCTGGTAAAAGTTACACAGCCAAGGCAACTATCGTGATTGAAGAACTGGGGCTTACACATGAAGTCACCAGTGAAATCAAAGGAGAAAACTGAATTGGCCGACCGCGCACAGGTTCTGGACGTTCTAAAGGGTATCGCTGATCCAACAGGGGGGGACATTGTTTCATCCGGGGTGATGCGCGCTTTAACCGTAGAAAGCGGCGCGGTCCGCTTTGTGCTGGAAATCAATCCACAACACGCACAAGCATATGAAACCGCAAAGGATGAGGCCGAACAAAAGATCAAAACGCTGGACGGTGTCGACTCTGTTTCGATCATTCTGACAAGTCACAGCACGATGAAAGCTCCGCCTGATCTAAAGCCTCAACGACCAGCCGAACCACAAGGCCCGCAGAAAATTCCGGGCATCGACCACATTATCGCAATCGCAAGCGGCAAGGGCGGTGTGGGAAAATCCACTGTCACGGCAAATCTGGCCTGTGCATTGGCGGCGCAGGGTCGGCGTGTCGGTCTTTTGGATGCAGACGTTTACGGGCCGTCGCAACCGCGCATGCTTGGGATATCGGGGCGTCCGGCATCACCCGATGGCAAAACGATCCTGCCCATGCGCAATCACGGCGTAACGGCCATGTCGATTGGCTTTATGACCAACGAAGATCAGGCCGTCGTTTGGCGCGGTCCGATGCTGATGGGCGCCTTGCAGCAAATGATGAACCAAGTGCAATGGGGCGCGTTGGATGTGTTGCTGGTCGACCTTCCACCCGGCACCGGCGACGTGCAAATGACCCTTAGCCAAAAGGCAAAGGTCGATGGCGCTGTGATCGTGTCGACACCGCAAGATGTGGCGTTGATCGACGCGCGCAAAGGGATCGATATGTTTCAGCAGTTGAATGTCCCGATCCTTGGTATGATCGAAAACATGTCCACGCATATCTGTTCCAGTTGTGGTCACGAAGAACATGTCTTTGGGCATGGCGGTGTCCGCGCCGAAGCGGACAAGCTGGGCGTTCCGGTCTTGGCCGAAGTGCCTTTGCATCTGGACATTCGTCTGGCTGCTGATGGGGGTGCCCCAATCGTTGTCAGCCAACCCGACAGCGTGCAAGCGCGCGCGTTTCATGATGTTGCAAACGCATTAGTCGCGCAGGGCGTCGCATGACCGAACTTGTGCTTCCTCCGCTGTTCCATGACGAACCTGCAACAGGTGCCGCGATGGAACATGCGCAAATGCGCGCCATGCAAGGATGCGACGCAGGTCTGCTGGCCCACCGGATTGGATCGGATACAATCGATGCAGCGCTTGTGTTCGCCCCAGAAATCCCGCTGGCCAAATCGATGGCCATGTTTCCTTTGTGTGGTATCGGGTTTCAAAATGCATTGGGCGCGCTCGCCCCACCCGAAGTGGCCGTGCATCTGGAATGGAATGGTGGATTGCGCATCAATGGTGCGAAATGCGGCAGCTTCAACGTGACCTGTTCAGACCCTGATCCTGAAGCAGTCCCCGATTGGCTGGCCATCGGATTCACGCTTCCGCTTTGGCCAGAAAGCGACCGACCCGGGGACACACCGGATGAAACCGCGCTTTACGCAGAAGGATGCGCTGACGTTCAAGCGCCTGCTTTGGTCGAAGCGTGGGCCCGCCATACGTTGGGATGGATCGGACGTTGGGAAGACGAAGGTAACAAACCGCTCCATTCGGAGTGGCGCGGCCTTGCGCACGGCGTTGGTGAACCGGCCAGTCATTCCAAGACATCCGGCACCTTTCTTGGCGTCGACGAAGATTTTGGGATGTTGCTGCGCAACGATTCCACAACCCATTTGATCCCTTTGACAGCCCTTCTGGAGAGTTCATGAACCTTGCGCGCGCCATTCACTTTGACGAAAGCGACACACGTGTTTTCGCATCACCCGCACGCACCGGAGAATGGTGCGTTTCGGGCGGGTTTGAGTTTTCAAACTGGACCGAAGCCGATTTGAGCGGAAAGTCACGCCAAGCGTTTTCAAACGGTTGGTTTGGCTTGGAAACCGGTGGGCGCGTGACCTTTGTTGCGGTCACGCAGATCGAAGCGTCAGAGATTGATACATTGACGGAATTGTTGGCCCATCACTTTGTGACCTATTACGGGGCACCTTCGGTAGAGGCTGCGAAACCTGTTGCCGCCGAAGAAATCTCGCAGATGGTCGAATTGTGTGAGGACCATGCGCAAAATATGTTGCTGACGGTTGCCCGTGAATTGACCCCCGCAGGTGTCAAAGAATCCTATCGCATGATTGAACCTCAAGAGGCCGGTCTAGAGCAGTTTGCGATCCATGGTGATACCGATCATTGAACGCTATTGGCTGGGCGGTTTGGCGTTGAACGTAAACAAGGTCTGACCGTCGATTTCGTACCCGTTGATCAACTTGGCTGCACGATCAGACGTCAGCCATTTTTCCAACTTTAGGGCCAAGTCACGTTCCACATGCGTGTGTTTTTCCGGGTTAACCGGCAAGTATGCGTATTGATTAAACAACACCGGATCACCGGAAAACAACACCGCCAAGTCACCCTTGTTTCCAAAGTTAAGCCAGCTTGCGCGGTCTGACAGAATGTACGCATTCAACCCGGACGCTGTGTTCAAAGCCGCGCCCATACCCGCACCAACCGCGTTGTACCAATCGCCAAGTTCGCCCGCTTTCAGCCCTGCTGATGACCACAGGTTTTGTTCTTTTTTGTGGGTGCCACTGTCGTCCCCCCGGCTGACAAATCTAGCCTTGGCGTTTGCAATTCGCTGCAATGCATCCTTGGCATCTGACGCAGACCCAACATTGGCCGCGTCGGCATTGGGACCCACAATGACAAAGTCATTATACATTATCTCGCGTCGAAATGTGCCGGATCCATCGGCTACAAATTCTTCTTCGGCCTTGCGGGAATGAACCAAGATTGCGTCCACATCCCCAGACCGCCCAAGTTTCAACGCCTGCCCTGTCCCAACCACAAGCAATTGCACGTCCAAATCAAGATCATTTTTAATCTCGGGCAACAGGATTTCGGCCAATCCCGAATTGTGAAAACTGGTTGTAACGGCCAGCTTCATGACATCGGCAAACACAGCCTGTCCCAAAACAACAAGGGCAAAAGATAGGGCCGCTAAACTCTTCATTCGACAATATCTCCCTTCAAGAAAGCTTGCGCTTCGGATGTCTGTGGTTGGTCAAAAAACGTCGGCGCTAAACCTTGTTCATGGATTAATCCGCCCTTCAGAAACAAGACTTCATCCGCCAATCTGCGGGCTTGCCCAAGATCATGTGTCGATAAAATGATGCGTGTGCCGGCGGCTTTGACTTCGGTCAAAATCGTTTCAATCTCACGCATCGCGCGTCCATCCAAAGCCGCACAAGGTTCGTCCAGAAAAACCAATTTAGGTTCTGATATCAAAGCCCGTGCCAAAGCCAGCTTTTGCTGTTCGCCGCCTGATAAAACCGTCGCCGGGCGCGTTAGCATGTCGCCCAGGCCGACGCGAATGGCCCATTCAGTCGCCTGCGCGCGGGCCGTTTTGGTGTCGTGACCTCGCAATCCCAATGGATAAGCAATGTTATCGACCACGGACCGGCGCAACATGACGGGCCGCTGAAATACAAAGGATTGATGTCGCCGTGCGTCTTCTGTCGAACAGGCCCACGTGACCTGCCCTGCATTCAGACGGCTGGTGCCGTGCAGCAGGCTAAGCAATGTTGTTTTACCCGATCCGTTTGGACCAATGACAATTGTTGTTCCCGTCGGCCCAAGTTCCAAATCAACAGGCCCAACCAACAGCTTTCCACGACGACGCGATTCCGCCCCTGTGACTTTCAATGGAAAGAGCTGTGTCACCAACGCCCCTCCGTCTCAGTTTGGCCCAACCAATGTGTGGCGATGTTTATCGCGATGGTCAGGCCAATCAAAACAAAGCCAAGCCCAAGCGCCAAAGCAAATTCGCCCTTACCAGTTTCCAACGCGATGGCCGTTGTTAGGACTCGCGTTGCATGATCGATGTTTCCCCCGACAATCATGATGGCACCAACTTCGCCAATCGCGCGCCCAAACCCGGCAAGTGACGCGGTCAAAAGAGCGCGCCGTGCATCCCACAAAAGCGTTTTCACCTTCTGTGTCTGCGTCACGTTCATGGATATCAGAAGGTCGTGGTATTCAGTCCAAAGGTCGCGCAGTGACTGATGCGCAATCGATGCAATAAGCGGAACGATAATGATGACTTGGGCGATGATCATTGCCGTTGGCGTGAACAGCAATCCAAAAACGCCAAACGGACCCGAACGCGACAAAAGAATGTAGACGATCAATCCAACCACGACAGGTGGCAAACCCATAAGCGCGTTCAACACAGCAATAACCGCGCGGCGCAATCGAAACCGGCGCACAGCAAGAACAGCGGCCAGCGGTAAGGCAATCAATGACGCAATAACCAACGCACTGATCGTCACCTGCAACGAACGCAGCGTGATTTCGACCAGTTCCGCGTCCAGCGTTACGACAAGCCAAAATGCCCGGGACAAACCATCCCAAAGATCGGTCATGCGTGTCTTAATCCTCTCCCTTGTTTCAGCAGCTTAAGGGCCGATTACTGGGATTGCAGCATACAAAACGACATAACATCGCAATTTCGACATGCTGTCTGCATCGATTGAACCAAAGGCAATGAACACGGACAATTCGACCTTCTATTCAGTCGGTTCCGCATCTTCCTTTGTTACTCACTCAGCGACCTTAATCATGAACAATTGGAACGAACCCGTCGATGCCTGGATGTAAGGGTAGCAGAGCTCGATTCACTTCAGCGGCGATGTCATGACAAACTGTCGTGGAACAATTGGCTGAAGCTATTCCACCAAAATAATTGCGCGTTCCCACACGTCCATCAGAACGCTCGTAACCAGGAAAAGTAGTTCGGTCGGAATATGTAGGAAGCCCCCCTCGGATGACTGTCCAAATGGAATTGCATTCAGGAAGCGCGCAATTTTGTACGTGAACGTGATCATCTATGGCAATATCCATCGAGGCCATTCCCAGAATCTGTCCGTATTTTATGACCGGTTCACCCGATTTCATTGCCTTACCTGCGATTTTTTGGACGCACGAGATGGGCTCGCGTGCTGTAATTCCTTTACGGCCTTCGCCAGTTGCCATGTCGCCTATTGCAACGGCGACAGTATCGACTGAATCGTGGACACTAAGTCACGTAGATCGATTGTAAAAGTCATTCATCCCATGTCGCTTAGAAAACCAGTCGCCACACTCTAGCAGGAGGTAGTTGAGGCATGGCCACCTGTCAGATTAGTTGACTTCGTTCCTAAGAGAGGTATCGCTACCTGTCTTTCGACTAGATCCCACTGCGCCAGTGGTTTTACTTTTCCAAACAACCAATCATCCGCTCGAGGTTGGCCATAGCCAAAACTCCATCTAAGATCGTTGGCGTAGCGGATTGCCTCCCGGATAACCCAATGGCAACATCATCCATCAGTGCCGCATATCCTTTGTGATCTTCGTTGGCGGCTGCTGTGAAGTTTGGTCGCCAAGTCAATGAATCCGCTGCGCCCTCTAGCGTGGCGCCGGGGACTTCTGCCTTAAACTCTGGATCACGATGCCATGTTATGTTGATGACGTTGTCCACCTCAATCCGGTTATGGTCACCCATAATCGTGATCTGTTCCATCGGAGTACCACGTGATTGAACGGTACCCATAGATACGTTTCCGATAACACCGTTTTCGCAGCAAAAGTTCATGTGAAACAACACTTTTCCCGGCGCCGGCGTTGTTTGACGAACGGCCATTTCGGCAATTGGACTTCCGGCAAGCCACGGCATCAAATCCATGTAGTGCACACAATGGTGAAGATAGAATCCCGTGTAATCGACTTCATTCGCGAAATAGGTCGGTGCTGTCATGTAGCTTCCGGTAATTCCAAGAACCGTCCCGAACTCTTCGCCTTTTAAGATGTTTTGAGCCATTCGGTTGCCCGTAGAATATCTCTTCATGAAACCGACAAAGACCGGAACAGAAGCCTGTTCAGACGCCTGCAATATTTCGAGCGATTGTGCATGGGTCGCCGCAGGCGGTTTCTCTATGAAGACGGGTAGACCCTTTTTAATAGCGGCCAATGTCGCTTCGTGATGGACACTAGGCCCGACGGCCATACAAATTGCGTCCAATCCCGGTTGCTCCAACATCTCGCGCCAATCAGTATAGGTTTTCTGGACACCAAATTGCTGCGCAGTTGCGGCCAATGCATTTTCGTCACGATCACACAGAGCTGCCACGCGCATGCCCGTGCGACCTATCTGTGGTAAAAGCATCCACGTCGCGTGACGACCACAACCAATCCAACCGATGTTAAGGGTCATTGTGCATACTCCGCAAAATCCATTGCCGCGCGGATCAACGCTCGACCGGATTTCAATTTTTCTGTTTCGTCTTCGGCTGGCATGCGCCAATGCGCGATAGGCAGTGCAAGGCGTTGATCGTCTCTTCGGAATGGTTCAAGTGAAACGGGTCCAGAGTATCCAACTTGATGCAGTGAACGCATTATTGCAGGCCAGTCCATATTGCCTGTGCCGGGAAATCCGCGATGGTTTTCGTTGGCCTGAAAATGCACGGTGCGTGTCCCGGCCATGCGGATCGCGTCGGGGATCGATTGATCCTCCATATTCATGTGGAATGTATCGAGCATTAAGCCAAGCCCTGCATCATTCACGGTATCAACAAGCTCAATCCCCTGCTGCGTTGTGTTTAGCATGTCGGTCTCAAAACGATTTAACGGCTCTACCGCAAAAACTTGCCCAGCAGCGCGTGCCAACGGAGCAACTTCGGCTAATCCTGAGATCATCCGATCTGCGCGTGCTTTCATCTCATCATCGGTCCGCGGCAGTGGCGGTCTGCCAGCGAAAACCATTGGCTCACCATAAAGAGGGCCCCCAATAAACTTTGCACCAATCGCTGCTGCGGTATCGATACAGCTTTTGAGATAATCGATCCCGCCTTGACGTGCGGTTGGGTCTTCTGAGGATATAGAGCGTTGCGCATTCACCCGAGCAGCCAAAACAACTTCCAGCCCTGCGTCGGCTAGGGCTGCATTTGCCGATGCTAGGTCGATGCCATCTTCGGGTTCGGGCACGAGAAGCTCGATGAAATCAAAACCCATGGCTTTGATGTCATGAAACAGGTGCAGATGATCTCCCGTAAACGGACGTACGAATTGCATTGAGATAATGCCGATAGGATTCTTCATGGAGTAGGTCCTTAACCTTTGACCGCACCTTGGGTCATGCCTGCGATGAGGCGTTTTTGAATGAATAGGAACAAAATAGTCGCGGGCATTGCCCCGACAATTCCGCCGGATGTCAGCAATCCCCATTCAACTTGATACTCACCAATCAAGGTTTGAATCGCGACCGTTATGGGTTTGATATTTCGCCCGCCGAGGGTCAGGGCATACAAATATTCATTCCATGCTGTGATGAATATATAAACGCCTGTCGCAATGATCCCCGGTGTGCAGAGTGGCAGGACCACCCGACGGAGCGCGCCGAAGCGCGTACAGCCGTCTGTCATCGCGGCCTCGTCCAGCGATCTGGGGATGCCGTCAATATAGCTGGTCATCATCCAAACCGAAAACGGAATTGCGATGGTTGAATTGGCGATGATCAGGGCAAGATAAGTGTCGACCAGACCCAATGTCTTCATAAGGATAAAGAGCGGTAGGATCAGTAGAACCAAGGGGAACATATTGATCACAAGGAACTGCAGCATTAGGAATCTGCGCCCTTTGAAACGGAACCGTGAAAATGCGTATGCGGCTGGCACAGACAGCGTGAGCCCGAAAATCACAGTTCCACCAGCGACGATGAAACTATCCAACAGGTTGTCGGCAAACCCGACAGTAGAAAACAGTCTAAAGTAGTTTTCCAGTGTTGCACCGACGAGTGAAGGACCATGGGTGAACAGATTTTTTTCTTGAGTTACAGAAGTCAGCGCCATCCAAAGATAGGGCGAAAGGGTGAAAAGCAGGATCAAAGCCATCGGCAATTCCACGACAAGGCGTCGGCGTAATACTGATTGATTTCGAACCATCATGTGATGTTCCTTCCCGCACGGCGAAGATACAAAATGACAAAGCCCAGCAGCATGATGGTGAAACAGACAGCGAGCGCTGAGCCATAACCGTAATCAAGTCCTGTACGCGCTTGAACGAAGGCATAAAGTGGAAGGGTGTAGGTCGAGTAGCCCGGTCCTCCGCCCGTCATCACAAAGATAACGTCGATGGAATTCGCCACCCAGATGACACGTAACAGCGTGGCGGTCATCAAAACACCGCTGAGCCCCGGCAAGGTGATATGCCAAAACTGTCGCAAAGGCGACGCGCCATCGATCGATGCGGCTTCGTAATAACTATGGGGAATGGATTGCAGCCCCGCGAGGATCATGACGGCAAAGAACGGAAACCCCTGCCACGTCAAAGTAAGAATTATTGCGTAGAGCGCCGTATCGGGATTTGCGAGCCAAGGAATCGACGTTTCGATTAGATTGAGGCGCAACAACAAATCATTCATTACCCCAAAGTTTGAATCGTAGATCCAGACCCACATGAGAGCGATAACAACCGACGGTAAAGCCCATGGAATAATGACCAATGCACGTGCAAGACCACGCCATGGAAAGTTCTGGTTGAGCAGCAATGCCGTCGCCAACCCAAGTAACATCTGCGCCGGTACCGTTATGGCAATCCATAGGACGGTATGGCGGAATGATGTCCAGAAAACAGGGTCTTGTAATGCCGTCACATAGTTCTTCAACCCAACCCAATCGAAGTTTTTCGGGCGAAATAGCACATAGTCATGAAAGCTCATCCAAACGGCCTGCACCATCGGCAAGAACACGATTGCCAAGGTAACCAATACGGCCGGGGATAGCATGACAAGTGGTAGGATGCGGCGCGACAATGGCACCGGCGGTGCAGGTGTATCGGACATCATGGCTCTTCCAAATTTTTAGCATTGGCGGGCCGCGATGCAGCCCGCCATGTTAGATCATTTGTTGTACAACGTTTCAATTTCAGCGTTCATTTCACCTGCGGTGATCTCGCCGATCAACGCACGCTGCATAGAAATCGGCCACACAGTGTTGGCAAAGTCAGCTGTCTCGGTCGTGCTTGGCAGGAGTTCCGCGAATGGCAGCGAATTAACTGTTGCCTCGACGAAACGTTGTTCATGAACATCCCAAGATGCGCTGTCCGATTTCGTGACGGGCAATTGACCCGTAGCGAGATTGAACTCTGCATTGTTTCCGGCGCTCGACAAGAAACTAATCCATTTCCAAGCCGCTTCTTTATCTTGGGCGTCCGCGAAAACAGCCGTGCTTTCATCGCCAAATGCCGTCCAATGTCCACCGCCACATTCTGGAACGGGAACCGCAGAAACGTTGTCACCCAATGCCTCAACCATCCCGGCTGAGGACCCGATGTGGTGGATCGTCATAGCTGTATTGCCACTTTGGAATGCACCAATAACTTCTTTGAAACCGTCGTTTGGCGCTGATGGTGGAAAGACTCCGTCTTTCTGGAAAAGATCTAGGACAAACTGCGTACCTTCGACACCTGCATCAGACGTCAATTCACCGGGCCCAAAGCCAACACCTTCGCGAGAGAGCGCGAGGCTAGCCCAATGGTCATGTCCACCTTTGCCGCCACGAAATCCAAAACCGTAGACATCTTTTTGACCGTCTCCGTCAGTGTCACGGGTCAGCGCGATAGCAGCGTCGCGGAATTCACTGCAGGTCTTAGGTGGTGTCAGTCCGAGTTCGGCGAACATGTCTGTTCGGTAATACAAGTATAGAACAACGTATTGAACCGGCAGATAGTATTGCGTGCCGTCAACCGAAGACGTCAAGCTCAGCAGATTGTCTTGAATTTCAGAAGCCCCATCCCAGCCACTGAGCCAGTCATCGATTGGTGACAATGCGCCCATTTCGATCAAACGAGGTTGCGCATTCATTTTAACAAGCGCTGCATCCGGACCTGTGCCAGCGACAATCGCTGTATACAATTGATCGTAGTAGCTATTCCAAGGAACGTTTTCAGCGTTCACTGTAATGCCAGGATTTTCAGCCTCAAATTTGTCCACCAAATCTGACATCGGATTATCGGCGTTGTCGAAATGATACCAGAAGTTGACCTCCTGCGCGCTTGCTGCCGTGGTTAGGACCGTACTCGTCAGCAATGCTGCACCAAGTGCGTTTTTTAAAGTGCTATTCATTGTGGTTCCTCCCTTTAATGAATTTCGATCTTCAGTGTTCCGCACCCTTCGTGAAACTGCGGAATGCTTTCCCCGCATCCGCCAAAGCGATACGAGATTCTTCAAGTACGAGCGTCATTTGCATAAAGCCGTGGACTACTCCGCTATGAATCCGGAATTGGTCTTTCCGGCCCAAGCCTGACAGTCGCGCGAACATCTGTTCTGAATCCGAGCGCAGCGGGTCAATCTCCGCCGCATTAAGGTAAAGTGGGGGTAGCTTCTTAAGAGCTGCGTCGCTCGCTGATAAGGGCGTTACCAATGGATTATTGCGGTCATCCTGCGGCACATACCAATTCCAATAGCGTTGCATCTTGTCCCGACTTAGCCCAGGACCATCAGCGCAAGAGTTGTAGGACGGCGTATCAAAATCCGCTCCGTAAACGCCGTAAAATAGCAATCCACAGTCAGGCTTATTTTCACTATCCAGCATTGTTGCCATGGATAGATTTGCCCCGGCACTGTCGCCTGATATCGCATAAGGACCGTCGAGATCACTGAACGCCCCTATACCGTTTGATATCGCGTCCCAAACGAGGCGGCAGTCTTCTAGGCCCGCAGGAAAAGGATCTTCCGGTGCAAGGCGGTAGTCACACATCACGACAGTCGCATGCGCTTCGATCGCAAGGAGCCGGGCACAACGCTCATGGGAATTCATTGAGCAAAAAGACCAGCCACCGCCATGGATAAAAAATATTGTCCCGCGCGGGGCACCAAGTGGTGTCAGGACACGACATGGAATGTCGCCCGATGAGCCTTTTACAGAAAGATTAACGACACGCGCCATCTCCGGCAGGTCTTTATTCCACCTGACATTGCTGGCCTCTGCCTGATCTCTTCCTAACTTCGAATGAAGTCGCGTAGGATCGGGCTGACCCTCGTCTTCCTTCATCAGCCGGTCAAGAACTTCGGCCATTTCGAGAGAGGGACGAGGATGGTTCATTTGTCATCCTTCAGAACACTTGGCCCAAGATCGACAATAGTGGTGATGTGATGGGACAAAGATTCGACAGCCTGATCTGCATCTCCAGCTTCAAGGGCATCAACTATGACGACGTGGCGATTTGCCGTTTCCATCAGGTTTCTGCTTTGGGACGGATGCAAGATTTTATAGCGATGGCCATGTACCAGCGCCCTCGCAAGAACAGGTTGCACGGGCGGCAAGTCGGCACGACCAAATAGATCTGCGTGGAATGCTCTGTCGTGTACGGATAGCAAGTATTCGTCGTCTTGGTCGGCGGCGACCTGCATTCCGCGAATATGTCCGCGCATCGTTTCTATCAACCCGGCGTCAAGCCGCTTCATAACCCGCCGCACCCCGCGACACTCAATGTCATGGCGTAAATGGATCAACTCTTCGGCGTCTTCCGCGCGGCAATCCGCAACTGTTGTGCCACGATGAGGAAGCCGGTGAACCAAGCCTTCTTCTTGCAGAAGTAAAAGCGCTTCTCGCACAGTGCCCTGACTAACCTCAAACCGTGTGGCCAACTCAAGCTCAAGCAGCGCGCTTCGCGGTGCAAGCATACCCAAAATAATTTCGCGCTGAAGGCTTGTGTAAATGACAAAGGCACGGCGAGACCCCACAGCACGCCCAGACGTGGTCGTGGATGACTTCGAAAAACTCTCGACGGCCATGTGATTGATTCCTTTGAGTATTGATATCAATATCATTATCGATAATATTGGAACCATTACTTAGCAACCCCAAATTTGGGCACGCTAGATAGGGAGAACGGCAGAATGGCTACAATCACGATGGATAAAATCGTCAAGGATTACGGGGCGGTAAGAGCAATCCACGGGATTGACCTAAAGATTGAAGACGGCGAATTCGTAGCCTTGGTCGGCCCTTCTGGATGTGGCAAATCCACCCTCCTGCGCATGGTTGCAGGCCTTGAGGACATCACCGGTGGGCGTTTAATGATTGGCGATGATGTCGTTAATTCGGTCGAGCCACGTGACCGTGACATTGCGATGGTCTTCCAGGATTATGCACTCTACCCTCACATGAGTGTCGCCGATAATATTGGGTTCGGGCTCAAGATGCGCAATGCAAGCGAAACCGACCGAAAGGACCGCGTCGCTGAGGCAGCAAAAATGTTGCAAATTGAACCGCTTCTGGATAGGCGGCCTGCCGCACTGTCTGGCGGCCAGCGCCAACGGGTCGCGATGGGACGAGCAATCGTGCGACGCCCGTCGGCCTTTCTGTTTGATGAACCGCTCTCGAATTTGGACGCAAAACTACGCGTAGAGATGCGGACCGAAATCAAAAGACTTCATGGGCTTTTGGGACGCACAACGATCTATGTAACACACGATCAAGTAGAAGCACTCACACTCGCTGATCGAGTGGTAATATTAAAAGACGGCCATATTCTGCAAGAGGGCCCTCCCCTGACACTATACGACGCCCCGGCATCCCGATTTGTTGCTGAGTTCATTGGGTCACCACAAATGAACATGTTTAGCGGGACCGTCCATAATTCTGGTGACGGCGTTTTCGTCGAAGTCGGCGATCTACGCCTCCCCTTTGCTTCGATAGAAGCCGTGGATGGAACGCGCGTCGATCTAGGCGCACGTCCGGAAGCACTGCTTTTATGCGCTCCAGAAAATGCGGACCTCAAGACATGCATCGAAGTCTTTGAACCACTCGGGTCCGATACAATGGTGTCTGCCAAGGTCGCCGGAGCGATGGCGGTCGTTCGTCTAAGTCCGGAAACGCCCGTAGCAAGAGGAATGGAATTAACTCTGTGCTTTGATCGGGCCAAACTTCATGTATTCGATGAACGCACTGGGAACAGAATTGCTGCTCAAGCTGACGGATAAACTTTAGAGCTCTGTTCAAACTTGATGTAATATCAATGCAATCGCCCCTCATTGAAAGCAAAGCTCTTCGGTCTGATGGGTCATTTCTACGTAAAAGGTGACCAACGATAACAAGCCCTTTGATTAGTAGCCCTCGGTTACGTCGAGGTTCAGATCACCGAGCCAATGTGGGAATTATCCACTTTGGTCCCGGTGCATTTTTCCGCACATTTACTGTTATCTATACCGCTGAAGCAATAAAATCCAAAGATGGCGATTGGGGCATTTGCGCTGTTAATCTGCGAAGTGCGCATATCCGAGATAAGTTAGAGCCACAGGACTATACCTATACGTCGGTTGCCTTGGCACCCGACGAAACTCGCTAAGAAGTGACCAAAGTCATCGCCGGCATCCTTGTAACGCCCGAAGACCCGGAAGCGGTTCTAAATGCAATGGCCGATCCAAAAGTTAAAATCGTATCGATGACAATTACGGAGAAAGGATATTGCCATAAACCTGCAATTGGTGGTCTGCGGTTGGACCATCCCGACATTGTTCATGATTTGCCGTACTCAAATACACCGCGGAGCGCTATCGGTTATTTTGTACATGCTCTGGCACGTCGACGTTTTGCAGAACTAAGGCCTATTAAGATTTTGTCGTGTGACAACTTGCCTGAAAACGGTGCACTCACACGTAGCGTTGTTCTCTCATTCGCCTATGCTGTCTCTTCTGAACTCGCAAGGCCGAGGCACGCTTTCCAATAACAATGGTTGATCGGATTGCGCCGGCAACCGTTGATGCGGACATTACATCTTCATCAGATCGAGCAGGTTATATGGACCTAGGTTGTGTGATGCATGGACTCTTTCGACAATAGGTCATTGAAGACGACTTCGTAGATGGTTTACGCCCGGATTGGAGCACCTCAGGCGCGCAAATCGTAAAGGATGTTGTCCCACTTTGTCTGAAGTCAGCACACCGATCAAGGCTCGCAATACACTAGCCGAGACTGGGCCACATTTTTGCGGGCCCACAACATCGAACATTCGATGAGCAGGCGCGGGAATTGTCACGACAATGCAGTCGCTGAAAGCTTCTTCAATCTGCTCAAACGTGAACGCGTCCGTCGTCGGGCATACAAAACCCGCGAGCAAGCCAGACAAGACGTCTTCGATTACGTCGAAGTGTTCTATAACCCAAAACGCAAACATGTGAGAAACGGGATGCCGTCGCCTGTCGATTTCGAAAACAGGCAGCGTAATATCAACCAAGAAGGTGTCTAGGAAACTAGGGGCTATTCAATGTTGTGCTTTTATAGCGCTACTTTAGGTAGTCCAGAAGCTTACCATTCGCAAACAATGCCTCACGCATCTCCACGTCTGAGTCAAAGCTGGCCATCAGCAGCTCCAACTCATCTAGGCGAAAGTACTGACGCAGCCAGAAAGAACTAACCCAAGCCAAAACAGCTAAGATCAGTGGGGAAACAAGCAACTTCAGAACATCAATAGTAGCGTTTTGCTTGGTGGCGACCATTTGCATCAAGGGGCTACTATTTGAATAATCCTCATCGAAAACTGAGTTCGTCTCATCGAAAGTGATGCCGTACTGTGCTAAACGGGTCAACCGAGCCTGATGTTTGGCTCGCCTCACTTCCCATGCTCTTACCGCCTTTGCGGCACTTTCTTGGCATTCGACTTGCGACGCGGAGTCATCGCAACCTGCAGTCTCTCTTACCTTGGAGCTGGTCGCACCTCTAAATTCTTCAGCATCCACAAGAACAGCTACTTTCAGCTCAACAATGTTGTCGATAAGGTCCACTTGATGCGCACCAATTAAGAATGATGCGCTGGCAATCGTAACCAAGACCGAAGATGCTAGAACAACGGCAACAGCCTGCAAATTTCGTCGCTTGCGACGCCTAATCTCCCTCGACACTTTCTGAATGCAGCCCTTCATTCGCGCTCTGCCAATTCCGAAATCAGACCCTGATCCATGAGGTCGACGATCCGTGAGCACTTATCTGACATACTCGGCAATATATGCGTCAACATTAGGTGGTTGGATACTGGGAACCCCAGTACAACTGGATACACCTCGACCGACAGTATCATTGGCGTCCGTTGACTCGCGTAAGGTGAATGAACACGTTCCGGCGAGCCAATATTTACATGAATAGCAGCAAATTTGTACAAATCCTGTTCAAGGTATGCCACCAAGAATGAGCGCGAAATGCGCTTCTCACCGGCGCGCTGAAGAGTAAAATTGCAACCAGCGTGCAATGCCTCAAAAGACTTTAAGAGCTCAGTGAGATTCCTAGGCTCAAATGGGTCATCCAAGCTTATAAAGTTAACCAGAACTCCATATCGGTCATCGAATTCTAAATCAGCAGTCAAATTGCGAGAAACGATATCCTCCAATCGGTCAATAATACCTGCATAGCTTACATCCAGAGCATATCTCCCCTCATCGAATTTGAGCAGTGATTGGATTGGCTCGATCAGCTCCCGGTCAAAAGCAAATAGTGTAGAATTTCTGCAAAACGCGGAAACAGAAGCCTCTGTTGACTCTGAGCAGTCTCTCAGCTCTCCCTCCTCGTGGGCGCCAGCGTAAGCCAGCCCACAACCCATAAGAACTATTGCCGTTGTCATAAAAAAAGCAAAACGCATGTCGCCCCCTCCAAGCAGGCGCAATTAGATAGATTCGCGCACTGATTACAGCATAACCAAATTGCACAATATGTGTCTACCCCGAGAGCACACAATTGTGTCCAGTTTTAATGTACACTTACACTAGTTGGATTGCAACTCAACTGATCGTGCATGAAGCAAAGCCGCTCGACCAAACTGACATATGCTTACATTCGTTTGATCTAATATTCCCCTTAAGGTTTCTTCGCCTTCCTCAAAATCAGGTATCGTCACTGGTGTAAAAACGTCGGATTCAGCGTGTTCAGAATATGAATTCATTTCCTGTTGACCGAGGGCGACAGCAAATTCGCTCTTACTTGGTGTTAGATCACTGAAGAGATGCTGAATCTGAACACTCAAAGCGTCACTTACCTCGGGAGCTCCAAGCTTTCGAGCAATTACATCAAGGGCTCTACGGACAGCCTCTTCGCCCGTTCCACTGGCTTTGACCTCGACGCCCGCACTTTCCCATGAAACGATCTTTACTTGATCGTCTAATTTTCGAACCACCAGCTTATCTTGTATTTTTCCCTTGATACACAAGAACAACGATGAGCTCGACTGAAGGGGCGTATAGCCCTTACGTGGAGCCACCGGGAGGTGATAAACTTCAATACTCATAACAACTTGTCCAATGAAAAGTCGATGAGACCTTCCGGAGAAGTTCAAGATTGAAGCCTGCAATCTTCCGCTAAATCCGGGGTCAATTTGAAGGCCCGTATTCACCAGAAGGCCCGCTTTTGCCATTTCCGCCGTTGCACCTACGCGAGCAATGTAGTGGTTAGAGAGTGACACCTCTTCTTTGGTTTGAATCGCAACACTCTCCATATGCTTCAACGTAAAATCTGTCCCATTCAGATCAATCTGACGACGCCCGTCCGGAGATAGAACTGTAAGCTCGTTGTGGAGGGTCAAATCGTAAGACGCTGACCTCTGATATTCGTCGTCGTATCCAGAAATGCCGACTTGGGAATCGCGGACCGCGTCTCGCAACATGTTATCAGTCAAGAGCTCGGCAAAATTTGAAAGGTTCGCGTGAGCGGTACCAAGGGTGGCATCAGCCAAAAACGGGACTATATTAGTATCCTCCTCAACCAAAACCTGACTTCGCATCCAAAAATCATGGGAGTGTCCAAGTTCATCGGACAACTTTTGAGCATTTTCTCTACTGATAGGTGTAGAGCCAGACAAAATATTATATAGCGTAGATCGGCTGATTTTAATTTGGTCGGCAAATGCGTTTTTCTTCCAGCCAGTGCGATTGATCTCCTCCAGCAAAAAGTCACTTATGGACATCGACCTAGCCTCTTTTGGCTTGTATGCCTCACTTTCCATCTGCGCGCCCCTACCTTTTAGCTCTCGCATGTACACGTACAATTCTACAAATCATAAACATAACAACACATATGTCTACTAAAATTGGACACTTTAAGTTCTGAACACCATAATCTGAATTTTTGTCTCCTGTGCTTCAAGGATCGCCATTCACGCTTATCCACCTTATTTTATCCTCGCATCTGCATGACGCTACATTTCCTTGAGTCACTTTCATGAAAAGAGAACCACCTTAGAAACGCAGGTTATCCATCGGTTGAACGAACTTAGCCCAAAGTTTGAACAGAGCTCTGCCTCCAACCGTCATAAAAAGTTGTCGTTTGGTGACCCCGGCGTGATTCGAACACGCGGCCTACGGTTTAGGAAACCGTTGCTCTATCCAGCTGAGCCACGGGGCCAAAGGCTGGCAGCCAGTCATCATACCTCCAGTTACGCACCTTTGCCAGCAGTCTTAGCTACTCATCATCACTGTCACTAGTGCAGATTTGAAATTACATGCCCAGAATAAAGAGTCCTGATGTTCGTTTTAAACGAACATCAATATAGGCATTTCGGAACTAGCCTCCTTCTTGTTGCAAGGCCTTCTGCTGTTCCTGATCATGTGCTTCAAGAAAGAGCTTTGAGGCACGCGCATTGTTAACTGCCATCTGATAAGTAGTTTCACACTGCTTTGCCGTGGGCAGGTCTGCTTCGGTAAGCTGCGCATCAAGACCTTAGTATTGATGCCAAAGCGGCGAGGTTAAAATGGCTGGACGCAAACAACATTTCATCCCGAGACATTTCTTGAAGAGTTTCGTCATCAATGACGGGAGTGACAAGCTGTGGATGTATCGGCGCGGCTTGAAAAAACCTGTTCCAGTTTCCCGCGATGACGCAGCCGCCGCCAGAGACTTTTATTCCAAACCCTCACTTGATGGCTCTCCTACACTAGATGATCTGATTACTGACTATGAGACGCGCTTACAGTCCTTAGTAGACGAACTTCGGGACGCTGATTTCTCCACACAAGTCCGCTCGAGCGATGCAAGCGAGGTCGTAACCCATTTGACGATGCGTGCTGCATACTTAAGAGAGGTGATAGGAGTTGGTGCCTCAGAAATGGTATCGGCGATTGATACACTCATAAATAAACCCGCCGAATAGTTGGATGGCATAAGGCTGATCAAACACCGCGTTCCTAGTGAATTTGCAACGATGGCAACTAGGGAGTTCGAAAAGCGTGGCCTGCATCTACTGACCAACATTTCAACTAAAGCAATTGTGCGCCTAATGTACTTTGGCATACGAGAAGATTTTGACCTGCTACACGCTAATGCAATCGAACAGTTCGCAGACTGGGTTTCTGTAATTGCGCAAAAATTCACGGGAATAGGGCAGTCAGCTCACACCAAAATTCTCCAAGACCAACTGGTGTCGAATGAACGCAAGCGGCAACTAGAGGCGTTCACTTGGCAGGTAATTGAAATTTCAGAAAATAATGCTCCATTGGCGGACTGTGTCGCCATCGCACAAGATGAAAACGGTTGGGGGCCGTATTTGCTGGCAAGCCCCAAAAGCACAGCTTGTGTCATTCTGCCGCTTTCGCCATCAAAGGTAATAGTTGGCAGTGGTCAGCAAGATTGGTCAGAACAAGCTCAACAATATGCGCGCCATGCAGTAGAAAGTTGCTTTTCCTTTTATCTGTCGGATCAACTTCAGGAAAAGACAGAAAATGACCTTAGTGAGTTGGGGCATAAGGCTCGCGAAACGGTTTCAAACTTAACCTCATCCGCTGTAAGCGAGGCCATCGAAAGTTTCGTCGGTGAAGCTTCCGGCGATGATCACGGCGCAGGATCAGCGACTACTGTCGCGGAAGGCTCGAAGGATTTTTCATATTCGGTTTCGTTCAAAGATTTTGCTGATCAAGAGTATGCTCAGAAGGTTGCCGACGCTGTAAATGAGGTCGTTTTGGCTTATGCGGCCATCTGTGAAGTTATAGGCCTTGATGGCATAACTTTTGCTGTAGACTACGACACAGCCATCGCGGAACTGGATCGCGGTGAAGGACAGGCGAGTTTAGAACGCGGCTCCACGGGCGAAAATCCCAACGGAGTAGCCCTTCCGGTTTTGGTACACAAACACGACGCCCTGAAAACACACCTAGTAATGAAGGCATATCTCGCTCAAGACTTGGTAAGCGAGGTTGTTGATGATAAAGATGCGGCAGTTTCAATACTCGTAAGCTGCCTTGGCACTGTTACTTTCAACAGCATCGTCAGTAATAAATTTCCAGATGCAGTACTTAGCCCACACAAGGACGACTATGAAGGATGGCTGGCGCGATACAACGATACGTTGCTTTCATCCTACTTTTCAATATCGACGACCATTCCCACTGTTGAGAAGCTTTCGTTCTATTCTGAGCTTGCTGTTAAGCAGTTAGAGGATCTCATAGCTCTTACAGATGAAGCTGGCTCAGCATATGAACTAGATGGAGACCATGATAAGTTCTTTCAATGTTGCGCTAGCGCGGTTTCTGCCTTCCTTACTGCAATCACGCGAATGATCGCTGCGCAGGCAAGCTTTATAGGCCCTACAAATCCCAATACAGTGCTGCGTACGCGGCTTTCGCAGATGGAACTTTTGAAATGGACTGATTCATTTGCTGCCGATATGTCGATGTTTATGGATCAAATTAATGATTGGATGGTGTATGATGAGGCCTACATTATCAATCGGCATTTTGAACGCCTACTGTTTGAGGTAGACGTCTTTCCAGATCAACTGGATGATGGTTCTCCGTACATCCACACATCTGGGGACAACCGCCTGAATATGCGTCTGGACGCTCTCAAACCGCCTCATTGAAGGCCATGCCATTTTCAGCCAAAGAATTGGTGGCATTCGCAGTAGCAGCAAATGTCTGGTTTCCGCACTCTGCCTACAATCTTAGCAAACCGCCGAGCGTAGGCCCAAAGTCCGCTTTTGTCGTCGCGCCAAAAAGTTTCGCTATCGCGGCGAAGGTCAGCTTCCCGCCCATTCTGTTGAAAAACTCTTTGCTGCGTCTGCAAATTTCCCGAAACCAGAAAGCTGTTCTCCGTTCATCGGAGCACGTCCCAAAATACCGTAAAAATTTTAGAAGTTCAGAATTTTATTCTATCAAATTTGCCTGGAACGCCCAGCATTGGAGTTTTTCAACAGAATACACCATTAATGCTGGATTTATGCCCACTCAGTATTTCAACTGCCCTATTTTGGAGCCGATTTGTAGCTCTTCCATGAACATGCCTCCAGCAGATAGGAAATGGACTCGTTTATCAGCTCACCAGCGTAGCCGACCGATACATTTCTGACATCTGTAGCGTGGATCTTTGCGCGAAGTCGTCGGTGCGAGTGGCCATAGAACCAGGCATCTGGTCGGCGCTGGATGAGAAGATCGCTCATGTCTGAATGGAATGCGGCAGAGAGCGTGTCGATGTCACCAGCAACAGCCCTGTGTGGTCCGTGGTGGGTGACGATTACCGTGCGGCCTTGATCCCTGCATGGATGTTGATTGGCGAGACTTTCTTCCAGCCATGCAAGATGGTCTTGGTGGAGGCGGAGTGTCCCTCGCGGCTTTAACCGGCGGTCGCGGCGCATGATCGGCACTTCGCCAGCAGGTGTGTCGGAAGGCATGTGTTTGCGACTCTCCGGCTCATTGGAAGGCCCCGAATTGTGCAAAGACGTGCGAATTTTGTACAGGTCTTGTACGAGATTTCAGCCGAATTCGGCGCAAAAGCTCACAGGACTTTCTGCAAGCTTCTGCACAAAGTCCTGTAAAAAAGCTATATTTTACAAGTGTTTTTGGTGACCCCGATTGGATTCGAACCAATAACCTGCCCCTTAGGAGGGGGCTGCTCTATCCAGTTGAGCCACGGGGCCGCAAGATTTATTCCTAGCGTGCCCTAATTGAGCTGTCACCCTTTGATCTGTGTCTCTTTACTTGATCTTTTCCGGTTGACGTGGCTACTTCTTGCTGAGGTGCATTGCATCAAAACAATCAAGAAGAGATACGATTTGTCAGAACAACGCCGCCGCCCTCTCACCTTGCGCGATGTCTCTGCGGCTTCGGGCGTTTCTGAAATGACGGTCAGCCGGGTTTTGCGAAATCGAGGTGAAGTCAGTCAAACCACGCGGGACAAGGTGTTAGCGGCTGCAAAAGCGCTGGGATACGTTCCCAATCAGATCGCGGGATCCTTGGCATCGCAACAGGTCAATCTGGTCGCCGTCATTATCCCATCGTTGAAAAATATGGTTTTTCCCGAAGTTCTGTCCGGTATCAACGAAGTGCTTGAAGAAACACCGTTGCAACCTGTTGTCGGCGTTACGGATTACATGCCCGAAAAAGAAGAACGGGTTCTGTATGAAATGCTGTCTTGGCGGCCGTCAGGCATAATCGTTGCCGGTCTGGAACATTCGGAAGCCAGCAAAGCGATGTTGGAAAACGCCGGGATTCCTGTTGTTGAAATTATGGATACCGATGGGCAGCCCGTCCACAACATGGTGGGTATTTCGCATCGTCAGGCCGGTTTGGAAATGGCGCGCGCGATCTTGAAACAGGGGTTTTCAAAGATTGGGTTCATGGGCACCAAAATGCCCTTGGATCGACGCGCACGAAAGCGGTTTGAAGGTTTAACCGAGGGTCTGACAAAGGCCGGAATTGAGATCATGGACCGGGAGTTTTATTCAGGTGGGTCTGCCCTTGCCAAGGGTCGCGAGATGACTCAAGCCATGTTGGACCGTTCTCCTGACCTCGACTTTCTGTACTATTCAAACGACATGATTGGCGCGGGTGGCCTGTTGTATCTGCTGGAACAGAACGTGGATATCCCCGGCGAAATTGGATTGGCGGGATTCAACGGTGTGGAATTGTTGGATGGGTTGCCTCGTCAATTGGCAACGATGGACGCATGTCGTCTGGAAATCGGCCGAATGGCGGCGCAGATCATACACGAGCAATCACAACCGGATGCTGATTTGGCCCCAAGACATGTGACTTTGACGCCAAAAGTGGCTCATGGGGATACATTGCGACGCAAAACAAGCTCGTGACGCCTTTTCGGCTCGAAAACCGGGCAGCGCGGCGTGTATTTCTGGACCGCCATGCCTTGCTGGAAACGCCTCAAGGACCAGCAAGTGGCGATGCACTTCTTGATCTGATCAAGCGACTTGGGTTCGTCCAATTAGACAGCATCAATACCGTCGCACGGGCGCATGATCTTATTCTGTTTTCGCGTCGACCACGGTATCGCCCGGCTGACCTGAAGCGGCTTTATGAAAAAGACGGTGCGCTTTTTGAACATTGGACGCACGACGCCGCGATCATTCCAATGGAATATTACCCATGGTGGCACATGCGCCGTCAACGGGATGCGGCCACCTTGCGCGGCAGATGGCGTGATTGGAGACGGGACGGATTCGAAGCGCAATTCGACGCCGTTCTTGATCAAATCCGCGCGGAGGGACCGCTGAGTTCATCGGACGTGGGAAAGGACGAAAAGAAGGGTTCGGGCGGTTGGTGGGATTGGCATCCCTCAAAAACTGCGCTGGAATACCTTTGGCGATCTGGAAAATTATGCGTGGTCGGGCGTGACAATTTTCGCAAGCGTTACGATCTGACCGAACGTGTCTTGGACGAAAGCCTAACATCGCAGGCCCCATCCAACCCCGACACAATTGATTGGTGTTGCAAGCAAGCATTGACCCGTTTGGGATTTGCCACACCGGGTGAATTGGCGGCGTTTTGGGCGCATATTACCCTCGCCGAAGCCAAAGCTTGGTGCGAAACGGCAGTGTCCCAAAACCAAATTGTTCCTGTCGACATCCAAGACGTCCAAGGCAACTGGCGACCAAGCTATGCGTATCCTGACATCGAAAATGACCCTGCACTTGCGAAAACGCCCTGCAGTCGCTTGCGTGTTCTAAGCCCCTTTGACCCTGCCTTGCGGGATCGTAAACGCGCTGAACGGTTGTTTGGATTCAATTATCGCATCGAAATCTTTGTCCCCGAAGCAAAACGAACTTATGGCTATTACGTTTTCCCAATCTTGGAAGGTGACAGGCTTGTCGGTCGTATCGATATGAAAGCGCATCGCGACAAGGATGTGTTGCATGTTCGGGCGATGTGGCCGGAACCAAAAGTGCGTTGGTCAAAGGCCCGCGTTTCTGATCTGGAGTCAGAAGTTCAACGCCTCAAGCGTCTTGCCGGTGTTGAGTCAGTCAGTTGGGATCAAAACTGGCTTCGCGACTGACGTAAGGCAATTCCCGATTGCACTTGGATTCAGGGCGAGTAGGGTCTGTGAATGGCGCATTCGGACAATTCTTACCCAACAATCAGCAACGTCGGATTGGACGGCCTTTTGGTGACATTTGCGCCGTCACTTTCGGACACCGCAAATCGCGCGGCACTGGCGTTTCGCGCACATATTGAAACGTTGTCATGGTCAGAAATTCAGGAAAGCGCCAGCACGTTGGTGTCTGCATTCTTTCGGATGGATCTGGTGCAGCATGACCCAGAGACCATGAAGGAAAGGATAGCCGCAGAGCTGTCCATACGTGAATGGTTGGACGCCCCATTGCCAGAGGGCCGACGCCGCTGGACGATACCTGCAACATTTGAAACAAGCGTCGCTCCTCAGCTTGAAGAGGCTGCCGAATTGGCAGGGTTAGAGCCGCATATCGCGCAAAAAGAGCTGTGCGACTACAGTTTGCGTGTTCTGACCCTCGGGTTTGCGCCGGGTATGCCCTATTCTGGGTACTTGCCCAAACATTGGGACATCCCGCGCCAATCCCAACTGGTCAATGTCCCAGCCGGTGCGTTGGTGGTGGCTGTGCGCCAATTGATTATTTTTGCCAATCCGTCACCCACGGGATGGCGTCACGTTGGGCAAACCGCTTTTCAGTGCTTTCGCCCCGATACTGACACCCCAGTAGCATTGCGACCGGGGGACGAAGTGCGCCTAACCGATGTGTCCAAAACCGAACTGGACCGCATTTCCGCAACGGACCCGTCCGGAAATGGCGGCGCAGAATGGAAGTTGATCTGATCTATGGGATTGGTGGTTCATCAGTGCGGTCCCGCTTTGGCGATCCAAGACATGGGGCGTTTTGGGTATCTCGCCACAGGGATGATGCGCGGCGGTGCGGCGGACACCAAAGCCTTGCATGAAGGTGCCGCGCTTTTGGATCAAAGCCCGGATTGTGCCGCCCTTGAGATGGTTGGAACTGGCGGCACATTCGAAGCGACCACAGACCTGTGTATCGCCCTAACGGGGGCAGCGATGCGGACCATCCTAAATGGAACGCCTATCGTATGGAACGCAAGCCACGCCATGCAGGCCGGGGACACGCTGACCATTGGACCGACCTTGTCGGGAACCTATGGATATCTTCACGTGTCCGGTGGAATCGACATTGATCCTGTTATTGCGTCACGCGCTGCACATTTGACAATTGGGTTGGGCGCTTTGGTCAAACCGGGCGATATCTTACCCATTGGCCCCCTCACAGACGTGGCCAACCGATGCATCCCAACTGACAAACGGTTCGAAGGCGGCGAAGTCCGCATCGTTCCATCCGCACAAACCAATAGATTTCCGGAACATCTGCGAAATCGCTTTGAACAGACCCTGTTTCGCCGCGACCCGCGCGCAAATCGTCAGGCGATCCGTCTGGATTTTGAAGGCGATGGATTTGCTGATCCGTCAGGGCTTTCCATCGTTTCAGAAATCGTAACGCCCGGCGACATTCAAATCACGGGCGATGGCACACCGTATGTTTTGTCGATCGAATGCCAGACCACAGGGGGATATCCGCGAATTGGCACTGTCATTCCAAGTGATTTTGCCAAAGTCGTGCAAACGCCCGCCGGTCGCGAATTGCGGTTTCGCTTTATTTCCATTGCCGAAGCACGGGACATTGAAACGCGTGCACGCGCAGACCTTCAGAAGATCAAAACTCGGGTCACGCCGCTGGTGCGCGATCCACGTGAAATGAAAGACCTGCTCAGTTATAATCTGATCAGTGGTGCAATTGCAGGGGGCTGACATGCAAGTCGATTTGAACGCGGATATGGGCGAAAGCTTTGGACCTTGGCCAATGGGTGATGACACACGGCTTTTGCAAATTGTGACATCGGCAAATATTGCCTGCGGTGCTCATGCAGGTGATCCGGATGTGATGGCGGCGACCATGCGCATCGCCAAAGAAAACAACGTCGGGATTGGGGCCCATCCCGGATTTCCCGACCTTGCTGGTTTTGGACGCCGGCGCATGCATATTCCACTGTCTTCGCTTGCCAATTCGGTGCGGTATCAAGTGGGGGCGTCCTTGGGCATGGCCAAAGCAAATGGCGCAACAGTTCGACACATCAAACTGCATGGCGCCTTGGCCAATATGTGTACCGAAAACGAAGACATGGCCACCGCATGTTATGATGCGGTCTTATCCGTAGATCCTGATTTGATCATCATGGTGATTGCCGCAACCGCCCAAGACCGCGCCGTGCGCAAACTTGGATGCAAATTCGCATGCGAAATCTTTGCCGACCGCGCCTATAATGACGATGCAACCTTAGTGGACAGAAGCAAACCCGGCGCCGTCATTCACGACGCCAAACATGCCGGTGCACGCATGGTCGACATGGTCAAAGCCCAAGCCATTATCACCGAAAGCGGAAAGCGTATCGAAACCCCCATCGACACAATTTGCTGTCATGGCGATACACCCGAAGCCGTGGACATAGCACAAGAGGTGCGCAGCGGGCTAAAGGCGGCAGGAATCGAAGTTAAACAATTCGAAGGCCGCATTTAAAGCCCGATTGTTTGTGGCCCAACGGCGCTTGTTCCGCGCCGTTGAGCATTCGTTTGATCAGACCAAATCAGCGTCAGTCATGATTTCGACCAAAGCAGGTCCATCGACTTCCAACGCTTTTTTCAAAGCCTCTTCGATCTTGTCTGATGACACGACTTTTTCACCATGCGCACCGCAAATCTTGGCGAAGGCTGCGAAAGACGGATTGTGCAAATTCGTTTCCCAAACCGGCCATTCACCGGCACGTTGTTCCTTGGAAATCTTGCCCAGTTCACCGTTGTGCAAGAGCACATGGGTAATATCCATCCCGTATTTGACAGCAGTAGTCAGTTCCATTCCGTATTGACCAAATCCACCATCGCCCGAGATCGAGATAACCTTGCGCCCGCGCAGCCATTCGAAATCTTGCGTCGCGGCCCAAGCCCCAATCGCGGCAGGCAAGCTGAACCCAATCGAGCCCAAATAGCCTGACATCAGCACACGCTGGCCTTTGGTTTCAAAGTAACGGCCAAAGGAATACGTGTTGTTGCCAACGTCTACAGCAATGATCGCATCGGCAGGTGCTACACGGCTGAGAGCATCAAACACGGCATAGCTGTGAATGCCTTTGTCCGTTTGCTCGGCCATGCGCGCGGTTTTTTCGTCCCGCCAGATTGCCCAACGTTCGGCCACTTCTGAAATCTGATCAGGTGCGCCGGATGGTTTGGAAACGCGCCCATCCAAGCCCGCACAGAACGCACCGATTTCACCCCAGATCGGCAAATCGACAGGGTGGAACTTACCCAGCTGCATCCGTTCAAAATCAACTTGGATGATGGGCTTGGATTGTTCGATCCCTGTGTGGTTCGAAAAGGATGTTCCAAGCGCAAGTATTACGTCCGCTTCGTTCATGAACCAACTTGCAATGGGTGTGCCTGATCGCCCAAGAACGCCCGCTGCATTGGGATGATCATCCGCGATCAGCCCTTTGCCTTTGAATGTTGTCAGAACCGGCGCGCCAAGCTTTTCTGCCAAACCGATAATCGCATCAATGCTGTCCCACGCCCCGTGACCAACAACAATGATCGGACGCTTTGAACCATTGATCAGATCAACGGCTTTATCGATATCTGCAGCATCTGGAACAACAACTGATCCGCCCATGCGGCCGTCTGGTGTTCCAGCCGGTGCGTCAGAAGGAAGTGTTTGCATGTCATCCGGGAAAATCAGATGTGACACGTCCCGTTCAACAAGCGCGTTCTTCATGGCAAGCGACACGAGTTCAGCGTGTTTGGACGAGCTTAGAACCGTTTGGCTAAAGCGGCTCACAGCTTCGAATGCTGAGGACAAATCGATGTCTTGAAAGGCACCGGGGCCAAACACTTGTGTCTGCACCTGACCGGTCAAGGCAAGCACGGGCGCGCGGTCCACTTTGGCATCCCACAGACCGGTCATCAGGTTGGTTGCACCGGGTCCAGCGATTGTCAGACAGGCTGCGACTTGGCCTGTCAACTTGCCATATGCGCCGGCTGCAAATGCCGCGGCACCTTCGTGGCGGATACCGATATAACGCAAGTTGCCCGCTTCGACCTGCAATCGGATTGCATCCGCGAGGCCCAGATTTGAATGCCCAACCATGCCAAAGACATGTTTGACGCCCCAGTTGACCATGGTTTCAGCCATCAGGTCAGTGACAGTCCGCTCGTGAGGCGGCGCCGCTTCGAGCCCGACATAAACCGCGCCATCACGCACTTCGACCGGATACAATTGTTGGCCTGTGTCTTCGTGCCCTCCGGGAGGTGCACCCGTCAAAGGGTCAAAATCCCATCCATGCCATGGGCAGCGAATCCAACATTGGCCTTCAACACCCGTTTCAATCGACCCTTCGCCCAAAGGACCACCTTGGTGCGGGCAATGATTGTCCATCGCGGCCCATTTCCCATCGAAATGGGATAGGCAGATCGACACGGTGCGCGCAGTAACAGTTTTGACACGCCCTTCCGGAAGGTCCTCAATCGACGCAACGCGGTGCCATTCCAATTGTTCGCTCATGCTATTCCTCCAAATTGTACACCCGAGATGTCGGACATGTCTTTCTTCCAAGTGGTTAGGTCACTTGGATTGAACTTGGACAGATGATCATGCCCACATGCGCGCGCCATAACTTGCATCAATTCAACACTGGCTTCAAAAAAGTTGGTCAGTTGCCGCGCGGATTTTTCCACAATCAGTCGATTGACCAAATGCGGTTTCTGCGTTGCGATCCCTACGGGGCAATTGTTGGTGTGACAGGCACGCATGGCAATACAGCCAATCGCTTGCATCGCTGAATTGGACAGCGCAATCGCATCCGCCCCAAGCGCCAGCGCCTTGATAAAGTCGGCAGGCTTGCGCAATCCACCCGTGATAACAAGCGATACGTCCCCGCGTTCCAGCCGGTCCAGATGCGCACGCGCGCGCGCCAATGCAGGGATCGTCGGTACACTGATGTTATCGCGGAAAATCACAGGTGCCGCACCGGTGCCGCCGCCGCGACCATCCAAGATGATGTAATCAACCCCAACGGCAAGGGCGGCATCGATATCCTTTTCGATGTGCTGCGCGCTTAGTTTATAGCCGATCGGGATACCGCCAGTCCGGTCACGCACTTCATCTGCAAAATCTTTGATTTGCAGTGGGTCCGTCCATTCCGGAAAGCGTGGTGGTGAAATCGCGTCTTGTCCCGGCTCTAAACCGCGTACTTGTGCGATCTTACCTTGCACTTTCTCACCGGGGAGGTGTCCACCTGTACCGGTCTTTGCCCCTTGTCCGCCTTTGAAATGAAACGCCTGCACTTTGGCCAACTTGTCCCAATCAAATCCAAAACGAGCGGAGGCCAATTCGTAAAAGTAACGACTGTTGGCTTCTTGTTCTTCGGGCAGCATGCCACCTTCGCCTGAACAAATTCCGGTTCCGGCCAGTTCGGCCCCACGGGCCAATGCGACTTTGGCAGGTTCGCTTAAAGCGCCATAAGACATGTCGCTGACCATCAAAGGAATGCCCAAACGCAGCGGTTTTTGCGCATTTGGACCGATCACAACTTCGGTCCCTACGGCGTCTTCATCCAACAAAGGTGATTTATGCAGCTGGGCCGTCAACAATTGAATGTCGTCCCAATCCGGCAATTCAGCACGTGGGACACCCATCGCGTCCATCACACCGTGATGACCTGTTTTGGTTAGACCATCCCGCGCGTATTTCTGGATCAACCCGTTATAGGGTTCTTCTGCGGTTCCATGGGAGGTGTCCGCGTACAGACCCAGATAGGACTCTCGACTGAATGGTTGCGGATTGTCATGCCCCCATGCGTTGATTTCATCCGCATCAACACAGATTTCATCGCCTTCAATCCAGCTTTTGAACTTGGGCAGCACTTCTTCGTTGGCATATTCGGATACACCGCTGTCCAAACGGTAATCCCAGTCATGAACCCCACAAATCAGATTGTTCCCGCGGACAAACCCATCCGACATTAATGCGCCACGGTGAAGGCAGCGACCGTAAAAAACTGACACGTCCTCATCAAACCGTACAACGACAAGATCTACTTCGCCTACCAAAGCATAGCTTGGATCCCGATCTGACAATTTACTGAGTTGTCCCACCACATGACGCTGCATGCCTATCCCTTCTTTTTATTTTCTGGTTCAACCCTATCCTAGACGAAGTTGCGAATGCACATCACAATTTTCTTTACCTGACGGACACTTGTGAAATTCTGCTTAGTATTTAACGAGACAACTGAACGTCAGCCAAAAGGCCATGGTGATCAGACCCCAGCAAGGGACGCAATTCCACTTCTCCGCCTCCTGGTGAAAAGACAAAGTCGATTGGAAGGTGCAGCGGAACCCTTCGGTGGTGAAGAGTGACGAAAGTCGGACCAGCCAAGCGCGTCCGCGACGAGGATTTCAAACGCGAAACTCTTTGTGTCCATGGCACCGAGTTGAAGTCGCCGGCCATAACAATCGGCCCTTCCAAGGATCCAAGCATTTGCTCTGCTTCTTTCTCATTGATGTGGCTGGAGATCGGCCAATGCCAAGGGATATGGACAGAGGCCAACCAAACAGATTGCTTGTCGATGGAAATCTTGGCAACGGCCAAGGCCTTTCTATGTGAACAAATCGGCGTGCCTTCAAACGCAAAGCGAGACGCAACAACAATGGCGACGCCTGCGCGTGAACTGCATCGCTTTTGGTAAGGGAACGCCGGGCGCAACAGGGTAAGCAACGTTTCGTTCACAGATGACACTTCTTGCAGCATCAAGACATCAGCATCCGCAGCTTGGATATCCTGAAACAACGCATCAACTTGTCCGTTGTCGTATCGCAAGTTCTTTGAATAAACGCGCAAATCGCTCGACACAGGTACGGCGCCTGTCATGGGAACAACTGTCGCAAATGACAGGGCCAAGATCGCAAGAAGCCCCATGCGCAACCACACGCCTCTGAACGCGAAAACGCCTGTTAAACAAAACAACATGAAAACGGGGCGCAACAAGGCCAATGAATCCAAGCTTGGGTGAAAGGATGCAAAGAACCCCGCCACAAGCCCAAACATTGCGAGCCAAGCGGTTTTTGAAAGGATACGTCGTGTCATGGTCGTGTTCCAAATTGGTGATCAATATCTGGATGGAATACCTGACTATTCCCTCAATTTTTGCTGTGCATATCCTTAGATCTTCATGAGGCCATTTTTTAAATACCTTTTGGTATCAATTGGTTCGCCAAAAATGAGGTACGCACCTCATTTTTTTGTCGACATGAGGTGCGTACCTCAAATATCGTCAGAATTGAGCGCGATTCGGGGAGGACCGCGCCTTAACACCAAGGGAGGACTTCCATGAAAAGGATTCACCTGGCGACAGCCAGCGCGTTGACCATTGCGGCGGCGTCTATTGCGTCAACAGCACAAGCTGACGAACTGACGCTGTGTTGGGCGGCTTGGGACCCGGCAAATGCGCTTGTTGAACTTAGCAAAGAATTCGAGGCCCAAAGCGGTCACACCATGAATTTCGAATTCATTCCATGGCCCAACTTTGCGGACCGGATGCTGAACGAATTGAATTCAGGCGGCAAGCTTTGCGATCTTCTTATTGGCGACAGCCAATGGATTGGTGGAGGCGCTGAAAACGGCCACTATGTCAAGCTGAACGACTTCTTTGATTCCAGTGATATCAGCATGGACGATTTCGCACCTGCAACTGTCTTTGCCTATTCAACTTGGCCAAAGGGCACACCAAACTACTATGCCCTGCCTGCCATGGGCGACGCCAATGGCTGGTTCTATCGCAAAGACTGGTTTGAACGCGATGACATCAAGGCGGCCTATAAGGAAGCCACAGGTCAGGAATTGGGTGAACCGAAATCGCAAAAAGAAATGCTGCAAATCGCGCAATTCTTCCAAGGTCGTGAAATCGATGGCAAAACCATTTATGGCGCTTCGATCTTTACTGAGCGCGGGTCCGAAGGGATCACAATGGGCGTCACGTCCGCGTTGTATCCTTGGGGTTTCAAGTATGAAAACACGGCCGGTTCTTACGACATGGAAGGTGCTGTAAATTCGCCCGAAGCTGTTGAAGCGTTGGAATTCTATAAAGAATTCTACGAAACCGCGACACCGCCCGGATACACGAATTCATACATGGGTGAATCCCTTGATGCGTTTAAGTCCGGTCAGGTCGCAATGGCGATGAACTGGTTTGCCTTCTTCCCCGGTCTATATGCAGATCCGGACACAGGTGGCGACAAGATCGACTTTTTCGTGAACCCGCCTCAGAACCAAGCTGGTTCGACATTGGGTGGACAGGGCATTTCTGTTGTCAGCTATTCCGACAATCAGGATGCAGCACTTGAGTATATCAAGTGGTTCTCTGATCCAGGTGTTCAGGCAAAATGGTGGTCTGTTGGTGGATATTCCGCACACAACGCCGTTCTGAATGATCCCGGCTTTAAGGACAGCCAACCATTTGCGGGTGACTTCCTTGTGGCGATGGATGCCGTTCAGGACTTTTGGCAGGAACCTGCATACGCGGAACTGCTGCTGGCTATGCAGAAACGCGTTCACGACTATGTCGTTGCGGATCAAGGCACAGCCAAAGAAGCCTTGGACAAGCTGATCGAAGACTGGACCGAAGTTTTCGAAGACGAAGGCAAACTTTAATCCAAAAACCGTGGTGCGGGGCATGTCCCCGCGCCGCTCTTTTTTCAACCGGTAGGGCGGAACTTGTTTCGCCATACCATGGGGAACATACGCCTGATGTCATCTTCACCCATAGACACAGCTGCCCAAGCGACGCCCCGGCGCGTTGCGCGCAAGATCAAGGGATTGTCTGACCGAGCCATCGCATGGATTTTCGTCGGACCGACAATATTTCTACTGCTTGCGATCAACATCTTCCCCTTAATCTGGACCATCCAGCTGAGCTTTACGGATTTCAAAGCCAATCGGATCGGGCGCGAAGTTAAGAATATCGGATTGCGCAACTATGAACGCATCCTGACAGACAGTGACATCTGGCTGAATATGCAAGCCACAGCGCATTTCCTGATTTGGACCATCTTCTTTCAGGTCTTGATCGGGTTCACGCTGGCTTGGCTGATCAACAAGAAATTCAAAGGCAACGACCTGTGGACCACAATCATTGTGCTGCCCATGATGTTGTCCCCTGCCGTCGTTGGAAACTTCTGGAAGTTTCTTTATCAGCCGCAAATTGGCTTGTTCAACTATATCGTCGGCTTTTTCACCGGCAAAGACGCGTCCAGTTTTCAGATGTTGGGGTCTGTTGATCTGGCGCCATGGTCCATTGTGATTGTGGACACGTGGATGTGGACTCCGTTTGTGATGCTAATCTGTCTTGCCGGCCTTCGGTCGATCCCCGACTATATTTACGAGGCCGCCGAAGTAGACCGCGCATCAAAGTTGCGGCAGTTTTTCACCATCACGGTTCCGATGGTCCTGCCCTTCCTCATGCTTGCTGTCCTGTTCCGTGGGATCGAGAACTTTAAAATGTTCGACCTTGTGGTTCAGCTGACAGGCGGCGGTCCCGGATCAACCACCGAACTGACATCAATCAACCTAAAACGCGAAGCTTTCGAAAAATGGCGAACGGGCTATGCCTCGGCCTACGCCATCATCCTTTTCGTAACAGTCTTTGGCTTGGCCAGTATCTATGTCAAAGCCCTGAACAAGGTGAAAGAAAGATGAGCGCGCATTCCATCACCGAACCGTCCAAACGTTCCAAATGGATCGCTGGGACGTTGGTCATCGTCTATGCGTTGGTCACAATGATTCCGCTGGCATGGATATTTGTCACAGGGTTCAAAACACCACCCGACAGCATCGCCTATCCACCAAAGGTCCTGTTTGAACCTTCAATGGAAGGCTACGTGAACCTGTTCACGACACGGACCCGGATTGCCAAAGACGACTTAGACGCCTTGCCCCCACCCGACACGTGGTATGATGAAATCGTGCGCAACCGCGATATGGTTATCGCCGGTCCGTCCAAATTCGGCGAACGGTTCCTGAATTCCGTTATCATCGGATTTGGATCAACATTCCTCAGTATCTTTTTAGGGACGCTGGCTGCCTATGCCTTTAGTCGGTTCAAGATACCATTTGCCGATGATCTGCTGTTTTTCATTCTCAGTACAAGGATGATGCCGCCCATTGCCGTGGCGATCCCGATTTTCCTGATGTACCGAAATTTGGGTCTCTCAGACACACATCTGGGGATGATCCTGCTGTATACGGCTGTGAATATCTCGCTTGCGGTTTGGTTGCTGAAGGGTTTCATCGACGAAATCCCGCGAGAATACGAAGAAGCGGCGCTGATCGATGGTTACACACGGTTTCAAGCCTTTTACAAAGTCGTCCTGCCCCAAGCGGCAACTGGCATCGCGTCCACTGCAATCTTCTGCCTGATTTTTGCATGGAATGAATACGCCTTTGCGGTTCTGCTTACATCGGCCACGGCACAAACGGCGCCTCCTTTCATCCCGACAATCATCGGCGTTGGCGGATTGGATTGGCCAGCGGTTGCTGCGGGGGCCACAATCTTCCTGCTGCCGGTGATGATATTCACGATCATGCTGCGCAAACACCTGCTGCGCGGGATCACATTCGGAGCGGTACGCAAATGACTTGGTTCTTTTCCGGCTTATTACGCTTTCACCGCGGCCCTTGGGAAATGCTGGCAACGATCATCATCGCCTTGGGCGTGTTCATGTTGATGCAGCCCTTTGTGATGTGGGCGTTCACCTATTCCTTTATCACCACACTGATTGGGACGGTGATGTTCATCGTGGTCAGTCACTTCCCGGAGGGTGAATAATGCCGCGGTCACCTTGTAGAATTCTGCACACCAAAGGCAAAAATTGGGGGATGCGCGAACTGCATCTGATTGACTCGAACGGCAATCTTTTACGCATAGGGCAGTTCATGTAATGGCGAAGATCCAGATCAAGAACATCCGCAAGGAATTTGGTGACTTTGTCGCCGTCAAGGAAAGCAGTTTCACGATTGAAGATGGTGAATTCTTTATGCTGCTTGGTCCATCCGGATGCGGTAAAACCACGACATTACGCATGATTGCCGGGCTGGAACTGCCCACGTCTGGGCAGATCATGCTAGATGGCGAAGACATCGCGCAATTGCCCCCATCCCAGCGTGACATCGCCTTCGTGTTTCAGATGTTTGCCCTCTATCCACATATGAACGTGCGCAAGAACATATCCTATCCGTTGATCAGTCAGGGCATGCCGCGCGCGCAGGTCAAAGCAAAGGTGGCCGAGGTCGCGAATATCCTTGGCATCGAAGATATCTTGAACCGCCCCGTTGGCGGATTGTCAGGTGGTGACCGTCAGCGCGTTGCGTTGGGCCGGGCCATCGTGCGTGATCCCAAAGCGTTCATGATGGACGAACCATTGGGTGCGTTGGACGCAGAATTTCGTGAACACATGGCAGAAGAGTTGCGCGCCCTTCATGACCGAATGGGGGCGACAACGGTTTACGTGACCCATGATCAATTGGAAGCCATGCAAATGGGTGACAAGATCGTTGTCATGAACAATGCCGTCGTTGAACAATTTGGCACACCGCAGGAAATTTATGACACGCCCGCAACCATGTTCGTCGCGGATTTCATCGGATCACCTTCGATGAACTTTTTGCCCTTCGCTGGCAACGTCGCACCGGGTGCGACCAGCGTTCAATTGCAGGATTTCCAAGCCACCATCCCGGAACAGCGCGTGGGGTCTGATGGATCGATGATCTTTGGTGTGCGGCCCGAAAACATCGCCCTAAGTGACAGCAGTTCGTATCGCGCCAAAGTGCTGGCCACCGAATACCTTGGCACCACCCAAGTCATAACATTGGACAGCCCAAACGGCGAATTAAAAGCGCGCATCAGTTCAGCACAGCCGGTCAAAACAGGCGAACAGGTCGGTTTGGACTTCAAATCCGAAACCGTCACTTTGTTTGACAAAGACACTGGGACCGCGCTGCGATCTGTTTTGAATGAAGGGGTGCTCGCTCATGGCTGAAGTCATTCTGGACGGTATCTCCAAAGCCTTTGGAAAAACGCAGGCCGTCGAAAACATCAGCATGGTGATCCCGGATGGGGCTTTTGTCGTTATGCTTGGCCCGACGGGCGCGGGAAAGACGACAACCTTGCGATTGGTTTCAGGGTTGGAAAAGCTGGATGCCGGGCGTGTGTTGATTGATGGCAGAGACGTCAGTCAGGAAACACCGGCCCAGCGCGATATCGCAATGGTGTTCCAACAATATTCGCTGTACCCGCATCTGTCCGTGCGCGACAACCTTGCCTTTCCGTTGCGATCCCCAATTTTGAAAACCCCCGAAGCAGAGATTGCGCAAAAGGTGCAAAAGATCGCGGAGGTTCTGCAAATTCCGCACAAGCTGGACAACAAAGCGACCGAATTGTCAGGCGGCGAAATGCAACGCGTGTCCATTGGGCGTGCTTTGGTGCGCGATCCCGCCATTTACTTGATGGACGAACCGCTAAGTTCACTTGATGCAAAGCTGCGCGCCGATCTGCGTATCGAGTTGAAACGTATCCAATCCGAGCTTGGCTCGACATTGTTATACGTCACCCATGATCAGGTCGAAGCCATGACAATGGCCACCCATGTTGGGGTGCTTCAGGATGGCAAGCTGGTGCAATACGGTACACCGCGCGAAATCTATGAAAATCCCAACAGCGTCTATGTGGCCAGTCGATTGGGATTGCCTCGGATCAACGTGCTGCCGTCCGACCTGTTTGGCGGGCACCACAAGGGGCCGCAAATTGGTCTGCGCCCAGAACACATCATGGAAGGCGATGGCGCCGAAGCGCGCGTGATCCGCGCCGAACATCTAGGTGATCAAACTCGGCTACATCTGGATCTGTCCGGTCATTCTGTCATCACGCTGGCAGCGGATGGGCGCAGCTATGAACCCAATTCGACAATAAAAGTTACCCCGCGCGAAGCCCTGTATTTCGACGCTGGCGGTACACGAGTCATATAACGGAGGGCGGCCACATGGCACAGTTTATCAATGCCAAGGAAAACCTTGTTACCGAAGCGCTGGACGGCATTATCGCCGCATCCGGTGGCTCACTTGGGCGGCTGGACGGCTATCCACACATCAAAGTTGTCTTTCGAACCGATTTGGACAAGTCCAAGGTCGCGTTAATCTCTGGTGGTGGGTCGGGTCATGAACCGGCACATGCTGGATTTGTTGGTGCCGGGATGTTAACCGCCGCCGTGTGCGGCGAAGTCTTTGCATCACCCTCTGTTGAAGCGGTTCTTGCAGGCATCCTTGCCGTCACAGGCGATGCCGGGTGTCTGTTGATCGTCAAGAATTACACGGGCGATCGTTTGAATTTTGGTTTGGCTGCGGAACGTGCGCGTGCCCTTGGGCGCAAAGTCGAAATGGTTGTCGTGGATGATGACATCGCTTTGCCTAATCTGCCCCAACCTCGTGGCGTTGCAGGCACGTTGTTTGTGCACAAGGTCGCTGGATCATTGGCGGAAGCAGGCAAGGATTTGGCCACTGTCACATCAGCCGCAAAGCAGGTCATAACCAAAGTCGCATCGCTTGGCATGAGCCTGTCGACCTGCACCGTTCCGGGGTCACCAAAAGAAGAACGCATAGCTGCGGGTAAGGCCGAACTGGGTCTTGGAATCCACGGCGAACCCGGTGTTGAACAGGTTGATTTCGCCTCGGCTGAGATGGCGATTTCATCCGTGTTAAATAAGCTGAAGGCAGACAAAGGAAACGGCACACCAATCGCCCTGATCAACAATCTTGGCTCGACAACTCCGCTTGAGATGTCCGTCCTGACGCATTCCATTGCACAAACGGGCGGCATTAAATATGTGGTCGGCCCGGCCCCCATGATGACGTCTTTGGATATGCACGGTTTTTCGATTTCCATTTTTGAAGCCGACGCCACTGAGCTGGCCGCGATTCAAGATCCGGTATCATTGACAGCGTGGCCCGGCCTTGTCGCATTGGGCGCCGTTGACATCTCTCCGCTTCCTGATGGGTTGACGCCAATTGAACCGATTGCGTCTGACAATCCACGTACTCGGGCGACGCTGGAACATGTGTCCGACCTTCTGATCGAGGCTGAGGTCAAATTGAACGCGCTGGATGCGAAATCAGGTGACGGCGACACTGGCAGCACATTGGCAGGAGCGGCGCGAGCCTTGAAAGGCAACTTGGATCGATTGCCATTGGCCGACTTAACGCAACTGTTCCCGGCATTGGGTAATGAGCTAAGCCATACCATGGGCGGGTCATCCGGTGTCATTCTCGCCATCTTTTTCAACGCAGCGGGCGATGCTTGTGCAAACGGGTATCAAGTGTTCGAAGCCATGAGTGCCGGTCTTGATCGCGTCAGCCAAGTTGGCGGTGCCCGCGTCGGTGACCGCACAATGATCGACGCCCTTGCGCCTGCATTGGACGCATTGCCAGATGGCATCGCCAAAGCCGCCTCCGCCGCACGCCGTGGCGCAGACGGAACCGCATCCATTCATCGCGCAAAGGCGGGGCGCGCGGCCTATGTCCCCGAAGAAAACCTGAAGGGTCATAATGATCCGGGCGCGGAAGCGGTCGCCATTTTGTTTGAAGGCCTTGCGAAGATACTGGAGAGTTAAGCCTGCCTAAGCCCGATCATAACGCGACTGAAAAACCAACCGTGAATGACATTGCGCGGGTGGCTGGTGTCAGTCTTGCCACCGTCGATCGGGTTTTGAACGAACGTCAGGGCGTGCGCCAGATCACCATCAAGAAGGTGCATGCCGCCATCAATTCACTGGGCTATGTACGTGACACCGCGGCGGCCAATCTGGCCCGGAATAAGCAATACAAATTCGTTTTTGTTCTGCCCGATTGGAAAGGCCAGTTTTTTGCCAGCCTGCTAAAATCCGTCGAAGAAGTCGCGGAAAGCGCCAAGTTTGATCGCACCGAGATTGAAACGATTTTGGTTCCCAACCACGACCATACTTATCTGGCGCAAAAGCTGGCCGCCCTCAGACCCAGCGCAATCGACGGGCTTGCTATCATGGCAAATGAAACTCCGGTTGTTCGGGACGCGATTTCCAGATTGCGCGAACGCGGCGTGCCTGTTGTGTCTTTGGTTACGGATCAACCCAATTCAGACCGCGATCATTTTGTTGGCATTGATAACGTGGCCGCTGGCAGAACTGCCGGGATGTTGATGGGCCGCTTTCTTCGTGGGCAACCGGGCCATGTGATCGTGGTCATGACCACGAAACAATCCCGCGACATGATTGAACGCAGGTTCGGATTTGACGAGGTGATAACAGAGCACTTTCCCAATTTGAAAACCCTGCCCAGTATCGAAGGTCACGAAGACCCGGATTTGACCGAGCAGGTCATTCGGCGCGCTTTGGAAAAGAACCCCGACGCGGTTGGTATCTATTCTGCTGGGGCAAGCGTGCGCGGTGTGACCGCAGCCATCCTGAACCACGATGGTCACCCACGCCCGGTTTGCATCGATCACGAATTGACCGAAAATTCCGCCGAAATGCTGAGGCAAGGATTGCTGGATGCCGTCATCACGCAGAATGCCGGTCACTTGGCGCGCAGCACTTTGCGTGTGCTTCGATCCAAACGCGACAACACACCTGTGATCAAGTCGCAGGAAAACATACGCATCGACATCGTCATTCGTGAAAACTTACCGACCATGGAATGACCAACACAGTTAAGAACTGAGGGAGAACAACTATGAAGACGATCAAAGGCCCGGCATTATTTCTGGCACAATTTGCCGGCGACGAGGCACCCTTCAATTCATGGGACAGCATAACCAAGTGGGCCGCTGATTGCGGTTACAAGGGCGTTCAAGTTCCAAGCTGGGACGCGCGTCTAATTGATTTGGCCAAAGCCGCTGAAAGCAAAGACTATTGCGACGAATTTAAAGGCAAAGCCGCTGAAAACGGCGTCGAAGTAACCGAACTTTCGACCCACCTGCAAGGTCAGCTTGTTGCGGTTCATCCGGCTTATGATTCAGCCTTTGACGGATTTGCAGCGGAAGAGGTGCGTGGAAACCCAACCGCGCGGCAGGCATGGGCCGTTGATCAGGTCAAAAAGGCACTGACCGCGTCAAAGAACCTTGGAATCGGTGCGCATGCGACATTCTCTGGCGCATTGGCGTGGCCCTATATCTATCCATGGCCGCAACGCCCCGCTGGTTTGGTCGAAACCGCATTTGATGAATTGGCTGCACGCTGGAAGCCTATTCTGGATCATGCCGAAGATTGCGGTGTGGATGTTTGTTACGAAATTCATCCCGGTGAAGACCTGCATGACGGCGTCACCTACGAGATGTTCCTTGAGCGCACAGGCAACCATGCCCGTGCTTGCATGCTGTACGATCCGTCACACTATGTTCTTCAGTGTCTGGATTATTTGGACAACATCGACATCTATAAGGACCGCATCCGCATGTTCCACGTCAAGGATGCGGAATTCAATCCAACTGGTCGCCAAGGTGTTTATTCCGGTTACCAAAGCTGGGTTGATCGTGCCGGGCGTTTCCGGTCACTGGGCGATGGCCAAGTCGATTTTGGCGCTATCTTTTCAAAAATGGCCGCCATCGATTTTGACGGCTGGGCCGTTGTCGAATGGGAATGCTGTTTAAAGCACCCCGAAGATGGGGCACGGGAAGGCGCGCAGTTCGTTTCGGATCACATAATACGTGTCACAGAAACGGCCTTTGACGATTTTGCAGATAGTGGAACGGACGAAGAAGCCAATCGTAAAATGCTGGGCCTGACGTAAATGTCAGGCCACCCAGAATGGCTTCTTCGCTTCGTTCACGGCTTCACGATTGGTGACGCCAATGCTCAAAAGGTCTTTGGGTTGAATAGTTCTCAGACGGCGACGCGCCAGAAAGCGGTGCAGCCAGATCGAAAAAATGTTGTTCGGCTTGGGGCCGAACATCGCCTCCAATGGAAATTCAAATCCGGTGGCGTGAAATTGTTGGACGCTCATGTCATTAAATCCTTCTTCCCTAATGAAGACAGGATTCGCACAAAGCGTCCGCAACTTCTGTAAAGCAAATCACACAGTGCATACTAATTTGGAGGATTCATAAATGACCGGAACAGACCAGGGACGTATTCGTCTTGGCATGGTCGGCGGAGGGAACGATGCGTTCATCGGCGCTGTCCATCGCATCGCGTCGCGTATTGACGACAGATATGAACTTGTCGCCGGGGCGTTGTCGTCGACACCCGAAAAGTCACGCGCCAGTGGTGCCGCGTTAGGGTTGGCGCGCGTCTATGACGACTTCAAATCCATGGCCATTCGCGAAGCGCGTTTGAAAAACGGTATCAATGCCGTTTCAATCGTCACACCGAACCATGTCCATTATGCAGCCGCGCGCGAATTCCTAAAGCGTGGGATTCACGTGATTTGTGACAAGCCGCTCACATCGAATTTGGCGGACGCCAAAAAACTGGTGAAAGCTGCCGAACAATCCGACGCTCTTTTCATACTGACCCACAACTATACTGGCTATCCGATGGTGCGTCAGGCGCGTGAGATGATCCAGAATGGCGATGTCGGAACGATCCGCGTTGTACAAGTCGAATACCCACAGGATTGGCTGACGGAACATCAGGATTTCAAACAAGCGGAATGGCGCACCGATCCAGAGCGGTCAGGCGCGGGTGGATCCACCGGCGATATCGGTACACATGCCTTTAATCTGGCCTGTTTCGTGACAAACCTGACCGTCGAAAGCCTTGCGGCAGATTTGCAGGCGTTTGTTCCGCGTCGGCAAGTGGACGACAACGCACATGTTATGATGCGATTTGATGGCGGCGCACGCGGGATGCTGTGGTCTTCGCAAGTCGCGCCCGGTAATGAAAACGCGCTTCGCCTGCGGGTTTACGGGGACAAAGGTGGATTGGAATGGTCGCAAGAGGACCCCAATTACCTTTGGTACACACCCTTCGGAGAACCAAAACGACTGATCACACGCAATGGTGCAGGTGCTGGGGACGCTGCTGCACGGATGTCGCGCGTTCCGCCCGGACATCCAGAAGGGTATCTGGAAGGCTTTGCCAACATCTATTCCGAAGCGGCAGATGCGATCATTGCAAAACGCAACGGATCAGCGGCACCTGATGGATTGATCTATCCGACGGTGCATGACGGGTTGCGCGGCGTACAATTTGTGGCCGCTTGTGTACAATCATCAAAACGCAATTCAGCATGGGTCAAAGTCGACTCCTAACCTAAAGTTGCATAATTTCTGTTCGCCCATGGTTGATGAATTCAGCCATGGGCTTCTTTTTTCATCGTTCCACGACTCATGCCTGCCCAATTATCGGGCGGTCGATACATTTTTGCGCAAAAAACAATCACGTCTCCAAAAAACGCCTATCCCCAACATCTCTGAACTTCACGTGGCCCAGATTCCCAAGAATGTTGACCGCGTTGGCGATGATCCGTCAGCGAAAGAATGTGCGATGGCGCGGTCCTGGAAGATCTCACACCATCGCACGACGCAACTTAATGCGTGGGATAGCAGTATGCGGAGACCGGCTTTGAATACAAGTCCGACACTAAGTTCCGCCTGCGTACCGCACGCCGCGCACAGGGAATATGCAATGAAAAAGCAACACCTTACACTATCGGCGGCCGCCGCTGCCCTTTTGTCACTTTCCGCGCCAGCCATGGCCCAAGATTGCCCGATCAAAGTCGGCGTTCTGCATTCTTTGTCTGGAACGATGGCAATCTCTGAAACCACGTTGAAAGATACGATGGAAATGCTGGTCGAGCAGCAGAATGCAAATGGCGGCGTATTGGGCTGCCAACTGGAAGCTGTCGTCGTTGATCCTGCATCCGACTGGCCCTTGTTTGCTGAAAAAGCACGCGAGCTTCTGTCTGTGCACGAAGTTGATGTGATCTTTGGCAACTGGACATCCGTATCCCGCAAATCCGTTCTTCCGGTCATTGAAGAACTAAACGGCTTGCTGTTCTACCCTGTGCAATATGAGGGCGAAGAAAGCTCTAAGAACGTCTTTTACACTGGCGCTGCTCCAAACCAGCAGGCCATTCCAGCGACGGATTACTTCCTAGAAGAGCTGGGCGTCGAGAAATTCGCGCTGTTGGGCACAGACTATGTGTATCCACGGACAACCAACAACATCCTTGAAAGCTATTTGCAGCAAAAAGGTATCGCGGCAGACGACATCTTTGTGAACTATACACCGTTCGGTCATTCCGATTGGTCCAAGATTGTTGCGGACGTTGTCGCATTGGGCGCTGACGGCAAAAAGGTTGGCGTTATCTCAACGATCAACGGTGACGCAAATGTAGGTTTCTACAAAGAGCTCGCAGCCGCAGGTATTTCCGCTGATGACATCCCAGTTGTTGCATTCTCTGTTGGTGAAGAAGAATTGGCCGGTTTGGACACAACAAACTTGGTTGGTCACTTGGCCGCTTGGAACTACTTCCAGTCCGCAGAGTCCGATGCAAACGAAGCATGGGTCGACGCATGGAAAGCCCGCATGGGTGAAGAGCGCGTAACAAACGACCCAATGGAAGCACACTATATCGGCTTCAACATGTGGGTGAACGCAGCCACAGCAGCTGGAACAACAGGCGTAGATGCCGTTCGCACGGCAATGTACGGTCAGGAATTCCCAAACCTGACAGGTGGTACTGCTATCATGCTGCCAAACCACCACTTGGCCAAACCTGTTTTGATTGGCGAAATTCAGGATGACGGTCAATTCGACATCATCAGCCAAACTGAAGAAGTAAATGGCGACGCATGGACAGACTTCTTGCCAGAATCTGCAGTGCTCAAGTCTGACTGGGCCGAATTGGGTTGTGGGATGTACAACACGCAAACATCGTCGTGTGTACAGATCAAATCCAATTACTAAATTAATCAGCAGGGGGCGGGTTCGCCTGCCTCCTCGCCACGACGGAAAATTATAACATGTTTTGCGCTATTCGACGGGCCTGTATGTGCCTGTTCATCCTTGCTGCGTCTGTTGCGCAAGCCCAAACCCCAGACACGCCTATTCAGCAAATGCTGCAAGCACATGGGGACGTCATTGCAAAAGGGTCGCGTAAAACAATTCAACCCGCCATCGATGCATTAGCATCCAGTGGACTGACCCAAGCGCAAACCGTCTTGGAACGTTGGCAAGCAAAAGACCTTTGGCGCAACAAAGACACTGGCCTTTTTGTTTTTGCCGAAGAAATAGACCGCAAGACAATCCGTATCTTTGATGTGTCTGACGCATCAGATTTGGGTGAAGTCGAAGACAAAACATTCAAACAGTTAAAACCCAATTCCGGCGTCCGCAGTTTGATCGGTGCCGCATTGGTGCAGTTCCAGCTAAACGCCCCTGATCCCGCCAGTCGCGCAACCGCTTTGACGGCCATTGAACGCGACGCGGAACCATCGCACCTGACTGCGTTGCGCGCGTCGATCGAAACCGAGACCGATCCCGCATTGAAGGCGCGCAAGCAACGGCTTGAACGGTTGTTGACCATTCAATTTGGCGAAACGGACGCAGAACGCATCACAGCCATTGAAAGCTATTCTGCGGATTTGGGTGTGGATTTACGCGCCGCTCTGACCCCTTTGACAGTCCTAAAGATCGAAGCCGCAAAAACGCTGCCGGACCGCCCTGATTTGGCGGGCGTTATCGAACCGGGCAGCGATGCGCTGAGCGTTGAGGCCGCATATGACACATTGGTCGCCGCAGAATTGGCCGCGCCTTTGATCAGCCTTCAAGATCAACGCGAAACGCTGATTGCCAACATCAATGGCGAAGAAATTGCAGGCGTGCAGGTCGCATCGTTAAACACAAACGCGGCGCGGCAAGCAGCCTATGATGCTTTGGTCGATTTAGGCAAAGCGGCCCCCTCGCCTACGCCCGAAAATGTCGAAACCATTCTTGCGGCTCACTCGTTTTACCAGATCTATATCGGCGCACCTCCTGCCGTTGCCAAAGCCGCTGAAACAGCGTTGGCAGCGATTGAAACGCGCCTTGCCTTTAACCAGACCTTTGATCTGGTATTGGATGCGCTGTCCTTGGGATCGATCTATTTTCTGGCCGCGATTGGGCTGGCCATTACATTTGGTGTGATGCGCGTCATCAACATGGCCCATGGTGAATTCATCATGATGGGCGCCTATACCGGGTATGTCGTTCAACAAATCATTCCGGATTACACGGTGTCGATCATTGTCGCATTGCCATTGGCCTTTGCGGTGACCTTTGCCGCTGGTGTTGCAATGGAACGCTTGGTGATCCGTCATCTGTATCATCGTCCACTGGAAACGTTGTTGGCCACGTTTGGTATTTCCATCGCGTTGCAACAGCTGGCCAAGAATATCTTTGGCACCCAAGCCCGACCCCTGACATCACCCGATTGGTTGGATGGATCGCTGTTCATCAATGACGTGGTGTCGATCAGCTATATCCGGATCGCTATCTTTGTCTTGGCTCTGCTGTTTCTAGCCCTGTTCCTGATCGTGATGAACCGCACACGCTTGGGATTGGAAGTCCGCGCTGTGACGCAAAACCCGCGTATGGCTGCATCAATGGGGATCAACCCGGACCGCATCAACATGCTAACCTTTGGGTTTGGCTCTGGCATCGCGGGCATCGCCGGTGTCGCTATTGGGCTTTATGCCAAGGTGACTTCGGAAATGGGCGCTGATTACATTGTGCAATCTTTCATGACCGTAGTTGTGGGGGGCGTCGGCAATATCTGGGGCACGCTTCTTGGGGCCACGTTGGTTGGTTCGCTGCAAAAAGGGATCGAATGGTTGAACCCGTCAAACACCCTTGCCGCACAAACTTACATGATCCTCTTCATCATCCTGTTCATCCAGTTCCGGCCCCGAGGTATCATCGCCCTCAAAGGCCGCGCAGCCGAGGCTTGATCCATGCCAACTGACGCCGTTCTTTCCGCGCCAATCCGCCGGTCCTTTGTGTCCAAACATCCGTCGGTTTTGATTTTCTTGCTGTGCCTCGCAGTCTTCACCCTTGGCGTTACCGTCTTGTCCGAAGGTTTTGGCATAGGCGTGATTTCAACAAGCTTCATCAAGACACTTGGCAAAACACTGTGCCTGTGTCTGGTCGCGCTCGCTATGGACCTTGTCTGGGGATACACAGGTATTCTGTCGCTGGGGCATATGGCGTTCTTTGGGATCGGTGGATATGCGATCGGGATGTGGCTGATGTACGCCCGCACCGCATTGATCGTCATCGACAGCCTGATGGCCAATCCACTGCCTGCCACACCCCAAGAAATTACCGACGGGATCGCAACCCAAATCTTCGGGGTTGTCGGCGCTTCGGAAATCCCGCCAATCTGGACATTTGCGCATTCTTTGCCGCTGCAACTGGTTGCCGTCGTTATCGTACCGGGATTGCTGGCCCTTGTTTTTGGCTGGCTGGCCTTTAGATCGCGCGTGACTGGTGTGTACCTGTCCATCCTGACCCAAGCGATGACGCTGGCCCTTGCCCTGCACCTGTTTCAGAATGACAGCGGCCTGCGCGGGAATAACGGTCTTTCTGGTCTTCAGAACCTCCCCGGTCTTGATGACACGCCCCAATCCATCATTTCCATGTGGTTCTTTCTAGCCTCAGCCTTGGCGCTTGGCTTGGGCTACATCCTGTGTGCTTGGGTCGTTTCGGGCAAGTTTGGGTCTGTTATTCGCGGCATTCGCGACGACGAGGCCCGCGTTCGATTTCTGGGATATTCCGTCGAAGCCTATAAATTGACTGTTTTCACGCTGACAGCCGTGATCGCGGGGATTGCTGGCGCGCTGTATTATCCGCAAGCGGGCATCATCAACCCAGCGGAAATCGCACCCATTGCGTCGATCTATCTTGCCGTTTGGGTCGCCATTGGCGGTCGCGGTCGCCTTTATGGCGCAGTGATTGGCGCGGCATTTGTATCGCTTGTGTCGACCTACTTTACGGGCGGCCAAGCCCCCGACATCAATCTTGGGTTTTACACAATCAAATGGGTCGACTGGTGGACCATATTGTTAGGCCTGTCCTTTGTGGCCGTGACCTTGTTTGCACCAAAAGGCATCGGGGGTCTGATCGATTTGATATCCGAACGGACATCCCCAAATCGCCACGGTGCGGCGCTTGGACCAAATGCAGGGTCGTTGCGTGAATCGGAGGCGGAAAAATGAGCACGTTGTTAGAAGTGTCAGGTGTTTCTGTATCCTTTGACGGATTCAAAGCCATCAACAACCTATCATTCCAGATCGCCGAAAAAGAGCTGCGCGCCGTCATCGGGCCAAACGGCGCTGGCAAAACGACCTTTATGGACATCATAACCGGCAAAACGCGACCCAACCAGGGGCACGTTGTGTATGGCGACAAAAGCATGTCCTTGCTGCGCATGTCCGAAGCAAAGATTGCACAAGCTGGTATTGGTCGAAAGTTCCAACGCCCCACTGTCTTTGAAGACCAATCCGTTGCAGATAATTTGATGCTGGCCCTCAAGAAAAACCGTGGTCCTTTTGCCGTGCTGATGTTCAAACCATCACCCGAGGATCATGACCGCGTGTCAAATCTGGCTGACGAAATTGGACTGTCACCGGCGTTGCATCGCAAGGCTGGCGAATTAAGCCATGGCCAAAAACAATGGCTCGAGATTGGGATGTTGTTGGCGCAAGAACCGCGTTTGTTGTTGGTGGATGAACCTGCTGCTGGAATGACCCCATCCGAACGTGAGCACACCACCGATATTCTGCGCGAGGCCGCAAAAACGCGTGCGGTTGTGGTTGTGGAACACGACATGGAATTTGTCCGGCGCCTTGAATGCAAGGTTACCGTTCTTCACGAGGGATCGGTTTTGGCCGAAGGGTCGATCGACCATGTCACAAAGGATGAAAAAGTGATCGAGGTGTATCTTGGGCGCTGAACTGGTCAAAACCGAAGGTCTGACGCTGCATTATGGCGGCAGCCAAATCCTGAACGGCATAGATATGTCTGCGGCACAAGGCGAAGTGACCTGTGTCATGGGCACCAATGGGGTCGGCAAAACGAGCCTGCTTAAGGCGTTGTCCGGCACGCATCCTCGTTCTGGTGGTCGATACATTTTGGCCGACAAAGACATCGGAACCGCCTCGGCACATGCATTGGCACGAAAAGGTATCGGCTATGTCCCTCAGGGGCGCGATATCTTTCCGATGCTGACGGTGCGTGAAAACATGGAAACCGGTTTTGCTTGTTTGCCAAAGTCGGAACATTTCATTCCTGATGAGATGTTCGAGCTATTCCCGATCCTGCGCGAATTCCTGCATCGTCGCGGCGGTGATTTGTCCGGCGGCCAACAGCAACAGCTGGCCATTGCCCGTGCGTTGATCGCCAAGCCTCGCGTGTTGCTGTTGGATGAACCGACAGAAGGCATTCAGCCCAACATCATCCAACAAATTGGGCGCGTGATTTCGCATTTGCGCGACCGTGGTGACATGGCCATCATACTTGTCGAGCAGTATTTTGATTTCGCCTACGATCTTGGGGATCGGTTTTTCGTACTGGAACGCGGTGCAAATAAGCTGAGCGGTTCAAAACACGAAGTCGAACGCCAAACCTTGCTGGATGGCGTATCCGTTCACTGACTATTGCCGTTCACCATTCTCAGTCGTAGCCTTCAGAGGCTGTGATTTTGAAAGGCCGAACCTGTGTCGAAACCCATCATCCTGCTTGCAGGCCCGTTTCCTGACGGTGACATGCAGGCCCTAACCGACGCGTATGATTGCAGGGCCTATTTCAGTGCGGTTGATAAACAGGCTTTCTTAAACGAACACGGAGGCCATATCCGCGCCATTGCAACGCGTGGGTCCATTGGTGCAGACGCGTCATTGATTGCCGCGTGCCCCAACCTTGAATTGATCGCCGTCTATGGCGTGGGATATGACGGTGTGGATATGGCTGCGGCACGGGCACAAAACGTGCACGTCACTAATACCCCGGACGTTCTGACAGAAGACGTTGCAGATCTGGGCGTCGCGATGATGTTGTCCTTATCGCGCGGCATGAACGGCGCAGAAGCATGGGTGCGTGACGGATCATGGGAGCAAAAGGGCCTTTACCCGCTGCAAAGGCGTGTTTTTGGCCGATCTGCTGGCATCCTTGGCTTGGGCCGGATCGGCATGGCCGTCGCAAGCAGATTGCGAGGGTTCGGAATGAAAATCGGATACAGCGATCTTAAACCGACCCAAACCGAACATGATCTGCAGTTCTTTGACGATGCCGTGTCACTGGCCACTCACAGCGACTTCCTTTTTGTCACTTTGGCAGCTTCTGAAAAAACGCGCCACATCGTGGATGCTTCTGTTCTGAACGCACTGGGTCCCGATGGGATGCTGATCAACATTTCACGCGCGTCCAACGTGGATGAACCCGCCCTTTTGACCGCGTTAGAGACAGGTAAACTGGGAAGCGCCGCCTTGGATGTCTTTGACGGTGAACCGCACATCAATCCAAGGTTTCTGAAACTAAACAACGTCCTGCTGCAACCCCATCACGCATCCGGAACAGTAGAAACCCGCGCTGATATGGGCCAATTGATGCTGGCCAATCTGGCTTCGCATTTTGCGGGAAAAGGATTGATTACGCCGGTTTGATGCCAATGCGGCGTTTGGTCGTGCGACACCTCTCGACCTTCTCGTGTTTGCATGGCATCAGGCATTAGGTGTCTATACTGGACCCCCGATCAGGAAACGCTGCCACGTGACCCTGCACATATCAAAAAGACGGCCTTCTTGGCTGGTTCACTTTGCGTTTGCGATGCTGGCAGCGATTGGACCCGCTTGGGCGGAACTGTCCCTCAGCATTGATGATCCCGATCTGGCTCAACGCCTGACAACAGAAGCTCGCGTTTTAAACCCGGACGACGATGCCACAGCCGCCGATCGTATCGCGGCAGCAAAGGGCGATTACGCGCGGTTATTGGCCGTTTTGTACGAGGCCGGGTATTTCGGCGCAAATATATCCATAACGCTTAATGGTCGCGAGGCTGCAAACCTGTCCGCGCTGACATCTAACCCAAATATTGAACCCGTGCGTATCACTGTCGATCCGGGCCGTTTGTTTACATTCGGACAGGCAATTGTTGCCCCGCTTCCGCCCAATGTCAGCCTGCCCGCAGAATTCCAACCCGGCGCAACCGCCGGAACGCCCCAAATTCGGCGTGCGGCGCGCGACGCAATCACCGCGTGGCGCGAAAATTCGCATGCCAAAGCTCAGGTGGCGGATCAATCTATTTCCGCTCAACACGCAACCGCACAAATCAATGCCTCAATCCGCATTGATCCCGGTCCCGCACTTCGGTTTGGTAACTTGGTTACTCCGAATGATACATCCGTGCGTTCGGATCGAATTCGCACAATCGCCGGACTGCCAACGGGTCAACCATTCCACCCTGACGAAGTTGAACGCGCACGAGAGCGTTTGATTGATACCGGGGCGTTTCAATCGGTTGTCGTCGAAGAAGCAGAGGAAATAGGCCCTGATCAGACACTGGATATCTTGCTAAGCGTCCAAGATGCGGCACCCCGGCGCATCGGGTTCGGCGCAGAAGTCTCTACCCAGGACGGCATTTCATTAGAAGCGTTTTGGCTGCACCGAAATATATTCGGCGGCGCAGAGAGATTACGCTTTGATTTGGACATCGACGGTATCGCCGGAGACACGGGCGGCGTGGATTACTCCGTTGGGGCCACATTGACGATTCCCGGTTTCAAACGCGCAGACGACCAGCTTATTCTTGAAATTGCGGCCCGCCGATTGGATGAAGAAACATATGACGGGGAACAATTCGAAGCATCAGTCCGGCGCGAACGCGAAGTGAATGACAAACTTACGTTGGGTTTGGGGGCGGGATTACGCTTTTCTGACGTGACTGACGTTTTTGGGGATCGTTCGTTTCAACATGTGTTGTTGTTTGCCGATGCGGAATTCGACAATCGCGACAATACATTGTCACCGACCAAAGGGTATTTCGCAAACCTCAGCTTTACCCCGTTTATCGGATTTTCCGACAGCGCAACAGGCCTGTTGATCGCCAGTGATTTGCGCGCATATCGCAGCGTGCGCGATGGAACCGTATTTGCCAGCCGGCTTCAATTGAGCAGTGTTGTGGGGTCAGACTTAAGCGAAACACCCCCCGGATTGCTGTTCTTTTCTGGCGGTGGTGGCACAGTGCGCGGACAGGATTTTCAATCCTTGGGCGTCGAACTGCCGAACGGGCGCACAGGTGGGCGCAGCTTTATCGGCCTATCCACCGAAGTCAGACAAGACATTACCAACACCATTGGAATCGTCGGCTTTGTCGACTTTGGATTTGTTTCAGCAGACAGCGACTTTTCCGATGGGGAATCGCATTCGGGCATTGGTTTAGGGGCCAGATACAAAACCAGTTTGGGCGCACTGCGCTTCGACATAGGCCTGCCGTTAACTGGCGAAGACGATGGCGGTTTCGACATCTATATCGGTATCGGAGAAGCGTTCTGATGCGGATACTGGCCCTAATATTGGCGTTATTGCTACCGATTGCAGCGCAGGCGCAAAACGCGTTGGTCGCCGGTTTAATTGAGGACAGTTTGTCAGGGCCCGGTCGGACGGTTGAAGTCACCGAATTCAGTGGTGCGCTGTCTGCGCGCGCAACCATAGAATTGCTGACCATTTCCGATGATGACGGCGTGTGGCTGCGCATGGAAGGCGCAGTGCTGGATTGGAACCGGGGGGCCTTGCTGCGGGGACGGTTAGAAATTCAGGAACTCAGCGCGGCCAGTATCGTAATCAACCGCCTTCCCGTGACAGAGCCCGCGACACCGTCACCCCAAGCATCTGGTTTCCGCATCCCCGACTTACCAGTCACCGTCGATATTGCCGAATTCGCCATCAGGGAATTGCAATTGATGCCCGCCATACTGGGCGAAATGGTGACTTTGTCCGTCACTGCGCGCGCCAGTTTGGACGGCGGTGCGGCACAACTGCGATTTGATGCAAACCGGACCGATGGCATCGACAGCCGTGCGATGATTGATATGAGTTTCGACCCTGACACAGAGGTTTTGCACGCCAAGCTGGACATTTCCGAACCTAAGAACGGTCTTGTTGTGCACGCGTTGGGTTTGCCAGATTCACCATCCCTGCGCCTGAACGTCGATGGGTCGGGGCAACTGGATTCATTTTCGGCAGACGTCCTTTTGGAAACTGATGGCGATAAACGTTTGTCGGGTGACATTACATTGTCAGGGCAATCGAATGACACGCGTCAATTCTCTGCGGACATAAGCGGCGACATCCGCCCGTTGCTTACAACTGACACACGCGCGTTCTTTGGCCCTCGGACCGCGTTGGTCGCACAGGGTGAAACATTGCCCAACGGCGGAGTGGATTTAAGCCAACTGCAAATCACAACTGACCAAGCACGCCTAAAGGGCGCAGTCCGCATTGATGCAACTGGCGCGCCTGTGTTCTTTGACTTGGATGGGGCGCTTGAAGGCGCTGATCGCATTCGCCTGCCCGGAACAGATGTCAATGTGACCGGTGCCGATCTGCGGCTGACTTTTGATGGCGCGGTCAGTTCCGATTGGAATTTGGCCGCAAAAGTGGATGCATTGGATGCCGGGGATGTCGCCATTCAATCGATAGCTTTGAAGGGCACCGGTCAACTGTTACCTGATGCAGCGCTGCCCTTTTCGGGTCTGTTACAGGCCGATATGGCCGGAATTCAATTCACTGACCCTGCCCTATCGAAAGCTGTAGGACCAACAGCGAGCATCAAAACAAAACTATCGGCAAGTGACTCTGGCGAAATCAGATTGGATGAATTGGACGCCAGCACATCCACCGCCCAAATGTCCGGAAATGCACGGTTTGAACCGGTTGATGGTCGTATCCGCGCCGTCATTGAAACATCGCTTGATGTTGTTGACCTTGCCCCGTTTTCCGACATTGCATCGCCCTTGCGATCTGGCGCGCTTAGCGCGGCGTTGACCGCTGAAACCGAATTGCCCGGCGGTGATCTGTCTTTGACACTAACAGGCACAACCCAGTCTTTGGATATCGCAAACGCACAAATTGCACCGTTGATCCAACCAAAAACCGTTCTGCAGGTGAATGTTGAACGGGATGCAAACGGGACGCGGATCAATCAATTGACTCTGAACAATCCCGAAGTTGAGTTTCAAGCCCAAGGCACCTTGTCCGAGGTCGATGGGTCTTTGACCTTTGATGCGCGCCTTGCGGATGCGCGGCACATTACGCCGGAATTATCTGGGCCAATCACGCTTAACGGGCGCCTTGATGATCCGTATTCGTCTCGACGGGTCGAGGTTTCGTTACGCAGTGACTTGGGCGTTGCGGCAAATCTTGCCGGAACATTGAGCGAAACCAATAACGCAATCGACTTGGATGCACAGGTCAGCAATCTGGCCCAGTTTATTCCGACACTTTCGGGATCTGCCAATCTGAACATGGCCCTGTCAGATATCTATTCAACGCGGGCTATAAATGGTCGGTTAGAGACTTCTTTTGGCTTGGTCGCGGATACATCGGGCACTTTGGGCCCCGATGATGGGACGTTGGATTTCAATGCACGACTGAACAACATTGGCCAATTCGCAACCGGATTGACGGGTGGGATGCGCCTGCAGGGTCGGTTGGACACCATTTCCAGCGATCCACGCATCACCGCCACCATAGAAACAGACACCGGCGCGCGTGCCAATGTGTCCGGACCTTTGTCGGGTGGCGCAATTTCGGCATCGGGATCGTTGCCACTTGGGCTTGCTGGCCCGTTTATCGGCAATCGCGCAATATCTGGTGTCGCCAATTTCGATGTGAACATTACGCCGGACCAACAGCTAAATGGCCTGTCCGGGCAGATAAGCACACAAGGTGCGCGGTTTTCTGATCCGGATTTGGGCGTTACAATTTCACCATTCAATACAAACGTTCAACTTTCCAATGGACGCGCTGCCATCACTAGCTCTGGAACGTTGAATGGTGGATCATTGTCCGCAAATGGCACGGTTGGGCTGCAAGACCCCTTTCAAACCGATCTGCGTTTGCAATTGCACCAAGTCACTTATCGGTTTGAAGACGTACTAAGCACGCAACTTTACTCTGATCTTGCCTTGCGTGGTCCGGCGAGCCAAAATTTGACCCTAAGCGGGGCATTGCAGCTTGGTAAACTGGAAATTCGCGTCCCTGATACGGGGCTTGGTGGGGCAGAAACCATTCCCGATATCACGCATTTGGGGATACCGGCGCAGGTGCGTCAAACCTTGAACCGCGCCGGCCTTTCAAAACAATCCGACACTCAAAGCTCTGGCGGTCCTGATCTCCTTTTAGATGTCGCGATCACCGCGCTGGATCCTATATTTGTGCGTGGGCGTGGGCTGGATGCCGAATTTGGCGGCGGCTTGCGCGTCACCGGAAGCGTCGCCAATCCAAACCCGGTTGGTCAATTTGAATTGCAGCGAGGTCGATTGAGCCTGTTGGGGCAGCGGTTAGATTTGACCGAAGGGACAATCACTGCGGCAGGGCGTTTGGTTCCGCGACTGCGCATCGTTGCTGAATCCCAAAGCGATGACGTGCTTGCACGGATCATCCTAAGTGGCCCCGCCGATTCGCCCAGCCTTGAATTTTCGTCGGTACCAGAATTGCCCGAAGACGAAATTTTGGCGCGGCTGCTGTTTGGGCGAAGCTCTGCGAACTTGTCACCCTTCCAAGTCGCCAGCCTGATTTCGTCACTGGCGCAATTGGCGGGCAAGGGCGGTCCGGGCGTTTTGGACAACACACGACGTCAACTTGGGTTTGACGACTTGGATTTCCGCACAGATGAAACGACTGGCGAAGCGGAATTGGCCATCGGGGAATATCTGACTGACAACGTCTATACCGAAGTCGAGCTGGGCGCGGGCGGCAACACGCAAATCAATTTGAATTTAGATGTCGGCGACGCGACCACCATCCGCGGATCAGCTGACGTTTTTGGAAACACCAGCGTCGGGATATTCTGGGAAAAAGACTATTAGTCCCTGTTTCAAGCGCGCGCTTGAGACAAATCCGCAATCCCCAATGCACTCAGAACCTTGGTTTCGATGTCTTCAGCATTCAACTTGGCGACTGCGTACATATCCGCCGGATTTGCTTGATCGATAAAGATGTCAGGCAGCACCATCGACCGATAGATCAACCCGTTATCGAACACGCCTTCTTCTGCAAGCAACTGCGCGACGTGACTGCCAAAGCCGCCAATTGCGCCTTCTTCGATTGTGATCAACGCATCATGATCAGCGGCAAGTTTCAGGATCAAATCTTGGTCCAACGGTTTGGCAAACCGCGCATCTGCGATTGTGGGCGTAATCCCCTTTGCCGCCAAGTTTTCCGCAGCCTTTTGGACTTCGCTTAACCGCGTGCCAAAGGACAAGATCGCGACCCGTTTGCCGTCTTGGATTATGCGCCCCTTGCCGATCTCTAATGGCTCTGGGATTTCGGGCAATTCGCATCCCGTTCCTTCACCTCGAGGGAACCGGAACGCGATTGGCCCGTCATTATGGCCAGCGGCTGTTGCCACCATACGCGCAAGTTCAGCTTCATCCGCAGCGGCCATAACCACAAAGCCCGGAAGATTGGCCAAATACGCCACATCGTAACTGCCTGCATGCGTCGCGCCGTCAGCCCCGACCAATCCGGCGCGATCAATCGCGAAACGGACAGGCAATCGTTGAATGGCCACATCATGCACAACCTGATCATAGCCACGCTGCAGGAATGTTGAATACATCGTGCAAAACGGTTTCATCCCACCGGCGGCAAGGCCCGCGGAAAAAGTCACGCCATGCTGTTCTGCGATGCCGACATCAAAACAGCGGCTTGGGTATCGTTCTGCAAACAGGTTCAAACCCGTGCCATCAGGCATGGCTGCTGTGATCGCACATACCTTGTCGTCTTTGGCCGCTTCTTTCAGCAAATAATCGGCAAACACGTTGGTATAGCTGGGCGCGTTGGACGGTGATTTTTTCTGTTTGCCGGTGATCACGTCGAATTTCGCCGTCGCGTGCCCTTTGTCGCGGGCTTGTTCGGCTGGGGCGTATCCTTTGCCCTTTTTTGTGAGAACATGGATCAGGATTGGACCCGTCGCGCGCGCCTTCACTGTGCGCAATACAGGCAACAGTTGATCCAGATCATGCCCGTCAATCGGCCCTAAATAGGAAAATCCAAGCTCTTCGAACAAGGTGCCGCCCACAGCCATGCCTTTCAGCATGTCCTTGGCGCGCTTTGCCCCTTCGCGGAAGGGTTCGGGCAACAAGCTGACAGCGCCCTTGGCGGCGGCTTTCAATTCTTGAAACGGTTCTTCTGCGTAAAGACGCGACAGATAAGATGACATTGCCCCGACGGGTGGTGCAATCGACATCTCATTGTCGTTCAGAATAACGATCAAACGTTTTTTAAGGTGGCCGGCGTTGTTCATCGCCTCGAACGCCATGCCCGCGCTCATTGATCCATCACCGATCACGGCGATGCAATCTCCGATGCCTTCGGGCGGGTTGCCGCCCAAATCACGCGCAACTGCAAACCCAAGAGCTGCGGAAATCGACGTCGAACTGTGCGCGGCCCCAAACGGATCATAGGGGCTTTCGCTGCGTTTGGTGAATCCGCTTAGGCCGTCTTTTTGGCGTAACGTGCGAATGCGTTCGCGACGTTCGGTCAAGATTTTATGCGGATAACACTGGTGGCTGACATCCCAGATCAGTTTGTCTTTGGGTGTGTCAAAAACCGCGTGCAACGCAACAGTCAGTTCAACAACACCCAGACCCGCACCAAGATGCCCACCGGTTTCAGACACGGCCGACACGGTTTCGGTCCGCAATTCATGAGCGACCTGTTCAAGCTGTTGGTCGCTTAGGTGTTTCAAATCCGCTGGTCGCTGGATTTGGTCAAGCATCGGTGTCTCGGGTTTTTGGGTCATAACATCAACTCTTGCGGCTTACGACAAAACGCGCCGCTTCTCGCAGCGCATCTGCTTTGCTACCGTATGGAGATAACGCGTCTTGAGCATTTTGCACCAGTTGATTGGCGCGGCGTTTCGCCTCGTCCAGACCCAAAAGAGACACAAAGGTCGCCTTTCCCGCGTCTGAATCTTTTCCAGTGGCCTTGCCTACCATTGCTGCATCACCTTCTACGTCCAATATATCATCTGCGATTTGAAACGCCAAACCAAGCGCTTGGGAATAGGCTTTAAGCGGCTCAATATCAGCCTGCGCCATGCGCGCACCTGCCATCGCAGACCACCCAATCAAGGCGCCAGTTTTTCCGTCTTGCAAGGTGGTAATCTGATCGAGCGTCAAAGGACGATCTGCCGTTTCTGCGGCGATATCCAACGCTTGCCCTAACACCATTCCCTGTGCTCCTGCCGCCTGCGCGAGGGTCAGGGCCAGATCGGAGCGAATTTCGCCAATCCCTATGTTCGGGTTGGTCGTCAATTCGAACGCAAGGGACTGCAATGCGTCGCCCGCCAGAACTGCGGTTGCCTCGTCCCACTTTCGATGCACGGTCGGTTGCCCGCGCCGCAAATCATCGTCATCCATGCACGGCATGTCGTCGTGAACCAACGAATAAGCATGCATCACTTCGATCGCACTTGCTGGCCAAATTGCTTTTTCCGGCTCTATTTCATGCAAAAACGCGCTTTCCAGCACCAAAAACCCACGCAGCCTTTTGCCGCCCGTGGATGCGTGGGACATCGCATCGACAACAGGTACGTCAGGCATTGTGCGCAAGACAGATTTAAGATGCGCGCCGATCTGATCGGCCGCAGCATTCAATCGGGTTTGAAACACCTCAGAGGCCTTCGGCTGGCTTCGTGCCTGTCGGGTTTCCGTCCGCATCCAGTGTGATCGCTGCGACTTTGTCTTCGGCTTCTTTCAGCTTGGCTTCGCAGCGGGCTTTCAATTTGGCACCGCGTTCGTACAGACGGATTGAATCATCCAACGCCACATCACCGCGTTCCAATTGGCCCAACACCTGTTCCAGTTCGGCCATCGCCTCTTCAAAGGACATTTCCTCAACCGGGCGTTCGTTTGTCGCGCTGTCGTTCATGATCCTGCCTTCACCAATTCATCAACATGTGCCCTGACGCAATCCGCCAAAGCATCCAGATCATAACCGCCTTCTAAGACCGATACCAGACGGCCTTCGCACAGTGTTTGCGCAAGATTTGCGAGTTTTTCCGTCAACCACGCATAATCTGCCCGCGACCAGTTCAAATCCGCCAATGGATCGTCCTGATGTGCGTCAAAACCCGCCGAAACAAGGATAAGTTTTGGTTTGAATGCTTCGATCGCCGGAAACACCTGTTGCGTATAGGCTTGGCGCATCTGATCGCTGCCCGATCCGGGCGGAAACGCAATATTCAAAAACGTCTGGTGAGGTCCACGCTCAGAAGGATCACCTGAATTTGGCCAAAGCGGCGTCTGGTGTGATGACACAACCAAGACCCGTGGTTCGTCCCGCAACAATGCTTGCGTTCCGTTGCCGTGATGGACATCGAAATCAATGATCGCCACGCGCGCCAGACCATGCCGTTCCAATGCGTGTTTCGCCGCAAGGGCAACATTGCCAATCATGCAAAATCCCATAGGCATGGCCTGTTCCGCATGATGGCCCGGAGGGCGCACCGCGACAAATGCGTTTTCGACTTCTTGATCCAGAACCATATCAACAGCACGTATCGCACCACCGGCAGCACGCAAAATCGCGTTCATTGACGTGGGCGACAAATACGTTTCGTTGTCGGTATCTGCATCAAGGCTAACGAACCCGTCTTTGGGTTGGCGATCTTTTAGTAAGGATACATACCCTTCGTCATGGCAAAGGTTCACATCCGTGGGCCAAGCGCGCGGCGCTGGCGCGCGATCCAATTCCAGACCATCAAGCGCCTCAAGAACGCGGTGCAATCGAGCCGGTTGTTCATGAACGTGGTCAGGCGTTTTATGCGCCAAACAATCCAGATGAGTGATCAAAGCAGTCGTCATAAATTCCAAAGTGCTAAAATGGTACTGTGCTTGAACGAAACACAAACAGTTGCGGCAAACAAAGCGGACCTCAGTATATGGTTTGATGGTTCACAAATAAGCAGAACAAAGACTAAATCCGAATAACAATGCCGAACGTATAGCACTTATCGTGATTTCCCCCAAGTCGGTTGGGTCAACTGGGTGTTCTGATCGGGACAAATAAGGTGTGATCTAAGCGCAAAACCGGCGTCCGTTTAGAATTTTCTCGGCCATATCCCTCATCTCTACGACCAAGGACGCATCCATGCCGCCGAATTTGGGTCACCGTTTGAAGAAGCTCGCGCTGCTCAAAAGGCGCTTGAACGCGCAAAAGTTCGTCGGCTTGTAGCGTTCGGACAAGGTCGGTTGTGTGTAGACGGTTCCCTTGTGATGTTCTCTCATGGGATAACCCATTGATTTCTTGTGGGAGTCTCCTTTTCAGCTTACGCGCACCTTTCCCTTGGCCATGAAACATAGTGCAACACCCATTGCTTCTTCTTGTTTTTCAACAATTATTGATGATCATCCGCAGGGCTACGTCCAAGGATGCATAGTCACGTTATGAAGACCAAAGTTTGTATAATCGGCGGTGGGCCGTCGGGATTGTTATTGTCCCAATTACTGCACACGCGCGGGATCGACAGTGTTGTGTTGGAACGCAAGACCAAAGCCTATGTCTTGGGGCGCATTCGGGCCGGGGTACTGGAACAAGGTCTGGTGCGTTTGATGGAGATGGCGGGATGTGCGGAACGTTTGCACGCCGAAGGGTTTTTCCACGATGGCACGCTGATTTCCTATGGGGACGAGGTGTTTCGCATGGATTACGCCGCGCATACGGGCAAACCGGTTGTTGTCTATGGGCAAACCGAACTGACCCGCGATCTATACGAAGCCAGAGAAGCCTCGAGCGGGACCATTTTGTACAACGTGCAAGACGTCAAAATCTGTGACGCCAAAAGCGATACACCTTATGTCACCTGCGTTACCGAAGATGAAACACACCGGATAGACTGTGATTTTATCGCTGGGTGTGATGGGTTTCATGGTGTTAGTCGCACAAGCATTCCAGACACTGTTCGGCAAGATTTTGAAAAAGTGTACCCCTTCGGATGGTTGGGTATCTTAAGCGAAACGCCCCCCGTAAATCACGAACTGATCTATTCCAATTCTGAACGCGGCTTTGCCCTGTGTTCGATGCGAAACGAACAACTCAGCCGGTATTACATTCAATGTGATCTTTCAGACCGCCCCGAAAACTGGAGCGATGATGCCTTTTGGACTGAACTCAAACGCAGAATTCCCAAAGAACAGGCCGAAAAGCTGATCACAGGTCCGTCCATTGAAAAAAGCATCGCGCCCCTGCGATCCTTTGTGACGGAACCTATGCAATGGGGGCGCTTGTTTTTGTGCGGGGATGCGGCACACATCGTCCCGCCCACCGGGGCAAAGGGATTGAATACAGCCGCCTCTGACGTGCATTATTTATTCGACGCGCTTAGCCAGTATTATCAAACGAACGACACCACAGGGATTAACAGCTATTCTGAAAAAGCACTGGCCCGTGTCTGGAAAACAGAGCGATTCAGCTGGTGGTTTTCATCCCTGTTGCATCGATACCCGGATCAGTCCGAATTTGATCGCAAAATGCAGATCGCGGAACTAGAGTTCTTGCGCACGAACACCGCAGCGCAGCAAGCTATGGCGGAAAACTATGTGGGTTTGCCCTATTAGGGTGACTGAAAGGGCAGATGGATGACGGACGATTACGCGCTTGGCGGATATTTTGCACGCGATATGCGTCGGCAACCGGCTGCGCTTACTCCCCCATATAAGACGTCAATTAAACGCAGCCCGAATGCGGCGCGCTTGTCGTTTCCTACAACCTTGTCCGAAGAAACTGGACCCGTGTTTGGGCAAAGCGCCATCGGTGAATTGGACAACGACCTTATTCACAACTTTGCCCAACCGGGTCAAAGCGCGATTGGACCACGCATTATCGTTTATGGCCGCGTCCTAGATCAAACCGGCCGCCCGGTGCCCGGTGCTTTGCTGGAAGTCTGGCAAGCCAATGCGGGTGGGCGGTATCGACACAAGAAAGAAGGCTATATTGCCCCGTTGGATCCAAATTTCGCAGGGTGCGGGCGCATGATAACGGATGACGCAGGCGGGTACGAATTTCGCACAGTACAGCCCGGCCCTTATCCGTGGCCCAACGGCCCCAATGACTGGCGCCCCGCCCATATCCATTTCAGCGTCATGGGTCACAGTTTCGCACAGCGGCTGATCACTCAGATGTATTTCGAAGGGGACCCGATGATCTGGAATTGCCCGATTGTTGCAACTATCCCAGACAAGACCGGCATCGAAAGCTTGATTGCGCCCTTAGATATGGACCGGACAGTGCCCATGGATGCACGGGCCTATAAATTCGACATTGTGTTGCGCGGACGCCGTCAAACCATGTTCGAAAACCGGATGGAGGGTCTGTAATGACGCAATCATTGGATCGGTTAAACGAAACACCGTCGCAAACTGCTGGGCCTTATGTGCATATCGGGTGCACACCAAACATGTCTGGCATTGCGATGTACGCGGACCAAGACCTTGGTGTCGAAATGAAAACCGGCAAGGTGCAAGGTCAAAACATAACGATATGCGGGGCCGTTTTTGACGGCACCGGAACCCCGCTGCGGGATGCGTTGATCGAGATTTGGCAGGCTGATGCGAGCGGGTTGTTCAACACCCCCGCAGAAACCCGAGGGACGCCAGATCCGAATTTTTCCGGTTTTGGACGCGCGCCCAGTGACATGGACACAGGCGAATTCATGTTTGACACGGTCAAGCCCGGCACCGTCCCTTATCCGGATGGGCGCATGCAAGCACCTCATGTCACGTTTTGGATTGTCGCCCGTGGCATCAACCTTGGCCTTCATACACGGATGTATTTTGCCGACGAAGCCGAGGCCAATGCCCATGATCCCATCCTGACACGGCTGGAACATCAAAACCGCATTCCAACGCTTTTGGCGCAATCCACAGGCCCAGACGGTTACCGTTTCGACATCCATCTGCAGGGCGACAACGAGACGATATTTTTCGACATATGACTTTGGTGCGCGCGGCGCCTGAAGGTTCAAAGGGGTTCGCATGCAATACCATCTGAATGGTTTTCGACCAGGCGACCCCAACCAAACCGAAGCAATCGCCCAAAGCAACACAGACATCGTTGATGTGTTGATCGTTGGCTGCGGACCAGCGGGCCTGACATTAGCCGCGCAACTGGCGCAATTTCCAGATATCAAAACGGTGATCGTGGACCGCAAACCGGGGCCATTGATCATGGGCCAAGCGGACGGGATTGCCTGTCGGTCCATGGAGATGTTTGAGGCGTTTGGCTTTGCCCACAAAGTCGCACGAGAGGCGTATTGGGTGAACGAAGTCGCCTTTTGGACTCCAGATGCGACAGGCCACGGGTTGCTTCGCGCAGATCGCATTCAGGACGTCGAAGACGATCTGTCCGAAATGCCTCACACCATTCTCAGTCAGGCACGTGTCCACGATTTCTTTTTGGACCATATGCGGCAAGCCCCCACCCGATTGGAACCGCGATACGGTCTGAATCTTGTGTCACTTGATCGTCCGGATGATCCCGAATTGCCGTTGACGGCGCGGTTTTGTCAAACGGATGAACCGCATTTGTCCGAAACGATCCAAGCCCGCTATGTCGTGGGATGCGATGGCGCGCGCAGTCAGGTCCGCAAATCGCTGGACCTAACGTTGAATGGGGACTCTGCGCGCCAATTATGGGGCGTTATGGATGTGTTGGCCGTGACCGACTTTCCCGACATTCGCCTTAAATGCGCGATCCAGTCCGCAGATCAGGGCAGCCTGCTGATCATCCCACGCGAAGGCGGATACCTGACCCGGATGTATATTGAATTGGACGCATTGGGCGAAACTGAACGTGCGGCTGACAGGGCCGTTACATCGCAAATGCTGATCGCTCAGGCGCAGGCAATATTGGCACCCTTTGATTTGAAGGTGGCAGAGGTCGCGTGGTGGTCGGCTTATGAGATCGGCCAACGCGTTTGCGATACATTTGATGATGTTCCCTTGGCCACACCCGGCACCCAAACCCCCCGCGTCTTCATCGCGGGCGACGCCTGCCACACCCACAGCCCGAAAGCGGGTCAGGGTATGAATGTCTCAATGGCCGATACGTTTAATCTGGGCTGGAAACTGGCCGCTGTATTGCGCGGACAATCTGCGCCGACTTTGCTGAACACCTATTCACAAGAACGACGCGCAAAGGCCAAAGAGCTTATTGATTTTGACCGCGACATGGCCCGCCTGTTCAGTGCGCGCCCCAAGGCCAAAGCCGAAAATGATCAGTTCCAAAGCTATTTCAAAAAGCATGGTCGGTATACGGCAGGTGTCGAAACGCGCTATGATCCGTCGGTTCTGACCGGATCATCCCAACATCAAGCCTTGGCGCAGGGCTTGAAAATCGGCATGCGGTTTCATTCCGCCCCAGTCATCCGAATGGCCGATGCCAAACCAATGCAGTTGGGGCATGTGTTAAAGGCCGACGGAAGATGGCGTTTGATCGCGTTTGCCCCTGCACAGGATTTTGGCGTCGAACACGGCACGATGTTTGATCTTTGCACCACGATCACAGACATCGTGGCGCACTATACCCCCACAGGTTCTGATATCGACAGCGTCATCGACATGCGCGCCGTGTTTCAAATAAGCCACCACAAGATGGACATTGGCCAATTGCATCCGATGTTACGGCCCCAAAAAGGGCAACATGGACTTGTCGATTATGAAAAGGTCTTTTGCGCGGATGTCTCTGAGAAAGCCGACATCTTTGAGAAACGCGGAATTGATCGCACGAACGGAGCCATGGTCATCGTGCGCCCTGATCAATTTGTAGCAAATGTCTTGCCCTTGACCGACTTCGCAGCCCTGTCGTCCTTTTTCGAAGGCGTCATGGTACCCTTGGTCAGTTGTCGATAGGGGCGATGTCCTACGCTAGGCGTTTTTGGCGTCTCATTACTATTTGAACTTGCACGAATTACATCCCTAAGCCTTTGGTCTGCTTGAAAGCGTTTTGGGTCGCTACTGACAGCAGTTAATTGGGACAACAAAGGTCGGCAAAGCGGACTTAGTTACCATCGAGAGCATAATTGGCGAGCAGGTCTCACACGTGGTAGTGGTCTAGAATAATGTTGTCTTGGGACTGACCAAACATGCAAAAGCGTTTCATTTTGGGCTTCGTCTGTCTTGTGGTATTGACGTCGCCAGTTTGGTTCTTTGTACTCAAAAATGAAGTGGCTGCTTTCCAATTAAAAGTCGAGCTCGGCAATGCTTCTTTGCCAGATGGCGCGAAAGTCCTGTCATCGTTCAGCCGCGTCTACAACTCAGGGAACGGTGATGGGTGCGACTATGAAGCGATTGCTGTAATTGGATATTATGGACAGGTAGCTGCATTGAAGTCTTCATACATAGACTTGATGGGAACCATGTCCGACGAAGAACCTCTTATGGGGCAGAATGAGAATGTCGCACATTGGGGAGCCAAGTTATCTAGGTTGAGCACCGAATTTAGCATTACGCCCAACGTCGATCACGCAAGCCGCTATCTTGTCTCTGTCACGACTTACGCACGCTATGTAAGCTCCGACTTCCGGTGTTGGTGACAGCTATCGAGTTCCCGCAATGTCGGGCATCTTTGAACCAATGTCGGTCAACATGGGCTCTGAGCCGCCATTGGCGTGGGTTAATCCTCAGCGCAGGATTTCGCCCCTATCCGAAACTGACCCCTATTCCCTTAATCCAGATACCCGCGGGCCTGAACTAGCTTGGTCAATTTGGTTTCCGCAGTCTGGATCGATTGGCCGGATGTGTCAAAGCTGACGTCAGCGCGCGCATAAGACAGGCGGCGTTCCTCAAGAATGCGCTTGAGCTGCGCCATCGCTTCGGGTTGGCCCTCCATAGGGCGCAAATCACCCTGGGCGCGAACACGGTCCATATGTTCGGCGGGGCTGGCTTGCAGCCAAATCGTGTGGCACCGCGCCAACAGGGTTTCAAACACGTCGCGATCACTGACGATGCCACCTGCAACGGCAAGAACCACGCGCTGATGGCGATCCAGGACATTGGCCAGTGCTGCCGCTTCAAACTTGCGATATCCTTCAACACCGTACAGTGCCATAATCTCGGAAATGGGCATTTGGCCCATGGTTTCAATTTCCGATTTCAGTTCGACAAACGGCACATCCAAGGCTGCACCCAACCGTTTGCCAAGCGTCGACTTGCCCGCACCCCGCAATCCGATCAGACAGATACGACCCGCGCGCGCCGTGCCATCGGTGTCCCCATCAAACGCAGCCAATACACGGGCGCGCATGTCCGGGCCTGCCGCGCGGAACTTTTCGGTCAGCTGCCAGATATCAGAACTGACAGGGTCGTCATCGCTAAGCAACCATTCCAATCGATGATCCAACGCTTTGGCCACACGCATCAACAGCGTGATGGAAATATTGCCAACTCCGGCTTCTAATTGCGCAAGATAACGAGGCGAAACATCAGAGATTTCGGACAGAACACGGCGCGATATACCTTTGATCGTTCGCGCACGCCGCACACGATCCCCGACACGCCTTAAAAGTACGGTCGTGTCGTCATCGATGGCGGTTTCCTTGTTCATGTCGTCCGGTTCTCATTCATCAGGCGAGATCAGATACGGTTCAACAATCTTGCGCAAATGATCCGGCGCTCTTTGTGATTTGAATGCGTCTGCTATTACAAACACACAGACAAATCGCCCCGAAAAACATTCAACACCATCCTGCGATCCCGTTACGCGAAAGGTGATGGACGCATTGCCCAACTTTTCCGGCCAGACCTGACATTGCAATCGATGGCGCGGCGTTATCGGGCTGGTGAAATCCATGGACAAGTGCACGAACGGTGTGCCGACATTGTGGTCCAATTCCAGATGATACCAACCACCGCCCAGATGAGCCTCCCACCAGGCATCAATCGCATCTAGCGCCCATCCCGGAATACGCGCCGTATAGGCAATCTTGGCCGGGTCGCAATCGCCCCAAGCGACACGGATTTCGTGTTGATAGGGTGTCTTTAGCGTCATTCAGGCGGCCTTGGATTGCAGTTGGTTCAGAATGTCTTGCGCCCACGGTATGGCGGTGTCTTCTGGCATTTCCGCAGTTGAAGCGTCGTAAATTCCGCGTTCACCCACCATCTGCGCGCCACAGGTCACAAACAATTCCATAAGCTGCTTTGACCCGTGATTAAACGTCTCGGCAAACACCATATCCCCCAAGCCAAACACCGCGAATTGCAGGCCATTCAAATCCGGCTTTTCGGCTTTCAACGCATCAAAGAATGGCACCGCGTTGGTCGGCAAATCCCCACTGCCATAGGTCGACGTTACCAGAAAATAGAACGTCTCTGCATCCAAATCAGACGGCGCAAAATCACTGAAACACGTCACCTCTGTTTCAAAACCACCGCCAATTTCGGCCTCGATGTCTTCGCATAGCATCTCGGAATTGCCGGTTTCCGTACCATAGAGAAAATGCAGTTTCATGTCCTCGTAACCTTCACTTTTCGCTTACGCCATGTGCAGTTTGACGTATTCAAATTCGCCGGGTTGATTGTCGATCCCGACCTTAGGTGCGGCAATCCAACTGGCGTATTTGCCGGCCTCATAACATGGCTTCATCAAGGATTGGATAAAGTCGCCATCTGCCTTTGTGGGCAACCAATCATCCACTTGGCGATCCCAATCGTCTTGGCCAATGACCTGCCCTTCGGGATCAATCGGCATATTGGCAAACACACCAATTTTGCGGCAGAACCCTTCATGCGGCAGCTTCAGTTCGAATTCGATCCCCGAGCGTGAGATCATCTTGTTCCAACGACGCAATCCACCGCTTGCGTCTTTCACATAATCGTCGCGCAATCGCATGTTGATCGCCGTCAATGCCGGCATGTCTTGGCGTTCGATCTGGCCATTGTTGACCGTCGCAACCCCGTATGTCGCATCCTTAAGCTGGTGGTCGTCTTCGATCCGCTGTTCAAGATAGCGCCCTTTGACCCCAGCATTGAAGGCGTTCGCCGCGTTGGTCGACACTTCTTGTCCGAACAGATCAAGCGACAAAGTATAATGCATGTTCAGCTTTTTCTGGATCGTCGGCAGATCAATAACACCCAGATCGCGGATCTTATTGATGTCGTATGGGTCGCTGATGCCATTTGCATTCATCGCATCCAACGTGGCCTGAATCGTACGCCCCACACCGGTTTCACCGACAAACATGTGATGCGCTTCTTCGGTCAACATAAAGCGGCAGGTGCGCGACAAGGGGTCAAACCCCGATTGCGCCAGACTTTCCAACTGCATTTTACCGTCGCGGTCGGTGAAATAGGTGAACATGAAAAAGGACAACCAATCTGGTGTTTCTTCATTGAACGCGCCCAGCATCCGCGGCGCTTCGTCTGATCCTGAGGACCGCACCAGCATTTCATCCGCTTCTTCGCGCCCATCCCGGCCAAAGTACTTTTGCAGCAAATAGACCATCGCCCACAGGTGCCGCCCCTCTTCGACATTCACCTGAAACAGGTTGCGCATGTCATAAAGCGATGGCGCTGTCAGACCCAAAAATCGTTGCTGTTCTACCGACCCCGGTTCGGTGTCGCCTTGGATGACAATCAGGCGTTTCAACATGTTGCGATATTCGCCCGGCACTTCTTGCCATGCGGGTTCGCCCAGATGTTCGCCGCAGGGAATGGTGCGCCCTTCCACTTCGGGGGCCAACAAAATGCCCCAACGGTATTCAGGCATTTTCACATAATCGAACTTGGCCCACCCTTTTGGGTCCACGCTGACCGCTGTGCGCAGATACACCATGCTGTCCTGAAAGTTCTGCGGGATCAGGTCATTCCACCAATTGATGTATCCGGGGTGCCATTTTTCAAGCGCCTTCAACACTTTTCGATCCTGCGACAGGCCGACATTGTTCGGAATTTGTGTGTCGTAACTTACGTTGACCAAATCCGCCATTTCGAACTCCTAAGTTAAACGGGTTACACCCGCTCCTTGTTGTAGACACCGCGCATACCCGTCCCATAGCGCTGCAACGCGCCCTTTGGTCCAACGGCATTGGGTCGATTGAATATCCAGTTTTGCCAAGCTGTCAGTCGCCCAAAGATGCGTGTTTCCATCGTTTCGGGGCCGACAAAGCGTAAATTCGCTTCCATGCCTGTCATCGCATCCGGGCTGAAGGACGCGCGTTCTTCGACAAATATGCGAATTTCGTCTTCCCAATCGATGTCATCCAAAATCATTGTCACCAGCCCAAGCTCGTCTGCGTCCTCGGCTTCTAACGGGGTTCCGACCTGATCTTGTGCTGCGACCACTGCGTCTGGATCACCGTAAAACCGCGCCTGCAATCGCGTCAGATCATTGCCCATTGGGAAACATCCGAAATTGGCATCAGAAAGGGTGATCGCGGCCAAGGGGCGATTGTCCCCTTCGAATTCGTCTTCCATCATGTATGTGCGATCGACGGAAAACAGAATCTCGGCCAGCACACCGGCAAAACAGGACCCATGTTCGACCAATCCCACCAACGACCGGGACGTCACATCGATCCGTTTCAATGTGCGTTTCCAAAACTGCAAAACCTCATTGGCAAGCCAATGGTCTTTGTTCGCAAGCAACACGGCTTCATGTGCCAAAACGCGTGCCGGGTCGCCTTGCGTGCGGAACGTGATCAAGCCCTGATCCATTTCGTTCAGCCGCAAATGCAGGATGACATCTTCCAGCTCGCGACAAGCGCGCAACATCCAGCTTGATGCATCAAACGCGGCCATGTCCGGTGCGTCTGTGTCCGGGCCTTTGATTGTGATTGTCGCCGTGCGGGCCTGACGGTCCAACGTCGCCTCGACGGCTGAATATGTAATCGCGTTTTCGCTGAACACCCGATCCAGCGACGGCAAGCTGATCCCCTGCCCTACCGCTTTGTCGCTTTGCGCCGCAAATTCAGCCGCACGCGCCTGAACGGTCACATCAAATTTGGAATTGGGAACAACCTCGTCGACCAATCCCCATTGCTCGGCACGTTTGCCCCGAATACCTTCTTCTGTGGAACAAAAAACGTCTGCCCGATCGCGCCGCACTTTTCGTTTGTCCGTCACTCGCGTCAGCCCACCAGTTCCGGGCAACACAGCCAACAAAGGCACCTCGGGCAACGCCACGGACGAAGCGCTGTCATCGGTCAGCATGATATGATTGCACGCCAGCGCCAATTCATATCCACCGCCGGCACACGCGCCTTTTACCGCAGCCATGTATTTCTGACCGCTGTCTGCCTCGGCGGCTTCAAAGGCATTGCGTGTTTCATTGGTGAATTTGCAAAAGTTGACCTTGTGGCTGTGTGCGGCACCCCCCAACATCCGGATATTCGCCCCGGCACAAAACACACGGTCTTTGCCAGATTGCATGACAACGACTTTGACCTCTGGATGTTCAAACCGCATGCGCTGCACGACATCGTTCAGTTCGATATCCACGCCCAAATCATAGGAATTCAGCTTGAGCTGATAGCCGTCGAACAAACCGCCATCTTCGTCCACATCCATGGTCAGCCATGCCACAGGTCCATCATAAGTGACCTGCCAATGACGGTAACGCGATGGGTCGGTCTGAAAATCAATACGCGGGCTCATGACTGTCTTTCCTGCTGCTTAATGCAAGATAGTGCTTTGCTCACGAACTACAAACGAATTTTCAGAAGTAATCTTCGTATTTTATCGTTATATAATAGTTAGTTAACCAAAGCGTGTATTTTCATGCATTTTATTGCACATTCGATACGCACGCCATCACGTCAATTCGCTGGCCGCTTCCATCAGCTCAAGTCGGGCGCAAAAATCTGAAATCTGATCCAGAACCGCATCCGGCTGATCTTTGTGCATCATATGCCCACAGCCCTTAACCCAAGCCGTCTCAACCGGCGAATAGGCTCGGGTTTCGACTTCGTTGATCTGGGCCCGCGTTCCGTAAACGTCGTCTTCGCCTTGCATGGCCAGAACAGGCACGCGCAAGTAATCAATAGCGTCCCCAACATTCCAATCGCGAAACCCGTCATCCAGCCACGTGTCGCACCATCCGTGAAAGGCCATGTCAGGGTCTTTGTGCAATCCCGCCAATTTGGCGCGCAAGTCACCCGTTTCAAATGCCTGCTTTGCGGCCTTAATCGCCGTGATGGACACGTCTTCGCAAAAGAAATGTGGTGCCATCAAAACATATGCCCGCACGCGCTGATCCGGCACAGACCCACCAAATTCCGCTGCAATCGTCGCGCCGTCTGAATGGCCCACCAACACCCCACGTCGAAAGCCAATGGCCTCCAACACTTGCGGCAGAACATCCACAGCTTCGCGCGTCATGTAATCCAGCGGACGCGGCAACACGCATGGATCCGATTGCCCATAGCCAAATCGCGAATATGCAAAAACGCCAAACCCAGTCGCCTGAGAAAGCGCTGCCGGAAAGTCGCGCCAGCCTTTTACGCAGCCCAACCCTTCGTGCAGTAAAACCAATGTCGGCGCGTCGTCAGGCGCTGGCCCCCAAGACGCGCATTCCAACGCCCCACCCGCAATGGAAAGCGTGCCCGCCTGCCCCCAATTCATGTGTCATCCTCACGCAATTTGAACCGTTGGATTTTGCCCGTCGCTGTCTTTGGCAAATCATCAACAACATCGATCCAACGCGGGTATTTCCATTTGCCAACACGGTCTTTGACAAACTCTTTCAGCATCTCGTCCAAGTTTTCAGGCCGCGCCTCTTTCAAAACCACAAAGGCCTTTGGCTTTTCCAATCCGTCGCCGTCCCGCAACGGCACAACAGCGGCTTCAAGCACGGCAGGATGCGCAACCAAAGCCTGTTCGACCTCGAACGGAGCACACCAAATGCCGGACACCTTGAACATGTCATCAGTGCGCCCGCAATAGATCAGGCGCCCATCTGCGGCGACTTCGTACTTGTCCCCGGTTCTGGTCCATTCGCCTTCAAATGTTGTGCGGCTTTTATCACGCTGGTTCCAATACCCATCAGCAGCGGACGACCCACGCACCAGCAATTCCCCAAACCCACCGGGGCCCTGATCCGCACCCGTCTCATCGACAATGCGCAAATCATATCCCGGCACGGCAACGCCGGAGGTGCCGTATTTCACGTCGCCCGGCGCATTCGACAAAAAGATGTGCAGCATCTCGGTTGACCCGACACCATCCAGGATATCGACACCCCAAAGGTCGCGCCACTTAAGCCCGACTTGTTCGGGCAAAGCCTCGCCAGCGGAAATGCACAAACGCAGATTGGCATCCGGCACGCCGTTGCGTTCCAGCTCTGCGACCATCGCCGCATAAAGGGTCGGCACACCGCAAAAGATCGTAGGCCGTTCGGTTTTGATCGTGTCGATCATAACATCCGGCGTCGGTCGACCGTTGAACAAAATCGCCGTCGCGCCAACCGACATCGGAAAACTAAGCGAATTGCCCAGACCATAGGCGAAAAAGATCTTGGCCGCCGAAAACACCACGTCATCTGGACGCACCCCAAGAACTTGGGAACCATATGTTTCAGCCGTTGCACGCATGGACCCATGCACATGACGAACGCCTTTCGGACGCCCCGTCGACCCGCTGGAATAGAGCCAAAACGCCGTTTCATCCGCGCTTACCGGAACCGCAGGCCGCGCCAGAGCCCCGTCCATGAACGCGCCGTAGGATTGCGTACCCTCAACCGCATCACCGACAACAATAATCTGGCGCAATTGGTCGCACGCCGCCACCGCAGGCGCGACAACAGCCCAAAGTTCGGCAGATACCACCAACCCCGAAGGCCGCGCGTCTATTAAAATAGCCTCGTATACGGGTGTGGCTAGCAAAGTGTTCAGTGCGATCGGGATAACCCCCGCTTTCATAGCACCAAAGAACACTTCGACATATTCGATCTGATCCAACATCAGACACACAACACGTTCGTCCCGCAAGAAACCCGCACGATCAAAGGCACCCGCGACCTGATCGGTTCGGGTCTTCAGGTCCCCATAAGTGATTTCGCGCTTAAGACCCGCCGCTTCGCGAAAGGCCACGTGATCAGAGCGCCCTTCGGTGACGTGCCGGTCAATAAACCAAACTGCTGTATTGTCATTCCCTGACATGCCCGCCATCCCCCGTATCGTAGATGTCATATCCTGCAATATGAAACAGGTATGACAAGCAAATACCAGCGATCCTGCAGTATACTGCCCAACCCTCCCTATATGCGAGAGATTGGATTTGCGCCCGAGACTCTTCTTGCGCAACGCCTATTAAAGCCACGAACAAGAACATCGCGAACCAATCCAAAGCTGACCTTCATGGGCGATGCAGGAAAGTTAGGACAGCTCGCTGAAACAACGCTAAGGCTTGCGTTGATCACCCCAGTTTAGCCATGCGGCATCCTCAGGTGGCAAGAGTGACGCGCAGACGTCCGAATAGCGACCTATATCCTCGTCCTTTAGTCGACCTTCCCACTTGTTCGATGTCCCAGACGCGAAGAATTTCGCTTGGTCGAGGAACGGAGAACTCTCGTGAAACCGCATTTCACTGGCCTCGGCAACCTTCCGCATGCTTACAAATGTATTCGCTTCTGTCAGTTCACTCAAAACCTGTGATGACAACGAGATGTTCAGAATGTTGGCCAGTCGCTCAATCTGCCCGCGCAGGTCGCGGCTTAGATCGGCGAAATGAAAGAAGTGCACATTCCCGTTCTGTGTCCGTTTTCACAGCTATCATTTCAGCCCCCTTAGCCACTCTGTTACAAATCAGCTAACCATATTCGATGTTTGGCGGTTAGCTAATCATCGTGACCGACCCAGATATCTAAATATGATACGGGAACCAGCGCCAGAGAAAGTCGCAACACCTTGGCGCACACCGCTGCTAAGGGTTGCTATTCGCCCTCAACGTAGAAATGTGCATGCTGCGGCATCGGTCACTAAGGACTCTTTCCAGCCATTCTCCGCCGCGCAACATCAACGGCTTTAGGCCACGATACACCGTCGTGAACGGCCCATTCCGGACTTCCGCCCCTCGCTCAAGATGCTGCGGTTGCAGCCAGCATAGCGGACATTGGTCGCAAGCAAGAAATCGATAGATCGTTCGATGTCCGCAATGCGGACAAACCGGACATCCAAAACTATGTTTCGAATGCCTGCATTTGGGATCATTGCGTTGGTGACTTGAAGTTAGATTTGGCCCGAAAACGCTCTCATAAATGACAATTACCAGAAAGGATGACCTCGCTAGATTATCCTGTGATGTCAGACATCGCACTTGACCATCAGCAATGGACCAAGCTCTGCGTTTGATCTATTTTTGGGTCACTAACGTCATTCAACCCGTTCAATGTCCCGTCTAAGTATCATACATGGCTTGATATGGTTGCCATCAAGCGTTTTACAATGTTGGCTGACATTTCTGACTGAACCTAAAATTTGCGACGGCCCGTTTTCCCGGCAACATCTTTCAGTTCGTGTATTTATGGCAATGGCCCACTTCCCAACAGATTGTTTCGCAACTGTTACTTAGCTTGAAAAAAGACGCAAAGTTACCGTTTAGTAACCTATCATTTGTCCAAGCCTAAACAAACAAATTTCAGACCCATGCTTCGAGACATAACAAAATTTAACACTCGGAGAAACCACGTGAAATCTGTGTCTAAACTTGCTATTGCAGCAATCTTACTAAGTACATCTGCATCGTTTGCAGCCACCTACAATTTAAGCGACGATTTTTCCAACGATGTTGGTGCAGATAATCCTTGGTCGTACGGGACCTATGGCTTGGGTGGAGATTACACAACATTTTCCACATTTACCCAAGTCACCAATGTCGAAGGACTGGGACTTGATGGGTATGAACCCACACGCTTTTTCGGCATCTTGCAGAACACTGGGACGTCTCAGGTGACCCGCAACGGAACGCAGTTCTTTGACCCCGGTGCCGTCGTAATTCACCCGAATTCAAACGGTGAGGTTGCAGTAGTGCGGTGGACAGCCCAAGAAGACACCTCATTGACACTTGCTGGAAGCCTTGACCCAGCTGACATATTTTCAACAGAAGTTGGATTTAACATTTTTGACGAGGGAACTTCTCTGTTCTCAACCGCGATAAACTCCGGGAACCCAAATGACAGTTTCTCGCTGGCGTTTAGCGTGTCGGCAGGTGATCGCATCGACTTCGTACTGGACTGGGGCGCTGACAATTCATGGGTCTTTGACGCAATTGACCTATCAGCGGAATTTGTTACTGCAGATGTTTCGGCTGTACCGCTTCCGGCCAGTTTGCCAGCTTTGCTTGCTGGTCTAGGTGCATTTGGCGCTTTGCGTTCACGACGCAAATCCTGAGTTACAGCCGGCAGCGGCTATCAAAGCCGCTGCCGGCCTGCGCCCCTAAAACTAGTTCAAATCGGTGTAGAGTTTCCCCATCAAAAAATAGAAACAAATGAAGGCACGGTTTTTCAGCCATCAAACCGATACGTTAGTTTCTCAATACCGTTGTTTCATCAAAGCAGACATTGACCCAACTTTCGGCACTGGGCTCTTTGCGGTCATCGGATGCGGTGCAGCATCAACGGCTTTGGGCCGCTGATACACCCTTGTGAACGGCCCATTCCGACCTTTGCCCCTCGCTCAAGATGCAGCGGTTGCAGCCAGCATAGCGGACATTGGCCGCAAGCAAGAAATGGATAGATCGTTGGATGACTGCAATGTGGGACAAACTGGTCCTTTACTGTGGCTGCTTCAAGGTCTGCAAGTGATCAGCAATGCTAAAAATTGGGCTTATCTTTGAGTGCTGAAATACGTCCTACAGCTCATGCGGTACCATCAGCGTCCTCCAATAGCACCAGCGGCTTGCTGTTCTTTTGGTGCCTTGCCAAAAGTTTGCTTACAAACGTCTGTTTTTGGATCGTGGGACGCGCAAGACGTGTCGCTTGGCCAGCAGCCTTAAGCTCAGATAAAATCTCGTAAATTTCATTACGCGCCTCATCCGGCAATGCCTGAAGCGCATGAGGGCCCGTATAGAGACTTTCGGCCGGAGCTCCGTTGGCGAAGATGATCTGATGTGATTTAAAAAGTATGTGAAAGTAGGTAACAGGCGCGACCGAGGTCACTTGCTTGATGCCGTCTGCACCGACCAGTTTGATTGCAGGAACCAAAACTTCCCTTTGCCCAAACATGCGCTCTGCGATCTTTGAGACGATGAGAATACGGTGTTGAGGCGACACCAGAAGGTCGACCCGTGGAACCCCCCCACCCAATGCGCCGGCTCGGATGCGGACCGGTTTCAGATGTGGTGAAGCGACAAGCTGTGCGGAAGACAACTTACGTTTGCCTATCCATGCGATCTTTTGTGCCCCATTTTGGGCGGTTACGACGTCCTCGCCTGTCGCTAAAGTTTCTATCAACTGCTCACCAGCCGGTGTTTGAATAAGTGTTTCTGCACAAAAGCAAACAACCGAGTTCGTTATGGTATTATTGAAAACGCCCTGATGGTATTTGTTGTTAGAGCCGGTGTTGAACGTGCCAAGTGTGATGGAATGGATCTGATCAGATGCCGCATTGATACTGCTAGTCGCGTCATCATCAAACAAAATGGCCTGCGTGCCGTCTGACAGGGTGACCAATTCCAGTGCGACGGACGAGGTGGACCCGTCAGCATAGGTGATCGTTGAGCTTGTATAACGATCATTGTCTGTCTGTGTTGTTGACGCCTCGTCCGAGAAATCACCATCATCATCGGTATCAACAACAATGCTGTCACCAGAATGCATAACGGTGCCGCCGCTTGCAAGGCTGGCATCTGTTTGAATATCTTTGACTTGGCCGAGGTTGCTGTAAGATAGCACAGTACCTTGAGCCGCCGTTCCAGCGACACCTAGTGCTGTGGTAAGATGAAAACCGCTTCCGACCAATATTGTCATGCCGGACCTCTACCATGGCATGGATTAAGGCTATCTCAAAATTGAAACGACGGTGAAATTGAAACGACAGTGAAAATAGGTGAAAGCAGGTTCTTAGCCGTCCTTAGCGGCGCAAGTCGCCAACGTCAGCAGTACTAGTTCAGCAGACTTAAATTCATTCAATTGAAACACCGAAGATCAAAGGCACCCGGCGTCCTAATCCGAAGAGTGGGACCATTCGGCAAAGTTTCCCCTCCTATCCATCACAAATAAAAGTTAGGAGTGCGCATAGAAAAACATCCAACAGGGAGTTGGGATATGAAAAAGCCACTCGCCGAATTTATCGGCACATTTACTTTGGTTTTGTTTGGGTGCGGAGCGGCCGTCATCGCAGGCGCTGACATCGGTTTGACCGGGATCAGCTTTGCGTTTGGTTTGGCGCTGATTGGTATGGCCTACAGTATTGGTAACGTTTCTGGCTGCCACATTAACCCTGCCGTGTCGCTGGGTATGGTGGCCGCAGGACGGATGACAATTGCCGAGGCGGTTCCGTATATGATCGCTCAGGTTGCGGGCGCGGTTGCTGGTGCGTTTGTTTTGATGCTGATCGCCACAGGTAAGGCGGATTATTCTGTTGCGGAAAACGGTTTGGGTCAAAATGGCTGGGGCACAGGATATTTGGGCGAATACAGCATGATCGCTGCGTTCATCTTCGAAGTTGTGGCTACGTTTTTGTTTATGGTTGTGATCCTTGGCGCAACGGGTGCTGGTGCGCCTGCTGCGATGGCGGGTTTGGCGATTGGTCTGGCTTTGGTGGTCATTCACCTTGTCGGCATTAACGTCACCGGTGTTTCGGTGAACCCTGCCCGTTCTATTGGACCTGCGTTGTTTGCTGGTGCTGGTGCGTTGTCACAGCTTTGGTTGTTTATCGTCGCGCCGATCATTGGCGCGGTTTTGGCCGGTATTTTGTTCAAATCCGGATTGCTGGACGCTGACGCTGCCTGAAGAAGCAGCAAAAGCTGGCACTGGGGCGCTTGGTCTTTAGCCAAGCGCCCCTTTTTATGTCTTAATGATGGGTATTAAACGGATTGGGTCGCCTTAACGGCCCGCTTCCAACGCGCGTATTTCGTGGATGCTTCATCCGATGGCATTGCTGTTTCAAACCGCTTTTCTCGCGCCCATGTACCTGCGAACCCTTGGATATCGGGATAAATTCCAGCCCGCATTCCGGCAAGCCATGCGGCCCCCAAAGCGGTCGTTTCAACGCTGGCGGGGCGGTCAACCGGGGCTTGCAACACATCGGACAGGAATTGCATGGCCCAGTCATTCGAACTAAGCCCGCCATCCACCCGCAACACGGCATCCCCCGCATCTGGCCAATCGGCGCGCATGGCTTCCCACAGATCGCGGGTCTGAAAGCCCACGCTTTCCAAAGCGGCGCGCGCCATATCGGCAGGTCCCGTATCACGCGTCAGGCCAAAGGTTGCGCCACGACATTCCGCATCCCAATAGGGTGCGCCAAGGCCCGTGAAAGCCGGGACAAGGATCACATCCCCGCGCCCTTTATCCGCCAAGCTTTGCGTTTCCGGGGCCGCTTGTATGATTTTCAAACCATCCCGCAACCATTGGACAACCGCACCCGCAATAAAGATCGACCCTTCCAACGCGTAAGTCGGTACGCCATCAAGCTGATAGGCCACCGTTGTCAAAAGCCGGCTCTGCGACCGCACGGCGTCTTTGCCCGTGTTCAACAGCGCAAAGCACCCAGTGCCATAGGTCGATTTCAACATCCCCGGCTGGAAACACGCCTGACCGATTGTTGCGGCTTGCTGATCTCCGGCAACCCCCAGAATGGGCGTCGCCCCGCCCAGCAGATCGGTAACGCCGAAATCAGAGGCGGAATCGTGCACCTCGGGCAGCATCGACATCGGAATGTCCAACATCGCGCACATCTCATGGCTCCACTGACCTTGATGGATGTCATACAGCATGGTGCGCGCCGCGTTGGTCGCGTCCGTGACATGGTTTTTGCCGCCGGTCATTTTCCAGATCAGCCAGCTGTCCATTGTGCCAAATCGCAATTCGGAAGCACGCCCGCGCAGATCATATTTGTCCAACAACCATTTGACCTTGGTGCCGCTGAAATAAGGGTCCAGCAACAAGCCTGTGCGCGATGTGACCTCGTCCTCGAACCCTTCGGATTTGAGACCCGCACAAATGTCCGAGGTCCGCCGATCTTGCCACACGATTGCAGGCGCGACCGGTTTGCTGGTGGCCGCCTCCCAAATCAGGGTCGTCTCACGCTGGTTCGTAATGCCAATCCCGGCAATGTCATCCGCGCTCACGCCATGATCGGCCATGACCTTGCGACACACATTGACAACACTGTCCCAGATTTCGTCCGCATCATGTTCAACCCAACCACTGGCCGGGAAATGCTGCGTGAATTCCTGCTGCGCACTGGCCACAGGCTGCATCTGACCGTCAAACAGGATCGCACGGGACGATGTCGTCCCCTGATCAATTGCCAGAATATAGGTCATTGCTTTTCCATCCATTCATTCAACGCGCTGCGTTCGTCGGGTGTCAAACGCAGCCCCAGCTTTGTACGCCGCCACATCACATCTTCACCCGTGCGCGCATATTCGTTAGCGATCATCCACCGCACTTCAGCTTCGGTCAAACCTGCGCCAAAGGCTTGGCCCAAATCTTCTGCAGTCTTCGCCTCGCCCAGCCAGTCTCGGGATTGGGTGCCGTGCGTGCGCACAATGCGCGCCGCCCATTTTGCATCCAGAAACGGATATTCCTTTTGCAAAGCCTCCGCCAAGGGCGCGGCACCATCCCACGGCATATCGCCACCGGGCAACGCCACACCCGCTGTCCAGGGATCGTCGATATCCAACTTGGCCAAGGCTTTTTCAGCAAGCTTGCGATAGGTCGTGATTTTACCGCCAAACACGCTCAGCAAAGGCGGGCCGTTTATGTCCAATTCCAACACATAATCCCGCGTTGCCGCCGTCGCCGACGCGGCCCCATCATCATAAAGCGGGCGCACACCGGAATAGGTCCAGACAACATCGTCCGGCGTAATCGGCTTTTCGAAATACTCACTGGCAAACGCACATAGGTAATCGCGTTCAGTGTCCGAAATCGCAGGTTTGACGTCAGGATCATCGTGATCGGCATCTGTTGTACCAATCAAAGTAAAATCCTGCTCGTACGGGATCGAAAAGATAATCCGCCCATCCGTGCCCTGAAAGAAATACGCCTTGTCATGATCGTAAAGACGTTTGGTCACGATGTGACTGCCCCGGACAAGCCGAATGCCAGAGGGCGAATTTTGACGCACGACACCTTTGAGGATGTCCGACACCCAAGGGCCGCCCGCATTCACAAGGCGTTTGGACTTAAAGCTTCCTTGCTCTGTCTCAATGTCCCAATATTCGTCGCGTCGCGTGGCACTTATGACCCGGCAGCGCGTCAAAACTTTGGCCCCGCGCAATGCGGCGTCGCGGGCGTTCAGAACAACCAAACGCGAATCCTCGACCCAGCAATCGCTGTATTCATAGGCCACTTTAAACCGGTCTTTCAGACCCTTGCCTTCCAACGCGGTCGTTAGATTCAGCGTCTGCGTGCCCGGTAAGATTTCGCGCCCACCCAGATTGTCATACAGGAACAACCCCAACCGGATCAGCCAACGCGGGCGGCGCCCCTTCATCCATGGCATAACAAAGGACAGCAGCTTGGATGTTGGCGTTTCGCTGTCAAACCGCATGTCTGGCGCATAGGGCAGCACAAACCGCATCGGCCACGATATATGCGGCATCGCCTTCAGCAACACTTCGCGTTCTTTCAGTGCGGATTTGACCAATCCGAATTCAAAAAACTCTAGATAACGCAAGCCCCCGTGAAACAGCTTGGTCGACGCACTGGATGTGGCGCCCGCCAGATCACCAGCTTCTGCCAGACACACGGACAGGCCGCGACCGGCCGCGTCACGTGCAATGCCGCAGCCATTGATGCCGCCGCCTATTACAAAGATATCAAAAACTTCGTCGGTCATGACAATGCTCACGCCTCCACTCAGACCGCAGCTAAACCGCCTAGGGCCAAAGGGTCAACGGGGAGGCAGCGCGGCGCGTTGTATTTTTGAGCCTTGTCGCAGGAAACGCATAGGGCTGACGACCCTCTGAGTCCAAAATGATTTTGAAACGACGATTCTGTGGCGTCACCTCGCGTAAACCCACACAAAAAAGCGGCGCAAATCGGCAAATTGTCACAAAGACGCTATTTGATGTCGACAAAAGAACACTTAAATGAACGAAAGGATGAAATAAGGCCTCACCTTCGCGGATAATTTAACATATTGAGCAGATACAGCTTGCTATGTTCGGCAGGTGGACTAAGCGATTAATGAGCAGCAGAAAAAAGCAGGCGAATGACTGATACACATCATGTTGAAGGGCGGCAGGACGCTACCCGCGCACCCCGTGATTGGGTTAAAGTTCTCTCTGGATATCGGGAACCGAACCAGTTCCGAAGCGTTTTTGAATTGTCGGTCACAGTCGTTCCGTTCATTTTGCTGTGGGTTTTGGCGTGGTGGGCTTTGTCGGTCAGCTACTATCTGACCTTCGCGCTATCCCTGTTAAACGCCGGATTCTTGCTGCGTCTGTTTGCAATCCAACATGATTGTGGGCACGGCGCTTTCTTTGGCAGCCGTACAACCAGTGACTGGATTGGACGGGCCATCGGCGTGTTCACCCTGACCCCTTATGACGTCTGGCGTCATACGCATTCTGTGCATCACAGCGGTTCGGGCAATCTGGACAAGCGTGGCATGGGCGACATTCATACGCTGACGGTCGAAGAATACCGCGAAATGAGCCCTATGGGCCGTCTGATATACCGACTGTATCGCCACCCCATCGTTCTTTTCGGTTTGGGGCCTGGGTACATTTTCCTTTTGACCAACCGTTTGCCCATTGGTGTGATGGCCAGTGCCAAATATTGGTTCAGCGCGATGTCCACGAATTTCGCGATCTTTGCCGCACTTGGCGCGATCCTGTATTTCGGTGGTCTCATGCCTGTTTTGCTGATCTTCCTGCCATCGACATTGTTGGCCGCAACGGCGGGTGTTTGGCTGTTTTATGTCCAGCACCAGTTTGAAACGACCCATTGGGATACAGATACAGACTGGCAATTGCACGAAGCCGCACTGCACGGCAGTTCGCATTACGTGATGCCATCTATTCTGAATTGGTTCAGCGCCAATATCGGCATCCACCACGTGCATCACCTGTACAGCCGCATCCCGTTTTATCGGTTGCCCGAAGTGCTGCGCGATCATCCAGAACTGGCCGAAGGCAATCGTCTGACGATCCGCGAAAGCCTTGCCAGCGCGCGTCTTCACCTTTGGGATCAACAAAGCAAGCGATTGCTGTCATTCGCTCAAGCGCGCCGCGCACAGGCCTGACCTTTTCGGGTTCACCATGAGATGGTCCACAGGGGCGATTACGCCTGTGTGGGCGCGATCAGATCAGCGCCAAAGATAACATCCGCATAATCCGCCAAATAGATCTGCAACCAAGGCGTATAACGTTCAGGATGGCGCTGAACACTGCGGATGAGGTCGTGATATTCGACCCACGCCACATCCATGACTTCGTCAGGATTAGGCGCTACGTCCAGTTCCCCACCAACGCGCGCCAGATAGACATCGACCAATTCATGTTCGATCAGCCCATTCCCCACATCGGCACGATATTCCAGAATATGCCTATGCTGCGGATCGATCCCTGAAATCCCCAGTTCTTCGTTCAAACGACGCACTGCGCATGCGTCGGGTTCCTCTTCAAATCCGGGATGAGTACAGCATGTGTTCGTCCACAGACCCGGCGTGTGGTATTTTCCCATCGCACGGCGTTGCATCAAAACCTGAGTGTCGCGCACGACAAATACGGAAACCGCTTTGTGTCGCAGCCCTTGTTTGTGTGCGTCCAGTTTTTCCACCGGGACCAGTTCGCCGTTCACCCAGGCCGGGATCATAATTTCCATAACAACTCTGGTGTACCGGGGACCGTCACATGTGAAAGAACTTTTAGATCGACCTTAAAATGCGCCATTGACCGCGTCTTGACCAGTTCTTTGTACAAAGACTCCTTAAACGTCAATCAATCAAGGAAACGACCAAAGCCCCTACCCCGGTTTGCGCCCACCCACGAACTGCTCAAGCCGGCGAAACACATATCGCAACGTATCCGGTCCAGAGGACCGATCTTGTTGCTTTTTGATGCTTTCGGCTTTGGCCATCCGTTGGTTGACGATCTCAGCAAGGGTCAAAAGCACGTCATCCCGCGCTGACACCAGTTCCTTAAAGCACTTTTGATCAATCCGCAGCAGGGTCACATCTGTCATCGCCGTAAACGTCTGAAAGTTCGGAATGTCCATCAGCATCGACGCCAAACCAAAATAAGCGCCACCCGCAAGCGGCTCTAACGTCCTTGATTTGCCCGCATCATCAACAACGCTGGTTTCAATCAAACCGTTCCAAATGATGTCCACTGATGGCGATGTTTCACCTTCGGACTGAATGATGGTGCCCGCATCAATGGTTTCCAAATAACTTCTGTTCACCATCGTTTCCAATTCGTCCTCGTCAAAAACCGAGGCGAAGTCCAAACTTTGCAACATGTGTCGGATCGAAAGTGGCCGCACTTCCGTTTTCTCGGCGCGCTGCACTCTCAGGTCTTGCATTTGCGGTGCCGATTGGATTCCCGCATCCCGCAACGCGTAATGCATGTTGCGAAAAAACTCTTCGCGCCCGGCGAACATCGACGGATAATCCTTGTAATGAAGCCAGACCAGATAAGTGTATGGAATTTTTCCACTGTCGGACAATCGGACCGTCGGCAATGGGGTCTGCATGACCTTTTTACAATTCAACGCCACATCAAGAAGCAGCGCATTGGCCATGCGCGGATCAACTTCGGCTGGCAATGTGACTTCGTACCAAGGCGAATACCGATGATTGGCACTGTGCAAGTTGCGAAACCTCTGTCGCGCCAAAACTCCGTTTGGAACAATCAATGTCGAATTGTCCCAAGCCCTTAACCGCGTCGCGCGCCAATTCAGATCGCGAACTTCGCCCTGTGTGCCGTCTTCCAGTTCAAGCCAATCGCCAATTTTAAAGGGATGTTCGACGCTGAGCGATACACCGGCGAAAAAATCACCCAGCGTCTGCTGCATAGCGAACGCAATCACAGCCGCCAACGCACCTGTCGATATATACAGACCACCGACCCACAGGCCGTTCTTGACCCCAAAAACCACCAGCCCCAGCAACAACACCGAGCCAAACAGCAACGCCCGCGGCAAGCCCGGAATATAGCCTTCCGTTACGAAATTTGATTTGGAAATCCACACCAACTCAAGAGCGCGCGCCACCACAAATGCAACGATCAAATGCACCGCAAGATAAGCCCAGAACCGCAAAGACCGTGTGCTGTACATGTCTTGCTCCAGCCCGACGGCGGCACTGATCAAATTTAACGCCGACAGCAACGCGATCAGCCACAAAACACCGTTGACCGAGTTGATCAACTGATAGGTTCCGACGCTGACATCAACTTGCGATCTATACCATTTTACTCGCCACCAAACCCACACTGTCGTCAGCGCAGCACCGACAACCGCGATCCACAGGTTGCGCCCGATAAAGGCGTCAACGATTGAGATCAGCTCCATTCAATTTGACCCGTTCATTGATTTATTTTGACTTAGCTGTCGGTAACGCTATCCGAAAAACCCCGATTTTGGGCACTTAAAGTTCGGTTTTGTGTCTCAGATTGAATTGCAACTCGAGATTGCCACCCCAAGGTCAAGTGTTCGTATCCATTCAGATAACCGTCTAAGTCGTGCAAAACCGGCGGAAATACCCGATAAGTAACGCATAACGGACCGATCACAGACATGTCACTATTGACTTTGGACCCAAAAGAATAAGCTTAGGAGTGAAAGACTAGGAAGGAGAATCCACCCATGTTCCGTTTATTCGCGGCCGTTGCCGCAACAACTCTCGCCCTGCCCGCATTTGCAGGTGGCCATCTCACCGCCAGCGGTGACGCCGAAGCCGGCGAGAAAGCCTTCCGCCAATGCGTGTCTTGTCACGTAGTTGTGAATGAAGCCGGTGAAACACTGGCCGGTAAGAAAGCTAAAACAGGCCCGAACCTTTATGGGATCGTCGGCAACAAATTTGGCGAGCAAGATTTTAAATATTCCAAATTGGTTGGCGCTGCGAACGCCAAGGAAGATCTGATCGTCGATGAAGCAACGTTTGTTGGCTATGTCTCTGATCCAACAAAGTTTCTTAAGGAAGTCACCGGTGAAAGTGGTCGTGCCAAGATGACATTCAAAGTGCGCAAAGAGGCAGATGCCATCAATCTTTATGCCTTCCTCAGCTCGCTTCAGGGATCACCGGAATAATCATCCGATCCTAAATCTATTCAAAAAACCGTCGGCCAAGGCTGGCGGTTTTTTCACATCCCTCAGACTCACATCACCTCGAAGCCGCCGCATCGCAGGTTTGCTATGGATTATCTGAACATTTCGCGTCATGGTTCTGATTGGCGAAAGGGGATGGCCAAATGTCACAACGTGACCGCTCAGTTACACTTCCACGCGCGGGCTTGTTGGCTGACGCGTCTGACGAGACGCTAGAAGAACTCGCAGCGATCGCAACACCTGTCACTTTGGCCAAAGGCGAAGTCCTGTTTGAACACGGGGACGACGGCGAAACCCTTTATGTTATCTCATCTGGATCACTCGAAATTAGCGTCGTGTCATCCGAAGGACGCAAGCTGGTGCTTGATGTTATGCATTCAGGCGATGTGCTGGGTGAAATCGCCCTGCTTGACCCCGGCAGACGCACCGCTGGTATCGCTGCTCTTGAACGCTCTGAGTTGCTTAGTATCACGCGCGGGAACCTCGTGCGTGCGGTAGACGCCGATCCTCAATTGGGTTTGGAAATTGCGCGTATGGCAGCAAGGCGTTTGCGTTGGGTCAGCCAGCAATTGCACGAACAGGTCTTTTTGCCCCTTCCCGAAAGATTGGCCCGAAAGCTGATCCATTTATCGCGCGGGGAAGACGTTTTGAAAATGTCGCAAAACGATTTGGCCGACTTTGTCGGAGCGACTCGCGAATCCGTTTCCAAGATTTTGTCTCAGTGGCGACAGGAGGGAATCGTCGATTTGGGTCGTCAAAAGGTATTTTTGCGTGATCAAGCGGCGATTCAAGCACTCTCGAGACTTGAAGACGTCTAACCAAGTCAAAAAACGCGAATTTTTTTCTATTTAAATTCAGTGTTTTACGGCGTTTTTCCTGCACACTTGCAATTAAACTTAACGTTGTGTGACCTGCTTCACGGAACGGCTCGGCGGAATATCGCAATATGGCTGCATAGAAAGTAAATCATTGATTATCAGTATTCGTGCTCTCCCCGTGCACGTCGATTATTAAGACCAAGTTATTTAACTGTGAGTGGTGCTGAATTTCTCGGCAGTGTTCGTAGGTTCCTGGCCCCTTCTTCGGAAGGAATCAGACCGGCTTATATAGGTCGGGTCGGGCGTCCCATCCCGGAACTTGCGGACACACTACTACCCCCCTGAAAAACCGAATAAAATTCGACCCACAGGTCCTGACCGTCACTGGCTAATTCTTGGCAAACGGTCAGCAGACGTCGTTTCAGCTGGGTTTTTAACGAGCATTAGTCGGCGGATAGGTCGGCCAAGAACGTGATAGCGAAACAGATGTTGAAGTCGTCCTCGCGGGAACACGGATTGTGGCCGGGCAGTCAAGGTCAGGTGCGAAATGAACATCGTTTATCACCGATACTTGATCTGAAATCACGCAGATCAGTGCGCTTGAGGCCCCTCAATCGCACTTTTATATCCCATATCAGATAATGCGCGCGCGGGCTGTATCGGCCAGGTCGGGCAGGCCGTTTTTGTCATACACGCGGGCAAGCATCTTGTTCAAGGGAACGCCACCGGGATCAAATGTACGCCGCATTTCAAGCACTTGCTGGGCTTGCGGCATGCGGTTGGCCTGCATCAGCGCGTCCAGATAAATCTGTTCAAACAAATCCCGTTGGGCATGGCTGCCCCCTGCTTCGGACAGGCGAGGCAGGGCTTTACCCATAAAGCGGATTGCGTCTTCCCAGTCATGGGCAGCATGCGCGGCGATGCCATGGGCGGCCCAGATGACAACATCGCGCCACACCGCGTGATCGTGTCGGGTGTCGTCCTGAGCGCGGTCTTCAATCGCCTTTAACAATGCCTCACCATGGGAATGTTGTGTGCGATCCAGCGCGTATAGATATTGCAAGGTCAGAAACGGGGACACTGTGTCGGCGCCACGTTTGGCCACATGGTCCGCAACGTCCTGCCAACGTTCCCCAACATTGACGCCGGCAAATTCCATGCGGGCCAGCAGAGACACGGCGTTGATCTGATCTTGGCTATAGTCCTTCGACAGGCCCCAAACATGCGTGTCATAGGCGTTCAGCAAATCGTCGTTGCGCCCTTGGCTGATGTAGAACAACCCAAGGTGCCACCAATTATGGCTGTGCATAAAGCTGTTCAGACCGGTCCAATGGCTGCTGACACCTTCCATGAACGACACACCTTGATCGATGTGCCCGCGCGTCAGATGGACATGGGCCAACGTGTGATGCGCCCAAGGTTCGCTTTCGTCAATTTCCAGCGCGCGTTCGGCAGCGGCCTGTGCGTGGTCCAACAAGTGGCATTCTTCGTATCCAAACGACAACATGCCATGCGTATAGGCGATGTCTTCTGCGCCGTTCAGCGCTTTGGTCGCGACCCGTAACATGCCGGGGAAATCGCCAATGTTGAACGTGTGATACTGGGCCATTTTCAACGTCGCCATGTCGCGCGGATTTTCGGCAACGATATCTTCGCACAGGCGAATGACACGAGGGATGTCGCCGTTAACAAAGGCCTGCGCACTGGCGATGATGGCCTGTTCGCGGGGGCTGGTATGTGACCCTAACGCTTGCGCTTTGTCGATAAATGGGCGGGCGAGCTTGGGGCCTGCGGGGCTTTCGATCATCATCATCAGCCACGCGCAATAAGCATGCACCAATGCGCATTCAGATGTCTTGGCGGTTTTGAGGATTTTCGTGGCCTTGGGATGGAACGCGATGAACCCGTGCACAAAGTCGTTGATACCCTCAATATCGGAGTCGTTCGCCCCCGTGACTAGGTTGCCATACAGATCATGTGTCATCGGGGTGGGGTTTCCTGAAAAAAGGCGCGGATGGTGTGGCTGACTTCTGTAGGGGCGTCCCAATGCAAAGAATGCCCGGCATTTTTGATTGTTTTCGTTTCGATGCCCTTCAGCGCTGTTAGGCCTTCCTTCAGGGGCAATAATAGGTCATTTTCCCCTAATAGGGCCTGTATCGGCACGTCATGGGATGATTGAACGGAAATAATGTCCACGGCCTGTAACGCGTTTAGCTGATGCGCCATAGCCTGCGCGCTTTGCGAATGAGGATATGACAGGGATTGGGCGATTGCGGCTTCTAACGCGTCAGGGGCGTTTTGGTACAAAGTGCTTGAGAACAACCACGGGAATAAGGCGCGCAGCCAAGTGTCTTTTGGGGCGTCCGAATTGCGGATGGTGATCAGGGTTTCAAACAGCGCGATGTTGCGGCGGCTGATGCGGGGGGCTGTGCCCATGGTCATCAATGCGGTGACGCGGTTTGGTGTGGTTTGGGCCATGTGCCAACCGATCATACCGCCAAGAGAATGGCCCAGAACAGACGCGCGGTCATATCCAAGGTGATCCAGCAGCGCACAGGCGTCCTGAGCCCAGAGACCAAGCGAACAGGGTGCATCCCAAGGCGTTGTGCGTCCGGTGCTGCGGTTGTCAGGACGGATCAAGGTGAAATACGGCTCTAATTCAGCAACAAGAGGTGCCCAGCTGGCGCTGTCGGACATAAGCCCGGCAATCATCAAAAGCGGCGGCCCGGTGCCAGAAACCTCGTAATGCAGGGATATGTCTGGCAGAGGCAGGTCAGGCATTGAACGTGCTCCAGCAGGGCAAGAGATCATTTGGATGGGGCGTTGCGTGATACACGCCACGTGCAATCGCGCGGCTGACGCATAACGCAGCGGCGTGGCCGATGATGGTCAGATCAGCGCCAGTAACGGGACGGTCCCCGTTGGACGCGGCAAAAATCAAGTCACCGTCAGCAGGCGAATGCGCAGGCAGACAGGCACGTGCGATCCCATCATGGGCAGCCCAAGCAACGCGTTGGCATTGCGATTTATCCAGCAAGGCATCCGTGGCAACAATAGCAATTGTTGTGTTGGCCCCTTCCATCATGGCCGATGATTTGCGGCTGTCCAAATCACGACCAAGGCCCGCGTTTGGATCAGGCCCTAATCCTCCAAATTCGGCGTCAATTTCGAAGGGTGCGGCCCAAAAATGGCGATCTCCGGGGGTTGTGGCGCTGCCCATTGGGTTGGCGGCGACCAGCGCGCCCACGGTGTGACCCGATGGCAGGACCAAAGAGGCCGATCCAAGCCCGCCTTTCATCATGGCCGTCATGGCACCCGTACCCGCACCACATGATCCAAGGTCAAAGGATGTGCTGGCCGCTGAAAACGCCGCGCGGCCCAAGTCGCGATAGGGGTTGTCGTGCCAATCCTTTGTGCCGCCTGACAGCAAGTCAAAGATGATGGCACCGGGGACAATAGGTACAATCGCGGGGCCAACCTGATACCCGCGTCCAATTGCGCGCAACGCATCCGCCACACCAGAACACGCATCAAGCCCATATGCAGAGCCGCCAGCTAGCACCAATGCATCAACTTGTGCGACGGATTTGTCAGGTTGCAGCAGGTCGGTTTCACGCGCGCCCGGTGCGCCGCCCATGACGGCCACAGAGGCCGTAAACGGGTGGTCCGCCGTCAGTACCGTGGCCCCAGATTTCAACGATTGATCGGTGCCATGCCCGACGCGCAGTCCCGGCACGTCCGTGATAAGGTTCTGCGGGCCTGGTTCCATGGGGCAATGCCTTTGATCAGAGAATGGATCGATTAAATACGCGGTTTGGGGGCGGCTGTTTCGGGATCGCCTGTGTTTGGCACGCCTTTGGGTTCGATCAGCAGGACTTTGCATTCTTTTTCTGCGCGCGGTCGGTGCGTGACCTTGGCCGGCACGACAAACATTTCCCCGGCTTTGACGCAGTGGCTTGCGCCATCAAGGTCCATGGTCATTTCACCCTCGAGAACAAAAAAGAAATCATCCGTATCGGGGTGGTCGTGAAACGGAAATTCGCCTTGAAATTTGACGACCATCACGTCGTTGTTGTTGTAATCCGCGATCACATGCGGATCCCAATGGCTGCTGAATTGCCCTAGCTTATCTGCAAGATTGATGGGCTTCATATACAGCGCCCTCCGTCGACTTCCATGGCGACGCCGGTGATCATGCTTGCCCCGTCCGAGCACAAGAACGTAGCCGCAGCCCCCATGTCTTGTGGCGTAGAAAAGCGGCCCATCGGAATGCTGGACAGGAATTTTGCACGAATTTCGGGTGTGTCTTCGCCCATAAAGCTGGACAGCAGGGGCGTTTCCCCGGCCACAGGGCACAGGGCGTTGACGCGCACACCGTGGGGGGCCAATTCGACCGCCATGGTTTTGGTGGCCGTGATCATCCAGCCTTTGGATGCGTTGTACCAATTCAGGTTGGGGCGTGGCGATAGACCGGCAGTGGATGCAATGTTCAAAATTGCGCCTTTGCCAGCGGCTTTCATGCCGGGAACAAAGGCGCGTGCGGTCAGGTAAACCGACTTTCCATTCACGGCAAATACGCGGTCAAAGTCATCTTCGCTGACGTCCTCAAGCGGGGTCGGCAGATGCGTAATACCTGCATTGTTGATCAGAATGTCGGTGTCTCCGAATTCCGATTTGGCAAGGTCGGCCATCGCATTGACGCTGTCGCCATTGGACACATCGACTGTGCAAGGCACGCCGTTTACCTCGGCGGCAATGGCTTTTGCGGCGTCTGTGTTCAGATCGGCGACCATGACGCGTGCACCTTGATCGGCAAAGGCCCGTGCGATTCCCGCGCCAAAGCCAGATGCTCCGCCGGTGACGATGGCAGTTTTGTCTTTTAGGTGCATCACATGGCCCTCCCGTGGCGTGACAGCAGAAGACGCGGCTTGGCGCGTGTGGTCAAGGCATTAGCCATGAAAGGCAGCCACAGTTTTCAGTTGCGAGAACCCATAAAGCGCTTCGAACCCTTTTTCGCGACCGTGACCGGATTTCCCGACGCCGCCAAATGGCAATTCAACACCGCCGCCTGCGCCGTAATTGTTGATGAACACCTGACCGGATCGCAATCCTTTGGCCAGTCTCATTTGGCGCGCGCCGTCGCGTGTCCAGATGCTGGCGACAAGGCCGTAATCGGTGCTGTTGGCGATCCTAAGGGCCTCGGCTTCGTCCGTAAATGGAATGAGCACCTGCACGGGACCAAAGATTTCATCGCGCGCCAAGCTGTGATCGGGCGGCACATCGGCAAATAAGGTGGGCACCACATAGGCGCCCGTTTCTGGTGCGTCTTGCAGGGTGCCAGTGGCGGCGATGGTCAAATCCTGACCTTTTTCCAGAAACCCGCGCACGATGTCCTGTTGGCGGTTGGAAATCAGCGGGCCGACGCGCAAATCGGCCAATGCAGGGCCTGTTGTCAGGCCGCCATAGGCATCGGACATGCGTTGCCGGACTTTGTCATAGATGCCTTTTTGCACAAGAATGCGCGAGGATGCCGAACAGGTTTGCCCTGCATTCTGGATGCCAGCGTTCACAAGAAAAGGCAGTGCGGCATCAAGGTCGGCGTCGTCAAACACCAGTTGCGGAGACTTGCCGCCCAGTTCCAGCGTGACCGGCACAACATTGGTTCCGGCGGCTTGTTGGACCAACGCGCCGGTGCGCACGGATCCCGTAAAGCTGATGTGGTGAATGCCTGGATGCGCGGCCAGCGCCACGCCCGCTTCGGCCCCCAAACCCGGCACGACATTCAACGCGCCCTTGGGCAGGCCTGCATCTTGTGCGAGGCGCGCGAAAGCCAGCGCGGTTAAACAGGCCTCTTCGGCGGGTTTCAGAACGCACGCGTTTCCCATTGCCAGTGCGGCACCGACCGAACGCCCGATGATCTGCATCGGATAGTTCCACGGGACAATATGGCCAGTCACGCCATGAGGTTCGCGCAACGTGTAAACGGTGTAACCATCCAGATAAGGGATGGTTTCGCCCATGATTTTGTCTGCGGCACCGCCGTAAAATTCCATATAGCGCGCCAAGGCAACGGCATCAGCACGCGCTTGGGTCAGGGGTTTGCCGACATCTTTGGCCTCAAGTTCCGCCAATTGATCGACATGGTCCAAGACCCGTTGGCCGATGCGCGTCAGGATGCGCCCACGGTCCAGCGCGGACATACGGCCCCATTCGCCAGACAAAGCATCGTGAGCCGCAGTCACAGCGGCATCGATGTCGGCGGTGCCACCGCGTGCGATTTCCGCCAATAAGCTGCCATCGGACGGGTTGATCAGCTGCAATGTTTGTGACGGGGCACGCCACGCGCCCGCAACCAGCATTTCGGTGGGATCAAACCAAAGAGCTTCAGACATCGGCGTATTCCTTAACTTTCAAGCGCGGGCAACATCGGGGACGCGGCCACCAGTGATTTGGTATAAAGATGGTAGGGATTGTCAAAAACCTGCGCGGTCGGACCGGATTCGACGATTTTACCAGCAGCCATCACCATGACGCGATCCGTGATCGAACGCACAACATTCAAATCATGGCTGATGAACAAATAGGTCAGATCATAGGCGCGGCACAGACCAGCAATCAGATCGAGGATACGCGCTCGCACAGACACATCCAGCGCGCTGACAGCTTCGTCAAAGATCACCAGTTCGGGGCGGATAATCAGGGCGCGTGCAATGGCGATGCGCTGACGTTGCCCACCCGAAAACTGGTGCGGGTATTTCTGGGCATCCTCTGGTGACAGGCCAACGGCTTCGAGCGTTTCGGCGATCAATTCGTCGCGTTTGTTCCCAGTGGGCGCATCCGAGAGCAGGTGAAATGGTTCGCAAATCAATCGTTCGACCCGATGGCGGGGGTTAAAGCTGCCGTAAGGGTCTTGGAACACGACCTGCATTTTACGCCGCACAGCCAGATTTGGGCGACGTCCGGCGAATACGGGTGCGCCATCCAATTGGATTTGGCCGCTTTGAACCTTTTCCAGCCCCAAAATCGCACGTGTGAGGGTCGATTTCCCACATCCGGATTCCCCGACCAGCCCAACACGTTCACCGCGTTTGATGTCGAAACTGACGTCATCCACAGCGCGAAATTGCTTTGCACGGGCAAAGAGGCTGCTCCGAGGCAATCGATAATCGCGACAGGCTTGATTGACACTGAGCAGGGGCGTTTCAGTATCCGTTTCAGGGTCTATTGTTGGCAATTTAGCCTGATGCATTGAGGCGTGGAACAGCATCTTGGTGTAAGGATGCTGCATATTGCGCAACAGATCTTGGGTTTCACCGTGTTCCACGATTTCGCCGTCGCGCATGACCAAAATACGATCTGCCATGTCGGCCACAACCGCCAAATCATGGGTGATCATCAACAGACCCATGCCATCCTCATGAGTCAGGCGTTTCAGCAGGTCCAAAATCTGCGCTTGGGTCGTGACATCAAGCGCAGTTGTGGGTTCATCCGCGATCAAAAGCCGAGGCCCACAGGCAATCGCCATGGCAATCACGACGCGTTGGCGTTGTCCGCCGCTTAATTCATGGGGATATCGCGTCAGCGGAAACCGATCTGGGGGCAGGCCTACGCGTGACAGGGTGCGCGCAGTGACAGCTTCGGCATCGACACCGGGGCGGTGCAAATAGATCGTTTCAGACACTTGATCCCCGATGGTTTTGACCGGATTTAACGCCGTCATCGGTTCTTGAAAGACCATTCCGATGGATTGCCCGCGTGTTTCACACATTTGAGCTTCGGATTGTTTGCGCAGATCCGCGCCATTGAGCAGAATTTCCCCGACGGTTTGCGCGCCTTCGGGCAGCAAATCCATAACAGACAAGGCGGTCATTGATTTGCCGGACCCGCTTTCGCCAGTGACCGCAACGATTTCACCCGGTTCAATGTCAAAACTGACGTTTTTCAAAACGGATTTGCGCCCGATCGATACATTCAGGCCGCGTGTGGACAACAACGTCATGTGCGGGCCTCGTTCAAGCGGGGATCAAGCCAGTCGCGCAATCCATCCCCCAAAAGGTTCAGGCCCATCACGGTCAGAATGATCGCGCAGCCGGGGACCAATGCCATATGCGGGGCGATTGAAACCAGCGTTTGCGCATCGGCCAACATACGGCCCCAGGATGGGGTTGGGGGCTGGGCGCCAAGGCCGACATAGGACAGAGCCGCTTCGGCGAGGATACCAAGTGAAAACTGGATGGTGGCCTGCACGATCAGCACATTGGCGACGTTGGGCAGGATATGTTCAAACGAGATACGGGCAGACCCTTTGCCAGCGACGCGTGCGGCCAGAATGAATTCGCGTTCCCAAATGCTCAGCGCGCTGCCACGGGTGACGCGGGCAAAGACGGGGATGTTAAAAATCCCAATGGCGATGATTGCATTGACTGCGCTTGCGCCAAAAATCGCGGTGATCAGGATGGCAATGACAAGGGACGGGAACGCAAAGATCAGATCGTTTGCGCGCATGATGATTTCGTCAATCCATCCGCCTTTGCGACTGGCCGCCCAAAGACCAAGCGGCACGCCCAAACCGATCCCAATGCCCACGGCCACAAAGGCCACGGCAATGGACGTGCGTGCACCAACCATCAAAGCCGACAGAATATCGCGCCCGAATTGGTCGGTGCCCAACAGGTTCACTGCGTTCGGGCTTTGCAATTTGTCGGGAATGTTCATGCTGGCGTGATCAAAGGGTGTCCAGACAAAGGACAAGCCAGCGGCGATCACAACAATCGTAGACAGGAACAGCCCTAGGATGAGATTACGGCTCATGAGCGGCCGCGCAGACGCGGATCAACCGCTGCATAGGCCAGATCGACGCAAAAGTTCACAAGGATGACGGCAAAAACCAAAAGCATTGTCACGCTTTCTACGACGATCAGGTCGCGTGCAGATATGGATTGAAAAATCAACCGCCCAAGGCCGGGCAAATAGAACACCTGTTCGATAATGATGCCGCCCGCCAAAAGGAACGCAAATTGCAGACCGATGATGGTCAAAACCGGGATAAGCGCGTTGCGCAAGCCATGACGCCATAGCGCCTGAGATTTGGTTAGGCCTTTGGCCCGCGCGGTGCGCATGTAATCTTCGCCCAAGACATCCAAAAGGGCCGATCGCATGACACGGGCCAATATTGCGGCTTGGGGCAGGGCCAGCGCGATGGCGGGCAGGGTCAGGGATTTCATCGCCTCAAACGGTCCTTTGTCCCAGCCTGCAAACCCACCGGCGCTGAACCAGCGTAGATTGATGGCAAACACCAGAACCAACATCATGGCGAACCAGAAATTGGGGATGGCCACACCCAGTTGGGTTGCGCCCATGATCGCGACATCGCCGGTTTTGCCACGACGGGATGCGGCGTAAATTCCGGCGGGAAAGGCGATTAGGGTCGAAAGGGTCAACGCATAAAGGGCCAAAGGCAGCGATACCCACATCCGTGCGGCGATCATTTCCGAAACCGGGGTGCGGTATTGGTAGGATGTCCCGAAATCACCCTGCAACATGCCGGTGACCCAGCTGACATAACGTTCTGATTTCTTCAGATCGAGCCCAAGTTCCGAGCGCAGTGCAGCGAGCGTGTCTTCTTGGGCATTGATGCCCAACATCAGGCTTGCCGGATCACCCGGGGCGATTTCGATCACGGCAAAAATCACCATCGAAGCGATGGTCAGGCTGATGATCAGGGATATCAGACGTTTGAGGGTGTAACGCAGCATAGGGGGACGTTAGGCGGGGTGGCCGGAAGGGTCCAGATGTTCCGTGCACGTCAAGTGCATTCATGTCGCCCAAGATGGCGGCCTGTGCGTCGCATGTTTGGATGTTGTGCATCTTTGACACAAACCGGACCGAAATCGAGATCTATGCCAAAGGCAGCAGAGCGGGAAGACGGACCTCTAGCCCATCAACGGGAATGTCCGCTTTTGTCAATTCATATCCATTGGTGCACTGGAAATGAAAGGCAAACTCAGCAGCAAGATATTACCAAAATTTCCACCAGGAATTCTTGGATATTTGAAACTTCATAATCGGGATTTCCATTGGATCGCAGACCCAAGCGTCCGGATGCCCCTCAAATTGAAATCCAAGTGTTGCCAAAAGCGAGGCATCAGAAAGTTCCAGCGGGTGGAATGGCAATGGGTAAGGCTCATCTTCTTCAACCTCGTCTTCCAGCGAGAAAGAACCGTCCCAGTAGGGTAATTCAAAGGGTAGCTTTTCGCCGATGTCCTCGTGAACGCCACCATCGGGGGATACGCTTGTTGATCGCACCAATTTTCCTTCTTTCCACAACGCGAATGCAAACCAGTCAACAACTGAATGCGTAGCATGAACATAGACTGTGGAACCCAAATCAGAGTCGAGCCAACGCTGGTCAGTCTTGGAAGGCAAATCCCCACTGAAGTCCTGATGAGCGATGATCTTCAGTTCCCCATATACACCTATGAAAACCTCACGATTCTTGGGGTTGAGGAAAAAGAGACTACCGTTTTCTTTCTCTCGGACGGTGTGCTTAGGAAACATCTTCTCAGCCAAAGCAACACTAGCCGCGCGGTTCAGCTCCGGTTTGTTGGACAAAATATCCTTTGGGCTACCGTCAAAATACGCCGCAAACCAAGCTTTAGCTCCCATCTAGGATAACTCCATTTCTTCGTTATTATTTCGCATAGCCGACGCTGGTGAATCTTGCAGTATTGGTCAAGAGGGCTCTCAACCGTCATTCGCTGCGCGTGGCTCGAACGTCTGGTTTCAGGTGTTCGGGTCAGTTGTTGACGCACAGGTCAAATGAATCCTGACAGCGGGTGGCTTTCTGAATTGGGGCTCTGGTCTTTGGCGGGTGACAACGTCATCTTGGCGGGATGCGTATGCCGATCATGTTGGGTTCCGAGATTTACCGTTTGTCGTCTTATGGGCAGGCGCATCCGTTGCGTGTTCCACGTGTGTCCACGGTCATGGACCTGAGCCGTGCATTGGGGTGGCTGGGGCCACATAATTTTCGACTATCTCCACGGGCCAAAGCCAAAGCGCTGCAAATCTGGCATACGCCGGACTATCTTGCCGCCCTGGAACAAGCCGAACGTGACGGTGAAGTGGACGAGAATACCCGCGGTCGTCATCAGATCGGGACGCATTCCAACCCTGTTTTCCCTGAAATTTGGCGTCGGCCCACGACTTCGGCTGGGGGATCCTTGTTGGCCGGAGAGTTGCTGCGCAATGGCGGAATTGTTTATCACCCGGCTGGGGGCACGCATCATGCGTTTCCGGACAAGGCCGGCGGGTTTTGTTATTTGAACGATCCGGTGTTGGCGATGCTGTCTTTGCGGCGCAATGGGGCCAAACGGATCGCTTATGTCGATATTGATGCGCATCACATGGACGGGGTCGAATATGGCTTTGCCGGGGACTTTGAGACGCTTTTGATATCCGTTCACGAAGAAAAGCGGTGGCCCTTTACGGGGCATGTTCACGAAGATGGCGGTGGCAATGCGTTTAACCTGCCGGTGCCGCGAGGGTTGAACGATAGTGAAATGGCCCTGATCCGGGATCGGTTGATCCTGAAGGCGGTAAGCGCGTTCAAACCAGACGCCATTGTCCTGCAATGTGGCGCAGACGCCGTCGAAGAAGACCCGCTGTCGCGCCTAACATTGTCCAACAACGCACATTGGTCGGTGGTTCAGGGGCTGATGTCGCTGTCATGTCCGCGATTGTTGGTTTTGGGTGGCGGCGGTTATAACCCATGGAGCGTTGGCCGTTTGTGGACTGGCGTTTGGGCGACGTTAAACGGGTTCGACATCCCACCCGTGTTGCCATCCGCTGGCGAAGCGGTGCTGCGCAAACTGGAATTCAAGGGCAATTCACGCGGGCGCAATCCGCCTGAACATTGGTTTACCACCTTACAAGACGCGCCTCGACCGGGGGATATCAGGCCCGAGATAATAGATCGAGTGCGCCAGCTTGAGGCAAGGCTTGGGCCTTGATCCATTGGCAGGGTCGGGGATTTAAGATCAGATTGAATAATCCTGATCACTAACCGCCTCTAACCAGTCTGCGACACGCCCCAGATCATCGGCCTCTTGCATGGCAAGGTGAACCATTTGAGTGTCCGGCCCTGCGCCATGCCAATGTTCCTCGGATGGATCAAACCAAACGGTGTCCCCGGCATTGACCACTTGCGGTGTTTCCCCGCGCCTGCAGATCAAACCTTGGCCGCGTAGGATGTATAACGTTTGGCCACAGGGATGCGTGTGCCAGTTTGTGCGCGCTGCCGGTGCAAAGGTCACAACCAAGGCCCGAAGTGATGCGGGGGCCGGGGCTTCGATTACCGGGTCTTGCCAGACCTCGCCGGTGAACCAATCGCTTGATGCGCGTTTCGATGGTCGTGATCCGTTGGGTATATGTTTCATGCCAGTCCCCCGTGCGTTGAACCCACAGTGTCATGTCTGCACTGGAAAGCAAGTGACTGGGGTTCGCACCGATATGAGGTCGTTTTGTGGTATTGGCGGGCTGTGTTATTTTCGGCGACGGGCACCTGCTTTGGGGAATTGGGCTGACATGGACAAATTTCAGGGTGGGTGCCTGTGTGGCAAAGTCAGATTGGTCGCATCGGGACAACCCCGCCGCGTCGGCGTGTGTCATTGTCTAGAATGCCGCAAACATCACGGCGCGTTATTTTACGCAGCGGCCATTTTTGACCAAGACGCAGTGACCGTTGAGGGGGAAACATCTGAATTTCAGGGGCGGCACTTTTGCCCGCGGTGTGGTTCGTCGGTCTTTGCCCGCAGCGGTGGCGAAATAGAGGTGCATTTGGGCAGTTTGGACGACATCAATCAGTTGGTGCCAGAGTATGAATGTTGGGCCTCGCGACGGGAAAGCTGGCTTGGGTCGATGTCCTTCGCCGCATCCTATGCGGAAAATCGCGATCAATCTGCGGATTGATGACATCAAGGCGCTAGGGAGTTGGTATCTGAAAATAAAACGGGCACCCTGATCAGGCGCCCGTCTGAATTGTGACTGTCTGCGATTACCCGACCAAGCCGCCGTCATCCCGCCAAACAGCGATAAGAGAGGATCGAGGCAGACCATTGCCGTCCGGGAATGACCCGCCCGGATGTTGCATGCCAACAAACATTGTTTTGCGATCCGTTGACCAGCACAGCCCCGTCACTTCGGCACCATTTGGACCTGTCAAAAAGCGTTGGATTTCACCCGTGACAGGATCGCCCGCAAGCATCTGGTTGTTGCCCTGACCTTCAAATTCACCTTCATTGTCATCATCGCCATCCGTTTGAATCCAAAGGACGCCTTTGCTGTCAAACATCATGCCATCCGGAGAGTTGAACATATTGCCCGGATTGACGTTGGACGACCCTTTATAGGCGCCTTCGCTCACAACCGGGTTGCCGGCCATGACGTACAGATCCCAACGGAAGGACGCAGTTGCGTGGTCGTCATTGGCCGGGAACCAGCGCACGATCTGACCATAATTGTTGGCCTTGCGTGGGTTTGGACCATTTGGCGATGTATCGTCGCCGCCCGCATTGGGTTTAACCCCGCGGTTTTTGTTGTTGGTCAGCGCGCAATAGCCTTCGGCGGCGATTGGGTTCACAGCCACCCATTCTGGGCGATCCATCGTTGTCGCACCCACAGCCGAAGCCGCCATTCGCGTGTAGATCAGGATGTCAGTTGCATCCATTCCCGTCGCTTCTGGGGTCAAAGCAAGCCAATCGCCCGTGCCATCCGCGTGGAACTTGGCAACGTAAAGCTGTCCATCATCCAACAAAGTGTCGGTGTTACCACCGACCTGATATTTTGCGCTGGAGACGAATTTATACAGGAACTCACCCCGTTCATCGTCACCCATATAGGCAACGACTCGGCCATCTGGGGCCAATACGGTCGCAGCGTTTTCATGTTTGAAGCGGCCCATAGCTGTGCGTTTGACTGGCGTTGAATTTGGATCGGATGGATCGATTTCAACGATGAACCCGTGGCGATGCGGTTCGTTCGGGTTCTTGGACACATCAAAGCGTTCATCGAACACATGATATTCGTATCCCCAACCGTCATGGCCCACGCCATAGCGTTCGTAATCGTCGGGTAACTCAAGATCCTTGTCGTTTGATCCGAAATAACCGTTAAAGTTCTCTTCGCAGGTTAAATAGGTGCCCCACGGGGTTGGACCAGATCCGCAATTGTTCAATGTGCCCAGTGCCAGCGTTCCATCCGGATCGGCGGCGGTTTTCAAGGCGTCAGCCCCAGCAGCCGGACCGCCGATTCTTATCGGAGTGTTATGGTCAATTCTGCGGTTAAAGGGTGAATCCACGACAATTCCGTATTGGCCATTGTCTTGTGGCGCAACTTCCAGAACGGTTACGCCTTGGATGCCTTGCAATTTCTTGACGTCTTCGGCGCTTTTTGAAACGCCTTCGTCGTTGCCAAGGTTGGTCTTGCGGTTGGCGTATTCGTTGTTGACGGCAATCACTTCGTGGCCATCAATGTTGTACAGCCACATACCGTCGGTGTTTTCACCAAATACATGCGCCGCATTGGCGGAATCGTGGCCGGTTTCTGAATCAAAAGCGACTGCTTGCGAATTCAATGCATCCCCCCAGCGTGCCACCACTGACCAACTGTATCCTTCGGGCACATGGACCGTTGCATCGGTCGCAATTGGGATCGGCTTAAAGGCAAAGCGCGATGCGGCTTGTGCTTTGGCGGATGTCGATGACAACATCGAACCCACGCCCATGACGGCGGCTCCGGATCCAAAAGCAACAACGCTGCTTAGGAATCCACGACGCGACAGTGCTTCGTCAACGACGTCGTCAAAATCACATGTGTTTGGACGCGGATAATTCTGTTCGTCCCATTCGTCGGGCGACAATTCGCGAAGGTCTGAATCTTTCATGGCTAAACTCCCACTTGGTGTTTCTGCTGTGAATTTTGTTGAAACTCGTCAAACACACTGCTCGTTTCGCCTTTGCTATCCCCGGAAGTTAACAGATTCATGTCAGCTTGTTCCCGGAATAGTTGTTTCATTAAATTCAGTCTTTCTCACGTGGTTTACACGATAAATAACCTCAAGATTTTTGTTGTTTGCAATCTAGGAAACGGGCGCACGTGACGCCCATTTCAAGTGTTTACGTTTCTAGATTTATTCGGCCCATGACACGGCTGTTAAATCCGTGGCTTGCGTTGGGGCATTCGCCCACAGGCCTTGCACGCCTGTTTTCGCGACGCTTGTTGCGGCAAGTTGGAACAAATATCCGTTCACCGCATCATCCGAAATGATCTGTTGGGCCGTTGCCAGCATTGCATCGCGTTTGGCCGGATCTGTTGTTGCGTTAAGGTCCTTCATGAGCGTCTGAAAATCCGGGTTATCGTATTGGAAATAGTAATCTGGACGTCCATAAATGCCGATGTCGAAGGGTTCTGTGTGGCTGATGACCGTCAGCCCAAAGTTCTTGCCCCGGAACACGGTTTCCAACCATTGCGCCCATTCGACGTTGATGATTTCGGCTTTGATCCCGACTTCGGCCAATTGTGCCGCGATGATCTCACCGCCGCGTCGCGCGTATGAGGGGGGTGGCAAATGCAACGTTGTTTCGAATCCGTCTGCAAAACCTGCTTCGGCCAAAAGGGCTTTGGCCTTTGCCGGATCATGTGAGGACTGCCCGGTTAGATCAACGTATGCCGGGTTGTGTGGTGCGAAATGGGTTCCAATTGGCGTGCCATACCCGAACATAGCCCCGTCAATGATGGCTTGGCGATCTATGGCATGAGAAAGGGCTTGGCGCACTTTTACGTTGTCAAAGGGGGGCTGTTTGTTGTTGGTCGACAGGATCGTTTCGCCTTCGGTTGATCCAATCAGCAGTTTAAATCTGGGGTCAGCCTCAAACTGGGGCAGGTTTTCAGGCGCAGGAAAGACCATGAACGCATCCACGTCTTCGGCCATCACAGCGGCAAACGCGGCTGTTGGATCAGAGATGAATTTGAAGGTCGCATTTGCCAGTTTGGCCGGTTCACCCCAATAATCTGGATTGCGTGTTAATTCGATCCGATCCCCTTGGACCCAGTTCGCGAACGTAAAGGCCCCGGTTCCGATAGGGGTTTGTTTGATGTTATCGATGCTTTCCGGTGCGACGATGACCGCATCGCCCCACGCCATATTGAACAAAAAGTTCCCATTGGGTGCGCCAAGGGTCACTTTGACAGTTTGTGGATCAACAACATCAACGGATGAGATGCCTTCGAACAATGCCTTTTGCGCATTTGTTGATTCTTCGGCGCGGGCGCGATCAAGGCTGAACTTTACGTCTTCGGCGTCCATGGTCGTGCCGTCGTGAAAGCTGACCCCGGCGCGTAACTTGAATGTATAGACCGTTCCGTCATCGGAAATTTCCCAGCTTTCAGCCAGACCCGCCACGACAGAACCATCTTCTTGGAACCGCGTTAGACCTTCGAAAACGTTTGAATATAGCACGCTGTCGATGGCACCGGCGGCGGCCGATGTTGGATCAAGATGCGGGGGCTCCAATTGCATGGCGACCGTGATGTCATCTTTGGCGGCAAGGGCCGTACCGCACAAAAGTGCTGCGATTAAGGTTATGCGAAATGTCATTGTGATGATCCCCATTGTTTAAACTCAAGTCTTGCCTTTTCAGCGCGTTCAATCAAGCATTGGTTGCAACGTCTTCTGGCACGGGATGGCAGCGACTGTTAATGACAGGTCGGATTTTGCAGCGTTAAGAGGCCCCAAAATGATCGCGCCCATTGTCAGAGATTTGGCAGACCTGACCGCTTTGAAAGCCAATTGGCACAGAGCCGGTGAACGCATTGGCGTTGTGCCGACCATGGGCGCCTTACATGATGGGCATCTAAGTTTGGTGCGCGCAGCCAAACAACAGGCCGATCGGGTTGTGGTCACCGTTTTTGTGAACCCAAAACAATTCAACAATCCCGAAGATTACGAGAATTATCCAAGGACCGAGGAAGACGACGCCAGAAAACTTGCGAAATACAACGTGGATGCCATCTGGGTTCCGGATGGTGATACGATGTATCCCGATGGGTTTGCGACAACTGTGTCGATCACCGGTCTGACCAATGTGTTATGCGGTGCGCATCGCAGCGGGCATTTCGATGGGGTCGCAACGGTTGTGACCAAATTGTTCACACAAACAGGCGCGGATCTGGCGTTTTTTGGCGAAAAGGATTTTCAACAGCTGCAAGTGGTGCGGCGGTTGTCCAAAGACCTGAACCTTGGTGTGGATGTCGTAGGCTGCCCGACCATCCGAGAAGAAGACGGATTGGCCATGTCGTCACGCAACTTGCTGATTTCCGACCGCGCCCGCGTCCAAGCGCCCGCGTTACACGAGGCGATGCAAAGGGTCGCGAAAGGTCTATCCAACGGAGAAGATTGGGAGGCGTTAAAGACACAGGCGCTTGCCCATATCGAAGCGGCTGGTTTCTATGACATCGAATATTTCGACCTGCGCGCCTGTGATGACCTGAGTTTGTTGGAAAAACCTGATCGACCCGCCCGTTTGCTTGCGGCGGCCTGGTTGGCAGGTGTGCGTTTGATCGACAATATCGCGGTTTGACGCGCGTGGTTTTATTCGTCTGTCGTTTCGTCGGGGAACAAGGCGTGCAATTTCGTCCTAACGTCCATCAATGCGCGTCCCAAAAGATTCTGTCCGGGCCATAGATGTTCGGGTGTGTTTCGGGCCGTTTCTGCATCCAGTCCAATCCCCCATACTGTATCCATTGGGCTTGCCTCCACCAGCTGCAATTGGCCGGTTTGGAATAGCTTGCGCCTTAGCCCTTTGTTTTGCGAGAATTTAGAGAGATTGATCCGGACCACGATGTCATATCGGGAGCTCGACCAACGGTCTTGATCAAATCCTGCGACCTGACGGCCCAGTGCTTTTTGCTTTCCGGGATCGCTTGCCCGCAGAATCTCATCGGCAATTTCTGCGTTTTCAAACAGGATCGCCTTGGCATGCATCATCGCTTGTTCGGCGGACGTATAAAGGGTTCCGTCCATGTCGAACTGACAGTTTTGCCATTGGCTAAGTGGGCCGTTCCAAAAGAAATGGTAACGGGTCGACATCGTCTATTCCTTGGGCGCTAGCAACAGTTTTGCCATGGCTTGCCCCATCACCTTGGCACTGTCGATCATGTCTGTGATGCCGACCCATTCGTCTGGTTTATGCGCCAGTTCCAATTCCCCCGGACCATAGGCGATGCAATTGCGCAGCTTACCAATACGGTCGATGTGTTTTTGGTCATAACTGCCGGGTGAGGCGACATAGGTGGGTTCGACCCCCAGCGTTTGCGTGATCGCATCGGCAACGGTGCGCACAACCGGTGCGTCGCGGTCGGTCATTGAGGGTATGACGACATTCAATTCGTTCAGGTCATATTCAAAGTTCGGGCGGGATTCTTTCAGACCCTCAAGCAGGGCGATTACTTCGCCTTTCACATCCTCAAGAGGTTCTTCCATCAAATAGCGTCGGTCAATCACGATACGGCAACTGTCTGGCACACAATGCGCCGGCAACCCTGTGTAATCCGCAGGTTGTTCGGGTTGGCCACCATGAATGGAATTGATGTTCATCGTAGAATTCCGCGCGCCGTCCGGTACAACAGGCATTTCCGTATATCGCGCGGCCATCGCCGGGTACAAATCGCTTTCGAATTTGTCCAGTACGGCACCCATGTGGCGCACAGCGCAATCGCCAAGAAACGGCATCGACCCGTGGGCGATTTCCCCTTTGGTTTCGATTTCCGCCCACCAGCCACCACGATGACCCAAGCAAATGCGATCTTTGTTTAAAGGTTCAGGAATGATGACATGTTGCACGCGTTTGGGATCAAAAAACCCCTTTTCAGCCAGATATGCCACACCGCCATACCCGCCGGATTCTTCGTCCGCTGTTGCGCTGATTTCGACAGCTCCACAAAAATCTGGGTGTTCTTTGATAAACGCTTCGGCGGCGATGATTGACGCGGCAAGACCGCCTTTCATGTCACAGGCTCCACGTCCGTAAATGCGGTCGTCTTCGATTTCGCCGCCAAACGGGTCTTTGGTCCATCCCGCACCGACTTCGACCACGTCATGATGCGAGTTAAAATGCAGACAATCGCCAGAATGGGCCCCTTCTCGACGCGCAACCAAATTCCAGCGTGGATATTGATCACTGTCGCCCGGCGTTCCTTCGGCGCGGATCATCTGGGTTTCAAACCCAAACCGGCTGAGGCGTTGATCCAGAAAATCGCAGATATCACGATAACATGCACCGGGTGGGTTCAATGTCGGGATGCGGATCAAACCTTGGGTCAAGGCAATTACATCGTCGCGGGCGTTTTCGATACGGGTTGATACTGTCATTTCTAAATTAGCCCAAAAGTGCAGAAGGAATACAAGCCTGACGTGTGAACCGCAGAGCGGAATATCGCGAAAGGGTGGCGGTTTGCCTCAGGCCATCGTCTTTATGGCGGATAGAAAGGCCGCGACTTCTTCCAATGTATTGTAATGGCACATGGAAACACGCACGGCTGAATCAAGCGCGATGGGGGTCAATACGTTGCCCGAATAGTGATCCGCCTTTCGCGAGTGTGTGCGAATTCCTTGGGCATTGAGCTTATCGACAATGTCGGGCGCGCTTAGGCTATCCATGGCAAAACAGACCAATCCTTCGCGCGCTGGATTGTCGGCACCGCCAACGATCGTGATCCCCGGAATTTCAGTCAATCCCGGCAGGTTGCCGGTGCCAAACAACATGGCGTCGGTCAATGTCTTTTCATGCGCGTGGATTGCCTGCCCTGCGGCCTCAATACGTTTTCGTCGGCTGGGTGCATCAGACACTTGACCGCCCAACCAGTCGAAATAGGCAACAACATCAGCCATCGTCGCATAAGCGCCAGTGTCGCGTGTGCCAAGTTCCCATGTCTCGGCAGGTCCACCCAAAAGCGATTCTAGTGGCAATTGGCTTAGCCGGTCGCTGGCCCAAGCCACACCATAGCCATGGCGCGAGAACACTTTGTAGGGTGAAATGACATACCCATCGATATCCATGTCCGCAACATCGATACCCCCGTGGCTGGCATGCTGGATTCCATCCACGATGATGAACGTATTTGGGGCCACTGTGCGGATTGCCTGAACGATGCCGACGACATCATTTGTCATTCCGGTCACTGGCGAAGTGTGCAGGATGGTCGCGACACTCACATCATCGCGCATCTGCGCTCCGTAGGCTTGCGGTGATACGATTCCTGTCGCGTCATCATGCGCAACGGAAATGTAATCTCGGTTCGCGTGATCCGCCCAATGGCGCGCGGCACTGCGCGATGCGGGGTGTTCAATTGTTGACCCGATCACCGCTCCCGATTTTGTGCCCATCACGGCGGTGCGGATCAGACGAAACAAAAGCTCGGTTCCGCTTTCGCCGACAAAAACCTGCCCTTCCTTCGTGCCCAAAAATACCTTTGTATCTGCCTTCGCCTGGCGGATGATTTCGCCCAAAGCCTTGGCCCCGTCATTCGCCCGCCCCTGATTGTCAGGGATTGCCGCGAATTTTGCCGAAGTGTCCACAACCGAATTCAAGGTCAAAGCCCCGCCTGCGTTTTCAAAGAAAACACGAGGGCCCGAAAATGGGCATGCGGCGACATGCGCAAATTTTGATCGAATGTCGTTCATTATGGGCAATAGAGGAGAGGTCATGGTGCTATCCGAGTTTCATGGCTTTTGTTAAGCGTGACAGCCCACGTGACCAGTGTCCAGACAAGCGACGTTTCCAAACGCGAAGAGTGAACGCCAACGGGCCGTGGATCGCACTCTTATTTCGCAGATGAGTTGGAGGCACGCGAACTTAATAGATTGCGTAATGTTATTAAGACCGACGGACGCTTCTGTAGGGTTTGCGGCCAGCCACGCGCGTGTTGGCAGATGCGGAATTGTATCTATGGACGATCGAAAGCCTTGTTGTCCGCATGCGCATTGGCTGCCGCCGACTTGGTCTGGTTTTGAATTTTGGAACTAGTCCGGTGCCAACATATATCCAGACCCGCGCACGGTTTGCAGGTATCTTGGTTGCTTTGGGTTTTCTTCCAACTTACGACGCAAACGCGTAATTTGGACATCGACAGCGCGTTCCTGTGCTTGCCCTCGATCACGGCCCAAATCTTCGACCAATTGCGAACGACTGATCGGTTCGCCGGGTTTGGCCGAAAAAATCTTCATCAACTGGATTTCGGTTGCCGTGAGACGTACAAGATCGTCGCCTTGCCACAGCTCGCCGCGATCCATTTCATACCGAATAGAGCCTAAATTTAGAACTTTCGGCGTCACTTCTTCGGAATCCATTTTCGGCGTCCGGCGCAAAATGGCGTTAATCCGTAACAGCAGCTCTTTGGGCTCGAATGGTTTGGATAGATAATCGTCAGCGCCCGCTTCCAAGCCTTCAATCCGATTGTCCGTGTCGCCTTTGGCAGTCAGCAACATGATCGGCGTTTGATGCGTTTCGCGGATCGAGCGGCACAAGCTTAATCCGTCTTCACCGGGCATCATGACATCCAGCACGATCAGATCGAAATCCAAGCCCAACAAAATGCGCCGCGCATGTGCGGCATCCCGCGCCGCGGACACAAGAAAACCGTTACGCATCAGGAACTTTTGTAAAAGTATCCTAATCCGTTCGTCATCGTCGACGATCAGAAGATGCGGGTCCAAGTCCATTACAATCCACTTTCCTTTAGGCGTGTATACGTGCGTTGCATCTCTGCGTCCATCATCGCCTCAAGAACAGTGCGAAAGCCTGCAACTGCTTCTGGACCTGCGTCCCGAAAAGCACTGCGCATTCTTGCACGTTGTGCATCTGATAACCGACGTTCCAAATCTCCACCAGCGTCTGTTAGAAATAAATGTCTTTCTCTTTTGTCTGACTGACCCACGCGGCTTTCCACCAAACCATCCTCAACCAATGTTCGCAGAACCCGGTTTAGAGATTGTTTAGTTACGCCCAGAATATTCAAAAGGTTATTAACCGTCGTCCCCGGTGCGCGATTGATAAAGTGAATGGCCCGGTGATGCGCCCGGCCATAGGACATGTCCGACAAAATGCGATCTGGATCTGCCGTAAACCCGCGATATGCAAAAAACATCGCCTCGATCCCTTGCCGCAATTGTTCGTCTGTCAAAAACAACAGACTTTCGCCGCTGATGCTGGCCCGTGTGTCCGCCATGTTACCTTGTCCACTTTTAGTCATGGCCCCATTTTATGTCAGCCTTGTTGACATTACTAGACCGAAGCGATAGAGAATCGAAGGTTTTACGCAATAAAATGTCCGAAGCGGACTTAAACGCGTAACTTTTGCAAAGAGGAGATGCACATGGCTGGATATGATGATCGCGACGGAAAAATCTGGATGAATGGCCAGATGGTCGATTGGCGCACGGCCAACGTCCACGTCCTTAGCCATGCCATGCATTACGCGTCGTCTGTGTTTGAAGGTGAACGCGCTTATAACGGCAAAATTTTCAAGAGCCGCAAGCATTCAGAACGCTTGCACTTTTCAGCGAACCAGTTGGATTTCCAAATACCGTTCACAGTTGATGAAATTGAGGCTGCGAAACAAGAAGTTCTTACGGTCAACGGCTTGACTGACGCATACGTCCGCGTAGTTGCATGGCGTGGTGCCGGAGAAGATATGGGCGTCGCGTCCTCGCGTAATCCGGTTCAGATCGCAATTGCGGCGTGGGAATGGGGTGCATATTACGGTGATGCCAAAACGAAGGGTGCCAAGCTCGACATTTCAAAATGGAAACGTCCCGGCCCAGACACGATCCCGGTTCACGCAAAGGCCGCTGGTCTTTACATGATCTGCACAACATCCAAACACGCGGCCGAAGCCAAAGGATGCTCTGATGCGTTGTTCATGGATTACCGTGGGTACGTGGCCGAAGCGACGGGTGCCAACATCTTTTTTGTGAAAGACGGTGAAGTTCACACGCCTGATCCGGATTGCTTTTTGAACGGACTGACCCGCCAGACGGTGATTGGTATGCTGCGCGATCGTCAGATCAAAGTGCATGAACGCCACATCATGCCAGAAGAAATGGAAAGCTTTGAACAATGCTGGCTGACTGGGACCGCCGCCGAGGTGACGCCCGTTGGTCAAATCGGGGACTTCAATTTCGAAGTGGGCGCGCTGGCGCGTGATATGTCCAACAGCTATGAAAAGCTCGTTCGCGAATAGACCCAAAAGGGCCGGTGTAAAATCCGGCCTTTTCATTTCCAAACACAGCTGACCGTTTATCCCAAACACTCTTTGGCAATGGGTCCGGGTTTATCCTTTGGGATCCATCAAGCTGCGCGCTTTGCCACGTTCCAAACCCAACTGACGTTCGCGCCACATGATCAGAAAACCCCCCGCAATCACCAATACAGACCCCAAAATTATCTCGCGCGTTGGCAGTTCTGCAAAAAGAACATACCCAATCAAAGCCGCAAATATCATCGAGCTGTAATCAAACGGCGCCAGCATTGACGCCCCACCAAAGCGGTAACTGGATGTAACAAGGATCTGCGCAACGCCACCGACAAGGCCAGCACCAACCAGCAAGGCCAACACATGTGCCGATGGCCAGAGCCAACCAAACGGAACGGTGGCCAACGACAACACGGTAGCCGTCAAAGAGAAATAAAACACAATAGCCGCGGTATCTTCGGTTTTGACCAGCGTTCGAATGTGTATCTGAACCACAGCACGCAATATCGATGCGACCAAAACCATCAATGCGCCCAAAGTTGCCACCCGGCTTAATTCGTCTTGGTCAAACGTAAGACGGGGGTACATGACAATCATAACGCCCACCAAACCCAACAGAACGGCAGAAATCCGGAAAAGCCGGATGCGTTCCCCCAAAAGCAAGGCCGCCAAAACAACCGTAAACATGGGCGTCGCATATCCAATCGCTGTGACTTCGGGCAACGGCAACAGAGCCAAACCAGCGAAAGTCAGGCCCATGGCGCTGGTGCCGAACAATCCCCGCCAAACGTGGCCTACGAAATTATTCGGGATCAACGCTTTGCGCAATTCACCGCGCTGAAGAACCCAGATCAAGATGATAGGCATCGCAAACAACGATCTAAAGAACACCGCCTCGCCCGGTGGAACACTTTCCGTTGCGATTTTGATCATGGCCGCCATCACCATAAACAGAAAAACCGCCACCAGTTTCAGCGCAATCGCGAAGCCGGGGCGGTTCTGTATCATTGGGCGGGAAATCATCCCAAACCCATTGCGCGTTCAAGCGCAGAGCGCAAGGCGCGTTTTGCTTAGTTCAGCTTAGCAACACCCAATGGAACGGTGAACTTCAAGCAGTAAACATACACTTCGTTATAGTCCGAAGGATCAACGCCAGCTGGAACAACGAACGATTGCTTGCCGTTGTTGCTTTTCAAAAGACCCATGCCAGTGGATTTGTCATATTTTCCGTTATTGCCAAATCCAACGCGGGGATCAGGCGCACCATCAAAGGTAAAGTCAGAGCCTAATACAACGGTGTGGCTTCCGTCTGCGTTTTTCACAACTTCGACGCTACCTGTCGTGATGTGGTTCGAAGCGCCAACAAATGTACCTTTGCCAACGGCTTCACCAGCTATGGCTGGGACAGCTTGGATACTGACAACTGCGGCGACCAACATGGCGGCTATGGTTTTTAGCGACTTAAACATCTGAGGTCCTTTCTGTGCGGCCTTCGTAACCCGAAGACCGGGAGAATCTTTGTAGGTGTGGAAGCAACATAATGTTTGGAACCGCTTGGTCTAGTTGGAATCTATGACATATGTAACACGTTCACGTGAGTTATGGACTGTTTGGTTCCTAACGGTTAGGATGAAGGCTGAAAGGAACCTGTCACATGGGACGGCCCAGAGAGTTTAATGTAAGTAAAGCAATTGAACGCGCAACTGAGGTGTTTTGGGTTCATGGGTATGAAGACGCGTCTTTGCCCGATCTGCTGAATGGAATGGGGCTGACCCGCGGGTCTTTATACAAAGCGTTCACTGACAAACGTTCGCTTTTCTTGCGTGTCCTTGATCACTATGAACGTCGTGCCGTGCAATCTGGCTATGACATGCTTACCGATTCAGCGATTTCAGATGGGCGAAAACGTATCCAATCTATGTTTGCCAACGTCTATGATGCCGTCAAAGATGGTGATCATAGGGGGTGTTTGCTGTGCACTGCCGCCGCAGGGCCCAGCGCAAATGACCCCGAAATCGCCAAACACGTGACCGATGGGTTGAGCTTGCTACGAAAGGGAATTGCCCAAGCGCTTAAGGATTCGCCCAAGCATTGCGTTTGGGACGAAGGAAAGCGTCTGCGATTGGCGGATCACCTTTTGACGCAATATGTTGGGCTTCGCATAATTGCGCGCAGCCAAGTACCGATGGGAATTTTGGAACACGCGTGCGAAGGTATCGCAGAACTGCTGGATTAACCGATTTGACCTTGGTTCTGGCCAACTTGACCGCGATGCAAAAGCAGATGATCCAAAATCGTGCAGGCCATCATGGCCTCACCAACGGGAACTGCGCGGATGCCAACACAAGGGTCATGACGCCCCTTGGTAATGATCTCGGCAGAGTCGCCCTGTTTGGTGATTGTTTGGCGCGACTTCAGGATCGACGACGTCGGCTTTACTGAGAAACGCGCAACGATATCCTGTCCTGTGCTGATACCACCTAAAACACCGCCCGCATGGTTCGAGCTGTATATAGGTCCATCCGGACCCATTGTAATCTCGTCTGCGTTGGCTTCACCGGTCAGTTCCGCCGCCGCCATACCTTCGCCGATTTCAACACCTTTGACCGCGTTGATAGACATCAAACCTGCTGCAATATCGGTGTCTAACTTGGCATAAACCGGCGCCCCAAGACCCGCCGGAACGCCCCGCGCCACAACTTCGATGACTGCACCAACTGAATTGCCTGATTTACGCAGGTCATCCAGATAAGCCGCCCATGTTTCCGCCGCCTGTCGGTCCGGTGTCCAAAACGGGTTTTGTTCAATTTCGTCCCAATCGAATTGGGTCCGATCAATTTCATGCGCGCCCATGCGCACCATGTAACCAGTTAGGGCAAAATTCGGGACCAACGCTTTGATTGCTTCACGCGCAACCCCACCCGCAGCAACGCGGGCCGCTGTTTCCCGAGCCGAGGATCGCCCGCCACCGCGATAATCGCGAATCCCGTATTTCTGCCAATAGGTGATATCCGCATGGCCGGGCCGGAACTTGTCCATGATATCCGAATAATCTTTGGACCGCTGATCGGTGTTTTCGATCATCAACTGCACAGGCGTGCCTGTTGTTTGTCCCTCAAACACACCAGACAGAATTCTGACCTGATCCGCTTCGCGCCGCTGCGTTGTGTATTTGTTTTGACCGGGCTTACGTTTGTCCAACCAATGCTGGATCATGCTTTCGTCAATTGGAACACCCGGAGGGCACCCATCAAGGGTCGCACCCAATGCGGGTCCATGGCTTTCGCCCCAAGTTGTAACACGAAACAGATGTCCGAAAGAATTGGTCGACATTGGCGCAAGCTCCTCTTGGGACAGGGCATAGCGGCACAAGCCGGGACGCTCAAGACCTGGTGTCTTGTGATCCTGCTAAAGCCTCTTTATCAACACGCACACCTCGGGGTGCCTGACATGGGCTGAGATGCGACTGCGAACCCGTTGAACCTGAACCGGCTAACACCGGCGGAGGGAAGGTATGGATATTCTCCAGACTGCCCCACCGCTGCACCTTGGAGAAAGACATGAAACATCTGACCCTTGCTGCGGCTTCGATCATCGGAGCGACAGCCGCGCTTGCAGAAACCCCCGTATTGACAGTTTACGCCTATGACAGCTTTGTCACTGAATGGGGCCCCGGCCCCGCTGTCGAAGTCGCATTCGAAGAAATCTGCAACTGTGATCTGCAATTTATTGGGGCTGGTGACGGCGCAGCCCTGTTGGCGCGTCTCAAGCTGGATGGTGCACGGTCAGACGCGGATATCGTGTTGGGGCTGGATACAAACCTAACAGCTGCAGCAGCCGAAACGGGCTTATTTGCCCAGCACAGTGTCAAAGCAGATTATGCTTTGCCCATCGAATGGACAGACACGACGTTCGTTCCATTCGACTGGGGATATTTTGCATTTGTTCACAATGCCGATGCAACAGCCCCCACAGATTTCAAGTCTTTGGCCAGCAGCGATAGCAAAATCATTATCCAAGACCCACGGTCATCCACCCCTGGTTTGGGTCTGCTTTTATGGGTCAAATCTGCATATGGCGACGAAGCGCCAGCCATTTGGGCGGATTTACAAGACAATATCGTGACCGTGACCAAAGGTTGGTCCGAAGCGTATGGGCTGTTTTTGGATGGCGAAGCTGACCTTGTGCTAAGCTACACGACCTCGCCCGCCTACCACCTGATCGCCGAAAGCGATTCATCCAAGGCCGCTGCATCCTTTGACGAAGGGCATTATCTGCAAATCGAAGTCGCTGGAAAATTGGCAAGCTCGGATCAACCCGAATTGGCCGATCAGTTTCTGGAATTCATGGTGTCGGATGCGTTTCAGGGAATCATTCCAACAACAAACTGGATGTATCCGTCGGTGACGCCAGCCGCAGGCCTGCCAGACGGATTTGAAACACTACTTACGCCGGAAAAGGCATTGTTGCTTCCAGCCAATGACGTTCCTGCACTGCGTGAAGAAGCATTGGCAGAATGGCTCAACGCGCTCTCCAACTAAGCAAATGGACAGGCCCTATCGCGCTTTTCGCTGTGGTAGGGCCAATCCTTGCGGCTTTGATTGCTGTTGGTGCAACAGCAGAAGGTAAGCTGTATCTTGGACCCGGAGACTGGGCCGCAATTCGGTTTACCCTTGTTCAATCTTTCCTAAGTGCCGCGTTCAGTGTTGCCTTGGCGATACCGGCTGCACGGGCCTTGGCGCGTCGCCGGTTCCGCGGGCGTTCAGCATTGATAACACTGATGGGTGCGCCGTTCATTCTGCCCGTCATCGTCGCAGTATTCGGCTTGCTCACTGTCTTTGGCCGTGCAGGTTGGGTCAGTTCAATCCTTGGCGCAGTGGGGTTGGAACCGGTTTCAATCTACGGGCTTCATGGCGTCGTGATTGCGCATGTGTTTTTCAATTTGCCGCTGGCCGTGCGTCTTATCCTGCAAGGATGGAACGATATCCCCGCCGAACGGTTTCGAACTGCTGCACTGCTTGATTTCGGCCCTAACGCGGTGTTTCGCATCATTGAATGGCCGATGTTGCGCAAGGCTGTGCCCGGTGCATTCGCACTGATCTTTGCGATCTGTCTCACCAGTTTTGCAGTGGCCCTGACATTAGGTGGCGGTCCGCGGGCAACAACCATCGAACTTGCCATCTATCAAGCCTTTCGGTTTGATTTTGATCTTGGGCGCGCCGCCCTTTTATCCATCTATCAATTGGGCATCGCAGGATGTGCCGCCGCAATCGCGTTGCTGTTGATCCCGTTATCCTTTGCGGAGGGTGGGCTGAACCGCCCCGTCCAACGTTGGGACACAACACCAGCATGGTTGGATTACGTCTGGCTTGGATTGGCGTCTGCTTTTCTGATTGTCCCACTCAGCGCGATTGTTCTTTCTGGTCTGGCCGGATTGCCCGACGTGCCTATCAGTGTCTGGCACTCTGCCACGGCATCACTTTACGTCGCCTTCATTTCTGTGGTTGTTCTGATGATCCTGGTGTTGCCACTGGCCGCATGGATGGGCAGTCGAAAACGCAGCGGTATCGAAGCTGCAAGCCTGCTGGGTCTGGCCGCATCGCCCCTGATGATCGGCACGGGTTGGTTCATCCTGATCAACCCAGTGATCGATCCGCAAACGGTTGCCTTGCCCGTGACAGCCTTTGTAAACGCGCTGATGGCACTTCCTTTTGCAATTCGTATGCTGGCCCCTGCCGTGCGATCCGCGATTGCCGATCATGGTCAACTTGCCCAATCCCTAAACCTGCCTCATGTCGTGATCTGGCGTTACGTGCTTTGGCCACGTTTGCGTGCGCCCTTGGGGTTTTCCCTTGGGCTTGCAGCCGCGTTGTCCGTCGGTGATCTGGGGGTCATCGCGTTATTTGCAGACCCTGACCGGGCCACTTTGCCATTGCAAATGTATCGATTGATGGGTGCATATCGCGTCGATGCGGCGGCTGGTGCCGCATTGATCCTTTTGGCGCTGGCGTTCACTCTGTTCCTGTTATTTGACCGCTGGGGGCGTGCCAATGCTGACAGTTAAGAACCTGCTTGTCCGACATGACACCTTTTCGTTGCGCGCAGACTGGTCTGTGCAAAGCGGCAGTCGAACAGTCGTCATCGGGCCGTCTGGTGCTGGAAAGTCGACCCTAATTGGCGCTGTCGCAGGTTTTGTGGATGTAGCGCAGGGTCAAATTACGCTGGACGGAACGGACATAACTCATGCAAATCCGGCCAATCGCGATATCGCTATGTTGTTTCAAGACGGCAACTTATTCCCAGCTTTAACGCTTGAACAAAACGTATCCCTCGGGCTTCGACCTTCGCTGAAACTGAATGCAGAAGAACGCAAACGCGTGCACACGGTTCTAAATAGGGTCGGGCTATCGGGATTTGAGAAACGCAAACCCGGTCAGGTTTCTGGTGGTCAACAAGGCCGCGCTGCACTGGCCCGTATATTGCTGCAACGCAAACCTCTTTTGCTGCTGGACGAACCCTTTTCGGCACTTGGACCGGCCTTGCGCCAAGAGATGCTTGATCTGGTCAACGACGTTTTGGATGAAACGCAGGCCACATTGTTGATGGTCACGCACAACCCCGACGACGCCAAACACATCGCACAAGACATCATCTTTCTGGATGATGGCGTCGCGCATTCGCCGGAGCCCGCTGAACAGCTTCTGGCCAATCCGCATCCCGCTTTGAAATCATACTTGGGATAAACGCCTGACGCCTTGCCAATGTAAATTTCGCTTGGCAAAGAAAAGGTAAGTCAGTCAGGAGCTGCACGATGCATCCGAAGCCGTTTCTTCATTCCTAACGCAAAGACCGCAACGTCAAATCCGCGCGCGAACGAGGGTTACCACCGTTCTTGGCGGCATCCCGACAGACGACCCGCAAGATGCATACGACGGCATTCTGAGCAAAAGGGGCATCGGAGCAAACCTACACCCCCTTGGCCGTATCTCACACGATGGAACGCATGGTTCTAACATGGTCTTTGCGGCATAAAACTATGCGGTGCATTTCTTCCGGCGTTTGAGTCCAGCTACACCAGCCAGTCCAGTCATCAGAAGTAAGCCACCTGCCGGAAGAGGGACCGCGTTGACGGAAGTCGCGGTGAACGTCACGGAACCTGTCGTTCCAAATGAGTTAAACGCAAGATCAGTCTCCGAAGCGGATCCGAACACCAGCCCCGGCATGGTGAGCAGCCCCAACGAGTCTAAAGCCCCAGTGCCGTTGTCCCCAGAGGCAAAGAAATCATCGAAGAAATCTACAAATGTGAGATCCCCGCCCGTGAATTCGAAACTGTTGGTTGTGGCGCCTAACGTGTCGAGACCGGTATACACGTCTAATGTCCCGTTAAAATCTAAGCTTGTCGCCGACTGGGTGCCCAAAACTTCGTCGTCGAGACCAAAAATCGTGCCAGAAACACTGCCAAAACTAAACCCTAAATCAATAGGTGCCGCTGCTGCAGGAGCAGCCATGGCCAGTACAAGTGCGGCCGCTTTGAAGGTAGTTTTCATAGTCATAAATTTCTCCAGCTAAATAAATTCTGAACTGTCTAAATTGAATTCTAAGTCATCTGACCTTAGGGCGGCTCTTTAAATGGCCTCATCCGCCTGAGCAGCCCCACTTGATTGGCCCAATTGGGAAGTTAGTGCATGATCGGCCTACGGTCCATCAATACGTTGACGTCCGGCGTTCGTGGACTATATCCCAATGCACGGTAAGGACGTGTGGAATTGTCGTGGTTTCTCCATGTATCCCGTCTTGGAGGATCAGTTATGGAAACACCAAACTTACCTGCCATGCGTCCGCTTTGCCTAGCTTGGAACAAAGGTCGGATCGTCCGATTAAAACGACGACTTAAGTCAAAACGTATCTGGGCAATTCGAGCCCGGTTTGAATGAACCGAAAGCCATCGAGTCGCATTACTACCGTTCGCTGCAATCACGCAGGTTTTCAGGCTTCCTTTTAGTACTAATCCTAATCTCTGCCAAACATCTTGCATTTAACTAGTCAGGCTACACTTCCGTGATCTGCACCTCAAAACTTGCGGGTGTCAGAAATGGGTTTTGCTCCATTTCGGGAAAGCTGCTGTCGCAGGCCATTAATCTGTGACGCTGCAACGCGCCCGCCACAATCGCCATTAACTGTTGCATCGCCATGCCTTGCGCCACGCAATTTCGGGGGCCATGACCGAAGGGGGCAAAGTTTGGCCCGCTTGCCAGCGCCCCGTTCAGAAAGCGCGCAGGGTCGAACATCTCTGGCGCGTCAAAGGCGTCGGCGTTGTGATGCATGTTGTAGAATGAGTTGAAGACGAATGTCCCCTTTGGCAACGTATAGCCAGCAATTTCGACCGGACGCTGCAAAATGCGGGGTTGGTTCCCCGGGGCTGGCGGTCGCAGACGTATTATTTCCATCACGGTGGATTTCAACAGAGCACAGCTGTGTAAATCTTCGGCTGCTGAACCAACAGAATTAATCTCGGCGCTAATTTGCTCTTGAAGCTCTGGATGATGAGCGAGATAGGCCAAAACCCACCCAACCCCCGAGGCAATGTTATCCTGCGCACCCATCAAGAGACCCACAAGGATGGTCAGCATTTCGTCATCGTTGGATGTGACGAAATCCCCATGCACATAGTGGTTCATCAGCCCATCGTTGGGCGCTTTGGAATGACGCAGCTCTTCGATGGCGGCTTTCACAATCGGGAAGACCTCACGCTTGCGACGCGTCAGGTCTGTGCGCCACGGGGCCAGCATCCAGTGAGGCCGGGCAAACATATGCCCGGATTCCACGTTGAACCTGTCTGAAGCGGCAATGCTGAAAGCAATTTGCGCGTCCGCCTCGTCCAAAGAGATGGCACGACCCAAAATGCCCCGGCTCGAGGTGAGGGCCGCGAGACGCCTTGCAAATTGGATCGCATCGTGCGGCCCCGGACCACTGTTTTCCAAAAATTCACGGGTGACTTCGACTTGCCCTGAACAGGACGCCTCTACCATTTTCCTTGAAAACAGGCTGTTGGCCTCCTTCCGCTTTGTCCGCCAGTCTTCACCATGAGCCGTCGCAACGCTTGGCCCTGCTGCAAAGAGGAAGGTTTGTACTTGCGACGCAGGTTTTGCCAAAGCGTCAATGTTGCGTACAAACAGCTCGCGGTTCACGGCCGCGTCGCTGATGAAGGCAAAGTTCATGACACCCTTCAAGGCCCGCCAGTGCACAAGATCTCCATGCTTGGCCTGAATCTCGGAAAGAGTACCAACGTAGTCTTGCGGTAAATCTTTCAGAAAGCGCCGAAGAGGCTTATAAAACGCGTTTCCGCTGACAGTTTCAAAGGGCATTTTTCATCACAGACTGGACGATGCGTTTGTGAAAGGGGGCGATCAAAAAGATGTAGATGCGGCCAAACGGATTGTGCTGTTCTACGAGTGTCGTCAAACGATAACGCGCGCCCGCCTCACTGGAATGGCGCTCTAGAACAATACGAAAATCGAGGTGCTGGTCATCAAGCCCTAGCACAATCCGAGCATCCTCTTGTTCGAGAACAGGAAAGAAATCGATGTGTTCGGCATCTGGTTGATTGCCCCGAGGGTCACCGGGTTTTAGACCAAAGGGTGCCACCAAGATATTTCGCAGACGCAAAAGGTGTTTTGACCAGTTCGGCATCGTGCCAACCATGCAATTGGCGACCGCTTTCATATCTGCAAAACCCCGATCCGTTTCAATTTCGAATGCATCCGCCCAATTGGCATTGGGCAAGACAGTGTGGGGCAGATGTGGGTGGACTTCGGTCGGGCCTGATTGCGACATTTCGCTTCCTTTTGATGGCTGCCTCGTAACTGGCACATCAGCGCGAGGGACTATAGAACGATGACGTCACATCGCGCCAGAGTCTGTTCCATGCCGTCAATCAGTCGCCTCATATCGCCGCCAAAAGAGCTTGCTAGTTGCATCGTTGGTTGCATCTATCGCGACACGCGCGGTGTAAACCTGACTGATAATGAGCGTCTGAATTACTTCCCTGCATCTCCGTTTTTTTCTGCGTCAGTAATGCTCGCGGGCCAGCTTCATGTGGCCGACGAACTGGTACCTTTGAAAGACCTTAAAAATACGGCCATCGCCCCGACGTATTTTTATGCGCCACCCAAGAGCATTCCGCATATGAGTTGGAGCCCAGGCCCCATCGAGGGGTTTTCCCTCGCCTTTTTTCCAGACGCTTGGAAAAGTTTGGGTGGCAGTTTCGACGGCACACCACCAGACTGTTTGCCTAGCGCTTTGGCACATTTTGAGATGCACAGTGCACAGGACGCTTGGCCCTTATTCTGGGACGACATGGCGCTCGCGTGGACTGCAGCACAAGCGGTTGATGGAACCACGCGGTGGAGCGGGTCTGATCGGATCAAGACGTGGACCTATCATCTGATGAACAAGGCAGCCCGGACTGGCACAGGGCAAAGCCTTAGGTCAGTGCAACGCCGTATCCGCCGCTGGACAGGGCACGATATGCAAACCCTTAATTTCTTTGCGCAGATCGAAGACCTGCACCAGCTTGTCACTACGCAGCCAGCCGCCGCCGCAGGTGAGCTTGCCGCTGGGGCTGGTTTTTCCGATCAATCCCATATGGGTCGCGCTCTTAAACGCGCAACGGGATTTTCGCCCGTTCAGCTCAATCAACGGATCGCCGAAGACGAAGCTTTTTGGTGTTACCGCCTGCTTGGTGAAAGATTCTAGTGATCTGAATCGTGAGTGACGGAAAAAATCCTGCTCTTTCCTCAATTCAATCCAAGGCTTTGGTTGCGCATTAGTTTTGCAAGTAGGTACGGTCGAAACCGGCCATTCTCTTCGGTCAGCAAGTCATACTGACCGACATAGCGTTTGCCAGAAAGGCGCAAACGATCAACGATGTTGACGCCAATTAGGATAAGGCCTGAATGCCTTAGGTCTCTCGGTTTACGACAGCTTTTTGATTGCGGCGGACAGATCGGCCATGTCGTCGATCAAAACATCAGGTGACAAAGCGTCCAGCATGGCTTTCAGGTTTGCATGAGACGCATGAGAGCCGCCAACATAAGCGATGGTTTTCATCTGGGCGGCCTTCGCGGCTTGCAGTCCTGCCGGGCTGTCTTCGATGACAATTGCAGCTGATGTTTCAAACCCCATTTCTTGTGCTGCATGTAAAAACACATCTGGATGGGGTTTCCCGCGTGCCACCATGTCAGTGCTAAATAGCCGACCGTCAAAATAGCCGTTCAATCCTGTCACGTTCAGCGACATTTCGATACGTTTCATGTTGCTGGAAGACGCAACACATTTGGGGTTGCTCAATGCGCCAAGCGCGTCGGCAATGCCGTTCACGGGTTGCAGGTGTTTCTGAAATTCCGCGATGATTTCTTGTTGGAAAGCGTCCAGATCAACATCCGGGACGGAAGCTTTATGGATGCGATTGGCTTCCTCTGACGCAGTCGCAACGGGCTTTCCAAGAAAGCAATCACAGGCCATTTCCAAATTCAGTCGCAAGCCATGCGCAGCGCAATGATTTATCAACAGACCAAGCGAGATCAGCTCGCTGTCGACAAGAACCCCGTCACAGTCGAAAATCAGAAGTTGGTGTGGCATTCTTAAACTTCCCTCAAAAGGCGTCCAGCAGCTTGCAGAGCCTGAAAGACTTCATAACGTTTGGTATGTGCCGCAGCAATCTTACCTTGTGTTGGTTGAAACGTGTCGCCCAAACTGGACATGGCGCGCATGGCGTCCTCAATCGTTTCAAAAGCGCCACCTGCAACGGCCCCTAACATGGCAGAACCCAAGAGCACCGGTTCTTTCGTTCCGGGGGCGGCAACTGTGATATTGGCGGCGTCGGCCAGCAATTGCTTGATGATGGGATGTTCACCGGCTCCGCCACTGATGACGACCGTGGTCGGGCAAACGCCGTGCTCGCGTTGGACATCAAGGATTTGTTTGAGGCCGTAGCCGAGACCGAAGATCCCTGCGACATAGAGACCAATAAGGCTGTCGAAGTCTTCATTGAGGTTCAGACCGGAAATAATGCCGCAAGCCTTGGGATCCGCAAACGGGGCGCGGTTGCCAAGGAACTCGGGCACGACGACGAGCTGATCAGCCAAATAGAGAGCGTCTGATCGGGAGGAAATACGGGCATCGATACGGGTCAGCAAATAATCCGGCAGCGATTGACCATTCTCTTCGGCTTCGGTTCTAAAAGCGTCATAGCGCGGATGCAGCTTCAAGAGATGTGCGATCGCCTCGCCCGCCACCGATTGTCCGCCCTCGCTTAGCCAAAGCTCTGGAACCATAGCCGAGTGATATGGCCCCCATACACCCGGAACGAAGGCTTTGGTTTTGGACGAGGACATAGTGCAGGCCGATGTGCCAAATACGTAGGCCATGCGAGATGTCGGATCACCACCAGCCGCACCGATTGTGCCGACCCCACCGGCATGCGCATCAATCAGACCAGCCGCGACGGGCGTTCCGACATTCAGGCCAAGATCAGAAGCGGCTTGTTCAGTCAGACCTTGGCCCAAAGCGGTACCAGTCGCGACAACCTTAGATCCGATCCGTTCGAAGTTGTTTATTGTGAGCTCGCCAAGGCCGATTCCCTCAAAATATGAGGCATCCCATCGATTCTCATGCGCGAGATACGTCCATTTGCACGTAACGGTACAGACTGAACGACTTTTGTCGCCCGTGGAGCGCCATGTCAGGTAATCTGTCAGGTCAAAGAAATCGCCAGCCTGTTCGAATGTGGACCGCATGTTTTCTTGGAGCCAGAGGAGTTTTGGCGTTTGCATCTCTGGCGAGATCGTTCCGCCGACATATGCTAGGACGTCTTGACCTTGGGCGTTGATCTGATCTGCTTGATCGCTTGCGCGGTGATCCATCCAAACGATGATGTTGCGCGCCGCATCTCCGCTTGCGCTGATCGATAAGGGGTTCGCGTCTCTGTCCAGCACGACAAGGGAACAGGTTGCGTCGAACCCGATACCTTTGACAGATGAAATTGGCACGCGCGCCTGTGCCATAGCGTCTTTGACGCTTTTACAAACGCAGGACCAGATATTGTCGCTCGACTGTTCAGCGATAAAGGCCCCGTCGCGGTAAAGTTCGATGTCGTGTTTGGCCGACCCCAAAAGCTGACCCGCGCAATCGAACACCCCTGCCCGCGCACTGCCTGTTCCTACATCAACCCCGATAAAGACGTCATTCATGATACCGTCACATCAAAATGTAATTTGCAGTTTCACGTCAGCTGGACGTTGTTCAACGGCCCGATCAAAGGCTGCTATGCTATCGGCAAAAGCGAAGGTTTCCGAAATGAGTGGCTTCAGATCAACCTTACCTGTGGCAATCAGATTGATTGCGCGGTCATAGACATTGGCATAGCGGAAAACGCTTTCTAAACGCGCTTCTTTGGCTTGAATGGACACGATGTCCATCGGTGCAGGTTCTACAGGCATTCCCACAAGAACAATTGCCCCGCCTGGGCAGACAAATTGAGGGGATTGCAGAATGGCAGGCTCGGCGCCTGAACATTCGAACACCAGATCGCAGCCCCAACCGTCTGTCTGTGCGTCTATCTTCGCGAGCGCATCAGCATCCCCGAGATTGACCGGGATGATTGCGTCATACTGACCGATCAAGTCTAGCTTGGGTTGGGCGAAATCGGTAATGATGACTTTGGAACAGCCACCGGCAAGTGCAGCCAGAGCCACCATCATACCGATGGGCCCAGCCCCTTGCACCAAGGCCACATCGCCCGGTTTGATTTTAGCGCGAAACGCGGCCTGCATTCCGATCGCAAAAGGTTCCACCATAGCGCCCTCGCCAAAGGTCACATGATCCGGCAAACGGTAGGTGAACTTCGCGGGGTGTACCACTTCAGGGGTCAAACATCCGTGTATTGGCGGCGTGGCCCAAAATCGGACAGCTGGGTCGACGTTGTAGATACCTAGTTTGGCGGCGCGGGAATTGGCGTCGGGAATGCCCGGCTCCATGCAGACGCGATCCCCCTTTTTTAGGTGTGACACGTCGCTGCCAACTTCGATGATCGTGCCGGCGGCTTCATGTCCAAGTACCATTGGTTCTTTCACGACAAAGGGGCCGATTTTGCCGTGTGTATAATAGTGCACATCACTGCCACAAACGCCCACTGTGTGAACCGCAATCTTTACGTCATGCGCACCAATAGTGGTTTCGAGATCAATCTCGCGCAGGGCCAGTTTTCCCTTTTCTTCCAAAACGAGGGCTTGGGGCATGATCGACCTTTCCAGCGGTTTCAGTTCGGGTTGCTTAAACACATTTTTGTTTGGTGATCAAAAATGTGGCTGCTTTGTTTGTCCAAAATCAGGTGCAACGTTTCCCCCGGTACCCAGTCGCGCCTTTCGCGAGAGATCACGCAGGCTTCGGTGTCGCCGATCCGTCCGTATAAATGCGTCTCTGGTCCAGTCGGTTCAGCCACGGACAGCACCATCTTCAGGTCTGCTTCTGTCGCTGACAGGCTCAAGTGTTCAGGGCGAACCCCAAGATAGACCGACTGGCCTTGTTCCAACTGCGCGCGACTGCCCAATTCAATGGATGATCCCAACACGTCGACCGAAGCGTTGCCGCTTGAATCATTGGCCACACCCTCAAGAATATTCATGCCGGGCGATCCAATGAACTGCGCGACAAACAGGTTTTTTGGGTTGTCGTATACATCCAGCGGGGAACCGACCTGTTCGATCTCGCCGCCTCGCATGATGACGACGGTATCGGCCATAGTCATGGCTTCAATCTGATCATGCGTTACATAAACGGTCGTTGTTTTTAACCGCTGATGCAGTTCTTTGATTTCGGTGCGCATCTGCACGCGCAGTTTTGCGTCTAGGTTCGACAAAGGCTCATCGAAAAGGAAAACATCCGGGTTGCGCACTATGGCGCGGCCCATGGCAACACGCTGGCGTTGTCCACCGGACAGCTCTTTCGGGTAGCGATCAAGATAGGGTTCCAGCGACAGAATGCCCGCCGCCCAATTGACCCGCTCTTCGATCGTGGCTTTGTCAATCTTCTTCAAATTCATAGAGAACGCCATGTTGTCGCGCACTTTCATATGCGCGTAGAGGGCGTAATTCTGGAACACCATGGCGATATTGCGGTCTTTGGGGTGCACTCCGTTGACGCGTCGGTCGGCAATATTCACGTCGCCGGATGAAATGCTTTCAAGACCAGCGATCATGCGCAGCAGAGTGGACTTACCGCATCCAGACGGCCCCAGCAGGACAACAAATTTGCCGTCCTCAATGTCCAGATTGATGCCGTGCAGAACCTCTAGGTTGCCGTAGCTTTTCTTTAGGTCTGCGATGGTCACTGACGCCATTTTGCTACCCACTTACCTTATTGCCGAAGCGCACCTATGGACCGCTTCATTTCTGTTAAATTCAGCGCCGCCACCCGTTCAGGCGGCGGCGCTTTTGATCGATGTGGAGGACTAGCGAAGTTCTGCTTCGTCGACCTTTTGATCCACCAATTTTGCGATCTGATCCATGCAGGCTTTGGCGTCGCCATTGTAATCCTGACCGGTGAGCAATTTGCCAAGCTCTGTCGGGATTTCATTGTTCGCAACACCGGCCCAAATCGCCAGATCCGGCTCGGAAGCCATGTGATTGTTGATCGTCTCGAGAACCGTATCAAGGTGACGCGTCGTGCCAGCCCCTTCCAGTCCCTTACGCTCTACAATCCGAGGATCATTGTACGATGAAGTCCGCATCGGGGCGAAGCCACCCGCAAGAGTACATCGTGTCATGATATCCTTCGAGCATGCCCATTGCAGGAACAACCAAGCCGCATCGATGTTTTTGGAATACCGTGACAACGCGATGGAGGAACCACCTTGGTGACCCCAGCTTGGGATTTCCCCAAAGCCGACGGCGTCACGTCCGCGCAAGCTGGCAGGACCTTGCAGCGGTGTCGTCATTTCCCAAAGGCCTTTCACTTTGGAATCGTCCGCATTCCATCCTGGGAAGAATTCAGCCCATGATTGGCAAAGCGCGATCTGACCAGAGGCCCCCATCTGCCATTGACCGTCCCAAGTCGAGGCAACAGAGTTTGCTGGCGCATTTTCCAACATTTTCATGTACCAGTTCAGGCCTTCAATACCCTCGGCGTCATTGCCAGAAAAGCGTTTGTCGGAATCGAAGATCGAGCCGCCGTGGCCCCAAACAGCCTGCGTCCAGTCGCACTCAAGCGAATAGTGACCGGATTTAGCTTGAAGGCCCGTACCGTAGATGCCGTTTTCTTTCTCAGCAGCTGTGATCAATTCGACTGCTTTGGTGAAATCGTCATAGGTTTTAGGAACCGCGATACCGTGCTTTTCAAGGATGTCTTTGCGATACATCAGTGTGAAGATCGGGATGTCGAACGGAAGACCGATCCACTTGTCTTGATAAAGGCTGATACCCTCAACCAGCGGCTGTGAGAAATCGTCAAAGCCAAAATCAGGCATCGCCAGATCAGGCTTGGACTCGTAATACTCCCGCGGATCAATCGTGTCAGGAGAGAAGGTCGCCGTCCAAGCTTGGTCGAGATAATAGAGATCATAGGTACCAAGCTGGCCTTGCACATCTTGTGTCGCTTTGGCCAGAACCTGCTCCAGCGGTACAATCTCAATCTCGACATTGATACCGGTCAATGCAGTGAATTCAGACTTAAGCTGGTTCAGAACAACTGTCGGAGGAGTGGATTCCGATGTGTAACGGATCGTGGTACCTGCAAATGGTTTTCCCGCCTCCCGCAAGAAATTCGCAACGTCTTCAGGCGTCTCCCCATGTCCGTCAGCTAGGGCCATATTGCCCATAGGACGAAAGCCGCCAAGCATGCTGGTCGCGAAGGCCGACATGCCGACACCGGCCATGCCCATTTTTCGCAGAAAGTCCCGCTTCGAGATACGTTTGTTGGTGAAATCATTGGCGCTGTCGATAATGAAGCGCTGTTTATCGTGGTTCCTAAAGCTCATTTGGATACCTCCCTATATTGGTTTGAGCTGTGCCCTCGGTCGAGGGGTAATAATGTTCAGTCTTTGATTGCTCCCATTGTGAGTCCGCGCACCAAGTGGTTCTGGACAAGTAAGATGAAGATGAAACTTGGGATGATTGCTGACGTCCCAAGTGCGGAAATATAGCCCCACTCCGATCCCGTTGACGTCACAAAGGTTGTGATTTTCACAGGGATGGTGCGGATCGAACTGGTGAGGAAAAGTGACAGAAGAAATTCAGTCCAAGAGAAGATGAAGCACAGCACGGCCGTGGCGGCCAATCCGCCTTTTGACATTGGCAAGATGACTTTCCAGAACACTTGCCACCGTGAGGCGCCGTCAATCATGGCCGCATGGTCGATATCTATCGGGATGTCGTCGATGAAGGATTTCATCAGAAGGACAGCGATAGGAATATTGATCAACGTATGTGCAATAATGAGCCCGACATGCGTGTCACGTAGCCCCATGTCATGAAAGATGAAGACCAGCGGAATAATAATCGCGATTGGCGGCAGGAACCGCTGCGACAAGATCCAGTTCAAGACGCCTTGCGCGCCCCAAAACCGCATGCGTGACAGGCCGTAGGCTGCAAAAAGGCCCATGCCTACGGCCAGAACTGTCGAACCAACGGCGACGATGATCGACGACACAATCGAGCCTCGTCCGTCATAGGAATTACCGCCGCTCGTGCCAAAATCCGACCTTGAATTCTGATTCACATCAATCGAGGACTCTCCAAGAAGGGTCACGCGATAGTTTTCCCACGTTGGGATAAAGTCGAACCAGATCACCCCGTCTTTATCAAACACCGCAGAGATTGGTTTCAGTGATGTGAGCGCGAACCAGAAGATTGGAAAGACAAAGACCAAGACGATAAAGATGGCAACGACATAGCGTGCAGTTATGGCAAGGCGGGACTGTTCCATCAGAAGCGCACCTTGAAAATCTTGATGAAGATATTGGCGACGACCAACACCACCAGCAACGTAAAGATCGCGACCGTGGACGCATAAGGGAAGTTCGCGCTCTTGAAGTAGACCGTTCCGGTGTAAGCCGTCAGCGTCTCCGTCGCTGTACCCGGCCCGCTATCTGTCATGACCTTGACGTAGTCAAAGACGCGGAACAGATCGATGCCTCGGATGAGCACGGCCAAAGCGATGATTTTGGACATCATCGGCAGAGTTAACCTAAAGAACGCCTGCACATCTGTCGCGCCATCAATCGCGGCGGCCTCGAACGGATCTTTTGGCAGTGCGCGAAGCCCTGCCAGCATGATCAGCACCATGAAAGGCGTCCACTGCCAGACATCCACGATTATGACCGCGAGCAATGCGGTTGAGTGGGAGGCCAATAAAGGCGCATCTTTCGACAGAATGCCAATGTCATAAAGTGCATGGCTGATGACCCCGAAAGAGCCGTCATACATCAAAAGGAACATCATCCCCGTCACAGCGGGTGGCACGACAAGCGGCAATGTCATCAAAGCCCGCAAGAGGCCAAAGCCCTTCCGGTCAGTATCCAGCAGCAAAGCAATCAGCATACCCAAAACCAACTGCAAAATGATTGCCACGAAAGTGTAGGTCAACGTCACTTGAAGGGCATCCCAAACGCGTTCATCGCCCCAAAGCTTGGCCCAGTTCCACGCTGGATCGAACTTTTCTACACGCGTGGCAGGGTTGCGTTTGAAGAAGGTCAACCACAGCGAATAGAGGATCGGGTAGAGGCCAAAGATCAGCAGCAAAGCAACGCTGGGAAACAACCAAGGCAGCGGGTGCTCTGACGTCAACCAGCGTGGTAATCTAAGACGGTTGTCCCCGTCATTGCCCATTGATGGGTCAACAGCACTCATCTTTCGCAACCGACCAGAATCATCCGGATGGCAACTGTGGTGTCGCGCGTCTCGCACAAAATCATCTGGCTTTCCTCCCCTAGCCTCCAGATTTCAGTCGTTTTTGGCGGCCATCTCTAGTCAAAAAATTGTCGAACTTTGGTACTTTCTTGCGCACCGTCAGGGATTTTCGTGCAATTAGCATAGAAAACTTGAAAGTAAGTGCGCACAGTGAGAGCCTATAGCAAAGTGATACAAAGCAAAAGTGTTAGTTTACATATGTAAACTACGCAGATTTAGAGATCCGTGAAAATGACGCCGCACGCACAAAGCCAACGACCTGATTTAGAGATCATCATCAATAATCCAGGTCAGTCCTTTCGATTTCATCAGCACGACTATCCCAGCCCGCTGGCGAAATTGAATTACCACCCGGAATATGAATTGCATCTGATCACAGACTCGCAGGGCATCATGTATATCGGCGATTGTATCGAAGAGTTTCACCCTGGAAACCTGTGCCTGATCGGACCGAATATCCCTCACAACTGGATGAGCCGCTTGCGCACCCGAGACACTGTGCCCGGCCGCGACATCGCACTACAGTTCACTCGCGACTCCATTGGGCTGGCCGGCACATCATCTCCACCAGAATATGCTGAGCTTGATGCGCTCCTGAAAGAAAGCCATTTTGGCCTGATCTTTGAAGGTAGGGGCACGCAAGACGCAATCGATTTGCTGCTGGAATTAAGAACGCAAACCGGGTTGGAAGCCTTTTCGACGTTCTTGAAATTGATGAGCGTCTTGGCCACCAAATGCGACGCCCGCCGCGCGATTTCCCCGCGATACCGACCAAGCCTGTCAGACAAGTCCACTGACCTTATGGACACCATTTTTGCCGAGATTTCAGATGATGTGACGGCTGACATTCGCATGTCGAAATTCGCCAACCGGTTTGGGATGTCTGACGCGACATTCTCGCGTTTTTTCTATCGCAACTGTGGAATGAACTTCTCTCATTATGTGCGTAAAATTCGCATTGGCTACGCTTGCTCGCTGTTGCAGGAAACCGAGCTAAAAGTTGTAGACGTCGCCAATGACTCGGGTTTCCGCAACTTGTCGCTGTTCAATCGTCAGTTCAAAGCCGAAATCGGAAAGACCCCGCAACAATATCGCAAACTATCGCAGATGCTTCGCGCTTAGGTCGTGGGGCAAATGAAATCGGGGCGAATACCACTCTCGGACATATAGCGCGTGACATCATGGCCTTTGAACAAACCGTGTTCCTCGATCAACACGGTTTTCATCCCTGCCGCAGCGCCCCCCAGAACATCTGTATGCAGCGTATCACCAACCATTGCGATCCGCTCGGGCGGGACCGAACCGAGGCGATCCATAGCCGCCACATACGCATTCCCGAAAGGCTTGCCGAAAAACGCGGGTGCGACGCCGGTGCTATCCGCCAAAGCATGGGCGAAGAAGCCGGGTTCACAGCTCAACCCGGTTTCACGGGGGGCCACAAGATCGGGGTTGGCACAGATAAGCGGGCGCGGTTTGGCGCGCAGGGCGGTCTCCAATCCACGCATCAGTTGGTTATCTATGCGCTCGCTTGATAACATCAGAAATCCGTCGACTTCCAGCTGCTGATCTGCTGTCCAAGCAACAATATCAAGGTCGATATCCGCGAGCGTATCAGCCTCTTTGCAAATCGCGCCCCACCGGCCTTTTGGCAGGTATGTTTGAATATGTTGAACACATACATCGCGGCTGGTGATAATCTCGTCACCGGAAAAGTCGAAACCCAATCCTTCGAACTTTTTGATCGCAAACGCATGATCGTCACTTGCAGCATTTGTCAAAACGATCAGTGTCTTGCCCATCGCACGCAGTTCCGCAATGCGGTCCACCGCACCGGGAATAGGCGTACCGCCAACATTGAGAACCCCAAATGCATCCAACACAAACGCATCCACATGCGCGGCGACCTCCACCAAATTTGCGCAAGTCTGGGAAGTCGTAGGAAACTGTGCGGACGGCAATCGGTCCCGGACCTGTTCGTATCGGTCGAACGCTGTCTCAGTGGACAGAAGTGCCGTATATGTCATGAGTGTTCCTCGGTGAACCTGCGCAGTTCGGCGTTCCAATCAGACAAAAGTGGCCATAGCTTTGCATAGTGGTCGCGCAACGTCTTATAGCGCTTAACGCGGTCGGGATCAGGCTCAACCGTTTTGACAATTTTACCCTTCATCGCGAGGGACGCCGCTGACAATGTGGGATACCACCCTGCCCCATGTGCCGCAGCCATTCCAGCACCAAGGGATGAAGCTTCGCGTACATCAGCCTGCAAGACCTGCACATTCAGCGCATCGGCCATAATTGTTAGAAATAAGTCAGACGAGGATCCGCCTCCAATGGCGACGATCTTATTCAACCGCCGACCTGTGGCTTGTCGCGCCATGTCCAAAGCCTGTGCCGTATCCAGCGCGAGCCCTTCCAGCAATGCGCGGTAAATGTCGCCGGTTTGCGTCGAACCGGACAACCCCGCAATAACGCCCCGCGCATCGCTGTCCCAATTGGGCGTCATCGATCCTTGCCAATAGGGTAGGACCATCAAGCCCCCTGCCCCTATCGGGCTTTGCGCCGCTTCTTGTTCCAGATTAGTCAGGAAGGCGACTTGGTCGTCCTTTTTGACCTGCGCCATTTGCTCAGTCATCCAGTCAATTAAGAACGTCCCAGCCTTTAGAAGCGTCTCATAGATATAGCCTTCATCTGCAACCGCGACCTCTGTGCGAAACGCCTGTGCATGCGCATAGTCTTGCGAATAGCACCCCGCAACCAAGGCAGTGCCAAGGTTCATATAAGCGATACCCGGTTCAATCGTGCCAGTTCCAGTGGCGGCACATTGACCATCCCCGCCGCCTGCCACGACGGGGAGACCTTCGGGAAGGCCCGTCGCATGAGCCGCTTCGGCTGTGACATGTCCAATGACGCGTCCGGGGTGATGCAATGTTGGCATGATTTCCGGATCAATGTTTGCGGCCTTCAGTAAGTCCTGCGACCAACATCCGTTCTCCATATCGACCATACCCATGGGGTCCGCGGACGCCAGCGACGTCGCCCAATGGCCGGTGAGATGGCGGATGATATAGCAATTCACATCCGCAAAGTGACGAATCTTGGGGTAGATATCCGGGTGATGTTCAGCGATCCACAGCATGCGATAAAGTGGCACGATGACGTCCACGGGTTTGCCGGTCAGGCCGCGAATTTTCTCTGCGCCATGTTCAGCGGCGAAGGCGCGCTGTTGCGCTGTGGCACGTTCATCCAACCAGATTGTACCGGGCAGCAGCGGGTTTTCATCCTCGTCAAAGACGCAAAACGTTTCCCGCTGATTGGAGATCGCCAAAGCGGCCAAGCGGCTAACATCAACTTCACAGGTCAATTGCCGCAGGGCTTCAGCCGTGCTCAGCCACCAGTCACTTGCGTCTTGCTCGAAATGTCCGGGCTTGGGGTTATGCAGCTTGATCGGACTGCGCCCCTCCGCCACGAATGATCCGTCACGCGTCCAGGCAATCGCCTTGGTTGCAGTTGTCGAGGAATCGATCCCGATAACGTAGTCTTTGGTGTCAGTCGTATCTGCCATAGTTCTTACCGCATCATCGCTGCGACATTGCCACCATCCACGGTGACAACCGCGCCCGTGGTTGTGCGCGCTTTGGCCAAATGCACAAACGCATCCGCGACATCGGACGCCATCACTTCGCGTTTCAGGAGGTTGCCACGCATGTAATCTTCTGGTGTCACGCCTCGCGCTTCACTGCGCGCCGCGACAAAGTCATCTGTCAGCAACCCCGTGCGGATGCGATCCGCATTCACCCCGTTTGAAGTGATGCCAGAGGCACCATGCTCAACTGCATATTGCTTCATCAGTGCCATGAGCGCGGCCTTTGATGTGCCATAGGGGCCAAAATCTGGTCCCGGATTGACCGATTGCTTAGAGATATTGAACACCAACGCTCCACCCGTGCCTTGCGCCTCCATCACGCGCACGACGGCACGCGCCATATAGTGGTGGCTCCAGAAGTTCAGATCAAATGCTTTTCGGAAGTTGTCCGTTTCAAGCGCCACCATAGCGCCCTGAAAGGCAGCGCCTGCGTTTGACATCAAGATGTCGATACCACCAAAGCGATTTACCACGTCTGAGACAGCCTTAGCGACAGCACCCTCGTTCGTGACATCGCAGGGAACCGCAAAGCCGCCCACGTCAGAGGCTGCCTTAGCTAGTTTGTCGGCAGCAATGTCCATCATGGCAACATCCGCACCTTGGGCTTTCAGTGCTTTGGCGATTTCCAGCCCTAACCCGCTCGCGGCACCTGTGACCAAGGCGACCTGTCGCGACAGAGGTTGTTCAGCGACTTTCGCCAGTTTGATTTGTTCAAGCGACCAGTATTCTAAATCAAACAAGTCTTCCTCGGGCAGCGCCTCAAAAGCGTCTACGCCTTCCGCCTTTGTGATGACGTCAATTGTCGCTTCAACCACATCGGCGGCGACATTTGCAGCCTTCAGGCTTTTGCCTGCTGCGAATATTCCGACGCCCGGCACGTAAAAGACACGAGGTGCCGCATCGAGCATTGTCAGACCGCCACCTGCCCGCGCATTGTTGCGTTCAAAATAGGCCGCGTAATCCGCCGAAAAGGCAGCGACAGCCTGTTTCACATCATGCGCGAAGGCCTCGATTTTCCCAGACTCGGGTGCAGGAAGCGCCACACCAGTTCGTTTGATATGGATAACATGTTCCGGCGTCGCATTTCCGCGAGTTGTCAGCGAAGAAAGTTTGTCCGAGTTGCAGAAGTGTAGGATTTTTTCATTGCTCCGATGAACAAGAACAAGACGCTTTGGTGCCCCTTCAAGCCCGCTGTCTTGTGCCAGAGCGCCACGCAATATTGGTGCAATCTCATGTGGCTTCGCCAAGGTTTTCGGCAAAGACATCGATGTAAACGGTTTCGCCTTGCCTTGCGCCAATCGCTGTTCGGCACGATCGACCAAAGCGATCATGTCCTCGTATGCTTCTTTCGCATCATCAGACCACGTGAAGATGCCGTGTTTGATCAGCACCATGCTGGTGGCATCAGGATTTTTGGAAATGTGGTGCGCGCAGGCTTTGGCAAGATCAAAGCCCGGCATGACATAAGGGACTATGATGCTGTCGGGAAACAGCTCACGCGTCAGTGCCTCGCCGCCGGGTTGGTTGGTGATGCCGACGATCACGTTGGCATGGGTATGATCCACATGCTTGGCCGGAATGAGAGCGTGCAAAATAGCCTCAACCGATGGGTTGGGTGAAGACGGATCCAACAACAGGCGGCGTTGCTCTCGGACCATTTCGATGTCAGTCATCGCATCAAGCTTGGCCAAATCTCGCAATGGTGCCAGCTCAAGCGCTGGCAGACCCGGCGCTTGGATGGTCCCCATATCCCAGCCGCTGCCCTTGACGCAAATCGCCTCGATAGCCGTGCCATCCATGCTGTGCATTGTCGTTTTGACCGACGTGTTGCCGCCCCCGTGAAGCACGAGTTCCGGATCTGAACCCAAAAGACGCGTCGTATATACCCGCGTGGCAAGGTCCAGATTCTGGCCGTTCTTTTCTGCCTCCTGCAAGACAGCTTGAAACTGCGCGTCAGACCAACGTGATTTCATTGACGTCTCCTTGTCGTCAGAATTTTTGCCGTGTCGGCGTTATGCATATTTCTTGGATCAAGGCGTTTTGCGGCATTTGATAGCTGTGCAGCATAATCTCTGCCACATGCTCCGCACCGATGCCGCCACCGATCATTTTCTTGTTTTCCTGATAAGCCTTCAGCGTATTGGGATCATTCACAGCGCTAAGAACTTCTGTCTCGATAATACCAGGGGACAACACGATGACCCGCACATCATATTCGGACAAATGCTCACGCAAAGATTCTGAGACGGCATGCACAAAGAACTTGGTCCCACAATAAACCGTGTGGTCCGGATAGATCTTCCGCCCCGCAATCGAGCTCATCATGAACAGCGTACCGGCGCGCCGTTCCATCATGCCAGACATCACCGCGTGGACCGTGTTCATCACACCCTTGGTGTTGATGTCGATCATCTCGTCCCACTCTTCAGGCGGCTGCGTGGCGATATTGGCAAGACGCGCGATACCGGCGTTGCAAAACATCATGTCGACCGGGCCGAACCGCGCCTCTGCCTTTTCGACAGCAGCACGAATTTGCCTTCGGTCGCGCACATCCACTTCGCAGCACAGGGCGTTGGGTAGCTTCAGCAGCTCCATACGATCCAACCGTCGCGCCATCAAAAGGACAGGATGCCCGGCGGCCGAGAATGTCTTTGCGACGGCTTCCCCTATGCCCGAGCTGGCCCCTGTTATCGCCACCAATGGTTTTTCGATCATGTCCCCTCCCCTCGTGTCATGTCTTAGGACTGCGCGGCAATAAACGTCTCAAGAAGACCCGCATTGGCCGCAATGTCGACAAACGAAAACCGGTCCCGCATTTCATGTCCGTGGCGCACGGCCTGCAGGTAAAAATCCAGATCGAGCCCAAGATCCGCCGCCGTTGTTGGTGCGCCAGCATCCGAGAGCAGTTTTTCCATCTCAGCGACCGGGATCATGAACTCTTGAACTTCACGTTTCAGATCAGGCCAAATCTCGGCTAGCTTTCCGTTCACCACGTCCACGGTCTTGGCATCCAAGGCTTTGCGTTGCAGCTGTTCCAGACATTGCGCCGCGGCTGGACCCATACGCTGTTGCATGCCGTCAAAATCAATCGGAGTTGGCCGCATCACAGGCGCAGTTTCCATTGCCAAAAGCCCCTGCTGAATACGCGCCATCGTAAGACTCGCGACGCCCACTTGCTGACCATGAAGCGTGCCGGGGTGCTGCGGGCCTGCAAAGCAATCAATATAATGAGAAACCTGATGTTCCCCCATCGAACCCGGGTTGGACATTCCAATGAATCCAATACCCAGACCGCAAAGGGTCAACACGCGATAAAGCCGCGCTGTGGCCTCCATATCGCCCCTCGGCAACAGGTGGGCACATTTGTTCAACGCGATCTCATCTGCGATCTGAATGTCAAAAGGAACCGTGCGATAAAGCGTGTCCAGCAAGCGATGCGACATCCACCAATCAACTTGGGCCACCGACCGCGCGACACAATCTGCAAATCCAGAGGCTGCAAGATGCGGGGGCGCAGCCGCAGACACAGCCATATCCACAAAAAAGCCTGCTGGCGCTTGCGCGGGCAACGAGACCTTTAACCCAGAGTCCAACGTCATGCTGGCCGTTGTGGACGTATAACCATTCATCGAAGCCGCAGTTGCGAACACAGCATAGCGACGTCCGTCTTGTGCAGTGACGTATTTACATAGGTCATTGATCGTGCCCGACCCGACCGCAATGACGCTATCAAACTCCTTAAGTTTGTCGCTCAATTCCGCCGCCGTACGCATATCTGCGTGTGGGTTATTCAGCACGATAACATCGCTCGCGCCGACAGACTTCAAGCTCTGCGACACCCGTTGACCTAGCGCATCATAGGTCTTTTCATCTGCCACGACCGCGAGGTTTTCGCCCAGCTTCAAGTCTGCAACAAGTTCATCTTCTGTGCCATCAAGGCTCTCGCTGAAGACAATGGACTCGTAGGGGACGGACACTTTCTTGCCGGCTTCAGCATCATAGAAGTCACCCGCCACTATTTCGTCAATCAGCGTGGTCCAGTCACGGCCCTCCCGTTGCGCTGCGCCCATGACGATGCTCCTGCGATTGGTTTTTAAATATGCACTTAAAATAGCAGTATATTTACAATTGTAAATTACAAATATACATATGTAATCGCATTGCGCTAACCTGTAAGTTGCGCCAAACCTACGGCTCTTCGATTGCATAAGATTTGGCTGCTGACATGAAACGTCATAACAAACCTGTAGAGTTTTCTGATGCGGCCGTATGGGCGGCCTGGCTCTACTATGTCGATGAGTTGACCCAGAAAGAAATCGCTGATCGGCTGAACACGTCCCGCGTAACAGTCATCAAGCTTTTGGCCGAAGCAAAAGAACGTGGCCTCGTTAAAATCGAAATCGACTCGGCTATTGCCTCACACGTGGGTTTGTCTCGACAAATGTCTGAGCATTTTGACCTGCAAGAAGCCCTTATCATTCCGGCCATGGATGGTGTCGATGATCTAAAGCGGCTAGGACGTGCGGCCTCCATCATGTTGGCCGACAAACTAAAGGACGGTGAAACTCTGGCTGTTGCGTGGGGCAGAACAGTCTCAGCCGTAGCGCAATCTGTTCCGCGCCACACCCGGCTTGAAAACATCACCGTGTCTCAATTGGTGGCAAGCCCAGACGGCATGGCCAGTGATTTTTCGCCTGAACTTTGCTCGTCCCTCTTGGCAAACCGTTTGGGCGCGAAATGCGTCAACATCCTTGCGCCTGCCATTGTCTCTAACGCCGAGATCAAAGCCAGCCTTATGAAAGAGCCCTCGATTGCCGCTCAGTTTGATGTCATTCGCAATGCCTCCACTGCCCTTTTCGGCGTCGGCGAATTTGGTCCCGGCTCCACAATCGCCACACATAATCTGCATCAAGCTGACACGCTCAGTGCAGCCGAAGCCGACGGCGCATTGGCAATCGTCATGGGGCTGTTCATTGACGCAAACGGCAACGAAGTCCGCTCACCCGTCCACGACCGCCTTATCGGCGCTGATCTAGACACCCTCAGATCCATCCCGCGTCGCATCTGTGTTGCTGGCGGCAATCATAAAACAGCCGCCATACGAGCGACATTGAGAGGGGGGCTCATTACTCATTTGGTAATAGATGAACGTACGGCTCAAAGTATTTTAAAATTGGAATTGGCCAAAAACCTTAGTTAAACGGTCATTGCAAGCGCGATCGAATAGACGGCAATCTTTTTCGTCGCATATAGGCAGGACACACGACTGCACGCAGCACGGGACTGGAAAAGCACCGGCGCTTTCTAACGGAAGGTGGCTTAAACTAGTGCCGGGGGCGGCACAAAAGCGCGACAGGTCCATTATGGCAGACTACTGATTTTGCCTCTGGTAAAGCGAGACTGCAGGTCGCAGTATTTGGTCTCGACCTTTGCGAAGCCACCGCGCATGCTGACCAGCGTTCATCTGATTCCGCCTTAAACGCCAACTTCCAGATCCAATTCAAACCCGAATAGCCCGCCCACAGCAGCATGTTTGCCGTCGCAACTGCTGATCAAACCGAAACCAATTGCCCTTTGGTGTATCCGCGTGTCCATACGTCCCGACTACAACCTTCTTGTGACCCTTGATGCCCTTCTAAAGGAAGGCAGCGTCATCGGGGCCGCCCACCGCTTGAAGCTCAGCCCTTCGGCCATGAGCCGAGCTCTGGCGCGACTGCGGAAAACAACTGGCGATCCGCTGCTGGTGCGCAGCGGGCGCAGACTGGTTCCGACTCCGCGGGCGCTGGAGTTGAGACAGATCACCGCGCAGCTGGTGGAGGAGGTCGAAGCGGCACTCAGCCCTTTGCAGGAGACCGACCTAAAAAGCATCTCTCGTGTTCTTGTACTGCGCAGCAGTGACGGGTTTGTCGAAACCTTCGGCCCGGACCTGATTGCCCGGTTGACGGTTGCGGCGCCTGGGGTGCGGCTGCGCTTTGTGCAGAAGGACGCCGACGATAACCACCCGCTCCGCGAAGGCGAAGTAGACCTTGAAACCGGCGTCATCAGCTCGAAGACGGATCCGAATTTTAAGAGCCAGGCGCTATTAAAGGACCGTTTTGTCTATGCAATGCGGCCCAACCATCCTTATGCTGCGGCGCCTATGACAACGGCACAATATGTGGCCTGCGAACATGTCGATGTGGCGCGTCACACGGATGCTGAGAACTGGCGCCAAGGCCCGATCCAAGCGGCACTTGCGGATCTGGGTCATCACAGCATCGCCCAAGTCGTGGTCGGCGGGTTTGCCGCCGCGTTGGCGCTAGTGCGCGGCACGGATCTGATAGCGACGGTTCCGGCCCACCACACCCGTTGCCTGCGCCAAGGGCTGATCTGTCACAAGCCACCTTTCCCAGTGCTCGGTGTCACCGTGTCCATGCTCTGGCATCCGCGCTACGACGCCGATCCGCTACACCACTGGTTGCGTACGACGCTCCGCGAGATTTGCGCGCAGAGGCTGCAGGATTGGAAAAAGGCATGACCCCAGACGCAAGGGTGAAGTGCAGATGACGCAACTTCAGAATAGTCGAGGGAACTAGTAGAGATTAACCAACTCTCATTACAGACCGGATGTGGCCCCATGACCGACCTCTTCGCCCAGCCTCGATTTCAACTCGACCCCATTGGCCATTTACGCACCGGTTTTGCATCGCTGGCCGAATGCCCAGCCTCGATGACAGGCAATCCTGACACCAGCTATATCGAGTTGCTTCCGGATTATTCGGCTGGTCTGCACAACATCCATCTCGCCTCGCATGTGATCGTGCTCTATTGGCTGCACCTGTCCAATCGCGCGCCGCATCTAGATGCTGCGGGTTGCAACGGGCCCAAGCGCGGCGTTTTTGCCAGTCGGACGCCCAACCGCCCCAACCCGATCGCGTTGAGCGTGACGCGTCTGATCGCTAGGGATCAGAACATCCTTCAGGTGGCGGGGCTGGATTGTCTGGATGGCACTGCCGTGCTAGATATTAAGCCGTATGTACCGCAGCTTGATCACATCGCAGATGCGACCATCAGCTGGACACCCCCGCATACCACGCCAGCGCATAACAGCTAGCCGAAATCCCACCTCAATTTTATCGGAGACTATAATGGGACGACGACTTGGACCTGTTTTGAGCGCAGTTGGACTCTGCCTTGCGCTGATCGTGGCACCACCGCCAACACTGGCTGACTCCACCACTCCTACACGGTTGGTAATTTCCAACAGCGATACCGACTGGGGGCTGGCCGCGCCTTTTCTGCAGGCACCCGGTGGCCTAAGTTACATGCTGACGCATTATGTTTTTGACAATCTGGTCGGACAGACCAGCTCAGGCGCGCTGGCCCCGGAATTAGCTAGCGAATGGGAAATCTCCGACGACGGGATGAGCGTCGATGTCACCGTTGATCCCGACGCTCGCTGGCACGATGGCAGGGATGTGACCAGCGCCGATGTAACCTTTACCTTTGCTTATATGACGGAGCATCCCCACGTCTACGTGTCGCTGGACAACGTCGCCGGGACCGAGGTGCTCTCGCCGGATCATCTGCGCATTTCTCTGCATCACCCCGATGCAGGATTTGCGGCCAGAGTTCTAGCGGGGCTGCCTATCCTGCCAGAACATATCTACCGCGATCAGACCAACCCGCGCCTGTTCACCGATCCCAGTGCCATGATTGGCTCTGGCCCCTACCGGTTGAGCCGCCACGAACGGGCCAAGGGACTTTATGTCTTCTCCGCCGTCGCGGATTACTATGGCGCTGCGCAAAAATACGACGAAATCCTAATCGTGAAACTACAGCCAGAGGGGGCAATTCAGGCTGTGGCCAACGGAGAGGTGAATGTGATCTCCGATCTGCCCAACCGGCTGGTAGAGATGGCAAAATCAAATCGATTGCAGGTGGAGACCGCACCCTCTGGTAATCCGATCAAGCTGCGCTTTGATCACAGGGGGCTGTTTTCGGTGACCCAGCGGCGCCAAGCATTGGCCCATATCCTCGACCGGCAGGCCTTGGCCGATATCGCCTATCGCGGCAGTGCTTCGGTCGCCAGCCTCGGCTATCTGCAGGATAACTCTGTTTGGTATCGCCCTAATAGCGTCTACGACTACGAACATGATCCGGAGAAAGCTACGGAGCTGCTGACCCAGTCGGGCTGGACCCGCGACACTGCTGGCCGCTGGCTTCAGGACGGGCAACCAATCACCTTGCGTTTGATCGTGGGTGAAAAGGAAGCGGCGCTGGCGCAGGTGCTGCAGGATCAGCTTGGAGCCTTCGGGCTGGAGGTAGCGGTCCGCGTGTTGGAACGAGGAGCGTTGCGCGAGGTGGCTCTGGGCAAGGACTACGACATGATCCTAGCAGGTGGTAGCACGCTCGGTGATCCAGGGACGGCGTTGGAACGGGTCTTCGGTTCCAACTGGAACAACGAGCGATACAAGGGCGATGGTGCCTTGTTAAAGCTGGCCTTGGCGCAGGCGCAGAGCCTTGACCCGGATAAGCGCGCAGCACTTCTGGCGGCGTTCCAGCACCGCTATTCCAGAGAGTTGCCAGCGATCCAGTTACTGAACATTCACCGCATCGTTGCCCATGACGTTGCAAGCAGGCCGTGGTTTTTTGACGAAGGGCTAAGCGTAGGCATCCCGGTAGCAATCCATAAATACATGTTCCTCGAGGATTGATGCGGGGTATGCTCGGCCCCACCCAAATTTCTCAGCAATCAGGGGCACCAACTGTCCACCCCGTGGTCAACCGCTTTGTCCTTCTGCGCAGTCTGATGCAACGGGTGGTGGTCTTTGTCGTGCTACTGGTGCTGATGTCGCTGCTGCCCCGGCTGCTACCTGGCGACACGCTTGATGTGCTTTTGGATTCGAATGTGCAGCGCGGCCTGCAGAACAGCGAGATCGCCGATCTGCGTGATCGTTTAGGGTTGGCGGGCAGTCTTGTCGAGCAGGTCGGTCGTGACCTTGCACGGCTGGCGCATGGGGATTTAGGGTACTCCTTGCTCCACGGTGCACCGGTGAGCCACCTACTGGCCGATGCGCTTCCCTGGACTGCATTGCTGATCGCGCTGGCGACTCCCATCTTTCTGGGTGTGGGGGTAACGCTAGCAGCCGAGGCTGGGCGTCAGCCCGGCGCACGCGCGGATCGCGTCATCACCACAAGCATGAGCCTGCTGACCAGCATCCCGCCCTTTATCACTGCGGTGTTGCTGTTTTTATGTTTCGGCATCCTGTGGCCTGTCTTGCCCACTGGCGGAGCCGAACCGCTCTTTCCTGCCGAAACGCCGTTGCTTCGTGCCCAAGAGATTCTCCGCCATGCCTTCTTGCCCTCCTTGGCGCTAGCGCTGCATGAGGTGGTGCGCTATTTCTTCGTGCTGCGTGGCGAGGTGGCGGTGCTGGCAAGCCGCGCCTTTGTCCTCAACGGCCGCAGCCGCGGCATTAGCGGTTGGCGCGAGCGGAGGGATTATTTCGGTCGCAACTTATTAGCGGTGGTCTGTGCCCGGTTGGGCCAGTCCGTTGCATCCTTGTTCACCGCCAGCCTGTTCGTCGAGGTCATCTTCTCCTATCCCGGTGTGGGCGCGCTGACCTATCATGCGGTGTTGGACCGGGACTATCCGCTGCTGCAGGGGGCCATCGCGGTGCTTGCGCTGTTGGTGCTCGGGTTGACATGGCTGCTCGATGCACTGACTGAAATCCTGACGCGCAGAGGTTAGCCGGAATGCGCATAGCCATGCCCCTGTCCCGGCGAGTTGTCCGCTTCCTCTTTATCGTTTTGGTCAGCATCCTCCTGCTGGCGCTGGCCGCTGCCTGCGATCTGATCCCTGCCTATCAGACCAGTGCCGCGACCCTGCAACCGCCCGCGCAGGCCCATTGGTTGGGCACCAATGATATCGGCCAAAGCGTGCTGACCGGCCTGCTGCGTGCCGCACCCGTAACCATCGGGTTAGCGCTGGCTACGGCGGCACTGGCGCTGACAATCGCAATCGTCATGGCCAGTCTGGCGGTGATCTATCCCACTTGGGGCCGGGCCTTGGTTCTGCATCTGACCGACATGGGCGAGATTGTGCCTTCGATCCTACTGTTGCTGCTAGTCTCTGCCTGGCACCAACCCGGTGCGTTTGAGATCATCCTGCTGACTGCAGTGCTTACCTGGCATGACGACGTGCGGATTTTGCGTTCGGTGCTGCTTCGCGAGATTTCGCGCGAGAGTATCACTATCGTCCGCCACATGGGTGCGAGCTGGCCCTATTTGCTGCTGCGCCACATCCCGCAGGCGGTCATGCCGACCCTGACCGGAATTTATTTGCAGAACGTGGTGCAGGCGACGATGCGGGTGGCGGGGTTGGCGTTTCTAGGGCTGACAGATGCCGATCTGCTGACGTGGGGTAGCATGCTGCAGGACGCGATTGGCTATCTGCACACGCCCGCTTGGCAATGGTTGTTACTGCCTCCCGCCCTCTGCCTGACCGGATTTTTGATGCTTTTTCAGACGCTTGATCAGAGACAGACGCAACGGCCCCAATCGGTCGACGGGGCGATGTCATGATTGAACTGCACAACCTGTGCCTCAGCGCTGATGGGTCCCCGATCCTGCGGGACATCAGCCTGAAGGTGTCTCGCGGTGAGACCCTTGGATTGGTCGGCCCCTCCGGTGCGGGCAAGAGCAGCCTGGCGATGCTGCTCTTGCGACTGCTCGACGGGCGTTCCGCTGCTGAACCACGCCGGACATGGCGGCGCAGCTCTAGGTATCGCTGGTCCGGGCAGGCGTTGGTGGCAGGCATTGACATGCTGACCGCCCCCGCCCTGCCTACCCTACGCGGGCGCCACATTGGCCTCATTGTCCAGAGCCTATCGGACGCGCTGAATCCACAATTGACGATCCGCGCGCATATCTGCGAGATGCTCGCCCTGCATCAGATCACTGGGACTCGCCCGGAAGACCTTTGCCGTCGCTATAACCTGCCGCAACGTCTGCTTGGTCAACGGCCCGGCAGCCTCAGCGGCGGCGAAACCCAGCGAGTGCTGGTGGCGCTGGCGCTGCTCCCGCAACCTCAATGCCTGATCCTCGACGAACCCACCGCAGCGCTGGACCCGGACAATCAAGCGTTGGTACTGGCAGCGATCGAGCAGGGGCGGGCGCAACGGACGCAGATCCTGATCAGCCACGATCCCGATCTGGTGTTGTCACTTGCCGACCGTCTGGCGGTGATGGACGCGGGTCGCATTGTCGAAACCGGTCCGGTGAACCAGCTGAGGAACACTTCAAAGCATCCGCTCACTCGGACCCTGCTACATCGCCCGGTACCGCGCGCGCCTTCCGCCGTCGCCCCTGCCTCTAGCCCGGTAGTTCTTAGGGTCCATCGGTTGTCGCATACCTATGGGGCGCAGCCGGTATTGAAGAACACCGAGTTTTCCCTGCGCTCAGGCGAGTGTCTTGCAGTGGTCGGTAGCAGCGGCTGTGGCAAATCCACCCTCGCTCGGCTTGTTACTGGGCTGGAACCGATCCAGTCCGGCGTGATCGACTGGCCCGGTCCGCAAAGCTCTCGACGCGAGGAACGTCCGGCGATCGGCTATGTTTCGCAACATCCGCATCGCGCCCTGACAGCGCATTTTACCGTGTCAGAGACCCTAGGCGAGGCGCTTATTCTGTCGCGGGGACAGCTGCGCTGGTATCATAACCTTCGCGGCCATCCTAGCCATGCGACGCTGCTGGCCAAGGCTCTGCGCGCGGTTTCTTTGCCTGTCGAACAAGCGTTTCTACAGCGCCGCACCGCAGAGCTGTCGGGCGGCGAGGCCCAACGCTTGTGCCTTGCCCGCGCACTCATTTCCGATCCCGCGGTCATTGTCGCCGATGAACCAACATCGGCGCTGGATAGTTGTTCAAAAGCGGACGTGGTCAACACTTTGCGTGATCTGAAGTCACGGATGGGCAAGGCGATCCTGCTGGTGACCCATGATGTCTGGGTGGCCGATAGCCTTGCCGACCGACAGTTAGAATTGCGCCACATGGCGCTGGCACCGCGCCAGCATCACGCGTCCCTTCACACGATGCCGACGACCCTACTGTCCTGAACCTTGTCGACAGAGCCTTCGCGTTGCGGCGCGTTGGCCGCCTTGATGCCGCACCGAAGCCGGTCAGCGCCAAGCGGGCCAGATCGGTGAGGAAGCGCAACACATACTGCTCTAGGTGCAAAGGCAACACCGCTGGGGCGGTCATCATGCTCGACAATAGGGGCGACAGCTATAGCTCACTAAAGAGAGGACAGCGTCACTGAGCGCTCGTTTTGGGCGGTCGGAAATAGATCCGCGATGCGACAAAGCTGTCGATTACCTCAGTATGAACGCGAAACTGCGTCAGATTTTCCACAGCACTCGGGAAACGTCAAAATTGTTCGGCGCTGCGGACTCTGCACGGTGGCCAGCCCTCGGTTTGCCGCTTAATCATATCTGAACCTCACCTATCCCATATGATTGCAAATCACATCGCGTGATACTGAGCGTGATGGCTCACAATTAAGGCGTGGGTTTTGCTGAATTGGGTTCTCAGCCGGGCTGATCTACGGCCTTGGACCAATGAGGGCGTTTGGCTTGGCCAGTCCCCGGTGATGTTACCCTCAGAAAAGCTGAAGTTGACCCTCCGATAAATCGATTAGCAATGGGTGGGCAGTTTGCGCTCAACTCCGTCATGTGCATTGCAGCGGAGAGTGACATGACTGAAACAGTTGAAGCCAAGTCCACACCTTCCGCAGGTTCAGGCATGACCCCGCACAAGGGAGCCCGGCTCGCCCCTGCCATCCAGCCTAAACCTGCGGATGATCCGTCCCCACACGCCCTACAGCATCAGGGGGGTGCAAAGCTTGATGTTCAGCGGGACAACCGTCACAGCGATCTGGCTGGACAGATCACTCAGTGTCGCGCCACGGGTACTCAAGTCCTACGGGCGCAAAGTTTTGCCGAACGCGCCCAGTTGCTGCGCAGGCTGCATGCGGCGCTTGTTGCGCTGGTTGCCAAACGGGAAGCCGCTGAGCATGAGCCTAAATCAGCGCTCAGCAATGCCATACTGATCGATCAAGGCTTCCTGCAAGGGCTCGACCGGATGGGAAAACTGGCCACTTTAGCGGCGCGCACCCTGCCGGATCAGAAGATGATCGTCTGCAGCCCCACGCGACCCTGCGCCCGAGGGGGTTCGGGTGAGGCATCAGCACCCAGCCCCAATCGGCAGGTGCGTATGCGGCTCAAGCAACCGGGCAGCGGTTTGGCAGCGCATGTGGTGGCGAATACCGCCTCCTTTCCCAATCTACTTGAACGCATCAGCCTTGCTATTTTGGCCGGGCGCAGCGTGCTGATTTGCGCGTCCGACACGGCACAGGCAGCGGCCCATGGCCTGTCCCATCTGCTGCGCTCTACCAATGTCTTGCCAGAGAAGGCGGTGCATGTGGTCCCAGTCATTGATGCAGCGACCCTGCTGCCGCATCTGGAACGCGGCGATGTGGTCACACTCTGCGCCGCGCCGAACCATACGGCCACCTTTCACGCCCATCCGAAGGTGCTTGACGGTAGTATCCGACTGGGGGCCTGTCAGGCTGACTATGCCGCGCTATTGATGACACCTGAATATGACCCCGGCCCCAGCGAGTGGGAGTTATTCTTGCAGTCGGTGCAGACGCTGCACAACAATGCCTCTTTCGCCACCTGCATTCTGGTGCCGCAATCGCTGGAAAAATGCGCGACTGACCAACTGTTGACCGTGTTCGAGAATGTCACACTTGGAAACCTTGAAGAGCCAATTTCGCAACCTTCCTCCGCCAAGGCGTCACAGTCCGTCAGGGCGCAGGTCACCTTGTTTTCCTTCGGCGACACAGACGTCGCGCTCGACATCCTGCGCAGGTTTCCGGGGCGGCGTAATGTTACGGTACTTTCGCGCCAGCATGAGTTTCTTGGCGATTTCCTCGCCACGCTGGCACCCTGCCTGAACCAGATCGATGTCGTCAGCCCGGAGACCGACGCCAACACGCTGGATACTGATGCCCAAGCGTCGGGCACTGGTTCGGCGGCAGAGAACATCCTGTCGCTGCTCGATTTCTATCTCGAAGAAAGCGAGATTTCCGGTCCCGCCACCCTGCTGTCCGAAGTCTCGGGGACTTGGATCGAAGGAGTGCCCGTATGTGAGGGTGAACACCCGTTCCGCAAGCCCCTGTCCCGCCTCCGGATCGGTGATCACATGCGCAGCGTTGACCGCATTGTCCGTGCCGAGGACGTGGAGGCCTTTGGCCATTTGACCGGTGACCTGTTCTACGCCCATATGGACGAGACCGCCGCCTGCGGGCATCCGTTCTTTGATGGGCGGGTGGCGCATGGGCAATTCGTCATGGCGCTGGCCAACGGGCTATTTGTTGACCCGGAACCGGGCCCGGTGCTTGCCAATCTCGGTGGCCGGGACCTGCATTTCTTCGCCCCGGTCTATTTCGACACCACGCTTTACGTCACCCTGACCTGTTGTGCCATCGGCCCGATCGGCAAGGGAGGCTCTGCCGAGGTGCAATGGGCCTGCCAAGTATTGCGTAGTGATGACGATACCCGAGTGGCCCAGTTCGACCTGCTAACTCTCGTGGCCGCCCAATGGCCGATGCCCACCGCCTCGGTCCCCGACGCCCTGCCTCCTACTTTCTCTCCAGAAAAGAACCCTGCATGACAAACGTCCTCTCCCCAACTCCCCTACCCAAACCGCGCATCTTAATCGGCTCTTGCGGCTCGCTTGACCTAACCATGCTGCCGTTCTACTTGCGCGCCATAAAAGACAGCATCGACTGCAACCTCAGCCTGATGCTGACCCCGAACGCAGTAAAATTCGTCAACACCGACACGCTGGCGCTGCTGGTGGATCGACTGATCCACAGCGACCGACCGGAACACTGGAGTACTGACAAACCCGGCCGAATTGCGGCCGAACATGACCTGCTCGCGGTGCTGCCCACCACCGCCAACACCCTGAGCAGCGTGGCCAATGGATCATCGCAAAACCGGTTGACCACGGTGATCTTAGCGGCGGAATTTCCTGTGCTGTTCTTCCCGGTGATGGGCGGACCAATGTGGGACAAGGCTTCGGTGCAGCGCAACGTTACGCAGATCCGCGAGGACGGCTATGAGGTCATTCAGCCGGTTTGGCGCGAACACAACGACCCGCATCTGCAGAAGGTACACGGTCACCACTCCTTGCCCGAGCCCTCCGACGTGGTCGAGATCATCAGGAGCCGATTGCCAAATGCCGACTAGGCCCGGCCCCAAGCGACCATAACTGTTGGTCAATATCTTTGTTGCTGATTGCGCAATTTTGATCAGTTCATATCGCCAACGCCCAAAAACCGGAACATCGGCGGAATCTAGCCGTCCATAAGCATATTGCGATACACGTTTAACTTGAATTCACTACAGCGAAATGCAAGTTTCAGCCTTAGGATTCACGCCATGTGTTAGCCGGAGTTTCCAGGCCACTTCGCAAAGCTGAACATCTCCTGCAAGCCTTGAGTAAATCAAGGGCAATTGTTTATAATTTCACGAGAACAGTCTTGGACATTCAACAACTCAAAGTATTTGTTACCGTCGCTCAGCAAGGCAGCATCACCCGCGCATCCGATATCCTGTGCCGCAGTCAACCTTCGGTGAGTGCGCAAATCAAAGGGGTCGAAGAAGCGCTCGGTCTTTCCCTTTTCGAGCGTACCTCGCGTGGCATGAGCGTGACCCAAAACGGCGAACGGTTGCTTGGCGAGGCAACCCAGTTGCTGGATCGGCACAAGAGCTTCCTACAGGAAGCAACACGCTTGAAAGACAGTATCGTCGGAAAGTTCTCGCTTGGGGCGGGACGGCATTCGGGCAATAGTTTCGTCAGTTCTTTCTTGCTTCTGATATCGGAACAGTTCCCAGAGTTGGAAATCGAACTGAAGCACCTGACCTCAGCTCAGGTGGTCGAGGGTCTTCGCAATGAAACTTTGGACATGGGGTTCTTCACTGAAACCGAAGGCGACATGACCGACATGTTGCTAAAGGAGGTTTCACGTTTCAGCATTAACCTCGCCGCGCCCGTTGGATTGATTCCGACAGGGTCGCCGCTGGACTGGCGCGAATTGGCAGATATGGTCTGGATTGTCTCATCTCAAGATGGCTGCTGCGGACGGTGGGCGGACGAGCTCATGAAGCAGCACGATATACAGCCTAAGCGTGTCATCAGCGTCGATGACGAGACAATAACACGCGCATTGGTGGCAAGCGGTGCGGGGATCGGTCTAGTGCATGTCAACACCGATGACGGGCTCCATCCACCCGATGATGTCACTCTGCTGCATGAGGTGCGCAAGACGGCCCGTATCATGTCCGGAGTCCTACATCCCCGAGCCAATGATCCGACCATAAATGCGGTGAATGCGCTGTTTTCTGACCTACTTCAATCGGGCTCCGGTTCGAAAGCATCGGCGTCGCAACTGCATGCCTGACCGACGTTCCCAGAGCGACCGATTTCAATCCGGTCTCCATCTGGAGCGCTGGAACACACGCGGGCGAACAAGTTCGGCGGAAGCAATAGAGCATACCGCATAGCGCAGATCCGAATTGGTCGGGATATTGCGCGCGCATATAAATCAAATCCTACTTGCGTCCCTCCATGGAATTCGAATCTTTAAATCCGAACCAATAATTGAATCTTAGACTGGAGTAGAAAAGCGAAATGAGACAGCTATACAGCCTGTGTGGTGAAAACGGTGTGAGTTATTCACCATATGTTTGGAAGGTCATTATGGCACTTCATCATAAGAAATTGGCTTTCGACATCTCTCCAGTTAATTTTTCAACCATTTCAAAAATCGAGGACGGTTCATTTAATACTGTACCGGTGCTGCGTGACGGCGATCGAGTCTTGGACGACAGTTTCGATATTTGTGAATATCTTGAACAGACCTATCCAGATGCCCCCAGCTTGTTCGACGGGGAAGCTGGTCGCCAGATGGCACGGTTTTTCGAGAGTTACTGCATTTCGATGCTGCACCCGCCGCTGTCGGTGATTGTGGCCATGGGCATGCACAACGTTATGGGTGAATCGGATCAAAAATACTTCCGGCAGAAACGTGAAGATCGTTTCGGGGTCTCGTTGGAAACTATTGCAGAACGGGGTGCCGCAGAACGGATAGTTCTAAACGAACGGCTAGCCCCATTGCGTAACCAGTTGACCAATCAACCTTGGATTTGCGGGGATAAGCACTTGTTTCCAGACTATATTGTCTTTGGCACTCTGCAATGGTGCTGGGTTGTAGGAGAGCGCGACCTTTTGGCAGAGGACGATCCGGTGCGGATCTGGTTCTCGCGATGTCAGGACCTATTTGGCGGGATCGCGCGAGAAGTAGGTGCTAAGTAATCCCTGACCGCGCAACTTGACAACTGCTGCGCCGAACAGCGTGGGCCCGGCTGCGGTCCTGCGGGCGAAGACTTAAAAACAAACAATTTGCAAGAAAAAGGTGCCTCCGGTTTCGTGGGCACCTTTTGTCGTTTCACTACAGCTTCGAAGCAATGTCACCGAAGCTGATGGGAGACCTCATACTTTCCGAATTGTGACATAGCGCATCATTCGCCAATAAGTGGCCAGAGGTCGTGCGACGCACAGCAATGAGGTTCGGCCACAATGACTTAATTCATGACCGGGCTGCGTCAAAACGCTGTCATGGAAAATATAGAAGAGTCTTTTGGTGGTACCATTAGGAGGAACCGGAATGGATATTGCGCCAATAGAAGATCCCGATGACCAATATCTAAAAAACATCGGGGATAATTACGATTGGGTGAAATGTATTCACACCCTTGGGCCAGCGGGAACGAATTGCGAAAAGGCCGCTTTGAAATGGGCCTCATTGAAATGTGGGAATGCGGCATTGTCCCTGCATGACACGATGGAGCAGGCGGCGACACAGGTTGTGACCTGCGGCTGTTCGGTGCTCCTGAGCGTGGTGGCTTATCCTCAGCTGCATTCGCTTATCTACGAGCATATCAGCGATCTGGGCATGCTCGATGTCTTCATTATGAAGACAGACGACATGGTGCTGACCTCAGTGACCGGCAACATGCCGACTCTGTGCCTAACCCACCCGGCGCCCGAAAAACTGCTGCCACCAGACATGAAGCGAATTTATGCCGCCAGCAACGCCCACGCCGCCGAAGAAGTCGCCGCCGGACGCGGTGATGGCTGCATCACCACATCAGCCGCGGCCAAGAAACACGGTTTGCAGATTGTGCAGGCCTACGGACAGGTGCCGATGGGATTCACCATTCACGGCCCTCTGAAACACTCTGGCTGCCGCGATGCCACTTTCGAACTTTCAGGATCAACCCGTAAAGGAGTACGCCCAAATGACACAGCACGCGTTTGAGACCGCCATCGAAGTCCGCTACCGCGACACCGATTCCATGGGGCATGTCAGCAGCCCGATTTACTACGACTACATGCAATCCGCCTATTTGGAATACATGCACGAGTTACTGGAGCTGCCCAAGGACCAGAAGCTGCCGCATATCATGGTCAAAACCTCCTGCGAATACACTAGTCAGGCCCATTACGGTGACACCATCGTGGTCCTAAGCACAGTGTCCAAGTTCGGTGGTAAGAGCTTCGAAATGGATCATGAGGTCCGGCACACCACTTCCGATGGCCGCGTCGTCGCCAAGCTGAAATCTGTGCATGTAATGTTCGACTACGAAGGACAGTCCACCTACGCGATCCCCGAAGAATTCAAGACACGCGTGTCGAACTTCCAAGGCAAGAGCTGACTCCGGCCTAAGCCAGAGTGCGACAATGTTATGAGAAATGGGAGTATCTAAATGGACTTGAGTTGGACAGGGAAACAGCAGGCGATCCGGTCTGAATTCGCGTCTTTGGCCAGCCGCACGGACCGGGGCGAATTGCATCTGGGTCGGCACGCCTTTGATCAGCAAACTTGGGATCATCTGCGGGACGCCGGACTGTGGCAGATGATCGTGCCGAAAGAGTTTGGTGGACGCGGCCCCGACTGGTGGGATTTCACCGCCGCTCTGGAGGGACTGGCCTCAACCATCCGTACCCCGGGGCTGTTGTTGTCGGTGATTGCCCAGGCTGGAATGGTCTATGCGCTGGATCTGTTTGGCACCAAGGCACAGCAGTCGGAGTACTTCCGGCGTATCCTGCGCGGCCAGCTGAGCGCCACCGCGATCGCCGATCCCGACACCGGCACCGATGTGCGCGCTAGCTCCACTTTTCTGAGCCAGCGGCCGAACGAGACTTTCGTACTCAACGGTCAAAAGTATAACATCGCCCACGCGCCGGTGGCGAGTTTCACACTGGTGGTTTGCAAGCTGAAAGGCCACGCGCGCGATGGCATTTCGCTGGTGCTGGTGGATCAAAATCGCGAGGGCGTGACCATCGGCCCGCAGGATTGCAAGCTAGGCAATCTAGACCTGCCCACCGGTCAACTCATATTCAAGGATGTGCCCCTGCATTACGGCCATATTCTGGGTACGCCGGGGGAAGGGTTGCGCAATTTGGTGCGTTTCGCATCGCTGGGCCGGCTCTATTATGGGCTGGTGGCTTCAGCGCTTTGCGAACCGATGCTGGCGGAGGCGCTGTCCTATGCCAAGAAACGCCATACCTTCGGTCAACCGATTGTGGATCACCAATATGTCCAGAAAAAACTGACCGACATACGCATCGGCGCCGACACCGCCAAATGGGTATCCTACGGCGCGCTGAATCAATTGTTGAACACATCACCAGATGCGGTGATGACCTGCTCGATCGCCAAGTTAGCAGGGGCCAGCGCCATCACCAACGGGGCAATGGATCTGCTGAAGCTCTACGGTAGCCGAGGATATCACGAGGGCAAGGTTTCGACCTTCCTACGCGACTCGTTGGCCTTCTGCAGTGTCGGAGGCACGGAGGAAATGCATCGGCGCAACATCATGAACCAGATGATGCGCCAAGCCCGCCCGGCGACCAAAGCGCCAAAGGAATCGGCCCTCGTTTTGAAGTCAACCGATGGCGCATTGGATCGCGAATCGATGAGAATGGAAGAATCATGTTGAAAGAATTTGTAAAAACACCTTTGGCTGGTGTCGTCGTTGGCGCCCTTGTCTGCGGGTTCCTGACCGCAGGACCGAGTCTTGCCGTCTCGAACGGGACGGCCCCTGTGGTCGAGAATAATATCGACTGGTCTGCGGCGGAAGCCTCGGCTGCGGCCACGGCAGAGCGGGAACAGACCGCTTCGGAGGCGTTTCTCGCCCTGACATCGAGCACCGATGCCACCGCGCTACCTGTGATGCTGTTCGGTGTTGAAGCGGGCTTGTCGATCCCAGCCTTTGTCAGCCAGGGAAGCGCCTATGCCGCCTTTTATGCCGAGGACGGCATCCAGCTCTCAATCTCCGGATCAAAAGCGGTGGTGCAGGCTCCGGACAGTCTGACGCTCTACCGCGAGCCCACCGCCTTTGAAAATATTGGTGATGGCGCGGATTACAGCCTGCAGCGGTTTGGCGCGAGTTACACCCTGCGCATCACTTGCCATCAACCCACCGAGGACACCCGCTGTACGCAGCCGGATTATCTCACTGAACTGGCGGGCACGCTCTTTGTCGTGGAAGGACAAGCCAATGAGAAATAAGGTTCTGACAGCTTTGGCCATGGTGCTGGTTGGCACAGTGACGGCGCAGGCCGAACCCCGGTTCGAAGCGCCGGGGTATCTGCTGGAAAACAGCGGCGAGGGTGTGAAAAGCCCAGTTGTTTTCTTCCCAGAGATGCGGTTCCCGATCGAGAGTGGCCCAGTCTATGCCAATTCACACGCGTTCTCGGTCGGCGGAGCCAAGGGCCCTGAAGGCGATTCCTGCGATGCCAGCAACTACAGCTTTCCTTGGCGTGATAATTTCTGCGAGCTTCGTCGCAGCGACCAACCGCTCTGTGGGGCTGGGGGTCACACCGGTCAAGATCTACGGCCAGCGACTTGCGAGAAAAGCGTACATTGGGCAGTGGCAGCAACTGACGGAGTGATTGCCCATGTCGGGCGGTTTGCAGTGACTGTCCAATCCTCCGATGGGGCGCTGCATCGTTATGTGCATCTTGATATGGACAGTGTTGTCGTTGCGCCAATGGACCGGGTGACTAAAGGTGACCGCATCGGCACTGTCAGCAACAGTTGGCTGAGCGAGATCCCGATCCACCTGCACTATGACATCAAACAGCCAGTGCAGATCGGTGGGCAGGTGCATACCCTGTTCCTGCCGCCTTACAGCAGCCTGATGGCTGCATATGAAAAGATGAACTGATAGCGGCCCAGCCGTACTGACAACCTGACCCAAAACCGCATCGATGGAGGAAGCATGAGTGAGTGTATCTGGATCTTTGCCTATGGATCCCTGATTTGGGATCCGGGCTTTATCCCGCAAGAGCAGGTGGTCGCCCGTCTGGACGGGTGGCATCGCCGGTTCTGCCTGCGCTCGTTGCGCTATCGCGGCACCTTTACCGAACCCGGATTGGTGCTGGCGCTGGACGCAGGCCTGCAAAGCTATTGTGAGGGGGTGGCGCTGTCCATTCCCCACGCGGAGACAGAGCCGGTGATGGCCATGATCCGGGCGCGAGAGCTCTTCAACCCCGCTTATCGCGAAATTACAGCATCGCTGCAGCTACAGGATGGGCGGGTGGTGCAGGCACTGACCTACGTGGTGAACCGCGACCACGAGCAATATGGCGACTTCACCCCAGAGCAGCAGGCCCAGATGATCTCCACCGCAGAGGGAGAACGGGGCCCGAATGTTGATTACCTTCTGAACACTGCAGATCATCTCAAAACGCAAGGGATTGCAGATCCGATGCTCGACCGATTGGCCGTGCGGGTTCGGGAGCTAAAGCGTGAACTGACTTGATTATTTGGATCGACCTCGCCCCTGCCGCGTCCCATTTTTGTAAACTCGTCTATGACCCTCCCGTTCCTTATGTTTGGGAGGGTTATTTTTAATTTTTCGATGGCTTTCTTGATGGCGGTTTGGTCGCCATCCAGTTTGCAGGGGGCAGATGTCGGATAAATCGATTGGAGTTTCGGCACCCTGCTCGACACAGAGTGGATGATCTCCTCAACAATGGATTGATCGTCACATGAGCAAGAACGCAAATCAGGCCACATTTCCGCAGACCGGGAATTCCTTTGGCAAACGGTTTTCACCGTTATCCGGTAAGCATTGGAAAATTCTTGTTATCTTAATACTGGGCATCTTGGCTTGGAGTGCCACACACAGCTTTCTCTCGTCAGAACTGGCGCCAGTCGCAGCCATGGCCGTGGTATTTCTGGGGTTTTGGGCCACTGCGGTGATGCCTGAATATTGGACCGCGCTGGCCTTTTTCCTAGTGGCGATGATGACACAGATCGCGCCACCGGAAACGGTTTTTTCCGGATTTCAGACTTCGACTTTCTGGCTATTGTTTGCCGGGTTGGTGCTGGGGGCGGCCATCAAATTCACTGGCCTAGACATTCAAGTGGCGCGGCAGCTGACCCGATTGCCGTTCCGCAGCTATGTTGGCACCCTCGCGACCATTGTCGCCGGCAGCTTGGCACTGGCCTTTTTGGTGCCATCGTCGATCGGACGCATAATGATCCTGTTGCCTGTGATCTCAGCACTGGCATTACAGCTTGGTTTCGACGCCCGTTCGAAAGGGCGAACAGGCATGCTTTGTGCGGCGTGTTTTGCCACCTTTGCACCGGCCTTCACTATCCTGCCTGCCAATGCACCGAACATGATCCTAGTCGGGATGAGCGAAGCACAATACGGGCTGCAGTTCTCCTACTTTGATTATCTGTTGCTGCATTTTCCAGTGCTCGGCCTGATCAAATCCGTAATGATTGTCGGCCTGACACTTTTGTTCTTTCCGGACCAACTGCCAGATCAGGCAAAGCACGAACCAGAGGCGGCGACCCCCCTCAACCGTGCGCAAGCTGGTCTCATCGGCATTCTCACCCTCTGCCTGATGCTGTGGCTGACTGACGCTTGGCACGGCATCTCGCCCGCTTGGATCGGTCTTGCGGCAGCCCTTTTATGCCTCTGGCCCAATCTGAAATTGACCGATCCGAAATGCATCAACCAAGACCTGAGCTATGGGGCGCTGTTGTTTGTGGCCGGGATCATGGGATTGGGCGCGCTCATCAGTCACGCCGGGCTGGGCGAAGCGCTTGTGCAGGCGGCCGGGGACTGGATCAATCTGTCACCCGAAACGCCAGTGTGGAACCTGTCAGTACTTACGGGCATGTCGACGCTTGTGGCGATGGCGACCAGCCTGCCGGGGGTCCCCGCGGTCATGACTCCGATGGCCGGAGATTTGGCCATTGCCTCCGGCCTGCCAATCGGCACGGTGTTGATGACGCAGGTGCTGGCCTTCTCCAACGTCTTCCTGCCGTTTCAGGCACCACCGCTGGTGGTCGCAATCCAAGCGGGCAACCTTCCAGCCGGGTCCGTGATCCGCTTCTGTTTGGCCCTATTTGCGATCAGTCTGTTCCTGCTGGTGCCGCTGGATTTCCTGTGGTGGAGCCTGCTGGGCCAGATCTGACAGGTGGTGCCTCTGCCATAGGACAGAGCTTTCGGATTTTCCAAGGTCAGACCTCCGATGTTTCGATTTGTACGGCCGCACGGAGCGCTTCACACTCCGTTTGAAATTATGTCTTTTGAGGTGAGATTATGAAATCCGGATTCCATAACGTGAAATCAATGCTGTTCTGTACGGCGTTAGCAGTCGTAGCTTCGGCCCCGTTAGCGCAGGCCGAACTGGCGTCGGATCTGCAGGACGATATCGCGACCATCATGGCCAAAACCAAATGGTCCGGCGCCCAGCGTCAGCGCGCGTTGACCATCCTGCATCTGGCAATGTTCGATGCGGCGAATGCCACACAGGGCGCCTATACCCCTTATGCTTATGCGGGCGACGTTGACACCGCCGCCTCGATCCAAGTCGCGGTGACCCATGCGGCGCTGTCGGTGATGTCGGAGCTGATGCCCGACCAGACATCAGAGTTGGAGGCGATGGCAACATCCTACCTCAGCGGATCGGACGAAGAGGCGGGCCGCAAGCTCGGCAAGGCAGCGGCGGCGGCTGTATTGGCTCTTCGGGCCGACGACGGTGCCGATTTCTCGCAAGATTACACTCCCGGCCCGGCAGACCCTGGGATCTATCAGCGGACTTCTGATCGGCCGATGGTGGTGCCGAATATCAAAGAGATGACTCCCTTTGTCCTCACCTCCAGCAGCCATTTTTCTGTTCCGCCACCACCCGCGCTTGACAGCGCGCAATACAAGCAAGGCCTTCTCGAAGTCGTGACCCGTGGCGGCAAAGACAGCCCAGCCACCGCCGAAGAGATCAATATCGCCAAACTGCACGCTGGGTCCGGTTCTGGGGCTTGGAACCAGCTGGCAAAAAAGAGCAGCAGCACCTGTTCTTTGCCGCTGCTTGAAGAGACCCGCATGCTGGCACTCTTGAACATGGCGCTGACCGATGCATTGATCTCCGGGTTTAACGCCAAGTACACCTATGCGCTATGGCGACCGCAAACCGCAGTCGAGGCGCTTGGCAAGACCTATGCCCACCCCGATCTCGAGGATGGTCTGGTTTGGGAATCACGCATTGCCGCTCCTATGCACCCAGAATATCCTTGTCAGCACTGCACCAGCGGCAGCGCAGCACTCGAGGTGATGAATTCTGTTTTCGGAACTGAACCCTTCCCGATCAAATTTGAAGGGGCCGCACACCTGAGCAAAGTCTATGACAGTCTTGGGCAATTTGCCGAGGAAGAATCTGAATCCCGGTTGATCGGAGGCGTACACTACCGCCGCTCCAACGCGGTTGGGGACATGCTGGGTTACCAGATCGGCCACCATGTGGCGCAATCGGCTTTGCAGCCAGTCAGCAACGAAGCAGCGCCACAACAAACCTGCGAAATTTTCGACAGCACCAAGATACTGCAATAAGTTGAAAAGAGTGCCCAGCCCGCCCCCGCGAGGCTGGGCCTTTTTATGCGGACTTCGGGGCAACGCCTACCATAAACCACAAAATCAGGAGTGATCAAATCATGTTGACGCCCGCACAAATTATCCTTCGCGTTATCTTCATCGGACTGGGTGCCACGGCAATCATGGACGTCTGGGCGGTGATCGCCGAAGCCGCATTTGAAATACCACAAAGCAATTTTGCCATGGTGGGCAGATGGCTTGGCCATATGCCACAAGGTAACTTCAATCATGACAGCATCCGCGCTGCCGCACCGGTGGCGGGCGAAGGTCCGCTAGGATGGGTGGCCCATTACCTCGTGGGGATGATCTTTGCCGCGCTTTACGTGACTGTTGGAGGCCAACGCCAACTGAGCCGCCCGCAGCTGCTGATCGCGTTGTCGGTCGGGGTCGCGACGATCGTCTTTCCCTTCTTTCTCATGCAACCTGCCATGGGAGCCGGGGTGATGGCGAGCAATCGACCCGACCCGACGTCCGCTCAGCTCAAGAGCTTGATGTCGCATTTTTCCTTCGGGGTTGGCCTTTATTTTGCGGCTTGGATCCAGGCCAACATAATGCCTTCCTCAATCGAAACGGCCATCGTTGCGGTAAATGATGGCGAAGGAGGAGCATTCTGATGGAAAATACGGCTTCTGGGATCAACGGTATGCAGCGCATTACCGGCCTGCATAGCGGGCATCCCTGTGAGTTCCCTTCCGATTGGATCGGTATTCGCAGGCAGGGTAGGCGTTTGTGTGCGGTGGTCAGCGTTCTGAGTCAGTTTAGATATAGCTGAGCAATTTGTCTGTGATGACGACCCTCGGTTCGCCAAACTTTGAAACCAACCTTTGGAAAAGGTAACGCCATTTCCCGCCGACACGGAAGTAGGTTTCGTCAACGTGCCAATTCAGGCTTGCTCGCTGCAAATAACATTCCGTGCGTTTCGCCCGTTCTGGCCCAAACTTCTGAAAGACAGTCGCACGATCCACGTCGACGACACGTTCACCCAAAAGATCCGCAATATCTTGGTAAGACAGCGGGTAACACTGATACATCCGCCCAGCACACATAATGATCAATGACCGAAAACGATGACGTTTGAATGGCTGATTTCTCCGCATCCTTGCCTGCTGCCCTGCTGGAAATTAGCGCTTAACAAGTCAATGCAACTGTCCTTCGCAAACGCAGTCGCGGCTGGAACCGTGATGATGGTGGGAGGGATATGGAACCGTGAACATTGAAATCAGGCATCTACAAAAAAATCAATTTCACATCCCAATCTAGAAGATAAGTCAAGTAGATCACGAGAGAGAGTAAGATGAATATACTGGTCATCAAGATCAGAACAGATAATAGCGATTGTGGTGGTTATTTCACCATCCACCTTCAACAACCTGTCTTCTTTCGCCATCAGCTCCTTAAGAAACTTCTTCTCGGCTTCAAAATCAGCTCTACTATCCTGTAAAACAGAGAAAGTAACACTGCTTCTTCGTGGAATAACTCTTTCTGGATCGCGTTCTCCGCGATTGGAAAATACGGAGTTTGGAAAATCCAGAAAACTGGATACCTTTTCAGCAGAACCATGAAAATCATGGATATAGAATATATACTCTATCATCAATTATGACCCATCCTTATTAATGCCTAAGGGCTCTCTGTTCCCCGAACCATCTAAGTCCCTCGCATACAAGCCGCCATTTTTTTCTGAAAAAATATCGGTTGTTTTGTCTAATTTATAGTCCCTTTTCAGGTCATGGCCATCACGGTATCCATTTGTTTTCCGGACTTACGTAGCGCATTCGCCGACATTCTTTTCGCATCACGCCCTGATTGACCGTTTTAAATACGTCAGATTGGGGCGCTGATCTTCTGGCATATCTTGCGCGTTTGGGTACTTCTCATGGAATTCAGAGCGCAGCAGGTGATATCCTGCGTCAGGTCAATTGCGTTCCGCGCGTTCCTCGAAAGAGACCGGAACTAAAACGTGACAAGACCATCGGCAGAAAAGGCTGCAACTAGACCCAGAAATAGGTCGGCAGGTGTCGTTTCAATGGTTTCAAATTTAGCCTTCCCCAATTGGATGTTGATCGCGTTCAAACCGTCTTGTTCATGAGGTCTTTGACTTGCGCAAAGACGGTCGTCATCGCCTTTTTGCGAACTGGCCCGTACCCGCGGATATCCATAGGTGCCGCCAATATTATTTTGAGATTATCGGTGGAATATGATTGTCCGTTCTCAACGAGGTCACGCAAGACTGTCTCGAACCAATCCAAGGTAGCGAGGTCTGTTTTTCTATCTTCGGTGTAGCGGAACGGGTCCAAAATGGTGCCTCGCAATCGTTTCATGCATGCCAAGACCTTCATCCCGGTTCCCATCCAGGCACCGAATTCACGCTTTTTGGGGCGCCCACGTGTATCGCGCCCGAGAGGAAGAAGAGGTGGAGCGAGGTGATACTTTACTTTGAAGCTGCCCTCGAACTCATTTTTGAGCTGATCAGCGAAGCCCATCTGGCTGTGTAATCGAGCGACTTCGTATTCATCTTTGATCGCCATTAACCTGAAAAGCGACTTGGCGGCTAAAGAAAGAAGGACTTCCTCTTCGCCATCGGGCAAATGCGATGAAAAATTGGACAGCGTCTCGCGATAACGTTTGGCGTAGGACGCGTCTTGGTAGTCCTCTAGGAATGTAGCGCGATGCTCGATGAGTTCTGCGGGCTTCAAATCCTTAAGTGGCTCTTTGTTCAACACACTGCCCAAAGCCGCAGGGTCACCCGCTATCACCCGCCCCAGATCAAAGGCGTGCGCGTTTTTCTCAACGGCCACACCATTGAGCAAGATCGCTTGTTTTATCGCGGTATAGCTAACTGGAATAAGACCATTTTGAAACGCTGCACCCATAAGAATGATGTTGGCAAACACGCTATCACCCATCAGTTCCTCCGAGACGCGATTGGCGTCAAACGACTGAACGTTGCATTCTCCAACAGTGCTGCGGATCAAAGCCTCCCGTTCGTCAATCTTTAGGTCAGCGTCGCGGTGTAGAACTAAATCCCCAGTAGGCATCTCGGCTTGGTTGAGAACAACTTGGGTACCTTGTCGATAATGAACTGACGCTTTGGGCGAGGATGAGACAACAGCGTCGCAGCCGATGACAGCGTCCGCACTACCGATTTCAATCCTGACCTGATTTATCTCTTTGGGAGAATTCGCAATCCGTACATAGCCAAGAACCGTTCCGAATTTTTGTGCAAACCCGGTGAAATCAAGAACACTAGAGCCCTTGCCCTCCAAATGCGCGGCCATGGTGATCAAAGCGCCAACTGTAACGACGCCTGTTCCACCGACACCGGCAATCAAAAGATCATAAGGTTTCACCAAGTTCTCCTCCCGGGGGTCCGGCAGGGTCTGGACAAGTTGAGCTAAATTAATGTCGGTTGCTTGCCGCTTGCGTCGGGTGCCGCCTTCGACTGTCACAAAACTAGGACAGAACCCATTGAGACAAGAAAAATCCTTGTTGCAAGAATTCAGATTGATCCTGCGCTTGCGACCAAACTCGGTTTCGTTTGGCTCGACACTCAAGCAGTTACTTTCGACTGAGCAATCGCCGCATCCCTCACAGACTAGCTCATTGATAAAGGCAAATTTCTTTGGGTCCTCCATCATTCCCCGCTTTCGGCGGCGGCGCTTTTCCGAAGCACAAGTTTGCTCGTAGATCAAAACTGTTACGCCGGGAATATCACGCAGTTCCCGCTGAATTACGTCCAACTGGGATCGATCAGAGAAGGTTGTGCCCACCGGGAAGTCCGTTTTTTTGAACTTGTTGATATCGTCAGAAACCAGAGCGATCTTCTCAACCCCTTCAGCGCGACAAGTTTGTGCAATCCCCGCCACGCTGATAGGCCCATCTACCGGCTGACCGCCGGTCATGGCAACTGCGTCATTGTAAAGGATTTTGTAGGTGATATTCGTATTGGCTGCGATGGCTTGCCGGATCGCCAAAGATCCCGAATGGTACCATGTACCCTCGCCCATATTCTGGAAAATGTGCTTGTTTCCAGCAAATCGCGAGGCTGCAACCCAAGGAACGCCTTCCCCTCCCATCTGGGCATAACCAACTGTCTGGCGATCCATCCAGCTTGCCATGACATGACACCCAATACCAGAAGCCGCCGTGCTGCCGTCCGGGACTTTTGTGGAACTGTTATGTGGACAGCCTGAGCAAAAGTAAGGCGTTCGTACGGCACCAGACACGGCCAACTTGGGCGGAGGTGTCTCTGTCAGTGCGCGCGCCTTTTCAGGTAGTTTCTCATCTGGATAGAAGGCGTTCAATCGGTCGGCAATGATAGGTACCAACATTAGCGGCCTCAATTCACCGGTCCAAGGAACCAGTGGCTTATTTGCGGCGCTATGTTTACCGACCATCTTTTCCGGTTTATCGCCGGGCCAATCGTATAAATATTCTTTGAGTTGGCTCTCTATGATCCCGCGCTTCTCTTCGACGACGAGGACCTCTTTTTTTCCTCGAACGAATGATAATGCATCCCGACGAGCAAGCGGCCAAACCATCCCTACTTTATAGATGTCGATGCCCAAAGCGCGGCACATTTCTTCATCGATGCCCAGAAGGCGCAGCGCCTCCATAAGGTCCAGATGGCCTTTGCCGGTTGTGACAATTCCGAACTTTGCATCTGGTATGTCGTATATTCTTTTGTCGATCGGATTTGCTTCCACAAACGCCTCAACAGCTTGAAGCTTGTGCCCAATCCGCGTTTCTATTTCTGGGCTAGGAAGATCCGATGTACGGACATGAATACCACCTTGGGGATAAGCGTAGTCTGGGTCATTGAAGCTGCGCGGGCGTTCAATTTCTACGGATTGCCCCGCTTCAACTGTTTCGGAAATCGCCTTAAAGCCGACCCAAGTCCCAGAGAAACGGGACAAGGCATAGCCGTATTCGCCGTATGACAAATATTCGCCGACTGATGACGGATTCAACGTCGGCATGAACCATGACATAAACGCGACGTCCGACTGATGTGGCATCGAAGACGACACACAACCATGATCGTCGCCAGCGACGACCAACACGCCTCCATTTGGAGCTGAGCCATAGGCGTTCCCATGTTTCAATGCATCGCCGGAGCGATCAACACCTGGTCCTTTGCCATACCACATTGAAAGGACGCCATCGACTTCACAATTTGGATCAAGCGTCGCTTGTTGTGCCCCAAGCACTGCTGTCGCCCCAAGGTCCTCATTGACAGCAGGCAAAAACTCGATTTTTTCCTCCGCCAGCGTATTGCGAACCCGCCACATCTCTAAATCAAACCCACCAAGTGGCGAACCTCGATACCCTGAAACGAAACCCGACGTATTCAAACCGGCCTTTCGATCTTTTCGGGCTTGGTCGAACAAGATACGAACCAAGGCTTGAGTGCCTGTCAGAAATACCCGACCTTCCGTCTTCGCGTACCTGTCGGTTAACTTATATGTCTCGATATTTGGCTGATGGGCGGTCATTTTTCACTCCGGGCGTATCATGACATGATGTCTAATTTTTGGTGAAAAGTTTGACCAAAAATACGACATGGGGCATCATTAATGGTATGATCGATCAAAATGACGTACTTTTGCGGGGCACCATGCCAAAACCTAATTTGGACTCAACAGACAAAAAAATCCTACGAATTCTCCAAGCAGATTGCCGGACACCCGTCTCTAAAATCGCCGAGCGTGTGAATCTTTCAACATCAACATGCTGGCGACGCATCAATTCACTGGAAGCAAGCGGTATCATCGATAGCTTTAGCATCCGCCTCGACCCAAACGCTCTAGGTTTGACTTTTCAGGCCATCGTGCATGTGCAGCTGACGCACCATGAGCGAACAAAGATAGACGCATTCTTCGAAGCTATTCGCTCTAAGCCGGAAGTCAGAGAATGCTACGCGGTTACTGGCCAATCAGATTGCCATCTGATCGTAAGTTGCCCCGACATTTCCAGCTACAATCGGTTCCTAGATGATTTCTTGTTTCAAAATCCAGTCGTTTCAAGCGCGCAGACAAACATGGTGTTGAAGACAATCAAGAGGCAGGATATTTCGGTATAGGTCTAGGCCAGCGTGTTGCACGGGTCATCGAATAGTCAAAACGCGCTGTTACCGGCCAAGATTCAGACACGTTCGAACGCCGCCCATCCGAACGAGGTCATGCAGTTGAGAGCTTTGGTTGCGATGCGGATTTCTGTGACTTGTCTTTCGATATTTCGTGATTTGAGAGTGTCGCCGATGACCAGTTTCCATCGTCCAATTTGGGCTTCGACAAGGGTGCGATCTGCCAGACCATGTGCCTAAATTCAGCGACGCTCCGTATATGCGCGTCGCGCTGATTGTTGAGGCCGACGACACCAGTTTTGGCGGCCGGATGATGACCTCAACGTTTGGTCCGAATGCTTCGTTCAGGGCATTAAAAACTCCCGTCCCATCGAAGGATCCAAACGTCAGGACTGCGCCTTATTCAACGTACATTTCAGGTTGGTATCAAATTTCATAAGTACAACGCATGAGCCAACACATTTTGTTCTGGAAAGGCCGCCCTTTGGTAGCCTTTTTATTCAAATTTTTTATGGCACCTTTATACCACCCCGAGCGGCATTTTGGTCCGTCACTTCAAGATTCATATTAATTAAAAACAATGGCTTACGGGAACTTTGAGGCACTAAATACCCTGTTTTTTCAGCGGCAAGCCCCTGCTCTGCAGTTGCCTTGAACGAGGTTCCAGGGATCAGGGATCAGATCAGGCGGCGGTGAGATAGACCAAGTAAATGATTACTTTTAGCAAGCCAGAGCTGAGTCAGTTCAATGTGTTCTTTAAAGGCGGTGGACTGGTCGCTATACGCAGCGTCAGGTCAGAACGCTCAATGCTGTAAACTTTCACTGGCCGTTTTGCCGGGATGTGCGGCGGTGTTTTGATCCATTCGACGCCACGTTTGTCTGCCTCGAATGCATTGACAGTCTGATCCGATGCAGGCGTTTCGTCGCTATCGCTCATGGATCAGCTCACTAGCCGTCTACGGGTTTTGGTGGTTTTGCGTTGCTTGGCCTCCAGCGCCTTGCGCTGCTTGCGGTTCATCGGTGGCCGCATAGCGTGCTTTGGAGCTGAGGCAGGTTGCAGATTTAGCGGTTGATTGCGCGGCGTGGCCAATAATGCGGTTGCCGACAGCGGTTGTACAGGGCCACCATCCATCACCATGGGCGCAGGCATATGTGGGCGACGGCTTTCCCATTCCCCGGCGCAGTAGATCTCTTCAACGGTTGTGCCGGAGGTTTGAAGAACGAAATCTTCCGGCTTTGGAAGTGTTGCGCCATGTTCCCAAACGAAGGGTTTAGGCGCAGCGCCATCATACCTGATCAGCTCGTCGTCGCCAACAACACCGCCCTTGGCCTCAATCACATCGGCCACGCATTGCGAGGTGTTGCCATCGACAATGAAGCGAGAGCCCAAACGGATGCGCCCATGTTCTTTTTCAACAAGAATGCCGTCTTTGCGTTCTTGCGTGATCGCCCAGACAAAGCCGTCGCGCAGATCGCCAACAGGTACGTTGATCGCTGCGCGGATATTCTTGCCTTCGACGTTCTGGATCATGCCATCATCGCGCAGGATATCGAGCAGACATTCGAATTTGTCAGTTTTCTTGCTGTCAGGCCGAAAATACACGTGGCCGGGGGTCACGCGCGTGCCGAAGTAATCGAGCAGAATTTTGGATTCGTTCTCGAAAGTTCTGGTTACTGTACCGGGCACAAGGTTGTCGTGCTTGTCGAAAGATACAACGGTGTCACCCTTTCGGATCATCGCAATTGGCTTCTTCCAGATTTTGGCGCGTACGGCGTCTTGGTCGAATACTTTGTTCGGGTCGTTAGGATCATGCGCGAACTGAGGATCGAGCGGCCACATGTCGATGGGTGTGTCAGGGCCAAAGCATTCTGGGCCTGTTTCGGAATTTTGATTCGAGAGAAGCCCTTCAGTGAGTGACCGTAAATATTGCCCAGAATAAACCCTTTGATCTACAATCCCATCAAAATTCAAATCAATGTCTACAAAATCCGCTACGCCATCTCCATCTAGATCATTCGTTTCGTTCAGATTATCCGAGAATGAAAATGTAAACCCATGTTTGGTTGCGTATGTTTGTGCAATTGGGCTATAATTCCAATTGTTATTTTCAGTATAAATGGCACTTACGACATCAGCCAAGTTTACGTTAACACTTGCATCTGCAAATACACTTAACCTACCCGCTTGATGTCCCGAAATATTAACGTTGTACGCCGCCCAGCTGACCAAGTTGTTGTTGCTTCCCAATATATCAGTTGGGTCAGTCGGTTGAATGCGAGGAAGTCTACCTATATTGATGTCAGGATCCGCCATGGGCTTTCCTTTCTAGATGCACATGTTTGGTAAACTGAGCTAATCGCAGCTTCTTCGAAGCTGGAGTCAATGTCTATCGCTAGAAGCGCGCAATACGGTACCATTTCCCGGAAAGCTTCATATCTATCAATATTTTTAGATGCGTACGCAGAAACTATGGATAGCATAATCATGTGTATTTTTGGCACGCCGAGCTGCTCACGTAGGTCTTCTAGCGTCGCAAAAACAAAAAGGCGTAGGTTTTGCGCATTCTCGTCTGAAAGCTCACTTGTTGATACCAAGGCTGCTGACAGTAAGGAAACTGCAACCTCTTTATCACCACCCAACTCAAGAAGAAAAATCGCTCTTTTGGCATTGACGAAATCTGTTTCAATTCCGTCTGTAAGGTTAAGAAGTATGGGGTTTTTTGTAGTTGCCAACACCGACGCCACTTCATTTACATGGCAATTTTTTTCAAGGAAGAATTTTTTAATCTCATCCGATGTTATTTGGTTGCTTTCAACAAAATTTAACAACCCACATTTTTCGAAATCTTGTTCTGCGCGTGCAATACTTGAGCTTAACGTCAATAGAGTTATAGAAAGGTATAGCACGCCAAAAAACATAAATTCAGAAGCCCAATCCAAACCTTTTATCTTCGATTTACCGTCATTCATTTGTAAGCCAACAATTCTGTTCGAAATATCTGATTATATCGAGGGATTTTTTAAGCATCTAGGCAATTCTTAACACAAACGGTCGTTTTGTCACGCTTAATCTCTGCGCGAACAATCAAGCTGTTAGCCGTTCCAAAAACCCATGACAAAACGTTTGGGGTTTTGGAGGGATTTTGTCATCATGGTGCATGATTATCGGATATGTTCGTGTTTCAACTACAGATCAGAACCTTGACGCTCAGACCGATGCTTTGACAGCGGCCGGGGCCGAATGTTTGTTCTAAATTAGAGTAAGCAGAGCCAAGGCCAAATGTCCAGAACTGGGAAAGCTATTGGAGTAGCTCCGAGACGGTGGCGTGGTGGTGGTGACAAAATATGATCGCTCCGCCCGAACTTTGCGCGACCTGCCGGATATCGCGGAAGCTATCAAAGAACGCAGCGCAAGGTTTCGATCCTTGGCCGAGGATATTGACACAACGACGCCAACCGGAGAGTTGATTTTTCATGCGTCTGCTTCAATCGCCCACTTTGGACGGGACTGCTGCATTAGTTAAGTGCCCACTATCAATGGTGGACACTTAGATCGGCAAAAACCAAACCGTCTGTGCAGCTTCACCAGACGCTTTCGAACGCCCTGCAAATACACCTGCAAAATCTGGTCATCTGAGTCAGACCGTTTCATCTTTAATTCGACCCATCTGATGCCGGGACTGGACACCTATGCAAACTCAATGTGGTCACGTTTGATCATTAAAGCATTCACATTGGGAACACCTTTTCAAATCGTAAGATGCCTAGAGGAAAGTAATTCAGACAAACACAAAGTGATCCGCAGTTAGATCCGTTTCATCAATTCCGATAAGGGTCAGGCTATTCCCCAGACCGTCGGATATGATGGCATCACTACCGATTTGACTCAAGTGATTGGCTTGCAGATCCGCGAAATCGGATATCGCTGACACTGCGGCCAAATCGATTACTTCGCCTGAGAAATTTCTCTGGAAATCTAGCAAAATATCCGTGCCGAAATTTGCCTCAAATACGAAGGTATCCGCACCGGCACCACCGGAAATACCATCGTTACCGCTACCGCCGCTTAAGGTATCATTGCCGTTTCCACCCCATAGGGTGTCGTTTCCAGTACCACCAATCAAAGAATCATTCCCGTCATTGCCGCCAAACAGATCGTCGCCATCGAGACCACTGACTGTATCATTTCCTTGGCCTGCCCAAACAGTATCGTTGTGACCACTCTGTGTGTCATGGAACAAATCATTACCATTACCTAGAAATACCAGATCCGCGCCAGAGCCTCCCCAAACCTGATCGTCACCAGATCCCGCATCTAGGTTATCGTCGCCTTCCCCACCGTCTAGATAATCATCGCCTGATCCGCCCACGAGGGTGTCATCCTCAAGGTACCCAAGGAGCGTGTCATTGCCCTCAAGCCCAAACAGATTGTCCACATAGGCCGTGCCGGTCCGCAAATCGTTGCCGTCTGTCCCCTCAACCACGGTTCGGTTCAGCAGGTCGTCCAGCGTCCAGGTCACACCGTCGCTGAACTCAATTGCCTCGATGCCATAGCCCCACTCCGCTTGCTGATAGCGCTCA
>JBDWUA010000003.1:0-59989 GCA_039984715.1 Paracoccaceae bacterium | reverse complement strand
CCAGAGCCAGAGCCAGAGCCAGAGCCAGAGCCAGAGCCAGAGCCAGAGCCAGAGCCAGAGCCAGAGCCAGAGCCAGAGCCAGAGCCAGAGCCAGAGCCAGAGCCAGAGCCAGAGCCAGTTTCAACGATACAGCCGGTGCTTACGACGCTCGCTCCAACCTTGTTGGATCAAGACGACGACATCCCAGACCCGACACAACCTGTGAAACGCAGCGGGCTGTTGGGGCGGTTGTTTGGCGGACGGGCAAGTGCGGCTGCCCCCATCATGCGGCGCGAGCTGGATGATGATATGCTGGAACAACTCGAGGAATTGCTGATCACCGCAGATATGGGCGTCGATACAGCTTTGCGCGTGACATCAAACATGGCCGAAGGGCGCATCGGGAAAAAGCTGTCTGTGCGCGAAATCAAACAGTTGATGGCGTCCGAAGTGGCGCGGATCATGGAGCCGGTTGCGCGACCTTTGCCCATCTATCCACAAAAGCCGCAGGTTGTTTTGGTGGTGGGGGTCAATGGTTCGGGCAAGACAACCACCATTGGCAAGCTTGCCTCACAGTTTCGGGCCGCTGGCAAAAAAGTGGTTATTGCTGCGGGTGACACGTTTCGCGCAGCAGCCGTAGAACAATTGCAGGTTTGGGGTGATCGGGCAGGTGTCCCTGTATTGACCGCGCCCGAAGGGTCTGATCCGGCGTCATTGGCTTTTGATGCGTTAGAACAGGCGCAACGCGACGGCGCTGATCTGTTGATGATCGATACGGCGGGTCGGTTGCAAAACCGTCAAGACTTGATGGAAGAGCTGGCCAAGATCGTACGCGTCATCCGCAAAAAAGATGAAACAGCACCGCATAATACCCTGTTGGTTCTGGATGCAACAACGGGCCAGAACGCATTGAACCAAGTGAAGATTTTCCAAGAAGTGGCCGACGTCACTGGCTTGGTCATGACTAAACTGGACGGAACTGCAAAGGGCGGCGTGCTGGTCGCATTGGCTGACAAGTTTGGCCTTCCCATTCACGCGATTGGGGTCGGTGAGCAAATCGACGATCTGGCGCCGTTCGATCCCGAAGAATTTGCCGCCGCTTTGACAGGTCTAGACCCCGAATGACCAATGCGCAGCCACACTGCGCATGTCATGTGAGTGGTCTATGACGGACTTGATCCTGTCGATCGAAGGCACGGAAGCGGGGCATCGCGCAGCCCTTTGGTTGGCATTGTTGGCAGCCTTTTTACACGCCGTCTTTGGGGCTTTGCAAAAAGGGCGACATGATCCGTGGCTGTCCCGCGGGGCGATTGATGCCAGCTATGGTTTGATGGCGTTGCCGTTTGCGCTGTTCGTTGTGCCGTGGCCAGAACCACATATGTGGCCCATCTTTGGAATAGCTTGGGTTATTCACATGTTTTACAAGATGTTACAGGCCCAAGCTTACACAAAGGGATCCTACACCGTCGTCTATCCAGTTGTCCGTGGAACGGGACCATTGTTCACTGTGATTGGCGCATATCTTTTGTTTGGTGAAACGTTTTCGCCAGTTCAATGGATAGGTGTCGCCGTCTTGGTCAGCGGTATCTTTGGTCTTGCCCTTTATAACCTGTGGTTCTTGGAAACAGATCGGGCCACGTTGCACGTTGCACTGGGCCTTGCGTTTGTGACCGGATTATTTGTTGCTTTGTACACGACCTATGACGCGTTCGGAATTCGCGCGACGGCTAACCCTTTTACTTTTCTGGCTTGGTTCTTCTTGATTGACGGGTTGGCCATGCCTTTTATTGCGTTGCGCAGATGGCAGCGTTTGGAAATTAAACCAACACTTGCTCCCTTGATGTTGCGAGGCGTTGTTGGGGGCGTTACAGCAGTTTTCAGTTTTGGCGCGATCATGCTGGCGACCCGATTGGACAAAGTCGGAGAAGCGGCGATCTTGCGCGAGACTTCGACGGTTTTTGCCGCCCTGATTGGTTGGCTGGTTTTGAAGGAAACAGTAGGGCCTCGACGGATTGCGTTGATGACCCTTATCGCGGCAGGTGCTGTGATCGTGGAAATGGGCGGATAGTGATGAGCGACGACACCAAAAAGATTAACCCGGTTTTGAAACAAGTTTTGGAACTTGGGCCGCCACTGGCATTTATGGCGATCTATTTCATGATCCGTGATGAAACTTATACGCTTGGCGGGACTGAATATTCTGGGTTCATCGTCGCGTCACTTGTCTTTATCCCGATCATGCTGGTGGCTATGATCATCATGTGGGTGATGACGCGCACATTAAGCCGGATGCAGATATTCACGGCCTTCATGGTCATCTTCTTTGGCGGGTTAACGGCCTACTTCAACGATGAACGTTTTCTGAAAATGCGCCCGACCATTGTCTATGGCATGTTCGCGGTGCTTTTGGGCATTGGCTTGATGCGCGGCGAAAGCTGGCTGGCTTTCGTTTTGAACGAAATGATGCCGATGGAAAAAGAAGGCTGGATGATCCTGACGCGCCGGTTGGCTGCGTGTTTTGTGGGGCTCGCGATCGCCAATGAAATCGTCTGGCGTACAATGTCCGAGGAAGCTTGGGTGTTAATAGAAAACGTGGCGTTTCCGATTGTGTTGATGGGCGTTTTGTTCTGGCAAATCATGGTATTGCAGGAATACTTGATCGAAGAAAAAACAGACGATCAGGCCTGAGCCAACCGTTGGGATACTTCGTCGGGTGACCAGTTGTCTTGATGTGGTGCGACTGCGAACGCGACCTTAACGGCCAAGTCCATTGAAATCATCGCCTCAAGCGCCAGCTTGAACCGCGGTTTACGCGCCGCGCGTTTCTTAAGAACAGCAAAGTTCCAAATGAGAACTTCCGCGCCTTGTGGCACTCGGGTCGTCGCCGAGCTTTTTTGTTTTGTCAGATAAGCAATTTCACCCACAAATAAACCTGCGGGCATGTTGAAAATCTCGCGACGTTTTTCGATGGTCAGTTCGCCGGAAATGACGAAATACAGTTCTTTTACTTCTGCGCCCTCGATCGTAATGATGCGTTCGCTTTGCGTCACTTCGCGTCGGGCGTATTTCATAAGCTGGCGAAAATCACCGGGTGGCATATTCTTGAAACGTTGGTTGTAGATATCTCGGTGTTTGCGCGGGACGGCGTATCGCGAATTGCGCAACGACAAGCTGGTTAAGCCGATAATGTTAGCTGTGCCAATCACCAGAGAGATAGCGATTGCTTCCCAAAGTGGGCTGTCTGACACGACGAAATAGTACCACGTGTAAAACCCGGTGCCGATCAGGACCAAGATGCGAAGGATCACCTGATTGATGACCAAGTAACCGATCGCGTAAAGCGTGCCGGCTGTCCAAACTAAAATTTCCGGCGAGGCTAATATAAATGCCATCACGCGATTCCTTACCAAATACCGAGGCAATGTTTGGACCGAATGATCAAATTTACAAAGTACTTATTTCCTTACCTTTGTTGTTTAAACAACAATTTTTGGCTTTTCTCGTCATGGTTGGTTTTGCGTTTGTCTGCGTGTAGAGCGCGGCCAGCTTTGACGCCTTTTCGTTCCTCGACGGTGTTCAACCATCTTTCCAAATGCGGCTTGTCCTCAAGCGTTTGTTCCTGCCCAACCCACAAAGACGACCATGGCCAAATAGCCATATCCGCGATCGAAAAGAAATCGCCGGCAACGTATTCGGATTTGGCCAATTGCCGATCTAGAACGCCGTACAGCCGCGCAGTTTCTGCGCGATACCTGTCTTTGGCATAGGTGGTATCGTGACCCATTTGCGGAGCGTATTTCAGAAAATGGTGTGTCTGGCCTGCCATCGGGCCGACTCCGCCCATTTGCCACATCAACCATTGTTCGACGCTGGCTTGTTCACGGGCAATTGCACCACCAAAGCGCCCGGTTTTGCGTACCAAATATTGTAGGATCGCGCCGCTCTCAAACAGGGAAATCGGAGCGCCATCAGGTCCATCCGGATCAAATATGGCGGGCATTCGGTTGTTCGGCGCAATTTCAAGAAAATCAGGTTTGAACTGATCACCCGCAGAAATGTCAACCAGATGGGTTGTGTAGGGAAGTTCGAATTCCTCGAGTGCGATGGAAATTTTCCAGCCGTTCGGAGTGGGCCAGAAATATAGATCGATGCGGTTGCGAACGTCTATGATGTCGTTTTCCGCCGAGGTGACAAGAGAGGTTTTGACCCGGCTTTTATTCCAAAGCGTGACCAACGAGGATCGGTGTCTTTTGGAAGCAGCGCTTTCATGACTGTCATAGGGCTTTTTTCAGGACAGCGCATAATCTGTGCAAAAAATTCCAACGCACCGGGGCGTGTATACCCAGACCAATGACAGACGCGCGATTCTGAAGCAGAGATTTTTGCGCCAAAGTTGGCCAACAGGGACAAGGTTTGATCGCAATCCAATTGTAAATTGGCGACATTGGGTAAAGTGACGCCTAACCCCATCACGTGATCTGCCAAAGAAACAGGCGGAACCAATCGTTCGAAAACGAAATCAAACAAATCATTTTCTCGGCTGGTGACGTTGAACAATTCGCTGGTCATCCCAGCAGGGCTTTGCATTGCGCCCATTGCGTGGCTGACGTAGCTGGCCCCAGTTAGGATCACAACGCGTTCCACGCTGTCGGCGGGCAATCGTTTGATGGTCTCAAAAACCACTTCTGATCCCATCGAATGGGCAATGATGTGGATAGGTCTGTTCGGAGAGACGTCGTTCAATGTTCGAATGACGCGTTCCAAACAATGCGCCGTTGCCCGCGCCGATTGCTGGGCTTGCCAAATGGTGCCTTTGGCTCTCCAGCCGAATGCAATGGCCAACCCTTCCTTAGGGTTTCCAATCCCAAACCCTAAATGCCGTGGCCACAACGCGCCGTTTGTTTGGTTTGCACAGGCACGCATTGCAAAAATGGATGTATGTGGATCACGCAATGTGACTGAGGGATCATATTTGTAACCGTGGATCATTATGATGATCGGCCCGTTTCCTCGCGCTGCTGTACACAAAACCGGTAAGGCTGCGGCTGGAGATTTATATAGGAACAGGCCGTTGTCATCTGCGCAAAGTCTTAGGATCGGCATAGCTGTGCCCCATACAGCAAATTGTCGTGTTTTATTGCCAACGAGATATGCCACCTGCATGAATCTAAAATTATAGCACCGTGACGGCACGCTTGTGTTTAGGCATCCTTTTGACTTGACGCTCCTATGAGGCAGGCGTATTTCGCATCCCACGTGGCGATTTGTGTCCAGCTTGCGGGCCACGTTAAACATCCCGCTAAAAGGTCAGGTTGAAAGCCCCCTTTCGCTTGACCCGCGTCTGGGGGTTTTTTGATGGCCTGGCCCTGTCCACAGGCCTAACGGAGACATTCGATGAGCAACGATTGGAAACCACGCACCAAGGCCGTTCACAGCGGCATACGCCGTAGCCAATATGGCGAAGTCAGCGAAGCATTATTTTTGACCCAAGGGTTCGTCTATGACACTGCCGAGCAGGCAGAACAGCGTTTCCTTGATTGCGGTGATGATGAATTCATCTATGCGCGATACGGAAACCCAACCGTACGCATGTTTGAAGAACGCGTTGCCGCATTGGAAGGCGCAGAAGATGCATTTGCCACTGCATCAGGCATGGCAGCCGTGTCAGGCGCGTTGACGTCAATGCTTAAAGCAGGTGACCGAGTTGTGTCGTCGCGGGCTTTGTTCGGATCATGCCTTTATGTATTGGAAAATGTACTGAGCCGTTTTGGCGTCGAAGTTGTTTTTGTCGATGGAACGGATTTGGATCAATGGCGTGCAGCGATCACACCCGAGACAACCGCCGTTTTCTTTGAATCGATTTCCAACCCGACACTTGAAGTGATTGATATCGAGGCGGTTTCGAAATTGGCGCATGCCGTCGGCGCGACTGTTCTGGTCGACAATGTGTTTGCGACGCCCGTGTATTCGAACGCGATAGAACAGGGGGCCGATGTTGTTATCTATTCGGCCACCAAACATATCGACGGGCAGGGACGCGCCTTGGGCGGTGTCATTCTTGGGACGCGTGAATTTATTCGAAAGACGGCAGAACCTTACATGAAACACACGGGCGGTTCGATGTCGCCGTTTAATGCGTGGATCATGCTGAAGGGTTTGGAAACCATGGATCTGCGCGTGCGCGCGCAAACTGCATCTGCGCTGGCAATCGCGGATGCATTGCAAGGCCACACAGGGCTTGAGCAGGTGATTTATCCCGGGCTTCCTAATCATGCGCAAAACGCGCTTGTGCAGACGCAAATGGGCGGCCAAGGCGGCACAGTTCTGTCGTTGGAAGTGAAAGGCGGACAGGATGCAGCGTTCAAATTCTTGAATGCGCTTCGTATTCCTGTCATCTCAAACAATTTGGGGGACGCCACATCCATCCTGACGCATCCGGCGACAACAACACACCAGCGCTTGCCCGAAGATCAACGAACCTATCTGGGTATCACACCCGGTTTGGTGCGGTTTTCAGTCGGTTTAGAGGATACATCGGATTTGATAGCTGATGTTGAGAATGCGCTAAAAGCCGCAAAATAGAATGATTTAGACGTAGCCCCCCGTACCCTTTGATTTGTGTACATAATTAACACGTATTCGTTAGGTAGGTTGGAAAAACACGGTCTTTATGACTATGTTATCCGCGAACACAACGAATTAGGGGGGCTACTCTATGAACTTTCATACGCCCAAAGTGACTTCAATACCCGAGCGTGACGAGGCGGAAGCCGCATTAGAAGTGCTGCGTCGTTGGGCTAAATCAGCCTCTGCAACTGAGATTTTGGACCTTGATCCGTCGATAAGAAATTTGATTCCGGGCGCAGGTAACGTTGAATATCCAACGTTTTCGCGTGTGTATCCCGATGATTTTTCCGTCGATGCAGAATACAAGGAAACCTTACCTGATTTGCAAAACGGACCATCTTCGCTGATCCGCGGTGCAAATCAGCAAATTCAACATGTCGGAATTTCCAATTTCCGATTGCCGATCCGCTTTCGCACCCGTGACAACGGCGAATTGAACCTCGAAACATCGGTCACGGGGTCCGTCAGCCTTGAAGCGGACAAAAAAGGCATCAACATGAGCCGGATCATGCGGTCGTTCTATAAACACGCAGAACGGACGTTTAGTTTCGAAGTCATTGAAGCCGCGTTAGACGATTACAAAACCGACCTAGAAAGCTTTGATGCGCGCATACAGATGCGGTTCTCGTTTCCGGTTAAAATCGACAGCTTACGGTCCGGGTTAGCCGGGTATCAGTACTATGATATCGCGCTGGAATTGGTGGAACAGGATGGCGTGCGGAAAAAGATCATGCATCTTGATTACGTCTATTCGTCGACCTGTCCGTGTTCGTTGGAATTAAGTGAACATGCGCGCGCAACGCGTGGTCAGTTGGCGACACCGCATTCACAACGATCTGTGGCTCGTGTGTCAGTGCTGATCGAAAACGACGCGGATTGCCTATGGTTCGAGGACTTGATCAATTCTTGTCGGATTGCGGTGCCTACGGAAACTCAGGTGATGGTCAAACGCGAAGATGAACAGGCGTTTGCTGAACTCAACGCGGCAAATCCAATCTTTGTCGAAGATGCGGCCAGATTGTTCTGTGCTCAACTTTTGGCAGATCATCGCGTTTCAGATTTTCGCATTATCGCCAGCCATCAGGAAAGCTTGCACAGCCATGATGCGGTTTCTGTTTTGACAGAAGGGAAGACTTTCGCGCAAGAAAGTTTTGATCCCAAACTGTTTAACACGCTGTTCCACGTTGGATAACAAAAGCGGCGCAGGGCAACGCTCTGCGCCAGCGTCTTTGGGCATTCGTCCGCAATACCATTTCCGTAAGATCGATGGGCACACGCATATTTGGGATGTGCGTAAGCTGATCGACCTTGCGGCTGGGTTGCCGATTGTGGATGTATCGCTGTCACAAATTTCCGAAATCGATGAACCCTATTGGTTCGACGGATCCGGCCCAGAACCGACAGGTCGCGCGATTTTGGATCATTTGCGATTGATCGAGTTGGCAGATTTGCAATGGCCGATCATTCTGTGTCCGAACAGCCGTGTGATGGATGGCATGCATCGCGTTTTGAAGGCCGCGCATGCCGGAAATACAACGATAAAGGCACGGCGCTTGATGATTCTACCTTCGCCTGATTTCGTTGATATCGCGCCGGATGATCTACCGTATTAGCGTTGCATCAGAGTCTAGGCAGGATTGCAGGATTGGCATTGGTCTTAGACTGGGTCAGCCTTTATGTTTGGATCAAGGGAGGAAACCAAAGTAACTTGAACGAGGTTTCCGATGACTTTTTTAAATGACACTCCACAGGTCGCTCGCGGCTCATTCCTGTCTTCCGTCAAAGATTGGTTTTTCGCACTTGGTCAGGCCATGTATGCGTCGCGCGGTATGGAAGAACGCTTGCGCCAGATTGATGATTTGAAAGCCAAAAGCGATCAGGAATTGAAAGCAATGGGCCTGAAACGTGAAGACATTCCAACATACGTTTTCCGTCACCTTATGCACCTCTGACGCGCCCTGTCAGTTAGGCTTTTGACCGGTTTAAACATCTACTTGTGGGACGGGTCCGCGCAAAAACGGCGCGGGCGCTTATTATACCCATAGGAATATTACGTCGTTTTATTGCTTGCATCGGTTACTCGATACGATTTGGCAGTACATTCGACGTCTGACGTTACCAATGATGCACAAGGTCACGGCTTGACACTGACTGCATCCGACGCCAAGCCTCGAAGTTATGTTGGATCTGCGCCCTGTCGGATATGTGATTGGCCTACTGGTCGCCGTCCTCGGCGTTTCCATGATATTACCCATGCTTGTCGACCTCGTCGAAGGGCTCGGGCATTGGCATGTTTTTCTTGAATCCGCTCTGATAACAAGCCTGACCGGCGGGTTGATCGCCCTCAGCTGCGCCAATGGCGTGCGCGAAGGTTTAACGATCCAACAGACCTTTTTGTTGACCACAGGGGTTTGGGTCGCCTTGCCGATTTTTGGCGCTATCCCGTTTATGCTGGGCGAAACGGACGCACGTTTTGTCGATGCATTTTTCGAAGCAATGTCCGGCCTGACGACAACTGGGTCCACAGTATTTTCAGGTCTTCAAGACTTGCCCAAAGGGTTGTTGTTGTGGCGCGCCATTCTGCAATGGCTTGGTGGGATTGGTATCATTGTTGTCGCAATGGTATTCCTGCCTGAGTTGCGCGTGGGTGGTATGCAAATCTTCCGCTCCGAAGGCTTTGATACATTTGGGAAAATCCTGCCTCGTGCAACCGAAATTTCCAGCCGAATTTCTGTGATCTATATCGGGCTCACATTGGTTTGTACGCTTTGCTATATTGGTGCCGGCATGGACGTCTTTGACGCATCCGTTCATGCGATGACGACAATTGCGACTGGCGGTTTTGCCACCAGTGATCAATCATTCGCGGCCTTTCCCGGTGCGCCGGAATATGTAGCCACGTTGTTCATGCTGCTGGCCGCTTTGCCTTTTGTGCGCTTTGTTCAACTTAGCGCCGGATCAGCAAAACCCTTGTTCAAAGACAGCCAAATCCGCGCGTTCTTTGGAACCGCTTTGGTGATTGTATGCGTGATGACGTCATGGAACCTATTGGCCACGGAAAATGTGGGCGAGGAGGCGTTCCGCAAATCGTTGTTTAATTCGGTGTCCTTGCTGACAGGCACTGGATATGCCAGCGACGATTACATGAAGTGGGGCAGTTTCGCCGTAGCGAGCCTGTTTTTTGTCGGCTTGATTGGTGGTTGCGCCGGGTCAACGGCCTGTTCGGTCAAGATTTTTCGGTATCAGCTTCTTTTCGCATCCATTCGTGCACAGCTTCAAAAAATCCGCAGCCCGCATGGTGTTTTTGTGCCGCGCTATGCCGGTCGGGCTGTCGGCGACGACGTGCTAAGCTCGGTGATGTCTTTTTTCATGTTTTTCATCGTGACTTTGGGCGTTTTGTCTGTCGGTCTTGGGTTGACGGGACTTGATTTCGTTACGTCAATTTCCGGTGCGGCGGCCGCATTGGCCAATATCGGCCCCGGATTGGGGGATGAGATTGGTCCGGCCGGTAACTTTGGCAACCTTAACGATACGGCCAAGTGGCTATTGTCGACTGCCATGCTGGTTGGCCGGCTCGAACTTTTGGCCGTGTACGCCATTCTAACCGTTCATTTCTGGAGAGCCTAAATGTCAAAAGACAGCGCCTTCGCGCCTAGCCGTCCCCTTGGGGCGCAGATTTCACATATGCTGAAAGATCGCGGCGTCGATGTGATTTTTGGCATACCGGGGGTGCACAATCAGGAAATGTATCGCGGGATAGAAGAGGCCGGGATTACCCATGTTCTGGCGCGTCATGAACAGGGCGCTGGTTTTATGGCTGATGGCTATGCACGCGCAAGCGGAAAGCCGGGTGTTGCCTATGTGATATCCGGGCCGGGTCTGTGCAATATCATGACGCCGATGGGGCAGGCCTATTCGGATTCGGTGCCTCTGCTGGTTATTTCAAGTTGCCTTGATGAAACCGCAGCGACCAAGGGGCAATTACACCAAATGAAAGACCAAAGTGCGGCCGCAGAAACGGTTTGCGATTGGGCCGAAGAGGCGCGCAGCGTCGATGCCGCCTATGCGTTGATTGATCGCGCATTGTTGGAATTCGAAACAAATCGTCCACGTAGCAAATCCATTAGCGTGCCGATTCAATTGCTTGAAAGCCAAGCGGCTGCTGCTCCATCGCGCGCAGACATTGAACCACTTCGCTGTGACGACAACGCTGCCGCCGAGGTTCTTTTATCACATCTTACTGGGGCGCAACGCCCCTTGTTTGTCTTTGGCGGTGGTGTCAGAACCGCGTTTGCGCGCAGCGTTGCAGAGGCAACGGGGGCCGCCACATTCACAACCTATGCAGGCCGCGGCCTTGTCGGCGATTATCCTTTGAACTTTGGATCAAGCCTTGCCCGACCAAGCAGCGCAGACGTCATTGGTTCAGCGGATGTTGTCATAGCAATGGGAACCGAACTGGCCGACGTTGATCTGTGGCGGGCGCATCTGGGTCACAAGGCGGTTCTGATCCGCGTGGATATTGATCCTGTAGTTCTGGGGGATCGACAGCGCGCAGGCATCCAAATCAAAGCTCGGTCAGCTGATGCTTTGGCAAGCTTGGTGGGACTGCTGGACGGCCATGTACCGGCTAAAGGGTGGAGCCTTTCAGAAGTCGCAGACCAACGCGCCCATTGGCGTGCGGAAATGATCGCGGAACGTCCGGGTATTGTCCCGGTATGTGACGCGCTGCGTGACTGTCTGCCGGACGGCACCATGATTTATTCTGATATGACGCAGTTTGCTTATACCGCCAAAGAAGTTTGGGACATGGACAAACCCGGTCATTGGCACCACCCATCTGGTTTTGGCACATTGGGATACGCGACACCCGCAGCGATTGGCGGCGCTATGGCACGCAATGGTCTGCTAACGATGGCTATTATCGGGGATTATGGGTTTCAATACACGGTGCAAGAATTGGCCGTTGCCGTCGAGCTGAAGTTACCGATTCCGATTTTCCTGTGGGACAACGGAAAATTGGGCGAGATTGAAGACAGCATGGTTCGTGCACAAATCGCGCCAAATGCTGTTCATCAGCGCAATCCTGATTTCATCAAATTAGCGGATGCCTTTGGTGCCTATTGGGCACGTCCCAAAACACTTTCTCAGATGCAAGACGCGGTTAGAAATGCCTTCGATGCTGATGGTCCAACTTTGATCCACGTCACATCCGACATCGAACAAAGCTGATCCGCGTTAGTCCCAGCAGCTGACAAGAACGGTCATGTTCTGCGCCGTTTCGGTCAAGTCCACCGGATCAACAAGCGTGCTGTCGTCGTTCGTTGCACCGGTCACGTTTGCTTCGTTCAGCAAACGTTCAATTGCGTCGCTGTTTATGGCAAAATTGACTTCATCGGGCAGGGCGCGCCCGTCTGATGCGCGTGGCAATAACATGCCCAACACACCACCCGTTGTATCCAGAACTGGACCACCTGCGTCGCCGGGCAATACACCCAGTGCAAGCCGACTAAGCTCGGCCTCGCCGCGCAATCCGCGTAAGTCGATCAATGTACCAAACGTCATGCTGGGTGCGCCCAGAATGCCTTCGAAACTGTAACCGGCCACTGCAATTTCGGATTGTAGACGCGGGACCTGAGTACTGAAACGGCCGAACCCAATCGGGGCCAATCCCTGTTTCGGGCGCAGGATGGCAATGCCTTTTTCCGTATCAAGCGCTGCAATCTCGGCTTCTGTTTCCGTATCCAATGTCAGGCGCGAACAACTTTGAATGACTTCGGATGTTGTGACGACGCTTCCGGCTTCATCCACAAAGAAACCAGATCGGGACACGCGCGGTTTGCGCACGTCTAGGCCAGATACAAGGTCAATTGATTGCGCTTCGTCCAAACCCGCATCCGCTGGCAAAACACCGGCGGTCCGTTGGAAACTGGCTTCCATTTCGGCCAGAAGACGTTTGCGCCGTGGTTCGTCATTCAAAGGCCAAACCAGGATGAACCCTTTGATTTCTCCAGCGCTTAAGGATGCGCGCACTTCAGTCACAATTTCATCGCTTCGTCCGGTGATCGAAAACGACGTTTCGCTGCGCTTGCGCGGGCCGTTGGCCGGAACAATATCCAATGTCTGTAGGATGTCATAAAGCCCAAATAGGGTGGTCTGATCTCCGGCTTGGGAAATCAGGATAACGTTTTCTGGACCACCGGCTTTGGAAGGGTATTGGCCAAACGGTGCGATGTGGGTTTTAAAACCAACGACATTCAAAGGCATTTCAATTTCAATGCCTGCTGTGTCGTCACGCACAAGTTGCAAACCCAGTTCTTCCAAAACCGCATTATACTGCGAGATCAGATCGTTGCGCTGCAAAGTGGTCAGAATACCAGTCGCTTCGTATCCGTTTTGCTCTTGCCAAGCGGACATAGACCGACGGGTGCCAGCGCCAAAAAGGCCATCAATGGTGTTGTCGTAAACACCCGCCCATCGAAGCGCTATTTGCAGCTCGCGTCGCTGATTGCCGTTTAACTGTCTTTCGCTTGCGCGGGCTTCGCGTGGGGTTTCGTCGATAATCTGGATAGGAGTGGTTACTGTTGGCTCTGGTTCAGGTTCCGGCGCCGGTGTCGTCGGGGTTTGGACGACACTAACGTCAGGTCCATCGTCGCGTGCAGCCGCATTTGGAATCGGCAAAGCGCCGCGCCCTAAAATATTCGCGCCCACGGGCCAAAACTGCTGACCAAATATCGACGTCTGCGTGATGAAGCTGTCTCGCGGAATAACATTCTCGGCTTGATACACCTCAAGAACACGCACAGCATCGTCGCGTCGATACGGTCCAAGCGTCAACGCGTACCATCCACGCCCAAGTCGAAACCCGTTAACGTCTGCAATGGTGCTTGAATATTTCTTGGCTGCTTCCAGTGCTTCGGCAAGGTTGCGTTTGGCCTCAACCTGGATAAACACGACCTCGTTTTGGGCTTGCGCCGACCCGACCCAAAGGCTGCACATGACAACTATCAACCAAAACCGTTTAAGCATACCGCCGGGACCCTCGAAGCGTTTTCTTACCCTGCCAGACAATAAGCAAGAAAACGCCGGATTAAAATGGGCTATTACCTGACTTTTGATTCCTTTGTTCCAATTGACGCTGTGATGACCTGCGCATAGGTAGGGCTCGCATCGAAAGGGGTCCAAATGTCTGAACCTGTGACACAACCTAAATCCTTTCAGGAGATTATCCTGAGGCTTCAGAACTACTGGGCCGCGAAAGGCTGCGCGATTCTGCAACCCTACGATATGGAAGTGGGCGCGGGGACGTTTCACCCGGCAACGACATTGCGCGCATTGGGCGATCGCCATTGGGCCGCGGCCTATGTTCAACCGTCCCGCCGTCCGACGGATGGTCGGTATGGCGAAAACCCAAACCGTTTGCAGCATTATTACCAATACCAAGTGTTGATCAAACCATCGCCCCCGGAACTGCAAGAATTGTACCTTGGGTCGCTTCAGGCCATTGGCATCAACATGGATATGCACGACATCCGCTTTGTTGAAGACGACTGGGAAAGCCCAACACTGGGCGCTTGGGGACTGGGATGGGAAGTCTGGTGCGATGGCATGGAAGTGTCGCAATTCACCTATTTCCAACAAGTAGGCGGACATGATTGCACGCCAGTTTCGGGTGAATTGACCTACGGACTTGAGCGTTTGGCGATGTATGTTTTGGGCGTCGATCATGTCATGGATATGCCGTTCAACGATCCACAAACGCCTATCGCGCTAAGCTATGGCGACGTGTTCAAACAAACCGAACAAGAATACGCGCGTTGGAACTTTGATGTGGCCAATACTGACGTCTTGTTGCGCCACTTCGTCGAAGCAGAAGCAGAATGCGAACTGATCCTGTCGCAGGATTATGATGATCCTAAAACAGGAAAGCGCATTGTGATGGTTCATCCCGCCTATGATCAATGCATCAAAGCCAGCCACATCTTTAATTTGCTCGATGCGCGCGGCGTGATTTCGGTCACAGAACGCCAAGCCTATATCGGTCGCGTGCGCACATTGGCCAAGAAATGCGCTGATGCCTTCATCCAGACGGATGCAGGTGGCTGGGTACCGGCCACATGAACGGCAAAGCACTGGGGATAATTATCTTGTTTTCTGCAGCCATCGCTGGCGCAAGTTTGTATTACTTGCAGGTATACGGCTTTTACACAGAGGTGTCCGCGCCTGAAGAGCTGACTTTGGTCTCTGTTGTGTCTGAGCAGCCGGAACCGATTGGGTTCAGTGAATTCGACGCAATTGACGCGGACAGTTCCCCCATTCGCTATCGCGCTTGTTTTCAGACGGACATGTCTCTTCCTTTGCTGACAGAAACATTTGTCGGGCTTGATAACGTTGTCCCGCGCAATGCGCCGGGTTGGTTTGATTGCTTCGACGCCAAAGCGATTGCCGCCGAACTGGCCGCAGGGACCGCGTTGCCGTTCCTTGGACAAAAGAATGTAGCTTTTGGAGTGGATAGGATTGTCGTGATCACAGATGATGGACGCGGCTATGTCTGGCACGAACTGAATGATTGCGGCGAAAAAGCCTATGACGGGACCATCGTTGGCGAAGAATGTCCCACGCGCGAGGAATTTAACTGATGCCTGATCTGCTGATCGAACTTTTTTCCGAAGAAATTCCAGCACGTATGCAATCCCGTGCCGCTGATGACCTCAAGCGTTTGATCACGAACGCTTTGGTTGATGCTGGGTTGACCTATGCATCGGCTGGCGCGTTTTCGACTCCGCGCCGTCTGACTTTGTCGGTTGAGGGTTTGCTGGATCAAAGCCCAACAACCCGAGAAGAACGCAAAGGCCCCAAGGCAGACGCGCCCGAAAAAGCGATCGAAGGCTTTTTGCGCGGTGCGGGCTTGTCGCGGGATCAAGTGGAAGAGCGTGAAACGCCCAAAGGCAATGTTCTGTTTGCCGTCATCGAAAAGCCGGGCCGACCCGCTGCAGACATCGTGTCAGAGGTTTTGGAAGCCACGGTACGCAATTTCCCATGGCCAAAGTCCATGCGGTGGGGGTCTGGTTCCTTGCGTTGGGTGCGTCCTTTGCAATCGATCTTGTGCATTCTGACCGACGAGGCAGGCGCGCAGATCGTTCCGGGTGATGTTGATGGCATCCCCTTTGGGGACGTCACCAAAGGGCACCGTTTCATGGCGCCCAATGCGTTTTCTGTCGTGTCCATGGATGACTACACGACCAAGCTGGCAAAGGCGCATGTTGTGTTGAACCCTGATGAACGGGCAGGCACAATTTGGAACGACGCCACAAACATGGCGTTCGCCAATGGCCTTGAAGTGGTCGAAGACAAAGGTTTGCTGGCCGAAGTCGCAGGGCTTGTTGAGTGGCCTGTGGTTTTGATGGGTAAAATCGATGACGAGTTCCTCGATCTGCCACCCGAAGTTCTTCAGACGTCGATGAAAGAACACCAAAAGTTCTTTTCAGTCCGCAATCCCAAAACCAATCGCATAGAGCGTTTCATAACCGTGGCGAACCGCGAGACGGCGGATCAAGGTGCGACTGTTCTGGCGGGGAACCAAAAAGTTCTGAGCGCGCGTTTGGCGGATGCGAAGTTCTTTTGGGAAAATGACCTTAGAGAAGCAAATGCCGGAATGAAGAGCTGGCTGCAATCTCTTGAAAACGTGACGTTTCACAACAAGTTGGGCAGTCAGTCGGATCGGATCAATCGCATCGCTGCATTGGCTGGTGAATTGGCACCCATCGTGGGGGCTGATAAAAGTCAGACAATTGAAGCCGCGCATCTGGCAAAGGCGGATCTAAGTTCCGAAATGGTCTATGAATTTCCGGAACTTCAAGGGCTTATGGGGCGTTATTACATCGAAAAGGCAGGCAAGGACAAAGCAATTGCCGCCGCCGCCCAAGACCATTATTCGCCGCTTGGGCCATCGGACGATGTGCCAACAGCCCCAATCAGCGTGACAGTCGCTTTGGCGGACAAGATCGACACATTGACGGGCTTCTGGGCCATTGACGAAAAACCGACCGGGTCCAAGGATCCGTTTGCCCTGCGTCGTGCGGGGTTGGGTGTCATCCGGTTGATCTTGGAAAACGATCTGCGCATGGACTTAGTGTCAGTGTGTCAGTCCGCGGCAAAGGCCCATGTGGACGACGACGACACAGGCAAAACAATAGCCAGCGGAATTCTAGAATTCCTTCATGACCGTTTGAAAGTGTATCTGCGTGATCAAGGGATCAGGCATGATGTGATTGATGCCTGTATCGCGATGGACGGGAACGATGACCTAACCGTTTTGGTTAACCGGGCCAAAGCGCTTGGCGCGACGCTTGCAACAGATGATGGCGAGAACCTTTTGCAAGGGTTCAAGCGGGCCAATAATATTCTGGCACAGGCCGAGGATGCGGATGGTGTCGAATATTCTTATGGGGCGGATATCAAATACGCGGCTTCTGACGAAGAGCGTTCCTTGTTTGCCGCATTGGATATCGCCGAGGAAAAAATTGCACCAGCTATGCAAAAGCAGGATTTCGGAACGGCTATGTCCGCGATGTCTGCACTGCGTGAACCAATCGATGCATTTTTCGAAGCGGTTAAGATCAATGATGACAATGCCACCGTGCGACGCAATCGTTTGAATCTTCTCAGCAGGATTCGCACCCTTTGTTTGTCGGTGGCGGATTTAACCAAGGTTGAAGGCTAAATTCCCGATATACGTGCATTATCAGAAGCTTGCTGGGCGATTTAATTCAGATTGCGCTCAGCAGGTATACTCTAACCCTTGATCAATCGTTAACGATGCCTATTCTGCAGGTCAGCAAAGGAACGCTGCAGTGCAGAATAATCCACATACAACGCTTGTCACACCCTCAGCCCCAATCGCCGCCGAGACACATGGTGGCCGCGCAAAATGCTTGCAACGATTGGCCCGGCTTGAATTGCCGGTTCCGCCGACTGTGGCATTGTCCTTTACATCAGTGCATCGGATTGCGTCGGGCGATTTGCCGGACATCGAAGCGATCCTTGCGCAATTCCCGGTCACAGCAACGCTGTGTGTGCGCCCGTCGTCCGAAGACCCTGATTGGGGAGGGCCGGGTGCCGTATTGAATATCGGCATGAACCAAATGCGCTATGAGACGTTGCGTGAACGGATTGGTCCGGAAGCGGCGACATCGGTGTACACGCGTTTTGTGCAATCTTATTCTGTTCACGTTGCACGTCTGGACCCGAATATTTTTGACGACATCGAGGGGGAAGGCGAAGACGCATTAGCGGCATCGTTACGCGCCTATGAAGAAGAGGCCGAAGAATCCTTTCCGGCCGAGCGCGCCGTTCAGCTGTCAGCAGTATTGAAATCAATGGCTCGGGCTTGGGAGGGAACGAGCGCGCGTCTGTTGCGTCAGGCAAAGGGCGCACCAGTTGACGCCGGATTGGGATTGGTCGTTCAGCAAATGGCCTTGGGGCTGGGGCACGGGATCAGCGGATCAGGTGTTTTGCAATTGGTCAATTCTGACACTGGCATGCCACAGATTACCGGACGCTATCGTGGTCAAAGCCAGGGGCGTGACGCATTGGTTGGCAATGGAAATAGCCTTTACCTCACCAAAGACCGACGCGGCGACTCGCTGGAAGAACTGGCCCCTGACTTATTTGAAACGCTGAAATCCCACGCGGCGCACATGCGGGATCGATTGCGCGAAGAAATGCAGGTCGAATTTACGATTGAAGACGGCAAGTTGCACATCTTGGATGGGGTGCGCGTCGCGCGGTCATCACAGGCTGCACTACGGATCGCAGTAGATTTGGCGAATGATGGCGTAATTTCAAGAGAAGAGGCGCTGATGCGGGTCGAGCCGCGTGCCTTGACTGAAATGCTGCACCCTCAAGTCGCGTCCGACGCCAAGCGCGACAAGATAGGCCGAGGAATCGCCGCCAGTCCGGGGGCTGCCACGGGCCGCGTTGTCTTCACCGCAACGGATGCTCAGGCAGCCGCTGCGCGGGGTGAAGCATGCATTTTGGTACGTCGCGAAACCTCCCCCGAAGACGTGCGAGGGATGCATTCCGCAGCAGCCGTTTTGACCGAACGCGGTGGAATCACCAGCCATGCGGCTGTGATTGGCCGTGGCATCGGAACGCCGTGCGTTGTTGGTGTGACTGCCATGCAGTTTCGGTTGCGTACAAAGCAATTGGTTGCTCAGGATGGGCGTATCATCAATGAAGGCGACATTCTCACTGTAGATGGGACCAGCGGTGATGTTCTGTTGGGCGAAACAGATTTGCAGCCCGCGGGACAGGATAAGGCCTTTTTGCAATTCATGGAGTGGGCAGAAGAGGCCTGCGATATCGGCATCCGCGCGAATGCGGACACGCCATCGGATGCAGAAACGGCACGCGGGTTCGGGGCGCATGGAATTGGGCTGTGCCGTACGGAACATATGTTTTTCGAAGAAGACCGTTTGACCTTGATGCGCGAGATGATTTTTGCCGAAACGCCCGAAGATCGCCGGGCTGTTTTGGATCGCTTGCTGCCTTTGCAACGCAAGGATTTTACGGAACTTTTCCGGATCATGAGCGGAAAACCCGTTTGCATTCGTCTTTTTGATCCTCCGCTGCACGAATTCTTGCCAGCCGGAAAAGCGGGGCAACGCGAATTGGCCGAAGCGCTGAATTTACCGTTGTCTGATGTCATTCGGCGTACTGAAGAAATGCGCGAATACAATCCGATGCTTGGCCTGCGCGGTGTGCGGTTGGGTGTAACTGTGCCGGAAATATACAAAATGCAGGCGCGCGCGATTTTCGAAGCAACTGTAGATGCGACACAGGAAGGTGCTGCTGTTGTGCCTGAAATAATGATTCCGTTGGTGTCGGCCAAACGTGAAGTTGAATTGGTGCAAGCGAGCATTGATAAAATTGCGGCGGCTGTGCGCACGGAACGACAAGCCACGTTCGAATTTCGACTGGGTGTCATGGTGGAAACACCTCGTGCTGCTTTGCGCGCGGGCGAAATTGCGCAGCATTCCAGCTTTTTAAGTTTTGGAACAAATGATCTGACGCAAATGGCATATGGGTTAAGCCGGGACGACGCTGGGCGGTTCATGTCCGATTACGTGAACCAAGGTGTTTTTGAAGAAGATCCGTTTCATTCGTTGGACGTTGACGGTGTTGGCGAATTGATGAGGTTAGGATCAGAGCGCGGACGTGCAACGCGACCTGATCTGACGTTGTCGATTTGTGGAGAGCAGGGGGGGAACCCCGAATCAATCGCGTTTTGTCGGGCCATCGGCTTTGATTACGTCAGTTGTTCACCATACCGTGTCCCAGTTGCGCGACTGGCTGCTGCACGATTGGCAATTTCGGACAAAATTGGCTGAGACTTGCCAGTATTGGCGCAAATTGTTCCCAATTCTTTGGGGTAAGTCACGTGTATTTGTGTGACATAAATGGCGCGCGACTTTCATCAATCTGGACCTTTTTATGCAAACCGTTTAAGCGGCCCCGGTTCGCATTGAAACGTGGGGAATGAGATGCGTAGATTTGTTTGTTCGTTTTTGATCTCGTGCGGGATATTTTCTGCATCTATAGCTGACGCTGACGACACCGGTGAAACGCTGCGTAAGACCGAAGCGCGCGGGTGGCAAACTGTGTCGAAGTCGCATCTTTCGGTGCTGCTGTCTGTGCCAAAAAATGCGAAATTGTCGTTCACGCGCAGTTGGCTTGATGCACAACCAAGTATCCAAAGTGACGGTGCATGGCGGTGCATGACGGAAGCTTTGTATTTTGAAGCGCGCGGCGAAACGGTAAAAGGCCAATTTGCTGTGGCCGAGGTTATTTTGAACCGCGTGGCCAGTGCTCGGTTCCCCGATACAGTATGTGGCGTTATCAATCAGGGTACGGGCAAAAAGTACCAATGTCAGTTTACGTATACATGTGATGGCCGCGCTGAGATCGTGCGCGAACCCAAGGCGTTTGAACGTGTTGGAAAAGTTGCACGTATTGCTTTGGATGGACAGGTTCCCGAATTGACCAAGGGGGCCACCCACTATCATACAACTGCTGTTCGCCCACGTTGGAGTAGAACGTACACGCGAACGGCCAGCTATGGCGTCCATTTGTTTTATCGTCATACGTTCCGAACCGCGAAAAAGTGACGCCGATAGGCGCAGACGGATGACGAATATTGATGCTAGGGCGGCGTCTTTGTGCCTGCCCAATGACAATGCATGGTGTAAGTAGTCTTGGTTTCAGTAAGAAAGACAGAACATGGCCACGGACATACATCTCGCTTTTGCGCATCCGCACGAACGTTCCAAGGCAACTGCGACTGCCGACGCTTTGGATCGTATTTCAGTACGTGATCATGTCGTAGACGTCGAAATCGGTGCTTTTCAAGCTGAACGTGGTGTGACGCAACGCGTTTGTTTTAACATCGTTGTCGAAGTTCGCCCCATCCGGGGGCCAATTGGGGACGATGTCGACCGCATCCTAAGCTATGATAAAATAACCGAGGCCATTGGGGCCGAATTGTCTGACGAACGGCTAAACCTGCTTGAAACTTTGGCGGAACGCGTTGCTGAACGTATTTTGGTTGAGCCGCAGGCCATGCGTGTTTTTGTTCGAATCGAAAAACTGGACCGAGGGCCGGGGGCATTGGGCGTCGAGATTGTTCGCAATCGCGAAACCACTGGACCCACGACGATGGATGCCGTGGAACAAGAGGAACTGCTGCATCCCGAACTGGTCTTTTTGTCCAATGGGGCGATTGAATCTGAATTTCTTTCCGATTGGATTGATCAACTTGAGGCATCGGGCCGCCCTTTGATTTTGTGTGTTGGAGCTGCTGAAACATCCGCGCCTCAGGCCGCGCATCCATTGGCGCAACGGCGCATCGATTTGCTGGCCATCGAACAGAACGCTTGGGTGTTGGCGGCACGCGATGCACGGTGCAAGGTTGTGAACTCACGCACCGAACTGGATTGGGCCATGAAGAACGGTCAGATTTGCATTTGGGCACCATCCAAAATCGTTTTGGATGCCGTTGACGGACCATCTGCCAAAGCTTCCGACGCCGTGGCATTGGCCGCATGGTTCGCCAAAGCATTTGAGGCCCAAGAAATGTTGGTCATAGGTGCGGACATGCCAGACCAAAGCTCTGTTCCGTTGAAAGGGATCTCCGTGAAAGACAAAGCGCTTTCCTTGAAATGAGTTCTTATTTTCGTCCTCTGGTGCAGCAAGGCAGTGTGCGTCCACCCGATGCGCTGCAACTGGCCAATGGATGGGGATGGTTTGTTGCTTGTGAACGTCTAGAACGCGGTGTTCCTGCGCAGGTCGTTCCCAATGCACAAGTGCCCACGGGGGTATTGGATCGTATGCGCAGTCCACGCGATCCAATACCCAATCTTGATCTCAGCGAACCTCGGATCATGGGCATTTTGAATGTCACGCCTGACAGTTTTTCAGATGGTGGTCTGCATGCCGCGCCTCAGGCAGCCGCCGCGCGCGCAGAACAGATGTTGCAAGAAGGGGCTCACATCATTGATGTGGGCGGCGAAAGCACGCGGCCCGGCGCGACCTTTGTCCCTGCCAAAACCGAGATTGAACGGATTGATCCCGTTATTCGCGCATTGCGGGCGAAGGGGGTTCAAGCGCCGATTTCTATTGATACGCGCAAAGCTGACGTGGCCGATGCGGCTTGTGATGCGGGGGCCGATTTAATCAATGATGTATCTGGGTTCACCTTCGATCCCGATTTGGCGCAAACGGCCGCGCAACGCGATCTTCCTGTGTGTGTCATGCATGCGCAGGGTGATCCTGCGACTATGCAAAACGATCCTCAATACGAGGATGTTCTGTTGGATGTGTTTGACTGGCTTTCTGCTCGCATCGATGTGTTGGAACAGCAAGGTATTCCGCGAACCCGAATTATTGCGGACCCAGGCATAGGCTTTGGGAAAACGGACGACCACAACTTAAACATCCTGCGGCGCATTTCCTTGTTTCATGGATTGGGCGTTGCGATTTTGCTGGGCGTTTCCCGAAAGGGCTTTATCGGGCGCGCTGCTAACGTGAAAAACCCCGATGCGCGTGGGCCTGGATCAGTTTCGGTTGCTTTGTCGGCAATTCAGCAAGGTGTTCAAATCATTCGCGCGCATGATGTGGCCGAGCATGCGCAAGCCATTGCAATGTGGCGCGCCTGCATGGCATGAGATGCGCATGACAAAGTTATTTGGAACCGACGGCGTCCGCGGGACTGCCAATATCACCCCCATGACAGCCGAGATGGCGCTGCAAATTGGCGCAGCCGTTGGTCGGTATTTTCGACGCAATACCAGTGCGGCACATCGTGTTGTCATTGGGAAAGATACGCGTTTGTCAGGTTATATGTTTGAAAACGCTCTGACGGCTGGTCTGACATCGACGGGGATGAATGTCCTGTTGTTGGGCCCAGTTCCGACACCCGCTGTTGGATTGCTGACGCGGTCGATGCGGGCTGACTTGGGCGTCATGATTTCGGCAAGCCACAACCCTGCGCATGACAATGGGATCAAGTTCTTTGGCCCAGATGGGTTCAAACTGTCGGATGCCGCAGAAGCAGAGATCGAACAACTTGTGGCCAATGGCGTTGAACCAGTTGCTGCCGATGAAATCGGCCGTGCCAAGCGGATCGACGATGGACGGTTTCGTTACATTGAACGGGTCAAATCCACGTTTCCACGGCAAATGCGCCTTGATGGATTGAAGGTCGTATTGGATTGCGCGAACGGCGCCGGACACCGGGTTGCCCCAGAAGCGCTGTGGGAACTGGGCGCGACCGTTATTCCGATTGGGACCTCACCGAACGGTCATAATATCAACCAAGATTGCGGTTCCACGCATCCTCAGACAGCGGCAGAAACCATCATCGCGCATGGTGCAGACGTTGGCATTTGTTTGGATGGCGACGGGGATCGCGTGATCTTGCTGGACGAAAAAGGGCAAGTCGGGGACGGCGACCAGTTCATGGGTTTGATGGCCGCGCGATGGGCCGAAGAAGATCGCCTGAAAGGCAACGCGCTTGTAGCGACTGTCATGTCCAACCTCGGCCTTGAACGCTTTTTGGATGCGCGTGGGCTGCGTTTGGAACGGACATCCGTTGGTGATCGCTATGTCGTCGAAAAAATGCGCGCAGGCGGGTTCAACCTCGGCGGTGAACAATCCGGGCACATTGTGATGACGGATTACGCCACGACAGGCGACGGGCTTATGGCAGGTCTACAGTTTTTGGCAGAACTTGTGCGCACGGGAAAACGTGCCTCTGAGGTTTTGCATGTCTTTGATCCCATTCCACAACTGCTTGAGAATGTGCGCTTCGAACGCGGTCAAACCCCCTTGGAACTTGCGACGGTTCAAGCGGCCATCGCTGAATCCGAAGCACAGCTGACGGGAACGGGCCGGTTGTTGATCCGCAAGTCAGGGACTGAACCGTTGATCCGTGTGATGGCCGAAGCCGAGGATGAAAATGTGATGACGCAAGCCGTTGATCGTGTTGTGGCTGCGGTGCAGGACGCCGTGAGCCGTTAGTTATCTAAGGAACAACCGCTTTAACGCGCCGAACTGGGACAGGCCGACACCGATCAAGATCAGGCACATCGCCCATATCAAGCTGGGGGGCAGGGGTTCTGACAACAACCATGCCCCAAGAACAACTGACCAAACGGGCACCTGATAGTTTGTCAGGGACATGAAAACGGGTCCTGCTGTGCGAATGACCAATACGCGCAGCAGGTTCGCAGCGGCTGTTGGGATTAGGCCCAAAAGTGCGACGATAATCAGCGTGCGCGTGTCCGGCATCGTCGGCAAGCCTTCTTGCCACAAAGCCACAGGAATGGTCATGCCCGCGGCGATAATCAGCAATACAGTTGAAAGCCCGATGGGATCCACTGCAGGTAACCTGCGCATAAGCACGGAAGACACACCGTAACAACAGGCCGCTGTCACACATGCGATGCGTCCAGCCGATTCCAGTTCGGCCCCGGTTGAATCAAAGGCTTGCCCGCCAATAAGAACGCAAACGCCGCAAAACCCGATCACAAATCCTATGGCGCGGCGCATGGTTATACGTTCACCCGGCACCAAGAAATGCGCCAATGGCAAAACCAACAACCCCACGCTGGCCATCGAAACGCCTGCAAATCCGCTGGTTACAAACTGCTGCCCCCACGCAAGCAACATAAATGGGATGGCTGTTGAAAACCCTCCGATTGCAAAAACCGAAAGTGCGGCGGATCGGGTTAACGGGGCTTCAAACAGCCGTCCCCCCATCATTGGCCAAATGGCCAACATAACCAGCACCGCAAAGCAAATACGTCCTGCGGCCAGCCAATAGGGTGTCATCCCTTCCAGAGCGAGCTCGGTGACCAGGAATGTGCCGCCCCACGTCAAACCCAAGGCCGCCACCATGAGCCAGCTTTTCCAGGTGATGTCAGGCTCTTGCATATCGTCTTGTCGGTCTTCGGGCTAAGTTGGTCAAGCGCCATTCGAATGCTTCGACCAGCACCGAAATGACAGGCGGTCCGATCAAAAATACTGACCTTAGCGCCATGTTTTGAAGGTAGCCAAAATAAACACCACAGGGATTGCGATCAAAGCGGGCCACCAAGTGATCAGCCACGTCCAACGGCTCGGGCTGGGCGGCGGCTGAATGTCCCGCAGCCGAATGTCCCGCGCTTTGCGGTTTGGTCCGATGCGATAAGTTGTCGATTGCGGCGTGAAACCTGCGCTTTGAAACAACCGATCGGAACCCACGTTCCCGACCCACACTTGGGCATCCAAATTGTCCCAATCTTGTTGCTGCGATAGTGCAATTACGTGATCAAGCAGGGCGCGGGCGGCACCTTGCCCGCGAAATTCTGGCCGCACACAGATGTCAAATATCGTCGCATTGGCGCTTTCTTCGAAATCCGCGGGTATATTGGGCATCAGCAGAACGTAGCCTGCAAATTGATCTTGCGACATGGCGACCAGCAGGTTTGGGCTTTCTTGCCGTGTTTTTTTGCCGTCACGAAACAAAGAATCAAATACGTCAGAAATAATCAGGTCGAATGTGTTTTCGGCAAATGTCCAAGGCTGCCGCGCCCGGTGTTCTTTGAACGTTTGGCGCGACAGGTCTTTGATTTCGTCCTTTAGGGCCAGCGGCGCGGGAATGATCTTAAATGCTGCCATTGGCCCCTTGGTCCTTAGTTCTTTTCTTTGTCGACCATTTTGCCGGCAGAAATCCAAGGCATCATGCCGCGGAGTTTTTCGCCAACTTCTTCGATCTGGTGCGCGTCATTCATGCGGCGTGTGCCTTTAAAGAACGCTTGACCCGTCTGGTTTTCGGACATGAAATCACGCACGAATTTACCCGTTTGGATGTCGTGCAGAATGGCTTTCATCTCTTTCTTGGTCTGCTCGTATGGCAGAACCCGTGGGCCAGAAACGTATTCGCCGTATTCCGCCGTGTTCGAGATCGAATAGTTCATGTTCGCGATGCCGCCTTCATAGATCAAATCTACGATCAGCTTCACTTCGTGCAAGCATTCGAAATACGCCATTTCTGGTGCGTACCCAGCTTCGACCAGTGTTTCAAAGCCCATACGGATCAGTTCAACCAAGCCACCACACAGAACAGCTTGTTCGCCGAACAAGTCAGTTTCGCATTCTTCGCGGAAGTTGGTTTCGATGATGCCAGAACGTCCTCCACCGATGGCTGAACAATAGGACAGGCCAATTTCCAGCGCTTTGCCGGACGCGTCGTTGTCAACGGCAACAAGGCAAGGCACGCCGCCGCCTTTGGTGTATTCGCCGCGTACTGTGTGTCCGGGGCCTTTGGGGGCCATCATGATCACGTCGACTGTGTCTTTGGGTTCGATCAGACCGAAATGTACGTTCAGGCCGTGGGCAAATGCCATGGCTGCACCGTCTTTCAGGTTGTCGTGGACGTATTTCTTGTATGTTTCTGCCTGAAGTTCGTCGGGCATTGTGAACATGATCAGATCACACCATGCTGCGGCTTCAGCGATGCCCATAACTTTGAGGCCTTCACCTTCGGCTTTGGCTGCAGAGGCAGAGCCCTCGCGCAGGGCAACAACAACGTTCTTGGCTCCGCTGTCACGCAAGTTCAGGGCGTGCGCATGGCCTTGGCTGCCATATCCTAAAATGGCAACTTTCATGTCTTTGATCAGGTTCACATCGCAATCGCGATCATAATAGACCCGCATGTCATATCCTCCGGTTTGATTTCTGGCTGCACAATAGGGATGAAACGCGGACTGGTCAGCGGTGAATTTGTCATATAATCGTATGTTCATGATAAAAATCATGCGCAAAATACAGGAAGTAGTGGAAAATCATGCTTGATGATGTGGATCGACGTATTTTACGCCATTGGCAAGCTGATCCAACCCTCGCACCCAATGAATTGGCTGAAAAGGCCCGTGTCACGGTCAATCAAGTCACACGACGTCAAGCCGGCATGCAAGCGTCAGGTGTTGTAACTGGGGTTGGGGCCGTGATCGATTGGGCAGCCCTTGGGTACGCCGTCGAGGTGTCGTTACGCATTACCCTTGATAAAGGGGAAAGCCGCGCGTTCGACGATTTCTTGAGCGCAGCACGCGATGTGCCCGAGGTCATCGCGATCCAGACGTTTCTGGGGCGGGTTGATGTGCGCTTGGCGGTCATTGCCAAGGACATGGTCCATTATCAGGATATCTATCGGACGCAAATTTTGAAGCTGCCTCATATCGCCGATATCGAAGCACTGATGCATGTGGCGCGGATCAAAAATGAAGAGGGGCTGCCTGTATGATTGAATTGGATGATATCGACAGGGCAGTTTTGAATGAACTTGTGAAAAACGCATCACAAGGGGCGGGGGCCGTTGGCCGGTCGGTTGGATTGTCTCAACCTGCGGCGTGGCGTCGGATCAAACGTTTGACGGATGCGGGGGTGATCCAAGGACGACGTTTGCGTGTGAATGCAGAGGCGGTTGGATACAGTGTGACAGTTTTTCTTGGCGTAAAGCTTGCCCGCAAAGGGGGCATCAGCCTTGAAGATTTCGAACGTGCGGTCATGGCCATCCCCGAAGTGCAAACAGTCGAACATGTTTTGGGCATGTATGATTACCGTTTGCGCGTCGTTGCGCGGGACCTGCCGGACTTTGAACGCATATTGCGCCGTCGCATTATGACATTGCCGGGCGCGGGTGATGTCGAGGCGAATGTGCTGCTGAGTGAAGAACGACGCCCCGGACCAATTGGGTAACGGTCTGATTTAACCTTCGTACGCAAATGTAACCTTTGCACCCAGAGCAATGACGGCTTACATCAATGCAAACGAAAACAGGGAGCATTCAAATGCCTGCACTGCTGGACCATGTCGACCCGGGTGGAATGGACGAATTTTCGGTCGTCTTCACGGACCGATCACTTAATCACATGAGTGCGAATTTCCAGCAGGTGATGCGGGATATTTCGAGCATGCTCAAAGACGTGTATTCGGCGGACGGTGTCGTTGTTGTTCCAGGGGGCGGGACCTTTGGCATGGAAGCGGTCGCGCGCCAGTTTGCGCGAGGCGAAAACGTTCTGGTCGTGCGCAATGGATGGTTTTCATTCCGCTGGAGCCAGATATTCGAAGCCGGAGGGTTGGCAGCATCTGCAACCGTGCTGAAGGCGCGTCAAACGGGGAATGCATCGGCTTCACCTTTCGCCCCGGCACCCATTGCTGAAGTTGTGGCGCGTATCCACGAAGAGCGCCCCGGTATTGTGTTTGCACCACATGTCGAGACATCGGCCGGGGTGATTTTGCCAGATGATTACATCGCGGAAATGGCGCGGGCTGCGCATGACGTTGGTGCGTTGATGGTTCTGGATTGCATTGCCAGTGGATGTGCATGGATCGACATGAAAACACTTGGCGTTGATGTGTTGATATCTGCCCCGCAAAAAGGCTGGTCAGCGCAACCTTGTGCGGGTTTGGTGATGCTGTCTGAAAGCGCATTGGCCCGATTGGAAGACACGACGTCTGACAGTTTCGCGATAGACCTCAAGAAATGGTATCAGATCATGCAAGCCTATGAAAACGGCGGACACGGGTATCATGCGACGATGCCCACAGATGCATTGCAGGCCTTTCGCGACACAATGCTGGAAACGCGTGAATATGGGTTTGAACGCTTGAAGGATGCGCAATGGGCATTGGGTGACGCTGTGCGGGGTTTGCTTGCGGAAAAAGGCATCGTTTCCGTTGCTGCGGACGGGTTCGGGGCACCGGGTGTTGTTGTGAGTTATACGCAAGACCCAGAGATTCAAAATGGCAAACGCTTTGCTGCGGAAGGTATGCAAATTGCGGCGGGTGTGCCGTTACAATGTGATGAGCCTGACGATTTCCGGACGTTCCGCCTTGGCCTGTTTGGGTTGGATAAATTGTATGATGTTGATGCGACTGTGGCGCGATTGAACCGCGTGGTTGATCAAGTTTTATAGGGTCGGGGCGGTTCTGTTTGCACGATGTGCAAATGCGCCCACCCGCCGACCCTGACGTCTAGCTTTCGTCGCGCAAGCCCAGTCCCATTTGCATCAGCATTTTTCGGACTGGGGTTGCGGCATAAAGGGCGTTCAGTCCCAAAGCACGCGCGTCGCGCATGGCTGGTGTTTTGAGTTGACTGACGCGGTTGAGCAGATCAATGCCCGACACACGCAGACGAATGTCTTTGGCACGAGCTTTTTCGTAGGTGTCCAACATGGGCTGTGTTCCAAGACCGGCAGGATCGTTTTGCGCCAACGATAAAAGCGACGCAGTGTCTGTCAGGCTCATATTGAGGCCTTGCGCGCCGATTGGTGGCACGACATGTGCCGCTTCTGCGATCAGGGCAAGACGCGTTGCGGTAAATTCACGCGCGTTTTGGGATATTATCGGCCAGATGCTGCGTCGTGACGCCAGTGTCAGGGGGCCGAAGATTTGGCAGGATCGTTCTGACATTTCTGCCTCAAAGGCGTCTTTTGACAGATCGAAACGCCGCAAACAGGCGGCCGCGTCATCCATCCAAACGACAGCGGATGCGGGCATACCATCATGATCGGGTAATGGAACCAGCGTAAATGGACCGCCGGTGCGGTGAATTTCGGTCGAGACATTTTCGTGAGGAACGGTATGGGTCACCGCGAAAGCTAGCGCTTTTTGACCGTATCGACGGGTTGTGACATCTATGCCGGCCGCGTTACGCATGGGGGAGTCGCGCCCATCTGCGGCAATCACAAGCCGCGTTTTGACAGTTTCACCAGTGCTGAGTTTCACGCGTGCGCCGGTGGTTCGCCCCAAGTAATTGGTGGTCGAAACACCCGGTTGGAATGTGACCGTTGGAATATCTTTTAAACGAGCCACCATCTCACGACGTAAAAGCCAGTTTGGCAAATTCCAACCGAATGGCAGATCGGACACGTCGCTGGACCTAAAGTCTTTGATGATCCTTGGGGTCGCATCTTTGCCGCCAGCATCAATAATTCGCATCGTTTCAAGTGCCGCGGCATGTGGGGCCAGGGATGCCCAAAGCCCGGCAGCCTCAAGCATGCGCTGACCGGGTTGGAGGATCGCAGTTGTGCGCATGTCCGCGCCAGTGGCTTTTGCAGATGTCACAGGTGGCGTTGGATCAACGCATAGGACTGAAAATCCATTCTGCCCAAATGCGGCTGTGGTTATCAGTCCAGCAATACCGCCACCGGACACGACGATATCGTAATCAAACGCGTGCATACTGTCTTATGTAGCTATCGGGCCGTGATGCGCAAAGCGGCATCCTGTCCTAGGCGTGCAGTTGGCGCAAAAACAAGGCGAGGTCGTCGGTGTGGAATTCGACATGGGGTTCTGGTTTTGCGTTTTCGGCGACATGCACCGTTTTGACGCCCATGTCGAACGGGGCGATCAGATTTCGTGTGTCGTCCTCGAACATTGCAGCGTGCTCGACGGACAACCCATCCAAGCCAAAAACGGTTTGAAATGCTGCCAATTCAGGTTTGGGAAGAAAATCCGCATGCTCAACGCCATAGACGGCATCAAATTGTCCGCTTAACCCTCGCGCAGCAATGACGCGTTCTGCATAAGGGGCGCATCCGTTGGTATAGACGATTTTGCGTCCGGGTAGATTGGCGATTGCATCGGCCAACACGTGATCTTGTTCTAGATGATCCAGAGAAATGTCATGAACATCAGTCAGATAGGGGGCCGGGTCGACATCATGTTCGCGCATCAATCCGGCAAGGGTCGTTCCGTAACGCTCCCAATAATCCACCCGCAACGTATTTGCCGTGGCTTCGTCGACATTCAATGCAGACATAACGTATTGGGTCATCCGCACTTCGATCTGATCGAATAGGCGCGCACGCGGCGGGTAAAGAGTGTTGTCGAGGTCAAAAACCCAAACGTTCACATGAGAAAAAGAAGATTTGGGCATATCACTATCGTACCTTGAGCGTCTGTTCCGAGCAAGAGGTCGACGCTTGTGCTTGGTCAAAACGCCGACCTGCGTTAATAGAAGAAAAACAAATATTTGGAACAGGAAATTCAGTGTCTCGTCAGGTCCCGAAAGATGCGTATTCTATGATCTTGGACGCGATTGATGTTGGTGTGTTCAAACCAGGTGATCGCCTTGTTGAAAGCGAATTGGCAGACCGTTTCGGAGTTTCTAGGACGCCAATCCGCGAAGCCTTGCAGCGGTTGGAAACGCAATCCCTGTTGTCGCGTGACGGGCGCAGCCTGATTGTTGCGTCTTTGGACCACAACCAAATGGCCGAACTATATGTTGTGCGCCGAGAGTTGGAAGGGTTGGCAGCGTCTTTGGCAGCGCGCCATGCAACCAATGAAGAAGTCCGCATCTTGCGAGAGATGGTTGATGCAGACAATTTGCTGGTCGATGATCCGCCAGCATTGGCGCGCGCAAACCGGAGATTTCATAAACAGGTGCATCTGGCGTCGCACAATCGATATCTCGTGCAGCAGCTTGATTTGGTGTATCGTACGATGGCTTTGATGGCGACGACATCGCTTGCCGCTGTGGGGCGGACAAGGGATGCTCAGACGGAACATGATTTGATTGTAAAAGCGATTGAAAAAAAGGACGAAGAGTCAGCCGGTGCCGCGTTGCGCGAACACATATCAGTCGCGTTTATGACCCGTCTTAAGCAGGATGCAGAAGCCCGACGGGAAAAGAACTGATTGCTTTCATTCGATGCCGTGATCCGTTTTGTCCCAATAAAACGGTCGCAACACCAATTCGAACAACGCTTTGTATGCGGCAAGTGCCCCAAGCGTAAAGTATATCGGCATGGTGATAACCCACGGGATCAAGTGTCTGCGGCTGCGAGAAGAGACTGCCGAAACACCGATCAAAATGTTTAGTAATTCGGAAAACAAAAAGAACATTGCGACAGAGGTGATGAGCAGCCCGTTCAATGCACCATCCATCACATGAGGAAGGCCAAATATGGGCAACCAGAATGTCCACAAGAGCGGCAAAGCGGCGAATTGAGAAAACGTTGCAAGAAAAATGACCTGAATGCCAAGGAAACCGCGAATTCCGACGTCCCGCAATAACGCGCGAGGGTTGCGCATGTGAACAAAATAAGTGACCAAAAATCCCTTCAGCCAGCGCGATCGTTGACGGACCCATGGCCATGCGCGACAGTTTGCTTCTTCTTCTGTCACAGTTTCCAGCAGCTCAGTTGCATATCCTCGCCGTGCGAGCCGAACCCCAAGATCGGCGTCCTCTGTCACGTTATGCGCGTCCCATCCGCCCAGATCTTCAAGGATATCCTTGCGGAAGAATAATGTTGTGCCGCCAAGCGGAATAGGCAGTCCAAGCCGCGACATTCCCGGCATGACAAATCGCCACCACGTTGCGTATTCAATGGCAAAGCATCGCGCGATCCAGTTTTTGCGGGAATTGTAATAATCCAGCATACCCTGCAAGCAAGCAACATTGTCAGGGGCATGATGGAACCGCATGACAACTTTTTCTATTTGGTTCGGTTCGGGTGCATCTTCGGCATCCCATACACCGACGATTGGGCCATGACAGAAATCGAGTGCGTAATTTAAAGCACGTGGCTTGGTGGTAATTGTCCCATCGTCAGGGACTTCCAAAACAGACATCCAGTGCGGTAATTTCGTACGCCTTAAGGTCTCTCGTGTGACCCAGTCCTTTGCTTCAAGGACAAGCAACACGTTCAGCAAGCTTTTGGGATAGGTCAGGCGCGCAAGGCGTTTGATCAGATGTGACGCGATTTCTTCTTCTTTAAAGAGCGGGACGATGACCGAGACCCGAGGAAGACGGAATGGCAATTCTTGGGGTGCGGCCACCTGTTTTACAAATGTATTGTGCGCAACCTGAGTTCCGAAGGCCAACGCCTTTAATCCCGTGGCCAGAGCAAGGGTGAAAAGCCCCCATGTCAGAAAGACGGAAAAGGTGGTTACAGGAGCGAGAATGGCCGCCACACATAAAAGCGCGACGGCAAATGCCGCGAGCTTTGATCGCCGTTGCAGGCGACTGGTCCACAGGCGTGCGCTTTCTGCTTCGGGCAAGCGATTGATCGCTTTGTCTGCAAGTTCGTCACCGTACAGACGCCCCAGATAAGTGTGTATTTGTGCCGTTGGGGCGACGACGGGCAGGATGGGGGGCAGCAGATCCCCCAGTGTGTCGCGCAGCGAACGCACGTCCTGCGGGTGTGTCGTGGCGACCAATAACGTGTCACCAATCCACCGCCACGGTAAAATTTCGTGTTTTAGGCATAGATGGGATGGCAAAGCCGAATGCATGGATTGGGCGGGTGGATTTACGGTTAGGTCGACCCGATCTGTCTGGCTTTGTATGCTCAAGCCAGCCAAGACGTCATTCTGGCTGGCCCGACCTTCTGCAACCAATATGTCGCCCAAACGGGCGTCAACATTGCGTTGTATGGTCAGCGCGTGCTTCAGGTCGTCATTCGAAATGACCCCGGCATCGACCAGAATGCGGCCAAATAAACGCGGTGGTGCTGGCTCTGAAACCTGACGCGCTTCTACAAGGCGCAGACGAGGATCACTCATGATCCTTAACCCTTCCCGGCGCAGCCAATCCCACCCGGCACATGCGCAGGAGCGACGCTGTCAAAGCAGAGTTAAGTCTTGGTTAAACCCGGTTCAGAGCTAGTCAAAAATAGCGATTAGGCCGTCACACGGTCTGCCATAGCCGCCGCAAAGCGTTCAAACAGATAGTAACTGTCTTGCGGGCCGGGGCTGGCTTCGGGGTGATGCTGAACAGAATAGACCGGGCGATTCGCCAAACGAATCCCACAGTTGGATCCATCAAATAGGGAAACATGTGTTTGGATGACACCTTCGGGCAGTGTTTGGCTGTCGACCGCGAACCCATGATTCATCGATGTGATTTCGACTTTACCTGTATCCAGATCTTTCACCGGGTGGTTCGCACCATGATGGCCGTGGTTCATTTTGATCGTTCGTGCCCCAAGTGCCAAGGCCAGCATTTGGTGGCCCAAGCAAATCCCGAACACGGGCAATTCTGTTGTGTCCAAGATCGTACGGATCATCGGAACGGCATAGGCCCCTGTGGCGGCTGGATCGCCCGGTCCGTTCGACAAAAATACGCCATCCGGCGAATGGGCCAAAACCTCTTCGGCTGTGGATGTGGCTGGCAACACTGTGACATCGCATCCCGCGGACGCAAGGCACCGTAAGATATTGCGCTTTGCCCCGAAATCCAAAGCGACGACTTTGTACTTGGGTTCATTTTGAGGCGTGTATCCTTCCGGCCAAGCCCACCGTTTTTCGTTCCAGTGATAGGATTGGGCGCACGTGACGCTTTTCGCCAAGTCCATGCCTTCAAGGCCCGCAAAGGCGCGCGCAGCGGCGACCAATGCCTCGGCATCAAAAATACCGTCTGGATTATGTGCCAGAGCAACATGAGGTGCGCCCGCTTGGCGAATGGCGCGTGTCAAACGACGCGTATCAACGCCACCGATGGCAATTCTGCCGCGCGACGCGAGCCAATCGCCCAAAGGTTGCCCGGCCCGCCAATTCGACGGTTCAGTCGGCATCCATTTGACGACCATGCCAGCCGCAACCGGGTCGGCTGTTTCATCATCTTCGGGGTTAACACCCACATTACCAATATGCGGGAATGTGAAGGTTACAATCTGCCCCGCGTAAGACGGGTCAGTCATAATTTCCTGATATCCGGTCATCGCAGTGTTGAAACACAATTCTGCGGTCGTTTGACCGGTGGCGCCGAACCCCATTCCGTAAAATAGACTTCCGTCAGCAAGGGCAAGGCAGGCAGTAGGGGTGGGCACAGTCATGGCAAGCTCGATCCTGTGTGTGTGGCGCAAACTTGCCGGAACCTAAAGTCTGAGTTGCAGAGGGTCAAGGCAAATAGAAATTTAAAAATACAGCAAAAACAATGACTTATATTTGCGTTGATCCGTTGCGTGATTCATACCTTTCGCGTATGTTCCATGGCCTGACACAAACCCACGAGGATGGGACTGCCTTGATGGAATTACGCACACGCATCACCTCTGCGTTGAAGCAAGCCATGAAAGAGAAGGATGTAGCCCGTTTATCGACGCTGCGCCTGATCAACGCCGCAATCAAAGACAAAGACATCGATGCCCGTGCAAGCGGTTCAGATGATGGTGTCGGCGAGGCTGAAGTCTTGTCGATCTTGGGCAAGATGACCAAGCAACGCGGCGAAAGTGCCAAAGCCTATGAAGAGGGTGGGCGCTTGGACTTGGCAGAACGGGAAAGATCTGAGATCGAAGTGATCGAAGAGTTTTTACCACAACAGCTAAGTTCGGATGAATCGGTCAAAGCCGTCGACGCTGCAATCAGCGAAGTCGGCGCGGAAAGTATTCGGGACATGGGCGCTGTTATGGGCGTGTTAAAGTCCAAGTATACTGGACAGATGGATTTCGGCTCTGTTGGTCCTATGGTCAAAAACCGGCTGTGTGCTGGCTGACCTATTCAGATTGATCTGAGAATTTATAAAATGCGCAGGGAACTCTTTGCGCATTTTTTTATGTGTGTCCAACATAGATTTCCTGCCGCTTATTGAGCCAGCAATTGCGCCATTCGACAGGCGCAAAAGCGCACGTATAGCGTCACCCGCAGAAGTGTCGGCTCTTTGAGGGGCGTCCTGTCCGAAGGGTGCTTTTGATCCGTTTTAACGTGTTGTTCGTGAAAGCACGTCCTGAAGTTCATTGAACAAAGCCAGACGTTCTTCTTCGGCTAAAAACGCGCCTATTTCCACTTCACGTCCGTCGCCTTTCAGGGTGACGTAATTGGGTACTGGACCGCCAACTTCGTATTTCCGCACGCGTGTCCAGTATCGATTTGATTGCCATTCCAGCACTTGCCCGGAAGGTTCTGTACGGATCAAGTGGGCCATATCTTCACCAAGTGTCAGGACCTCGGAAATTTGGCGTGCGCGATGGTTGTGCTGCAAGGCAGTATAAATGCCCCAAATGGCAAGCATAAGAAATGGCAACAATCCCCACAGAACGGGCGTTCCCAATACTGCGAAAGTCGGAAGTAATATTAGGATGAAGGTTATTAGAATGAATGCCGCCATTCCACGTGTCGGAAGGCTTTGATGTGCCCAAAGGCAAAGTTCTTGCTGATCTGTCGTGATGGGCGGGGTCCAGCGATACGGCATAGGTCAGACCATTTACAAGGCAATTGACCGCGAGGTTAGCTTGCGATCTGCCCACCGAAAAGTCGTCGAGATGTCGCGGATCAAATTGTCCAGAACAGGTTTGGATCAGTCGCGCAGCTCTTTGGGCGCAACACCCCATAACAGCGTTTTAAGCGCCCAACCTTTGTATCCGCCAGCCCGCAAGCGGCACCAAACGGGACCACATTCCCCCAAACGGGCAATTACACCCGCTTCAAGGGCAACAACGGCCGGCGCGTTTTCTTCAGGACGGCTTTGCAAGGTCAGCATGTCCTTTTCGATGATCACAGTGCGAACGCCCGATAGCATCGTGTAATGAACCCAGCCGCCCATGCCTTCGCGGTCTTCGACGCGGCGCCAGTGGCCGTGTTCCGCCGTAATGCGCAGGGGCATGGTGCGTCGTTTGTAAACCCAATCAATACGATGAGTTAATGATGGTCCGCGTCGCACGTTACTTTCGGACGCTTTCAAGGACACAAAGCGCGGTAAAGGCAAGTTCGTCACTGGCCCAGTGTCACGCGCAAAAACTGGTGCTGCAAGGCAGACCAGAAGCAATAACATCGTCAACGGGCGCAATTGCCCAAAAAGGAAAGAATACCGCATCTTCTTGCCCTACAACCTTGGGCGCGGTTCTTGTGCTGCGCCTCTATCTCGGCCACGATGACATGACTGGCAGAGTCGGCCAAGATCGAGGAGCCCAACGATGGAAAAGAAGCGTCTGAGTGTTGTCGTAACGCGACGGTTGCCGGATGTCGTCGAAACGCGGTTAAGCGAATTATTCGACGTAAGGTTGCGCGAGGACGACACTCCTATGTCGCGCGAGGTATTGATCGAAGCGATGCAAACCGCTGATGTGTTGGTTCCGACAATCACAGACACCATCGATGCGGGCCTTTTGGGGCAGGCGGGTGATCAATTGCGATTGATCGCGAATTACGGTGCAGGCGTTGACAACATCGATGTGGCGACGGCGCGCCAACGCGGCATCCTTGTGTCAAACACGCCGGGTGTTTTGACCGATGATACTGCTGATATGACTATGGCTTTGATTTTGGCCGTTGCTCGGCGCATTCCCGAAGGATTGCAAGCCATGCAGACGGGCGAATGGGCCGGTTGGTCGCCGACGGCCTATCTGGGTGGACGTATCGCGGGGCGACGATTGGGCATACTTGGAATGGGGCGTATTGGTCAGGCTGTTGCTCGGCGGGCTTCTGCGTTCGGGATGCAAATCCATTACAATAACCGTCGTAGGCTGCGCTCTGAAATTGAATCCGATCTACAGGCAACGTGGTGGGACAGCTTGGACCAGATGGTTGCACGTATGGATATTCTAAGCGTCCATTGCCCATCGACGCCGTCCACGTTTCACTTGATGAATGCGCGTCGTTTGCGATTGATGAAACCGGGAGCCGTTGTCGTGAACACGTCACGCGGAGAGGTCATAGACGAAAACGCTTTGACCAGAATGCTGCGCAACGGTGACATTTCCGGCGCTGGACTAGACGTGTATGAACACGGCACAGACATCAATCCACGCCTGCGCGATCTGTCGAATGTCGTTTTGCTTCCTCATATGGGGTCCGCCACATTGGAAAGCCGCATTGAGATGGGCGAAAAAGTGATCATCAATATTAAAACTTTCGATGATGGGCATCGCCCACCGGATCAAGTTATTCCGTCGATGCTGTAAGGTTATTTTAATCGGAAATTGATCCGATACCGGCATTCGATAGCTGCAGTTGATGAATTTGCTCGCGACGGCGAACAGGGCTGTTACACTCCGAAGTTGAAACAACACGTGGAGGGCACAGTATGCGTATTCTTTCAGTCATTATATTAAGTGCATTTGCCAATGGGGCAGTTGCCCAGCAGGCAGCAGATGCTGTTGAGCCGGAAGCGGCGGCAAATGGGAACTTTGAGGCGATTAGTCCAGCCGTTGCGCAGGCAATCGCTGCAAAAACAGGTGGGCAACCAGTCACTGCCGAAAATTACATGGTCGCGGCCGCAAATCCACATGCAGTCGAGGCCGGCCGCCGTGTCCTTGCCGCAGGGGGGTCAGCCGCAGATGCATTGGTGGCGGTACAGGTCGTTTTGGGATTGGTGGAACCGCAAAGCTCGGGCTTGGGTGGTGGTGCCTTCCTTGTATATTACGACGCAGAGAGCGGGGCACTGACAACGCTTGATGGACGCGAAACCGCCCCATTGGCTGCGACGCCTCAATTGTTTCAAGACGAGGCGGGCGAGCCTCTGAAATTCTTTGATGCAGTCGTGGGGGGCAGATCCGTTGGGACACCCGGAACACCTGCATTGCTAGAAGCCGCGCATAAACGGTGGGGCAAACTTGCATGGGGTACATTGTTTGATGATGCAATTGGCATGGCCAATGACGGGTTTGTTGTGTCGCCCCGATTGGCAGGATTGATCGCAAACGATGCTGAACGTCTGTCACGTTTTGCCAGCACCGCTGATTACTTCTTTCCCGGTGGAACGGCGTTGCAACCAGGCGATGTCTTGGTGAATGCCGAATATGCAATGACAGCAAGCGCCATCGCGCATGGCGGTGCAGATGCGTTTTATACCGGAGCTATTGCGGCGGACATTGTCGAAACCGTCCAATCTGCTGACGGCAATCCCGGCGTTCTAAGTGAAACGGATTTGTCTGTTTATCAGGTCAAAGAACGCGCAGCTGTGTGTGCTGAATATCGTGGCTTGGATGTGTGTGGTATGGGCCCGCCATCTTCGGGCGCGCTTACGGTAGGGCAAATCCTTGGAATGCTGGGCGGATACGATCTGGCCAGTATGGGGGCTGAAAACCCGGATGCATGGCGCCTGATTGGTGATGCCTCAAGGCTCGCCTTTGCAGATCGCGGATTATACATGGCGGACAGCGATTATGTTCCGATGCCGACACAAGGCTTGGTCGACCCAGCGTATTTGTCTGATCGTGGGGCATTGCTGAGCGGTGATAAAGCGCTGGGCGAAGTTGCACCCGGCAATCCGACTTGGGATCACGCGCAACTCTGGGCACCGGATGAAAGCATCGAATTGCCGTCGACGTCGCATATCTCGATTGTGGACGGCGATGGGAATGTTGCGTCGATGACAACCACCATCGAAAACGGCTTCGGATCACGTTTGATGGTGCGCGGGTTCCTGTTGAACAACGAACTGACCGATTTCAGCTTTCGCAGCCACAACGAAGGGCGCGCCATCGCCAATCGCGTGGAACCGGGCAAACGTCCTCGGTCGTCTATGTCACCGACCATTGTCATGAAGGACGGTGCGCCCGTTCTGGCCATTGGCAGCCCCGGAGGAAGCCGGATCATTGGGTACGTCGCGAAAACGATCATTGCGTGGGCCGATTGGGGCATGGACGTGCAGCAAGCTGTCGATCTGCCACATGCGGTCAATCGGTTTGGAACCTATGATGTAGAAGCCGGAACATCAGCCGAAGAATTGGCAGGACCATTGACCGAAATGGGGTTTGAGACAAACGCACGTGCGCTGACGTCTGGCCTCCATTTGATCGAAATTGGTGATGTCTTGAAAGGCGGTTCTGATCCGCGTCGCGAAGGTATCGCATTGGGTGACTAAGCTTGATACGATAAGGGGCGGGGGTATATCATCCCCGTGCTTTAAAAAGGGACGATGTCATGGGTCTGACACTTGTTGATCTACCGCGCAACGAAGATGGCATTGCCACAGCGTTAGGTGTTTTAAAACAACGCTTTGGGGATCGGCTTCAGACCAGCGATGCCATTCGCGAACAGCACGGGCACACCACGACTTGGCTGCGCAATCAGCCCCCCGACGGTGTTGTTTTCGCGCAATCCACGTCCGAAGTCAGCGAGATCGTCAAAATCTGTGCAACCCATAAGGTGCCGTTGATCCCGTTTGGAACGGGAACATCCCTAGAAGGGCACGTTAATGCCCCGGCGGGTGGGATTTGCGTTGATCTGATGCAAATGAACGAGGTGCTGGCCGTACACCCCGGTGACCTAAATTGCGTGGTCCAGCCCGGCGTCACCCGTGAAGACCTGAATACGCATTTGCGTGACCAAGGGCTGTTCTTTCCAATTGATCCGGGCGCGAATGCGTCTCTTGGCGGTATGGCGGCCACAAATGCTTCGGGCACCAATGCTGTTCGCTATGGAACAATGAAAGATAATGTTTTGGCCGTCGAAGCGGTCATGGCCGATGGTCGCGTGATCTCAACAGCGCAACGCGCGAAAAAGACGTCAGCAGGATATGACCTAACGCGTCTAATGGTCGGGTCGGAAGGGACGTTGGGTCTGATCACCAAGGTCACCTTGCGCCTGCAAGGTATTCCCGAAGCAATCCGCGCGGCACGTTGCACATTCCCCGATGTGAAAGCCGCAACAGAAACGGTCATGGCAACGATTCAATACGGCATCCCGATTGCTCGGATCGAATTGCTGGATGCTTTGACTGTAAAGGCTGCGAATGGTTATTCCGGGTTAGACCTGCCCGAAGAACCGATGCTGCTGCTGGAATTTCATGGCTCGGATGCAAGCGTGGCCGAACAGGTTGAAATGTTCAATGAAATCGCGAGCGAATTTGGTGGCACAGGATTTACGGCTGCCCAAACGCTTGAAGAACGTAACAAGCTTTGGAAAGCGCGCCATGATATTTACTGGGCGATGCTTGCTTTGCGTCCGGGGGCCGCTGGTGTGGCGACGGATGTGTGTGTTCCAATCTCTCGACTGGCCGAAGCCGTCACAGCGGCACAAGAAAAAGCAGCCAAGATGGATCTGGTCGCACCAATTGTAGGGCATGTCGGGGATGGCAATTTCCACGCATCGCTTTTGGTCGACAAATCCGACGCTGACGAAGTCGAACGCGCCGAGGAATTCATTGGTTGGCTCAGTAACTTGGCAATTTCCATGGATGGCACCTGCACCGGGGAACATGGCATTGGGCAAGGGAAAATGTCCTATTTGGTCAAAGAACTTGGTGCCGCAACGGAATTCATGGCCGCGATCAAACAGGCGATGGACCCGCTGAACATTCTGAACCCGGGTAAAGTGTTTTGGCCGCGGGAGGAATGATCAAAGCGTTTTGGCTTAACCGTCGGCATTTGCAATTTCACGAACACTTGGACACGATCCGGTCGCTTCCATTGCATGGTCGCAATTTCGGTCGCTGGCCTTCGGATATTCCATAAATGCGCCATAGTTAAACGCCATGCTAAAGGTCTTGTTGATTACTCTGAGGGCATATTGTGCTGCGCTGTTTTTCCCGGTTTGCCATAGCTAGCAGTCTGTCGATATTGGCATTTGGGGCACCAGTGATTGCAGGAGCAGAATCCACCTCGCCTGAGTCGTTATCTCCTTCGCACCATCAGGTTGTTCCATTGTCATCTGTAGCAGACTTGGAATACCAATCGCTTCAATCCGTTTTACCCGATGCACCAAAAGGTTGGACACGCAAAGCAATTACAAAAGCAGATTTTGAATTATTGAGCATCAGCCGTGTCGAAGGCACTGCAGAAATGTTTAGCTCACAAGATCATGAGGAATTCCAATCTCATGGATGGGCCTATGAACGCGGCTCATCCACAATTGTACTTCGCGCCTTTCTCATCGACGACGACCAAAGCGAACCAATCTTTCAGGCAGATTCTGATGTTGCGCTAGGTCCAGTCGCAATTGAACGGAATGCGGCTCAAAAATGGGGTGTGATAAGGGGAATTTCCTACAGGATTTATGATGCAGTGAACTTTGACGGCGAGAAACTTCAGGTCGTTGTGGGGCAATCCAAGGATGTCCACCGCATTCACATCGAGGCGCGCGGATTGGGAAAATTGGTCAATGTGCGTCTATTATTGCGTGCGATTGACTATGAAGCAGCTTTTACCGCCACTGGCGAAAATCGCAGATCGGTTAGACGCCCAGCGTCAAGTTTGTGGCGTCCTGAAGAAGACGAGAGCGGCAATACAGGCCGTGTGAATGCTCCAGAGACCTCAAATGCTAACGCAGGAAATTCAGCGCGAGAGCGTAATGATCTAGACAATGCGTCCCAACGGGACACCGAATTGCCCGGCCAAAACTGTCGGCGCAATGATGGTCTGACACGATGTATCGTGACCCAATAGAAAATACGCAGCACGTGTTTCGCAATACTGTGTAGAAAAGGTCGTTTTTTGACACAGAGCGGTCGGCTGAGTTTCGCATCAATTGGTTTCAAGTTCTTAGAACAGGATGTGGGTAGCCAATGAGGTTGATGCTATGAAAAGTCATGTGAAAGCGCTTGTCGTTGGTGGTGGGGCAGTTGGAACCGGTATCGCGTACCATCTGGCGAAAGCGGGATGGACGGATGTCATGCTGCTGGAACGTGACGAACTTACGTCTGGGTCCACTTGGCATGCGGCAGGGCTGCTGCCGCTGTTCAATATGTCTTATGCGACCAGCCACATCCATGATTATTCAGTCAAGTTCTACAAAGAGCTGGAAGCCGAAACCGGCCTGAATGCGGGGTTTTCGGTCGTGGGCAATCTGCGCATGGCGCAAACCCAAGACCGGATGGATGAATATCAATTATATGCATCAACGGCTGAAACTGTCGGCGTGCCTTACGAGTTCCTAAGCCCAGACGAGATCAAACAACGTTGGCCGCTTATCAAGACGGAAGATTTGCAGGGCGCATTATACCACCCTACGGATGGCTACATAAACCCGGCTGATGTCACGATGGCGATGGCAAAGGGGGCGCGCCAACGCGGCGTTACCATTGAACGCAAATGGCAAGTGGACGGCTATCACTGGACCGGGGACCATTGGGACGTGACTGCGACCAAGATGGTTGAAAAGGGCGGTAACCTTGTTCCCTCGGACGAACAGGTCATCATTCACGCAGAACACGTTGTTACGGCGACGGGCAATCACGCACAGCGCACAGCCCAGCTTTTGGGTATCAAGATGCCAGCCATTCCGGTTGAGCACACGTTTATTGTGACGGACGCCGATCCCAAACTGCAAGAATGGCGAAAATCGAACCCGGAACACCCGGTCATTCGAGACGCTGATGCACAATCTTATGTACGCGAAGAACGTGGTGGTTGGATTTTGGGCACGTATGAACGCAATGCCCCGGCACGGTTTGAATACAGTGTGCCCGACAGTTTCCGCGCAGATTTGTTCCAGTTGGATCTGGAACGGATCGAAGAACAATACATGGCCATGATCCACCGTATGCCCTCAACCGAAGAGATTGGGTTGAAGGACGATTTCAACGGGCCGATTTGTTATACACCGGATGGCAATCCGCTGGTTGGTCCGGCACCTGGTTTGCGGAATATGTGGCTTGCCGAAGGGTTTTCATTTGGCATCACAGCCGCTGGTGGGACCGGGTATTACCTTGCCCAAATGATGGTGAATGGCGAAGCCGAGATCGACATGGCCTCGCTTGATCCGAAACGGTACGGATCGTGGATCACGACCGAATACGCGGCGCGCAAAAACGAAGAATGTTACGAGCATGTCTATGTTTTGCATTACCCAGACGAAGAACGTGAAGCATGTCGGCCGCTGAGGACGTCACCCGCTTATGATCGGCAAAAGTCGCATGGGGCGCAATTCGGGCAAGTGAACGGGTGGGAACGCCCCAACTATTTTGCGCCAGAAGGATTCAATGATCATGACAGCCGGTCGTTCCGTCGTGGCGGCTGGTGGCAATATGCGGTCGCAGAAGCCAAGGCGATGCGCGAAGGTGTCGGATTGATCGATGCGACGGCCTTTACGAAACATCGCATATCGGGCCCAGGGGCGACGGCGTTTTTGGACTGGTTCACCACCAACAAGCTGCCTCGTGTCGGGCGGATCAACCTAACCTATGCGCTAACCGAAGCCGGGACGACCCGCACGGAATACACGATCGTACGGGAGGCTGAAGACAGTTACTATCTGGTTTCTGCTGGGGCGTGGCACACCTATGACCAAGATTATCTGTACAAAGCGATCATGGAAAAAGAGGCCGAATTCGGCCGCATCAATGCGCAAGACGTAACGACCCAATATGGGGTTTTCGCAATCGCGGGGCCAAAATCCCGCGACGTACTGGCGGACCTCATTAAAGACGCTGATGCCTCGACAGCATTGTCGAACAAACGTTTCCCATGGTTGTCTGCAAAGCGGATTGAACTGGGCATGTGTCCGGTCGATGCAATCCGGGTCGCTTATACGGGCGAGTTAGGATGGGAGTTGCACCACCCGATCGAGATGCAAAATTACCTTTTCGATCTGCTCATGGCTGCGGGCGAGAAACACGGTATTAAACTGGTCGGTTCGCGTGCTCAGAACTGGTTGCGTCAGGAAAAATCATATCGCGCGTTTGGCACCGAACTTGGGCGCGATGCGACACCGCTGGAAGCGGACCTTCCGCGGTTTGTTGATTTGTCCAAAGAGTTTCATGGAAAAGCGCAAATGGAAGCGATTGGTGTGCGTTCTAAATGCGTGACGCTGTTGATTGATGGTCCTGATGATGCGGATCCATGGGGGCGTGAAGCATTGTATGACGGGGAAACCAAAGTCGGGCGTCTGACGTCGGGGGGATATTCGGTGGCATTTGGGAAATCGATTGGAATGGGATATGTGCATCCCGATCTGGCCGTGACCGGGAAAAAGCTGAAGGTTCGGATGTTCAATGCGCTTTGGGACGCAGAGATTGTGCAGGACAGTCCCTATGATCCAAAGAACGAAGCAATCCGCTTGGATGGATAAAGAATTCAGGGCTTAATTTTGGGTTGGTGTGTGGTCTGTTTGGCCTTGGCCAAATGCGCCCACCCACCGACCCAAGTGTCTTATTTATAAGCGCGCTCGTATTTAATATCCCCATTCACGCCGTAGGTGAATTCGGCAAGGTTTTGACCTTGCGGTGTGCGTTCCACTTCGATGGAGACGGATTTGGTATTTTGAAACCGGGGATGTGGGCCGCTGGCACAAGAGGTGACAAAGGATTGCAGAACCAATCCGCGGCGTTTTTTCGGTTTTCCGACCAATGCGAATTGTCCAATCCGGCCATCGGCACAATCGGACGCAATGAAAGTCATGACTTGGGCATAGCTGTAGCCATCGACGACCATGCGTCCCGTGACTTCGGGTGACTTTGTGCGGATATTGTAACCAACAGCGTTCAAGCTGTCTTTTGCCAAGGCTGGTGCGACGAAGACGCCAAATGCGACGACATATGTCAGTGTTCGGATTATTGTAGTTCTCATCGTAGTCCCTCTTGCGATCCACAAGATATGATCTTTGAGTTTGACATAAGAAGGACTAGAAAATGGTCTGAGTAAGCCCGTGCGAAGAACGTATTTGGGCGAGGTTTTGCATAGGTTGAATGTATGATTGGGATTCGACGGGTTTGGGTATGGGCGCAGCGTATGCTGCGTGTCATGGACGAACGAAATCTTGGGCTTATCGCTGCTGGGGTTGCGTTTTATGCCATTTTGTCTGTGTTTCCTGGGCTGGCAGCCGTGATTGCATTGTGGGGCGTTATTGGTGATCCGGGATTGATCATCGCAGAAATGTCGCGGTTTGAGGCGTTCATTCCGTCCGAAGTTTCCACGTTGTTGCAAACCCAGCTTGAGGCATTGGCCGGTGCTGATGGGTTAACACTGGGATGGGCTTCTGTAATTTCTTTGACTCTTGCCGTGTGGTCTGCGCGGGCGGGTGTTGCTGCGTTAATCCGGGGATTGAATGCGATTTACGATGTCCCAAACCGTTCGGGGTTGGCACATTATGTGCAAGCAGTTGGACTGACGGTTGCCCTGATTGGTGTGGCGTTGGTGGCCATGGTGTGTGTTGTCATCTTACCGGTGGTGTTGGCATTGTTGCCTCAATCGTTGATCCCGACAGCCGTGTTGGGGCATTTGAGTTTTGACGTTGGGCGTTGGATCTTGGCCTTGGGCGTTTTGCTGGTCGGGTTTTCCCTGATCTATCGGTTGGGACCAAATGCGCGTGGTCGGCGCAATGTGCCCGGCGCAATTTGCGCGACGCTTTTATGGGCGGTCGGATCCTTTGGATTTTCGCTGTATTTGACGAATTTCGCGTCTTACAACGAAGTATACGGATCTATTGGAGCCGTAATAGCATTGTTGATGTGGTTATTTTTAAGCGCGTGGCTTGTACTGTTGGGGGGCGCGGTGAACGTCTGGCTAAGTGAGCGTGAGCAGCCAAAACCATGACGTCAAAAGCGACAAAGCAGTTGAGATCAGAACGGATGTGGCAGCCACGCGTTTTGCGCGCCCATACATGTTTGCGAAAATATATGCGTTAAAGCCTGGAGCCATAGACGCGGTCAAAACGCCAGCCCGGAACAAGTCGTTGGGAACATTGAATTGATACCCAAGGGTCCAAACGATGGCCGGATGGACCAGCAAAGCAAGGCAGCACACGATTGCAATGGCTTTGGCATCGCCTTCGGGGCGGTACTGCACCAATATGCCGCCCAATGCGAAAAGCGCAGCTGGCAATGCAGATCGTGCGACCATGTCCATGGCGTCTGTTGCGACCTGAGGCAAGGACAGGCCGGACAAATTGACGACAAACCCAGCCACAATCGCCATAACCAAAACGTTGCTGAACATGGCTTTTGATGTGGCGCGTAACATTGTTGCCTTGGGCTGTCCTCGGTGCTTGATGATTTCCATCACCGTGATGCCAAGCCCATAGCAAAAGGGGGCATGGAATGACACGATTGCAAGAGACCCCGCAAGAGACGCCTCGCCAAAGGCGCGTTCCGTAATTGGAAGGCCCAGCAAAACCGAGTTCGAAAATAGGCAGCAAAAGCCAATCGCGACGGAGTCTTCCCAATCACGCCCAGCAAGGTAGCGTGCGCCAAATAAACCCAACCAAAAGCAAATAAACGCGCCGGAATAAAATGCGGCGAGGTGGCCGAAATGGAAGGATGCGTTCAGATCAAGTCGGGAAATGGATACAAATAACAGGCATGGAACAGCAAATCCTTGTGCATATTTCATTAGGCCTTCAATACCGGCCACAGGAAAATATCCACGCCACGTCAAAAGATAGCCTGCGCCAATCAGGCAAAACACGGGAAGAATGACATCAAGAAGGGCTTGCATGTGTCAGGGCCTGCGTAAGTTGATCTGCTTTAGATGACGTATAAGAGTGATCAAAGCGCGTCCAATTTGATCGTCATCCCGTCAAAGGCTGGTTCGATATGATCGGGCGTTTCTGCAAGCAATGTCTCGTAATCAAGATCGATATGCATGTTTGTCAAAACGGCGCGACGTGGTGCTGCACGCTCGATCCACTCTAAGGTCTGTTCTAAATGCGAATGTGTGGGATGTGGGTCGCGGCGCAGGGCATCTACGATCCAGACGTCTAGGTCGCGCAATTGGGACCATGAGGCTTCTGGTATTTTCGAAACATCCGGCAAATAGGCCAATCCTCCGATCCGAAACCCCAGTGAATCAATGCTGCCGTGATCAACCTTGAACGGAGTGAATGTGATATCGCCTCCAGAACCGCTGATCGTGACGTCGCCGTCAATTGTGTGCAATTCCAGAATGGGCGGATAAGGCGAGCCTTCGGGTTGAACGAAAACATAGCCAAATCGAGAGATCAGATCGTTCTGTGTGGCACCGTCCGCCCAGACTGGCAGGCGTGCCCGCATGTTGAACACAATCATGCGAAGATCATCAATGCCATGTACGTGATCCGCATGCGCATGCGTATAGATCACTCCATCCAAGCGGCCTATTTGGGCATTCAAAAGCTGATTGCGCAAATCGGGTGACGTATCGATCAGCACACTTGTTGTGCCCTCTGGCCCGTCTTTTTGAACCAGCAAGGAACACCGCTGACGTCTGTTTTTAGGGTTCGTGGGATCACAAGCGCCCCAATGACCACCCAGACGCGGCACGCCGCCCGATGACCCACAGCCCAGAATGGTAAAGCGCAGCGTCATGCGGCGGCCTTGTATTGCGCGGCTTTCCAGAACAGGCGATCAAAGTTGGCTTGTGTGGCGGCTGCGAATTCAGCGTACTCCAGTCCAAATACCTCAGCCCCTTTTTGTGCTGTATGCGCGCTATAGGCGGGTTCGTTGCGTTTGCCGCGATAGGGCGGGGGGGCAAGGTAAGGTGAATCCGTCTCAACGAGAATACGATCAAGCGGCGCGGTTTTGAAAATATCGCGCAAGTCCTGGCTTTTGGGAAAAGCGGCGATGCCGGACATTGAAAGATAAAACCCAAGGTCCAATGCGGCGCGGCCCAATTCTGCGCTGGAGGAAAAGCAATGCATCACACAAGAATAAGCGCCGTTCTTATATTCGTCGCTGAGGATTTGTGCCATGTCGTCATCTGCTGCGCGCGCATGAATGATCAAAGGCAGATTGGTTTCGCGTGCCGCAGCGATGTGAATACGCAGGCTTTCCTGCTGGGCTTTGGCGCTTTCGACGGTGTAGTGGTAATCCAAGCCGGTTTCGCCAATGCCGACAAATTTTGGATGCTGCGCCAATGACACCAACTGTTCCACAGTGGCCATCGGTTCTTCGGCGACACTCATCGGATGTGTGCCTGCGGCGTAAAAGACGGGCGCGTAAGTATCTGCAAGGGCGCGGACCTGTGGTTCCAGACGCAATCTCGTGCAGATTGACACCATGCGCGTCACACCAGCGTCGCGGGCACGCGCAATTACATCGTCCAATTCGCCCTCAAAATCGGGAAAGTCGAGATGACAATGACTGTCTGTGATTTGGGGTTGTGACGTCATGCGTTGGCCGTTTCTTGCAACTTAAATAGCGTATCCAGCACCAGCGCGCCGGGGTCAAGATTGACCGCCCGTCCATGTCGTGCACGTGCAAGCGCGGAATAGGACACATCGGCCCAAGCTTGCGCAGAATTTAAATGAGGCGAGAGCCGGGCAAATGTTTCTGCCTCGCCGGGGGATGCTTCTGGGTGGGGTGGGCGTCCGCTTGCCCCAGTTCGGGCAAGGCGCGCCAAGGCAATTTCCAACAACGTGTATAATAAATCCAACTGCGTGCTGGCACCTCGTGCGCCCATTCGTTCGGCAAGCGATAAGGCACGGACACGGTCCAGACGGGGCAGGGTGCTCAGCAACATGACAAGCTCTGAGTACAACGCCAGCCCTTCTTGTTCGATCAACCGAATTGCGGTTCCCACTGATCCATCTGCCAGAACCGACAAGGCTTCGGCATTTTGTCCTACATCGATGTTTGCCTGCGATAACGCCTGTTCCATGTCGTCGGGTCCAAGTGCGGACAGGCGCAACGTGCGGCATCGTGAACGAATTGTTGGCAGCAAACGAGACGGTTGATGAGAGATCAACAATAGCGTGGCACGTTCTGGGGGCTCTTCGAGCATTTTTAACAACGCATTGGCCGCATTCACGTTCATTTCGTCAGCGGCATCGATAATGACGACACGCCGTCCACCCTCTGCTGCAGACAATTGAAAGAAACCAGATAGCTTGCGAATATCATCGACAACGATCTGTTCGCGCAGCCGACCTTTGTCGTTCACAGTGCGTTTCACAGACATCAGCCCAGCTTCGGATCCTGCGGCAATGCGCCGGGAAATCGGGTGGTCGTCTGGAACGTTTAAGGATGTCGGTGCTTGGGGTGCGCCGAACATGTCGTCATCTGCCACGTCAGGGTTGGCGAGCAAAAACCGAGCGATTTGCCAAGCCAAAGTCGCTTTGCCAGTCCCGCGCGGACCGGTCAACAACCATGCATGATGCAAACGCCCCGTGTTGAATGCCGACACAAACGCGGATTCTGCGTGCGATTGACCAAATAAAACCAGCGTTTCGCGAGGGTGCGGTGCCCCAGCGACGCAATCAGGTTCTTGAATTTCGGTTTCAGCCATAAAAGGGGTGTAACAGGCCAATCCCAAGGTGCAATGGGTTTGGGCATTATCTAACGACGCACACCTGATAACTACGCGGTTCTTGAGCGTAGCGGCGGATGCTGAATTGTCGACAGATCAGCTGAAAGTCTTGCAAGGAATTCAGTCGAGAAGCCGTTTACATATCTGCCAAGTGGGACGTGACGGTGGCGCGCACTTCTTTTTGCACATCGTCAATCTGTTGATCGCCGTTGATGACGCGGAAACGATTTGGGCTTGCCTTGGCAAGGTCAAGGAAACCCGCACGCATCTTGCGTTGCATGTCCAAACCCATACCCTCAAAGCGTTCTTCGCTTCCTTGCCGTCCCAATGCGCGAGCAAGACCAGTTTCCGGGTCCATATCGATCAGAATGGTCAAGTCCGGTTCACGACCAATCATCAAGTCGTGCAAGACGTCTACCTTGTCGCGCATGTCTCCACGCGAAAGTCCTTGGTACAAACGTGTGCTGTCTGCAAAGCGATCACAGATGACAATGTTTCCGGCCTGCAAAGAGGGATCAATCAACCGTTCAAGATGGTCCCGCCGCGCCGCAGTAAACAACAGCAATTCTGTTTCCGCGGACCAACGATCCGGATCACCCTGCAACACCAACGCACGGATTTCTTCGGCCCCCGGTGAACCACCCGGTTCTCGGGTTAGGACGACGTCCTTTCCTTGCGCAATCAAGTGATCGCGCAACATCCGGGCTTGCGTGGACTTTCCAGACCCATCAATGCCTTCAAAGCTGATGAAAGTGCCTTTGGACGTCACGAATCCGATGCCGGTGGCTGAGTGATTTGTTCGATAAGAATTTTGGCTGCCGTTGTCATACGTGCCATGAAACCACCAAAGGCCACATCCGTTTCCGCAACAAGAGGAAATCGTTTTTCTTCCAAGCCTTCGGGCCGGATCACCAACTCACCAAGTTCCTGCCCTGCTTTGACAGGCGCTTGGAACGGGCCGGAATAGACGATTTCCGCATCGATTTTGTCACCGGCCAATATTGGCAATAGCAACGAAATGTCCTCGGCTGGGACCAAGCCAACTGTTGGTGCTTCGCCCATCCAGACATCTGCACTGGTCAAACGCTGCCCTTTTCGCACGATTGGTTTTTCGGCGAATTGACGGAAGGCCCAATTGACTAGCGCTTCGGATTCTTGGGCCCGTTGTTCGGTTGTCTGCATTCCAGACATGACGAAAATAACCCGACGGTCGCCTTGTTTGGCTGATCCGGTAATTCCATATCCCGCTTCTTGCGTGTGCCCGGTTTTCAAGCCATCAGCCCCGATATCGAGCCGCAATAGCGGATTGCGGTTTCGTGTATTTGCGGGCGCCCGACCGTCAAAGGCAAACTCGGTTTCTGCAAATAACGGATAAAATTCGGGAAAGTCCGCGATCAGGCGATGCGCAAGCAATCCCAAATCCCGCATCGACATGCGATGACCGGCCTGAGGCCATCCGTTGGAATTCGAGAATGTTGAATTTGTAAGGCCCATTTGCTGCCCACGTTGTGTCATGAGGCGTGCAAACCCGGCTTCCGTGCCATCCGGACTAAGGGCTTCGGCCAAGACGACACATGCGTCATTGCCCGACAAAACCACGATACCACGCACAAGATCTTCGACACGTACTCGATCTTGGGTGTTTAGGAACATGGTCGAGCCTTTATAGCTCATGGCGTGCGTCGACACCGGCAGTTTTTCGTCCAAGGACAAACGTCCATCGCGGATCGCCTCGAACGCCATATAAAGCGTCATAAGCTTGGACATGGATGCCGGTGGCAAAGGCTGATCCGCGTTTTTAGCAAGCAGAACTGTACCCGTGGTCTGATCAATCACATATGCAGCCTTGGCGCGTGTTTCGAACGCGGCAGTGGGCAAGGCAAAAGAAATGGCAATGCAAAATGCAAGGATCAGACGCAGCACGGGCAAGGCTCCTTAGTTGGTAACGGCGTAGGCGTCGCCATAGCCTTGCTGTTTAAGCGCTGACTGAAGTTGACGCCGATCTTTCAAAGTCTGCGCAGGGCCTGCAAGAACGCGCCAAAACGTTTGGTTGTCACGTTCGAATTCCCGGACTGTTGGGACGATTCCCGCTCCGCGCAATACATCAGAAGATCGTATCGCATTTTCCTGGAGAGAGAAAATGCCTACCTGAAGATAAGGTTTGCGTATCCCATTTTTGGCGGGTTCTGGCTCATCCGCGATAACTGCGGCGGCTGCGGTGACCTCTGGTAAAGTCTCTGGCAGCACATCTTCTGATAACGCATCTTCTGATGGGGTCGCTGAATCCAAAGTCGTTTCGGTAATTTCTTCGACGGCCTCTTGCGCAGGTTCAGTCGCATCAATGGCTGCGGCCGCTGCGGCAATAGGGTCAAGCGAGACCGTTTCGATTGCAGCAGGTTCTTCGATCAACTCTGCCTCGACGGGTTCTTCAACCGGTTGTTCGACTGGAACGGCCTCTTTGCGCAAGGCAACGACTTCAACTTGTGTTGGTGATCCAGCAAGCATGCCAAGCGCGTCCGCAGCATCTGAAGACATCCGCAACCGTGGCCCCGGCAATTCACGTTCATGACGGAACAGCGCACCAACAACATATTTGTCGTTGTTCTTGTTCCGGATCAAAACGCGTTCAGGTTCTTTCACGTCAGGGTGCGATACCCAAACGCCGCCCAAAGAAGGACGTCCATCCCAAAGGCTGGCTTCTGTCGCGAAAAACACATCCGGGGATTCAATGTCGCGTTCAACGGATGCAGTGTTTGGTGCTGCGCGCGCAACGACTTCTTCGCTACCTTCTTTGGGTTTAGATGTGTTGCCGAGGTTGAAACCGCCGGTTTCGCTACATGCACCCAGCACAAATGCGGCTGCCGTCATGGTGGAAATTAAACGGACTCGTGGTGTTAATATCGATGATTTTAAGCTGCTCATTGCCCATGCCCTTGTCATATCGCCTGTTTGCGCTTTGTGCGCGTTGCCAACTTTGGTGTGGCATTTTTGCCCGGAGTTCCGGGGTGTAAACAAAGAATAGCGTGAAAAATCGCATCTGGAAAGGACGCAACGAATCTATAGGCAAAATTAACGCAATTGAGGTGATTGCAGAATCGCCAAAGCCTGCCTAATCAGTGCCGACACGGAGGTTTGGCAGAGTGGTCGAATGCGGCGGTCTTGAAAACCGTTGGGCGTGAGAGCGTCCCGTGGGTTCGAATCCCACAGCCTCCGCCATGAAATTTTGAATTTTTCAAATATTTCAATCGACTAGAGGGCGGTGCTCTTTCTATGTCCCCCATTTTGGCCGCCATTTTTCTATCAAAGAACGACAACGCTCTTTGTACTTGAGCTACATGCGGTCATCCGTCGTAAGACGCACTAATATACTATGTGCCGGACATAGTTGCCTTTCGAATTAACGTCCGCAAAGCTTACTCTGCTCGTTTCACGACTGCAGTGAAAAGCGCCTCGGGCGGGAACTGGTCATTCGACTCAGAAAGGCAATGATCTTTTTCAATCCAAAAACCGACGTTGAGCTGAGCTGATATGATATGCTGATCAATTCAGTAGGCGATGCTCCGGCCCGACTTTTCCTTGAACCACGGGCTAGGGATTGCATGGCCTAAAAATATCTCAGATTGTAACGTGTGGTGACGTGATTAAATTTGGGACGCAAGAAGATGACAAAAACGCAGAACATAGTAGTAACGTATGTCTCTTCGCAAAAAGACCTCAGAACTTTCGTTCATAAGGCCGAATGCATTGCAATCGCTCCCCCGATTAGCGGCGTTGAAAACTATCTTTCATTGCAAGGGTTTGACAGGGTTGCTATCATTGGCGGCGCATTCGAAGCTGATTTTGACAATCTTTTGCGAAACATTGAAAAAGTAGAAAAGTTTGCGCTGATCAATTTCAAACTTTCTGAAAAGCAGGTCCAAGACCTCGTTGTGCGCAGCCCCGGCCTGAAAGATCTATTGCTACACAATACCGGCCTCGATTCTCGCCTTGAATTTACGAAAACTCTGCTGCCAAGCCTGACGAACCTCACCTCCCTCCATCTGTCGCGCTACGAGGTCGGCGATGCCGGGGCAGAAGCCATCGCGCAGAACCTGACGAACCTCACCTCCCTCCATCTGTCGTACAACAAAGTCGGCGATGCCGGGGCAGAAGCCATCGCGCAGAACCTGACGAACCTCACCTCTCTCGATCTGTCGCGCAACGAGGTCGGCGATGCCGGGGCAGAAGCCATCGCGCAGAACCTGACGAACCTCACCTCCCTCTATCTGTCGTACAACGAGGTCGGCGATGCCGGGGCGAGTGCAATATTGGGCAAGTATCAAGGACACAATTTAAGCATTCTGAATCTCACCTCAAACCCTTGCGTCGACACGGTTCTCACAAAAGAGGCTTTTGACACGTCTGATGCCCGCGCGTTGCTAGCTGCATGGGCGAGGTTCAAGACAGCCGCAACCGCCGGAACACTTGTTCCATTAAACGAGGCGAAACTGTTGGTTCTTGGAAACGAGGCCGTGGGCAAAACCTCCCTTGTGAAATTCCTGATCGACAACACACCGCGCGATCCCGACGAACGTAAGACACCTAATATCCGCCATTTTGAACGTATCAACACACAAGGCTGGATCCCCGAAAACAGCGAAATCCGCCTGAATGTCTGGGATTTTGGTGGGCAAGAAATCATGCGCGGCACGCATCGGTTTTTCCTAACAGAGCGAAGCCTTTACCTTGTTGTGCTTGAAGACCGTCGCGAGGACGATGAGTCTGTCGACACGTGGTTGCGGATGATCAAAATCTTAGCTGGGGATGTGCCGATACTGGTTGTGATAAACAAAAGCGATGGCGGTAAGGCGGCATTGCAATTGGATGAAACAAGGCTGCAACGTGAGCATCCACAGGTGCTTGGGTTTCATCGGATGTCCTGCGACGATGATGACTACAGTAGACAGCAAGCGGGTTTGCTAAGGGCAGCGATTGGCGATGCACTTGCCAGTCATTCAGCCTTCGACGCGGCGCGAAAGCCACAACCGGCCTCATGGTTAGCCGTCAAAGATGAGTTAACACGCAGAGCTAAAGAAGACTCTGTACTTGAGGCATCGGTTTTCAACGAAATCTGTTTAGATGCGAGCGTGGTCGATGATCATCCTGTTGACAGTGAAGACGAGCGCCGCGCTCTGCTTCGGACGTTGCACGCGATGGGGGTCATCGTTGCCCATGGTCTTGACCGAGATGCGCCGGCCGCCCTCAAAGGGATCACTTTGCTTGATCCAAATTGGTTGACCGACGCGATCTATGCAGTGTTGGACCGCATCAAAAGTGATGAAAGAGGGGGGCGCTTCGCTCGTGTTGATCTTTCAACTTGGCTTGAACCGGGTGTATATCCCGTTGAGCACCACGAATTCATCATTTCCATGATGCTCGACAGTAAAGTCGAGCTTTGTTACCGCTTACCGGATGAGGAAGAAACTTTCCTTGCCCCGGAAGCTTTGAGGGTAAAATCGCCCGACTACAGTGCCTTCGAAGAAGACGCGTTGCGATTTCGATATCGCTATGAAGACCTACCTCGGGCGCTTATCCCAAGATTGATTGTGCGGGTAAACCGATTGTTGCGTGATCCCGACGACGCATGGCTCACGGGTGCCAAGCTTTATATCGATAAGGCCGAGGCCGTTATCCGTGCGGACCGCGAGGCTAAGCAAGTTGACATCGCGGTCAAGGGCCAACGCTGTCGCGAGGCACTGGCGGTTTTGAGAGAAGCCTTTGACTCTGTCCATGGAACTCTGGGAGATTTGGGTGCAACGGCTTGGACTCCCATGCCAGATAATCCTTCTGTCGAAGAAAGTTACGATTTTCTGTTGCGACTAGAACGCGAAGAAGGTGCCGACTATCGGCATCGCCCTACCAATGCCAACCATTCATATACGGTTGGCGAATTACTGGACCTGTTTGATCGGAAAAGGGCTGAGACTGGCTCACAAGAAAATCAAACAAATTTGAAACCTCCACCTAAGGGGGGCAATGATACGTCGAAAAAATCAACGAAAAACTTGTTGGGTTTCGCGAATATTTTTCCATTTGTTACGGCTTGCGTTACGGCATTGGCGTTTTCCCAAAGTTTGAATGCGCCGTATTGGCTAATCGCAATTGGTGCAGTCATCGTTTACGGAACTACTAGAATGGTTTTGCGCCTGTTTGACAGAGATTTCTTTTTTCGACGGCTGTTGCTGTCTTGGGGTGTCCTGGGTGGCAGCATGTTCGCAGTTGGTGGAATCGGCTTGGCACTTGATCTAGAATGGATACAAGCAAGCTACGGAGTGGAATACAAAACTATTACAGCCGTTCTTTGGGTTGTCGTCATGCTGGCTTTGATCCTGGTGGCGTTTTGGGAAGCGAAAAATACAGGTGAATAGACACTTGGCGCCGCGAAGGTAAATCTATTTTGAACAGCTAACGCTGCCATTCAACGTTATGCGCGAGCCTTTTGTCGATCCGTTTGCTTCGGTCTTTTGCTGTTTCGAAGACTCGTCTAATACGATCCTTCGCATCAGGGTAGATCAGTCTCAGAAAACTGGCAATATGAATGTCTCAATCCAGCTGTCGCCGCTATTTCATTTGTTTCTTGCTAGTCGCATGAACCGATATATTCTGCCAAAGGTCGGGCGGTTCCACTTAACGGACGAAGCAGCACTTCACCATGGCTGATCTAATGCCAACTTTTATTAAAGCTCTCCGAAAGAAAAAGCGATCTCTTTTCATTGCGAAGAGCTGCATCTAATCTAATTCAGAGCGCAAAACCTCAACCTTAGTTTTCGACCTGTATAAGAGAATTGCGTGAAAGGGAGTTTCTTGAAATCGATCATGATTCTAGCCAGAGCATTAGCATTTATTCTGATGCTCGGGTTGCATCTTCCGTCTTTTGCGTTTGCGGATATCTCCTGGAATGGTGCGATTGAAGCGGTTGGCGAAAAAAGTTCGAGGTAATACGATTACGCCTTGGGCCTAGGTTCTGGTCATCCGAGTTCAGCACTTCATGGCATTGGGCATGACCGGCATATTTGCGCAATCACTGGCCGAATGCTTGGGTTGAAGGATGAAATCAGGGAAGCGGAGACGATTGAAAGCCCATCACGCGCATCCGATGCTGATCCGTTTGAGCTTATGGAGCACAGCATGTTCTTGGATTCGTGGGTCGCCGCTGCACGACGAGCCGTCGCCATGACCGAGAGCCAAAAAAAGAGCTTGTGGAATCTCCAATGTATCGGAAAGCATGGCATACCGCGAACGGCATATATTGTTGAGCTCGAATTAAAGGGCGATTTCTCAGTTCTTGACAACACTCTCGTGGTGTATGGTGATATTGATAGTGGCTTCCATGATCGTTTTCGAGCGGCACTAGATGCCAATCCAGAAGTAGATGTGATAGCCTTAGGGAGCGCGGGGGGCAGCGTTGCAGATGCAATGTTATCTGGCATAGAGATCAGAAAAAGAGGACTTTCGACAACACTGCATGGTCCATGCTTTTCGGCGTGTCCGCTTATGTTTATGGGCGGCGACAAGCGCATCATTTGGATGGGACAGGGACCACATCTCGGGTTCCATCGTGTTTACACCTCTCGTGGTGAGGTGCCGCTAAATCATAATGTCTATCGTCAAATCGCGGAATATCTAACTGCGATGGATGTTAACCCTATCCCAGTTCTTGAGTGGATGGCGCGTGCCAGGGCGAGTGAAATCTTTGAGCCACGCTTGGAGCAGTTCTGCGAACCGAGAGTGGCGACATGGGTTCAAAGAGTATGTTCTTAGTGTGAGTTTCAACCTCTGCTGTGCTACCCAAAGTGCCCCCGCTTGGGGTTGGATTTTCCGCGGCTTTGAAGGAGCAAACCGATGCGAAAGAGCCGATTTAGCGAATCCCAGATCATTGGGATGATCAAAGAGCAAGAAGCTGTAATGCCCACGGCAGACGCGTGCCGTAAGCACGGTCTCAGCCAAGGAACGTTTTACACAAGTTCAGATCCCAGTATGGTGGCATGAAAGTGTCGGACGTGGCGAAGTTGCGCGCTGTCACGGACGAGAACACGCAACTGAAACGACTTCTGGCGGATAGCGGAGTACCCCATAGTCTGCGCTAGCAGACGCGCTGACCAAGTACCCAGCACTTGCGGTTTGGTGGGCTAAAACCTTGCATCGGAAATGCATCATAACAACTGATCCCGGGCTTCCGCTTGGTTCGAAATAAGATCGCAGGGCGAAACGCCCCCAATCTGGCCACAATCTAGGGGTATCGCTATTACTTAAAGTCAATTGATCCGCACATCATTGGATGACCAATGCGGAACTGCGCGACCCTAAAAAGGTAATACATGTTAAGACAAATTCTAACCTTGGTACTGGTGCTTTTTGGTGCAATTGCTCAGGCAGACCCAAAAGATGATGCGGATTTCTTTATGTCCTACTTCATCGATCAGCGCGAGTGGGACCGTTCCTATCGAATCATTGAATGGAATAGCCCAATTTTATACCGGGACGCGCTACTTGAAAAGAACGTCATTGTTTTAGACAGGGGCCGTTTTCGCGATTTGATGCCGGATACTGCGACAGAAGACACTCTCCAACTCTTAAAATCTCATGTCACAGATTTCGTTGTTGAAAGCTATGGCACTGACACTTTGGCAAAGATTGCCGAATTTTTTCGGACGCCAACCGGAAAGAAAATGCTAATCGTTGCCAAGAATGAGGTAATTTTCGAACAAAGAACCATTCTCGGGCGGAATAAACACCCGATGCGTGAATGGGGAAATCACCTGTCAGTGCTTGAGTTTGCCCAGTACAATAGTTTTACTAACACCCCTGCAGGCCGAGTTTTCTTTGAGCGAACAGTCGCGATTCGAAGAGCAGTGGGGTACGAAATGACAGAAGTGTCGAAATGGCCCACTCCGTCAATAAATAAGTCCTACATCGTGGAGATTATTAAGGCGGATGGTGTGTTGAAATTCTCAAACCGCACCGCGCGCCAATCTTTGATCCGTGAGCTAAGCGCTTCAATTCCATAGGTGCGTTTGGGTATCTTCAGAGGTTGACCGGAGGCCTGTTCATTAAGGCCAGTCGTTTTGAACATAGCCGTCAAACCGGCATTCGTGCATTTCGAACAATCGGCGAACAGTAGATATCTGCAGAGAATCGAATTGGTTGAAAGCCGGCTCATAAGTAACGTTATGTAAGAACCGCCGACTGCATTTGAGTGAACGGTCAGGGGAGGGGCTTGGGTGAAACAAGAAACCCCAAATCGCGTCGCGCCCAACGCAGGCTAACGGCGCGTAGCTGCTGATATCATAAGTCTAAACAGAACCATCCCTTGAGCGACGACGACACCGTACTCTGCTAAATGACACCGCAAAGCGTTTACACTCAGTCTAAAGCCGTCCCAACTCTCGTGCTTCCTTGCTCAAAATCGAAGCGACCCGCTTCACTTCTTCCACCTCCTTTGTGCGCAAATCGTGTTTGTAGTTGGGATGGGCTGAACCGGATGGTGCGCCACCGCCAACGCCGTGCAAGCGGCAGACGTTCCAACCTTGCTTAGAAGGATTGCGGCAGCGTTGGCCTGTAGACTTGGCCGTTGCACTGCATCTAGGCGCTTCTCTGAGCCTCAGAGTTGGGTCTATGGGGTTAGCGTCACTTTTCATACTCAACCCTCCCTAACGTGGCTTACGTCGCCGACAATCGCTTGCCCCCCGTCGTTCACAGTCACA
>JBDWUA010000002.1:0-3648 GCA_039984715.1 Paracoccaceae bacterium | reverse complement strand
GTTCGCATCGATGCAAATGGCGATGGCCTGATTGACGCGCAAATCGATCTGGACGGTGCAATGACGCTGATTGCGGGCGACTTTATCCTCTAGGTCGATCCCAAAACTGCGGCCCAAACATCATGCGACTGTGATGTTTGGACCCATCTTTCTTCCGCAAAAGACTGGCGTGATTGATGATGACGTGGCACTCTTGTCCCTCAAATCTGGGAAGAGGGAACCGAACGATGCTGCATTTGAAACCCGTATATCTTGCTGCATTCCTGGGAATTGTTGCGATGTCGCCCGCCATTGCCGCAACCTGCGGAAATGACGGCAACGGATTTTCCGCATGGAAAAACGAATTCGCAAAAGAAGCCCGCAAGGCCGGGATCAAGAAGCGCGGTCTCGAGGCTTTGGCCTCTGCACAATATGCAACCCGCACCATTGCGGCGGATCGCAACCAGAAATCCTTTAAATACAGCCTTGATAAATTCATGCAGGTGCGCGGCGCGAACACCATTGTCGCCCAAGCCCGCAAACGCAAATCCCGTAACCCTAATTTCTATGCCTCGCTCGAACGTCAATACGGCGTGCCATCAGGCGTGCTTTTGGCCATTCACGGGATGGAAACCGCATTTGGCGGCTTTATGGGGGACAGTTCTGTTGTCTCGGCCATTGTCACATTGACCTATGATTGCCGCCGCTCAGATTTCTTTCGCCCCCACGCCCTTGGCGCTTTGAAACTGGTCGATCAAGGTTCGATTACCGAGCAAACCAAAGGGGCACGCCATGGCGAATTGGGTCATACCCAGTTCCTGCCCGGCAACGCGTTGAAATACGGTGTTGATGCAAATGGCGATGGCCGCGTGGATTTCTATTCCGAAGCGGATGCATTGGCCTCAACTGCCAACTACCTGCGCGGGAAAGGGTGGAAAACCGGCAAAGGCTATATGGAAGGTCAACCGAACTTTGCAGCCATCAAAGAATGGAATGCAGCCGGGGTTTACCAAAAAGCGATTGCCATCATGGCCGCAAAAATAGACTCCTAACGTGACGTCACCTAAATAATTGACGCCATTGTCCAACATTATTTGAAGCCAATTTAAAATGAAGCTTCAATCCTAACTGCTTAAAAACAAAACGGATTCACATGCCGGTCATGAGAATCCGTTTTTTCTTTGGTTAACTCAGCCTTAACTTTTCAAAGTCAGGCCGTCTTCGCGCCACATTTTCCCGCCAAGATAGAGGTGGGACAATGAAATAGTGACTAGTATGAAACAGCAACCGCCAACCGTCTTTGTGGCTTTGATGCTTGCGCCAAACCAAGCAGATCTCTTCGATGAAATCGAAGCCGAAGCGGCTGACATCCTCAGCAATCGTGTGGCGTCCCGAGAGGCGCGCAGTGCTGAAGGAAACGATTTGGTTCTGTTGGACCGGGACAACCTGCGCCTTGGCTTGGGTTGGGCATCTCTCCCCTCGGGGGATGCGCTGACCCTTGCCATTGGTGCGCCTCCCGGTGCTTTGCTAGAAGATAAGGATGCCCGCGACGCCGCCGCTTTGCTGCGGGATGTGGCTCAATGCGCTGAGGCGCTGTTTGATGTCCGCCAAACCCTGTGGCAAGTCGCACAAATCCCGTTATCCGCAGACAGTATGGATGACCACGCAACGCGCTTGGCCCTGTTTGATCCGGATGCAAAATACGCGACAAACCCGATCTTTATCGAAGCGGAAGCAACACAGCGTAAGTCGCGCCCGAAAAACGACGATCAAGACAATGACCAAGGTCACATTGATGTCTTGTCCAGCCTACGTGACATCATCGAAGGCACCGAACGCCCAAGCTGGGCCTTGCAAGCGTCGGCATTGGCCATGTCTACGGCTTTCGCATTGGTGACCCCGCCAGTTGGCATCGCCATGCTGACCTATACCGCATTGCGCCAAAGCGAAGACCTGTTTGGCGCGGAACCCGACAACGGACAGCCCGTTTCAGTGGGTTAGACGCGCGCACCCCGTCAATTTTGCGCACCCCCTGCCCGAACTGTAAAAGCACCAGTTCCGTGCAGAGGGTCACACGAAGCTGACCCAATCGTCACAGTTAGACCAAATTGACACAAGCCGACGCTGGCGGACACTAGCGTGGTTCGCAGCTAAGGTCCGCGGCGAGCCTTCCTTTAAAAATTTCTGCGACGCGGCAAAAGTCCGCTTCCACTAAATTAGCTTCGCATTTAGGAGTTTTGCTTCTTCACCAAAATCTTCAAAAATATCATCGCCAGTCAACTTATGTATTTCCACAAGAAATGACCAAAGAAGCGGCCTTTCCTCCCCAAGAAATTCCTCAATGAATGCATCTGTATCACCAAGAAAGGGCCTCATCTTGATCACGTCGACAATGTCTTTGTTCACCCCTGGCCATTTTTGGCAAAATGCAAACACTTTAGACCTGTCGCGGTTTGATACCGCTCCTTTGAGAGCATTTACTGCAACAAAGGAGACTGACTATGGGACTGAAACGGACGGACGAATTTCGCCAGGATGCGGTGCGTATCGCGCTGACCAGTGGGCTTACGCGCAAGCAGGTGGCTGATGATCTGGGCGTCGGTATGTCGACGCTGAACAAGTGGATCATAGCGCACCGAGATACGGATGTGGTGTCGAAAGAGGATTTAAGCCTCGCCAAGGAGAATGACCGGCTTCGGCGTGAGAACCGCATTCTCAAGGAGGAGAGGGAAATTCTAAAAAAAGCAACGCAGTTCTTCGCGGCCCAAAAGCCATGAGGTTCCGGTTCATCGAAGAACAGGCAGGCAGCTTTCCAACCGACCGGCTGTGCCATGTCATGGATGTCAGTTCGCGTGGTTTGCGGGCGTTCCGCAATCGTCCTGCCAGTCGCCGACAACGATCTGATATGGTCACGCTGGCGCATATCAAGGAGCAGTCGCGTCTCAGTTTGGGCAGCTATGGCCGCCCCCGAATGACCGAGGAGCTGAAAGAGATCGGTCTGAATGTTGGCCGTCGCCGCGTGGGGAGGTTGATGCGTCAGAACGGCATATCCGTGATCCGAACACGCAAACACAAGGTCACGACCGACAGCGACCATAAGTTCAACATCGCGCCAAATCTGCTGGATAGAAACTTCACAGCAGATCAACCGAACCAGAAATGGGCGGGCGATATCAGCTACGTTTGGACGCGCGAGGGTTGGTTGTATCTGGCTGTGATACTGGACCTGCACTCAAGGCGTGTCATCGGTTGGGCGGTCAGCAATCGGATGAAGCGGGACCTGGCAATCAGGGCTTTGAATATGGCTATCGCGTTCCGGGCACCACCGAAGGGCTGCATCCATCACACGGACCGTGGGTCGCAATACTGTTCCCACGATTACCAGAAGCTGTTGCGCGAGCATGGCTTCAAGGTGTCCATGTCTGGCAAAGGCAATTGTTATGATAATGCGGCTGTTGAGACGTTCTTCAAGACGATCAAGGCAGAGTTGATCTGGCGACATCCTTGGGAAACACGACGCAAGGCTGAGATGGCCATCTTCGAATACATCAATGGCTTCTACAACCCGCGTCGCCGCCACTCAGCACTGGGTTGGAAAAGCCCCGTCGCATTCGAGCGTAAGGTGGCTTAAACGAGCATTTGGAGCGGCACAAAAGCGTGACAGGTCCA
>JBDWUA010000001.1:0-130162 GCA_039984715.1 Paracoccaceae bacterium | reverse complement strand
GCCTCACTTACCTCTGATTTTATCATCGCCTCGTTGCTCTGGATCGTAACCCTCGGCCCGTCTGGCGTCTGGCGTTGCTTGTCTGCGTCGCCGTTGAAGGGGGTTCTAGAGTTACTACCAATAACCCGCAACCCCTTTTTTATCAAAAACGTCATCTTTTTTCATATTTTGTTTTTATCGTTATAAATCAATGCATTGACTTGATTTTTTTCGATCAACCAACCCTTTGGGGGCTAATTTCCCAGTGGGCCATGGCCTTCATGCCGACTCGTGCCTCTACATATAGCGGTATCCTCTGGCTTACCCCCAAGAACACCTCAGACTCGCGGCAGACTCATCAACACTGTTCAAAGTGAATCGGCCTATTGAAGCGCTTTTTGTGAAACCACTCGGTTCGCGTCGGACCAAAGTGCGGCGCGTTGCTGATGACCTGCGTGTGCTTGATTAGTGTTCAGCAGCCATATTCAATTTTTCGATTGTTCTGTCTGACGTACACAAACGGCACGGCGTCTTCATCAAGCTTAGTTTAAAGAAGTCGCCTTCAGTCGACGCAACAATCGTGTCGCTCATCGATTTCCAGATTGAACAGTCCCGGGTGCGGACACGTGATCGGGGATACTCTGGCCCGGATGCCGAAGATATTTGACGGCAAAGTTTCAATGGCGGTTCAGGTTCAGATACCTTTACCAGCCATAACACGTTCCCATCCACGGCCCAGGTTCCTCTGAGAACGGCGCCATATCCGGGATACCAGCGGTAAACCTTCCCGTTCGGCTCGAAATACTCGATGACGACACCATCCGGTGCCACGCCACTTGGGTCCAATGTCGCGACTGTGCGACCTTTGAGCACTTGCTCTGCATTTGAGATGGCAGTTTCAACACTGACCTTCTCGGAAACCGGAGTCGCCTCGGCCACCAACGGCGCGCTCGACACTGCGAATACGAGACAAGTCCAAACGGATATGACACTCAACTTTACCATGGGCAGCATGCTTAACAGCCGGTGATGGCAAAATTTAGGCGTCTCAGATCGAAGCATGCACCTTTTGCCGTTTGGGCAGCAGCCGAAAGCCCAACAATCCGCAAATCACGAGCATGTACAGGATAGGTTCTAGCTGGAGCCCCTTGCGCAACCAGATGAAATGAACCCCTGCAAGCAGCGCCATCGGGTAGGTCAGCAGATGCAGCTTGCGCCACATGGCCCCAAGGCGCCGAACCGCTTTGTTATTGGACGTCGCGGCCAGCGGGATCATCAAAATGAACGCGGCCATTCCGATGGTAATATAGGGGCGTTTGACAATATCCGCCCAAACCCGTTCGAGCGATTGTACATCCAGCACCGCCCACACGATCAAATGCAGTGCAACATATGTAAAAGCGAGCACACCAAGTGTTCGGCGGAATTTGATCAGATTGATACCGGCCAATCGGCGCAACGGCGAAATGCACAATCCGGCGATCACCAACTGTAAAGCGATTTCGCCCAACTCATGTTCAAGAGATTTGACAGGATCTATGCCAAGGCCGCCGTTGATCCCTTTATATAAGAGAACCGGAACCGGAATAAGGAACATGAGATACACGACCCAAGTGGGGACCCGCCGGGCCCCCCGATTTATCCCATCCACTAGCATCAAAAGTTAGCGCGCAAGTCCATACCTTCATAAAGGCTCGCCACTTCGGATTCATAACCATTAAACATCAAAGTCGGGATACGGCGTGCAAATAGACCACCGCCAACTTTGCGTTCGCTGGCTTGCGACCATCGTGGATGGTCAACGGTTGGGTTCACATTGCTGTAAAATCCGTATTCCCGCCCAATGGCTTTGTTCCAACTTGTCGGAGGCTCTGAATCGGTCAACGTGATCCGCACAACGGATTTGATGGATTTAAACCCATATTTCCACGGAACAACCAAACGCATTGGCGCGCCATTTTGGTTCGGGATCGGTTTTCCATAGAGACCCGTCGCCATAATCGTCAGAGGATGCATCGCTTCGTCCAGACGCAAACCTTCGACATATGGCCAATCCAGCGTTGGGAACCGTTGACCGTGCATTTCTTCTGGACGCACCAAAGTTTCGAACGCCACATAACGTGCATTTTCCTGGACGCCCGCAAGCGCCAACAAATCCGACAATTCGAAACCATTCCACGGTATGACCATCGACCACGCTTCTACGCAGCGAAACCGGTAAATGCGTTCTTCGACCGTCATTTCTTTCATGATCTCGGCAAAATCATAGTCACCCGGGCGATCAACCAACCCGTCAATCTTGACGGTCCAAGGGCTTGTTGTCAGCGCGCCAGCGTTTTGCGACGGGTCTTGCTTGCCCGTGCCGAATTCATAGAAATTGTTGTACTGCGTTATGTCTTCCCACGAGTTCGGCTCTAACGCCTCAGCCCGCGCTTGAGATCCAATCAAACCAGCGCCAATTGCGCCTGATCCCGCCATGCCAGCCAGAACCTGTCGGCGGTTCAGCCAGACACCTTCTGGTGTCGCATCGGCGCGAGTCAGGTTATTTTTCCAGCGATGTGCCATTGGGTTCTCCTCGTACAGTCCGACGTGAACATAGGCGTGCTTGCCTTAACAACATAGACGTCATTGCTCACAATCCTGTGCTGGTTCTGAAACAGTTTGCTTTTTGCAACGCAAAGTTCTTAACCGTTGGCCACCTCAAGCGGAACGGATGGGTACAGCACATTCATCGGAATTGATCCGCCATTGTCCTGCATTATGCGGACATGACGCCGACGCATTTGACGCGGTTCGGACACGCCAACGGAATGCGCGATGATTTCGACTTCGTGTCGAATTTCTTCGGCATAGCGGGCAACGCGTTTGTATTTGTCTTCAACAACAAGCCCCTTCTGGAACCTTTGATCATGTGTTGTGATGCCAGTTGGACACGTGTTTTTGTTGCACTTAAGCGCTTGGATGCAGCCCAACGAAAACATAAATCCGCGTGCTGACGTGACAAAATCAGCCCCAGCAGCCAATGCCCATGCAATATCGCCGGGGTTCACAAGCTTGCCTGATGAAACGATGCGAATGCGATCATGCAAACCAGCCGCATCACGAAGATTGACCAACGCTGGCAAGGCTTCGCGGACTGACATGCCGACCAAATCCATCAAAGGCATTGGCGCGGCACCTGTACCACCTTCGCCACCATCCATTGTGATGAAGTCAGGCGCGCAACCTGCGCCGCGTTGGTTGATCTTTTGGAAAAGTTCCTCAAGCGGATCAATTGCCCCCATCACAGTTTTTATCCCGACAGGTTTCCCTGTCACGTCCCGGATGTGGCATATCAAATCCAACAGATCGTCCCAGTCATCGACACCTGCGTGCCGGTTCGGCGATATCCCGTCTTGTCCTTTGGTCAATCCACGAATGGCTGCAATTTCCGCAGTCACTTTGGCACCGGGCAGAATCCCACCCTTGCCCGGTTTTGCACCCTGCGCCAGCTTGATCTCAAACATACGCACGTTTTCATGGGCGGCAATTTCAACCAATTTTTTATCGCACAGCGCACCTTGTTCGTCGCGTACGCCAAATTTCGCAGTCCCGATTTGGAAAACGACGTCACATCCACCTTCCAAATGAAACGGGCTGACACCACCTTCACCGGTGTTTAACCATATTCCCGCCTTTGCCGCACCTCGGCTTAACGCTTGGACCGCTGGTTTGGAGATCGCTCCATAGCTCATCCCCGATATATTAAAGAACGACGCTGCCTCGAACGGGTGGCGCGCACCTTCGCCAATCATCATCGGTTTGGTCTTAGCGTATTGATCTTCCAACGGCGGAAAGGCTGCGTTTACAAAAATCGGCGTGCCAACCACATTCAGATTTCGCGTGGATCCGAAGGCGATGGTGTTTTCTTCACCCTCTGAGGCCCGCTTAACCCATTCTCTTTGTGCTCTGTTGAACGGAAGTTCTTCTCGATCCATCGCAAAGAAATACTGTCTGAAAAATTCGCCTAACGCCGAAAACAAATGCCTGAACCGTCCGATCACTGGATAGTTCCGTCGGATCGCGTCTTCGGTTTGCAATCGATCTATGACAAAAAACACAAGGCTTAGCGCAACGGCTAATCCAATCAATCCAACGAAAATCAAAACCAGCGATTCAAGCGCTGTCATTGCAAAGCCCATTTTCCACCCCGAACATTAATGTCTGCCTTAGCGCCGTATCGTTCAGCTGTGTCGCAAGGCTCCAGTGCGATACAGTGATCTGAGCTAGGCTTCCTGTCAAATCATCAAGATAGATCGCGCTTTGCGCTTTTGAAGGAACGCGTTCTGAAATTGTCGTGATTGAAAGCTCTGAGACCCTGTGGTCTTGCCTCTGAGATGCGAAAAGGGCGCCTTATTCCGGCGCCCTTCGTTTGTATCTTTAGTGCACGACCGCATCATCTGGCCTTGGTCGGTTCGTCGAACTGACACGATCCCCAATAAGAAGCCCGTCAGATCCGGCTTCGACTGAGATGACCTCGCCGTCCTTCACATCCCCCGACAGTATCATTTCTGCCAATGGGTTTTGTAACGCCGATTGAATAACACGCTTGAGAGGTCGGGCCCCAAAAACGGGGTCGTACCCTTCGTCGGCCAACCATTGTCGTGCCCCGTTATCAAGATCCAGCACGATTTTTCGAGCCGCCAACCGTTTGAGCAAGCGCCCAATCTGGATATCGACGATGTCATCCATATCTTCTCGGGCAAGGCGATCGAATATGATCGTCTCGTCGAGGCGGTTCAAAAATTCGGGACGGAAATGTGCCCGAACCGCATCCATGACATCGCGTTGCGCTTGCGCAGAATCCTCGCCCTCTGGCAATTCACTCAGCGCTTGCGACCCAAGGTTTGACGTCAGAATGATCAATGTCTGTTTGAAATCAACAGTACGCCCCTGACCATCCGTCAAAACACCGTCGTCAAGCACCTGCAAAAGCACGTTAAAGACATCAGGGTGCGCCTTTTCAACTTCATCAAACAGAACCACTTGATACGGCCTGCGACGCACGGCTTCGGTCAACACTCCGCCTTCGTCATATCCAACATATCCCGGAGGCGCACCAATCAGGCGCGCAACCGCATGTTTTTCCATGAACTCAGACATGTCGACACGAACCATCGCATTGTCATCATCGAACAGGAATTCTGCCACGGCTTTGGTCAGTTCAGTTTTCCCGACACCTGTTGGCCCAAGAAAGAGGAATGACCCAAGTGGGCGATTTTCGTCATTTAGACCGGCACGCGCACGGCGCACGGCGTTGGACACAGCCGTCACAGCAGCGTTCTGACCGATGACACGACGATGCAGATCGTCTTCCATCCGCAATAACTTTTCGCGTTCACCTTCCAGCATCTTTGACGTTGGAATTCCGGTCCAGCGTTCAACCACTGCCGCAATCTGTTCGGGACGCACGGCTTCTTCGACCATGACGTCGCTTTCACCAGATTCCGCCGCAATCAATTGCTTTTCAAGCTGCGGTATGACGCCATAAGACAATTCACCAGCACGCCCTAAGTTGCCGTCACGCTTTGCGATCTCAAGCTCGGCACGGGAACGGTCCAATTGCTCTTTGATATCACGCGCACCTGCTAGCTTGTCACGCTCGGCCTGCCATTGCGCCGTCAGTTGGGCGGATTGGTCCTGCAAATTGCTCAACTCTTTTTCAAGCGAGGCAAAGCGGTCTTTTGATGCGGAATCGTCTTCCAACTTCAAAGCTTCAACCTCGATCTGCATTTGCAGAATCTGGCGATCCAAGGCGTCCAGCTCTTCAGGTTTGCTGTCCACTTCCATGCGCAAACGGCTGGCGGCTTCGTCCATCAAATCAATGGCTTTGTCCGGCAAAAACCGATCCGTAATGTAACGATGGCTTAGCGTTGCGGCCGCAACCAATGCGCTGTCGGACACGCGCACACCATGGTGCAGTTCGTATTTTTCCTTGATGCCACGCAAGATGCTGATCGTGTCTTCGACCGTTGGTTCGGAAATGATCACAGGCTGAAAGCGACGCGCCAAGGCTGCGTCTTTTTCGACGTATTTGCGATATTCATCCAGCGTTGTCGCGCCCACACAATGCAACTCACCTCGTGCCAAAGCCGGTTTGATCAGGTTCGCCGCATCCATGGCTCCATCTGTTTTACCTGCCCCGACCAGAGTGTGCATTTCATCAATGAACAAGATGACTTGGCCAGCGGCAGCAGTGACTTCGTTCAAGACCGCTTTCAAACGTTCTTCGAATTCACCGCGATACTTTGCACCAGCGATCAGCGCGCCCATATCCAAGGCCAGCAATCGTTTGTTTTGCAAAGATTCCGGGACATCACCATTGACGATACGCAATGCCAACCCTTCGGCAATCGCAGTTTTACCGACGCCTGGCTCACCGATCAAAACAGGGTTGTTTTTCGTACGCCGAGACAACACTTGCATCGCGCGTCGAATTTCTTCGTCACGGCCAATGATCGGATCAATTTTACCTGCTTCAGCACGTTCAGTCAGATCCATCGCGAACTTCTTCAGGGCATCATACCCTTCTTCCGCACTTGCAGTGTCGGCTGTGCGCCCTTTGCGAATGTCGTTTATAGCAGCGTTCAAACCTTGCGCTGTCACTGTTCCAGCAACCAACGCGTCTTTGGCCGCTGATTTGACCATAACCAAAGCCATCAACAGACGCTCAACAGGCACAAAACTATCGCCTGCTTTGTTCGCAAGTGTTTCGGCCTCGGTCAGAACTTTGGTCGTCGCATTGTCCAAATAGACCTGCGCCGCGTCACCCGTGACCTTTGGCAGCTTTCCCACCGCTTGATCGACATAAGACGCCACACGCTGAGCATCGCCCCCTGATCGGTTGATCAGATTGCCCGCCAAACCTTGGTCATCGTCAATCAGTGCTTTCAGGATGTGTTCGGGCATTAGCCTTTGGTGGCTTTCCCGCATTGCAATGGTTTGTGCCGCTTGCACAAAGCCACGCGAACGCTCCGTGAACTTCGATAAGTCCATCGTTCATCTCCTTTTATAAGCGCCCGTTCCAGTCATGCCCTGCAAGAGGCACATGACCAAGTGAGCCTTTCGCTACTTTAGATGGGGGCTTCCCTTGGTTTCGCAAGATGTCCCGCCAGCGTTTCGAAACAATGACTCACTGTCCTGTGAATCACATTTGATCTTTTTCCCCGTGAAATACTGCCATTGGGTTCCCACATCAATTCCATCAAACCCAAGAGGTGGAAGATGAAACATCACCCTGTCGAGCTGAACCGTGTCGTCTATAACGCTGCTGATCAAGCCTTTGAAGCGTTGGTGACGGTGCATGATCCAAGTGGCACACACAGCTATGCGTGTTCGATCCACGCCCCTATCGATATGGAGTTTTCCCGCGCGAGTGCTGGCTTAACGACACAAGCCCTTCGTCGCCATAGCGGAGCAAGCCAGTCGTCTTATTTACCAAGCGGACATCTGTTGCCCCAATCCATCTCGCGCTTGTTCACTTGGAGCAAGCACATTGCCGCGCAATACCGGACGGGGTCCATCGCGGCCTGATCAATTTCCCTCACGCGTCATCTGTCCCGACGCGTATGTAAGAGACTTCGCCTGCCAGCCTTGTCTCTGAATAACTCACCCGGGTGCAAATGCATCCGGGTCTTTTCACCAGCCGTGCCCCTTCAAAATCAGAATTCGCGAGAATAACTCGCACCGGATTCTGATCCCTAGGTGAATAGAAAACCTCCCAAGGGACACAGATTGTAATCCAATCACAAGCGGCCTAAGACGTCTCAAATCACCAGGAGGGAAGATATGGCGGACGACCGTTTAATTGTGGCACTTGATGTGCCCAACGTGATCGCTGGTTTGGAACTTACCGGCCGCATAGGCGATACAGTGTCATTCTACAAAGTCGGTTTGGGAATGTTGACCGGCGGCGGTTTCGCTTTGGCGAACGAACTCATCCAAGACCATGGCAAACGCATTTTCTTAGACCTGAAGTTGTTCGACATCGGAGCGACCGTAGAAGCAGCCGTTCGTGGCCTTGCTCAATTCGATCTGGATTTTCTCACAGTACACGGCGACCCAAATGTTGTGCGCGCCGCTAAAGAAGGTGCCGCTGGGTCAAATCTAAAGATTTTGGGCGTCACAATACTAACCTCCTTGGATCGTGCGGATCTGGATGCTGCGTTAATTCAACCCGGCGACATGACGGAACTGGTTTTGACACGCGCAGCCCGCGCATTTGAAGCCGGCGCAGACGGAGTGATCGCATCCCCACACGAAGCCGCAGCAATTCGTGCATTGCCGGAAGCCGAGGGACGTTTGATCGTGACGCCGGGCGTGCGACCATACGGTTCCGATCATGGAGATCAAAAGCGCGTTGCAGACCCCCGGTCCGCAATTGAAGCTGGCGCAGATCACATCGTCGTTGGCCGCCCGGTTTGGCAAAGCTCTGATCCGAAAGCGGCTGCACAGGCCATTTTGGACACACTGCCCTAACCCCATAAACTGTGTGAAAATGGCAACGGGCCACACGATATAGGGCGTATTCGGAAAATTCCCTCGCGCAATTCCCCTATGAGTGGTATTGCTGGCTCTAGTGATACTCCCTGACGGACCGGTTCTTCCCTGGGTTCGTCACCTTCCCCCCGCCATTCTGCGCGGGGGGGCTTTATGTGGGGCAGCCGCATGTGAAATCCTCCCCAAGACAAAAACTAGGCGGCTGCACCACACTCTTCCGGATGTTTCCAAACCATTGTGAATGGCACAAAACGACCGTTTTAACGGAGCCTCATTTCGCCAAGAATTCAGACGCTATTTTTGGGTTCTCGGCGGAAAATTGCACGTTATGAGGGTTTCCGGCAAATTTCCTCACAGATGGCAATCAACCAGCAAATTTCCCCGTTTTTCATGAGAAATCATCGCTACATGTTGGACAGTTACGTTTGTTTTCTGATTCTACACAGGAGCGTGTTAGATGCCCGCGATAGCAGTTTGGTCAGTTTCTGATTTCGGTGCCGCAAATCTTTTCGATATTATCAATGGAACGTTTTCCATCTCGGCTGGGGCGACTGCGGATATTGCTGAATTCAGTGATGATGATGCTGATTTTGATGACTTTTTTGCGAATGGCGGACAGACGCAAGACCCGGGTCTTAATCAAACACTGACACAGGATTTTCAGTTAGACGGTGTCACGATCGCCAGCACCGGCGACCAGATTTATAATGCCGCTGAAGGTGTCATCGTCAACGACACGACCGGCGAAACCGGACGCATCTTGTACATCACAATCAATGGCGGGTCTGTTGGTGATTTTATCGGTGTTGCCACAACAATCGAAATCAATCCCGGCGATAGCGTCACGACCTCTGCACTGGCGCCGCAAGCCACCGAAGCCTATACCGAAATCGTCGCGTGCTTTACGGCGGGATGCCAAATCAAAACAGAAACAGGCAACGTCCCTGTTGAGCAATTACAAGTCGGTGACAAAGTCTGGACCCAAGGCGACAGGTTTTTACCTATTGAATGGATCGGCAAAAAATCCCTGACCAAAGCTATGCTACAAGATAAACCAAATCTTTCTCCAGTTAAGATTCAAAAAGACGCTCTGGGGCCGAACTTGCCGTCGCAGGATATGTCGGTTTCACGCCAGCATCGTATCTTGATAACCAGTCATGTCGCGGAAATGCTGTTCGGAGCAAGCGAAGTGCTGGTACCCGCCGTGGGCCTTACAAACTTACCGGGCATCAACGAAGAACTTGATGTCGATGGTGTCGAATATTGGCACATTTTGCTGGCTGATCATCAGATCATCAAATGCAATAACCTAGACACTGAGAGCTTTCTGCCGTCTGTAGATGGCGCGTTTTCCCAAGCTCAGGCCGAGTTGATCGCGCTATTCCCGGACCTCATCGCAAACCCTATGATATTCGGGCCAACCGCTAAGCCGTCGCTGACGGTAAGCGAGACCCGCATTCTGACGTCAATAATGCTTGAAGTTGACCAGTTTGCTTTTGCGAGCCAGCCAAGCAGTGTCAGCCCCATGCACGTTCTATAGTCGGCTCTGACTTCGGCGGATCAGGCGCTGTTTCTGTCAATAACGGTGCTTTGAACGCCAGCCAGATAATCCAGAACGCGCGGTTTAAACTGTGGCACCACGCGGTCGTGCGCTAGAAAGCTATCAACCGTCATAAGTGTCCAATCCTGACCTTCGTCACCTAACCGCATCTTGTGTTCCAAAGAAGCCGGCGCATGGGCGGCGAAGAACCACGAAATATCTCCGTTTGATGTTCCGTATTCACGTCCCCACTGAACAAGATCGGGATCCAGCGCGACGCAAAGCTCTTCTTCCAACTCGCGCAGAACACATTGCAATGGGGTTTCGTCGCCTTCATGGCCACCGCCCGGCACATCCCAATACCCTGCCCAACTCAACCCCGGAATGTCGTCTCGGAGCAGGGTCGCAAGTTTATCCCCGACAAAAAGTGCAATTTTCGCACCGATGAGTTGCCCTGCCATGGTTCACGCTTTCAAATTGAACTAGGATACTCAGACGTAACCCAGACAAATTCCTATGCCCAGCCTATGCCGCGAATGCTTGACCGATTTCGACGCCGCCCGGCGATGTCCGGCCTGCGGCAGTCCGCGTGTCATATCGCATACAGAACTGTTTTCGCTTTCAATTGCACATATGGATTGCGACGCCTTCTATGCGTCGGTCGAAAAGCGCGACAATCCTGACCTTGAAGACAAGCCTTTGATCATCGGCGGAGGACGTCGCGGCGTTGTGTCGACCGCATGTTACATCGCACGTATTCGCGGTGTTCGGTCAGCAATGCCCATGTTCAAAGCGCTGCAATTGTGCCCAGAAGCAGTTGTCGTCGGCCCACGAATGGCGGCTTATGTCGAAGCCTCAAAAGCGATCCGTGCCATGATGGAGGAGCTGACCCCGTCTATTGAACCCTTGTCGCTGGATGAAGCGTTTCTGGACTTAAGCGGGACACAACAACTGCACGGCGCGCCCCCTGCCGTTATGATGGCGGGTCTTGTTCGCAGGATGCGCGATGAATTGGGCCTGACCGGGTCGATTGGACTAAGCCACAATAAATTCTTGGCAAAGGTCGCATCAGACTTGGACAAGCCACGCGGGTTTTCTGTGATCGGTAAGGCAGAAACCGCTTCATTCTTGCGTGACAAACCAGTGCGTTTGATTTGGGGGGTTGGGCAGGCTGCGCAGACATCTCTGGACAAAGCAGGCATCCGAACGTTTTCGGATCTGTTAAGGTGGGAACGAACTGACTTGGTTGCGCGGTTTGGTTCGTTGGGTGATCGCCTTTGGCATCTGGCGCGCGGCCAAGATACAAGACGAGTATCCCGGCATACAAAGATGAAGTCGATTTCCAATGAAACGACATTTTTTGAGGACACATCTGACGAAGACATTCTGGACGGCCACGTTTGGCGCATGGCCGAAAAGGTTGCGGATAGAGCCAAAGCAAAGGGAATCGCAGGTCGCGTTGTGACGCTCAAGCTCAAGCGTGCTGACCATTCTTTGCTGACAAGACGTCATGCATTGCGCGAGCCGACTCAATTGGCCGATACCATTTATCGTACCGCCCGCACGCTTTTCGAACAACGCGACGATTCGCATGCTTATAGATTGTTGGGCTGTGGTTTGTCCGAACTGGTTCCAGAGGAACGCGCAGACATTTCCGGCGATCTACTGGATCCCGAAGCGAACCAACGTAGCGCGGCAGAGCGCGCAACAGACAAGATAAGGGCTCGGTTTGGGACCAATGCCATTATGAAAGGCCGCGCCTTGCGATAACGGCCTTGAAAAAGCGGAAAAAATCTACTCCGCAGCAAGTGGTATGCGCGCGAGGCCTATCTGCGAAATCTCTGAAATGACCTGCCGCAATGTTAATCTGACAGATTGAAAATTCGCATTCTGTTCGACACGTCTCTCATTCATATAAAGTGACCTGTCGATTTCGACTTGTATGGCGTGCTGCTGACGAGACGGGCGACCATAGGATTGCGTAATATAAGCCCCTGCGAATGGCGCATTTCGCGTGACCGTAAAACCCGCCTGAGTGAAAGCTTCTTCCACTTGATCCACAATGCGTTCGCTGGCGGCTGCGCCAAACCGATCACCCAATACGACATCCGGACGCTTAACACTGCCGCGTGCGATCCCATCCATTGCCTCATGCGGCATCGAATGACAGTCGATCAAGATCGCCTGACCAAACCGTGCATGTGCGCGATCCAGCAAACCCTGCAATGCGTTATGATACGGATGCCAATACGATTCGATTCGTTGTTCCGCTTCTTGGCGCGACATTTTCCCTCGGTATATCGCCCGCCCGCCTGCAACGACGCGGGGAATGACGCCCAGTCCGCTGGCGATTCGCGGGTTGTGCCCGTTTGATCGGACCCCCGTGATAAGCGCAGGGTCCAATTCGTCGGGGCTTCGATTAAGATCTAGGAACGCGCGCGGTGCTGTCGCTGTTATGAACGGAGCCCCAAATTCTGGTGCCGCACCAAACAAATGATCAACATATGCGTCTTCTGACGACCGAATTGTACGTTCATCCAACACCGAATGACGCAAGAAATCCGGCGTATATTTTCGGCCCGAATGCGGGCTGGCAAACACCAACGCGGATTCCAGCGTTTCCGGACTTGTAACGTTATAGGTTGATCCAGCCATTCGAACTCCTCTCAAAAGAACATAGACTAGTTTTTATGCATGCCAAAAGCCCTTGATCCCATTTGATGAAGCTTTTATAGCACCCGAACCGGCGCGGCATTCCGCGCCCCTTTCTTTTGGGGTGTTCGTTGCGCAGGCCATATGGATGATTAGCTCAGCGGTAGAGCACTTCGTTGACATCGAAGGGGTCACTGGTTCGATCCCAGTATCGTCCACCATGATTTTCTCGGCGCATCATTCGATGCATCGATATTTTAACTCGGCGCCGGCATCTGCGCCCAGACAGGAGAGAGCCCATGAAGGTTCGTAATTCGCTCCGTTCGCTGAAGAACCGGCACCGTGATTGCCGCATTGTTCGTCGCAAAGGTCGTGTCTACGTCATCAACAAGACGCAGCCTCGCTTTAAAGCACGCCAAGGCTGATTTAATCAGCTTAGAGCAACTTTGATTGGGCCGCCCCTTTGGGCGGCTTTTTCTTTGTGTGAACCGTCTTGGCAAGACATCGCAACACGCATTGAACGCCCGTTATCTGTGAGGCTGCACATCAGATTTCGGAATCCTTTACCGCGCAAAGGACACTCTAATGTGGTTTTCGATAGACAGAGATGTGCATTTTGCTGTCCGCGTCAAAATCACTGCGAGTCCAATCACCCCAACGATTGATCAGCTCAAGACCCGCCAATTTCCCCATCAAGTCCATCTCGCTTGGCCACGCATAACGCAACGGCAACGGAACAAGCTTAGTTGATTTGTCAGAGATCCGAATTCTTTGGAATTCAAACACTTGATGGACCGGGTCATGCGTCGCCGCCTCGATCCAAACAGAATGATTGTCCAAACGTTTGGTTGTCGTGCGCTGGTGATCCTTGAAACCCGACAGGTCTGGCACAAATGTCTCAACCAAAAACGTTCCTCCCGGCTTCAATCTTTTAGCAACGTTTGAAAAGCACCTGATTTGGGCGTCCTGACTTGGCAAATTGAACAATGTATTGAAAACGAGGCACACGTGATCAAATGCACCGTCAATATCCACGTCCGCCATGTCACCGATCACAATGTTGATACGATCCCCGCCCGGCTTCTGTCGCAACTTGGCCACCATTTCAGGCGATCCCTCAATGCCGGAAACCTTGTGACCCAGTTCTTGCAACGGCAATGCTATTCGACCTGTCCCAATCGCGAGCTCAAGAATGCTGCCCGTATTTGCGGTATCGGAAATAAGCGCGACGGCCTGATCTGTGGTCCCCGGATTATGAAGTTCGTCATACTCTTCCGCATTCAGTTCACCAAATGTCGATATTGTAAAACCCAGCATTCCGCCCTCCATTATTGGATAGTTTAACCACGTCACCCAGCCTCAAGCAAAGGCCAAGGGAAAATGGCCTTGTAAGTTCCGAATTCAATCATACCCTTGAAACTAACAAAACAAGGAAGGGCTGATTGATGGCTGACACATATACTCCCCCCGAAATCTGGACTTGGGAACAGGAAAGCGGTGGACGCTTTGCCAGCATTAACCGTCCCATCGCAGGTGCAACACAGGACAAAGATCTGCCCGTCGGTGAGCATCCTTTTCAACTGTATTCTCTGGCCACGCCCAACGGCGTAAAGGTCACGATGCTGTTTGAAGAGCTTTTGGCAGCCGGTCACACAGACGCTGAATATGACGCATGGCTGATCAAAATAAACGAAGGCGATCAATTTGGATCTGGGTTTGTCTCGGCCAATCCAAATTCAAAAATCCCCGCGTTGATTGATCGAACAGGTGACACACCCCTTCGCGTTTTCGAATCTGCGTCCATCATGATGCACCTCGCAGAAAAATTCGGAGCCTTTTTACCTAAATCAGGAACCGCACGCACTGAGACCTTGAATTGGCTCTTTTGGCAAATGGGTTCCGCCCCATTCCTTGGCGGGGGGTTCGGACACTTCTACGCTTATGCCCCGGAGAAATACGAATACCCAATCAATCGCTATGCGATGGAAACCAAACGTCAGCTAGACGTTCTGGACCGCGAATTGGCCGAAAAACCGTACATTGCAGGCGATGAATACACCATTGCTGACATGGCCATTTGGCCTTGGTACGGCCAGCTTTGTCTTGGCCGCCTCTACGATGCAGCAACATTCTTGGATGTTGAAAGCTACAAGAACGTCATGGCATGGGCGAAAAAGATTGATGCGCGACCGGCCACCCTTCGAGGGCGAATGGTAAACCGTGCATTTGGTGAACCATCGCTACAATTGCATGAGCGACATTCCGCAGCAGATTTTGACACAAACACCCAAGACAAAATCGGCGAAGACTCTTGATGAACTGCACCCCGCGACGCAAGTCGTGGGGTGATTTCCAAAGACCCTTTCGGACATAAAATCGCGCGGCAAACGGGTCGACTTGGAACCAACTTCATCGCCACTTTCCAATAACTTCGCGTGTTAAGTGAAAAACATTCCCCGCTTTCCAATTCGTCATGTAAGCTCTTGAAAAACAATTGGGAGGAAAGCAATGTTGGACACAACGATCACGGACCAGACGCAGGCGTTTTTAGACGCATTTGGAAACGCGCTGGAAGCGCGCGACATTGAAGCCGCCAAGGGTATGTTTCAAGAAACATGCTATTGGCGCGACCTCGTTACCTTCAGCTGGAACATTAAAACTGTCGAAGGCCATGCAGGTGTCGGCGACCTTCTGAAACATCAACTTGACGCGATAAAACCCAGCAACTGGAAACTGGCCGAAGGCGAAACACCGACCGAAGAAGGTGGTGTGGTCACGGCTTGGATTACTTTCGAAACTGAAGTGGCCCGCGGCGAAGGTCTTGTTCGTCTAATGGACGGAAAAATCTGGACATTGCTGACTGCCATGAAAGAACTGAAATGGCATGAGGAAAAACGCGGGCATGCACGCCCGAAAGGCGTTGCACACGGTTCTTTCTCGGGTCGCCAAACTTGGCAAGAACAACGCCAAACTGAAGCTGACGAACTTGGTTACAAGACGCAACCATACACTGTGATCGTCGGCGGTGGACAGGGTGGCATCGCCCTTGGTGCGCGCTTGCGTCAACTTGGTGTCCCCACAATTATTGTCGAGAAAAACGACCGCCCAGGAGACAGCTGGAGAAACCGATACAAATCGCTCTGCCTGCATGATCCCGTCTGGTATGATCACCTCCCCTACATCAAGTTTCCCGATAATTGGCCTGTGTTTTCTCCGAAAGACAAAGTCGGTGATTGGCTCGAGTTTTACACTCAAGTCATGGAACTTAACTACTGGACGCGCACATCATGTTCGTCAGCAAAATTTGACGAAGCAACACAGGAATGGACTGTCGTCGTCGATCGGGATGGCGAAGAGGTTGTTTTACGCCCCAAACAGCTCATCTTGGCGACCGGAATGTCGGGTAAAGCCAACGTACCTGATTTCCCCGGCATGAAGAGCTTCAAAGGGGTGCAACAGCATTCGTCCCAGCATAAAGGCCCAGAAGGTTGGACCGGCAAGAAATGCTTGGTTATCGGCTCCAACAACTCGGCACATGATATTTGCAGCGCGCTTTTTGAAGAAGGCGCAGACGTCACAATGATCCAACGGTCCTCCACGCACATCGTCAAGTCAGACACTTTGATGGATGTGGGCTTATCGGCTCTTTATTCCGAAGATGCGGTTGCGGCAGGTGTCACGACCGAAAAGGCGGATTTGATTTTTGCGTCTCTGCCCTATCGTATATTGCACGAATTCCAAATCCCGCTTTATCAACAAATGAAGGAGCGTGATTCCGAGTTCTATGCAGGTCTAGAGAAGGCTGGTTTCAAGCTTGATTGGGGCGATGACGATTCTGGTCTGTTTATGAAATACCTGCGCCGCGGTTCAGGATATTACATCGACGTTGGAGCAAGTCAGTTGGTCATAGACGGCAAAATCAAACTGGCCCAAGGACAAGTTTCAAAAATCGTAGAAGATGGCCTGGTTCTGGAAGACGGTCAAAAAATGGAAGCGGATCTGATCGTTTACGCGACCGGATATGGATCCATGAACGGGTGGGCCGCTGAACTCATTGGTCAGGATGTTGCGGACAAGGTCGGCAAATGCTGGGGTCTTGGGTCCGACACAACCAAGGATCCGGGACCTTGGGAAGGTGAACAGAGAAACATGTGGAAACCAACGCAACAAGACGCGCTTTGGTTTCATGGTGGAAACCTCCATCAGTCTCGCCACTATTCCCTCTATCTGGCCTTGCAAATAAAGGCGCGCATGGAAGAGTTGCCGACACCTGTGTACGACCTGCAAAACGTCCATCACACGAGCTAAGCCGCGATAGGCAGGGGCGGCGGGTGGGCGAATTTGCGCAACGCGCAAAGAGTCCGCTCACCGCCCTGAACGCGCTTTAACGCGCCAACATACGCAAACCTTGGGTCACGTCAGACCGCACCGCAAGCCTGAGGCCTGGCTCATCCCCTGCGCGCAGTGCCGCAATGATCATACGATGATATTGTGGCGGTTCAGTCCGTCGCAAACGTCCATACAATGATCGCATCGTTGGCCCCATCTGCAACCACACTGTTTCGGTCATGGCCAGCATCGCTGGTGCTTGCGCGCGCAGATACAATGTCCTGTGAAATTCTAGGTTCGTTCGAATGTAAGCCACTGCATCTCGGTGCGCGACCGCTTCTGCCACTGCACCGTTAATCGTCGTTAGTCGTTCAATCAAAGCCAGATGCGCCCGTGGTAAAGCCCGCGTGGCAAGCTCAACTTCGATCAACGCACGAAGCGACGCCAGCTCTTCAATTCGTTCTGGGCTAAGTTCCGGTGTGGACACACGCCCCGAAGGCGACAGCGTCAAGGCGCCTTCTGCCACAAGGCGTCTGATCGCCTCGCGTGCGGGTGTCATCGACACACCATAGCTTTGCCCAATCCCACGAAGCGTCAATGCCTCTCCGGGCAATATCTCTCCGTGAATGATCCTTGAGCGCAATTGCCGATAGACCCGCTCATGGGCAGGTCCAGTCATCTCGGTTGATCTTGGCGTTGGGGTCATGACTTTGGCGTGATCACAAATCTCATGTATCACTTACTCTCAAATTTGAACCGATGCAGCAATGCGCCATTCTCACGCAGCCACCGCCGGGGCGGCGCATAGTCACCATACAATGTTTCGACGACATCCCAAAAAGCGCTGGAATGATTCATCTCTTTCAAATGCGCGACTTCATGTGCCGCGACATAATGAAGGACGTCTGGCGGCGCGAGAACCAGCCGCCAAGAATACATCAATCGGCCCGAGCTGCTGCATGACCCCCAACGCGATCGTGTGTCTCGTATCGAAATGCTGGAATACGCGCACCCGAGGGATTCGGCGTAGTTATCCGATGCTTCTGCCAATCGCGCGCGCGCCATTGTTTTTAGAAATCCGCTAAGCCGCGAGCCGACTCGCGTGTCAGGCCCCGGAACGCTCAAACCTTCGACACCAATTTTGATCCGCCGACCATCACCTTCAATGACATTCAGCGATTCTCCGAGAACCGGAATTTGCACCCCGTATCTCACTTGAATGTCTTCTTCATGCTTTGCCAGATGTTTGCGAAGCCATGATTCCTTTTCAGTCGCGAAACGCGCAGCTTCTCGATCCGAAACCCCATTTGGCAATGTCATCGTCACCCGACCGTCCAAAGAAGACACGCGTAACGTAATTCGGCGCGCACGCGCAGAACGTCGCAAAACAACCTCAATTGGGGGGTCTCCCGACAATACAAGTGCGCACATTGGCCGTTTCTTTCGCTTAAGGCTTTGACTCCGCGCGACCCTTATGGCAGTTGCCCAGAATCGTCGCAATTCCGGTACAGTGATTTTGTGCCCGAAGACAAAAGGATGTATACATGCCTAAGGAAGAATGGGGCACAAAACGTGTTTGTCCCACAACTGGCAAACGTTTCTACGATTTGAACGCGAACCCAATCGTTTCGCCCTATTCGGGTGAAGTCGTCGAAGTCGACACGACAAAGACGCGCATGATCGCAGCCGATGCGGCTGACGCGGCAAGCGCAAAAGCCAAAGAAGCCGAAAAAGACACCACAGATGGTGAAACTCTGGAAGATGACGTAGAAGTCGAACTGGACGATGATCTGTTGGACGACGAAGAAGAGGAAGATAACATTCCTCTGGAAGAACTCGCCGACGTCGCTTCGGAAGACGAAGAATAAGGATTTGCGGGCTCAGGTTTTTGACTTGATCCCGTGTCCATAAGCGCCTAATCAGCGCTGCATTGGGGCCTTAGCTCAGCTGGGAGAGCGCTTGCATGGCATGCAAGAGGTCAGGGGTTCGATCCCCCTAGGCTCCACCAATCGCACCCATTTCTGGACACAAAATGTGGCGGGTACGTTTTCAAGGGTTTTGCGGGAATCGCGACCCTGACGAAACACCCACACATAGTCGCTTGTTTACCAGTGAGACCGCCACGAACCACACAGGTTGGTGGAGGTCATCGATTTTGCCCGCGACTCTTTTTGGACGCGTTAACACAGTGTTCCCAACCTTAACATCAGTTGGAAAGTCGGGCGGCGGTTTTTCGTTCCGTTTGCGGGGCTGAATGTGGCGCGTTCCAAACCTGCCCCAGACCGGGGGGAACGATCTAACCCGCTCCGGCTGCATTCGTGCGTGCGAAACTCTGACACGCTGACAGAATCAAAGAGCGAATGGATCGTCGCTTACAAGCACAATGTCTGTCACATCGAAGGCTGAGATATCGAGGTTCTCGATCACCAACGCGCGGGTTTCACCGCCTGAGCCATCAGCGAAATAGATGCGTGTATGTTGCCCTGTGCCACCAGCACTTGTTGCCAACGCCAGCACGTCTTGAGCGGTGGCGAATCCCCAGTCTGACAGATTGATCACATCTAGCCCGTCTTCAAAGTCGGTGATGCGGTCAACTCCGGTTAAGTCAGTATCAAAAAACCAAAACGTATCGGCATTTTCGCCACCGTTCAGCAGGTCATCCCCATCGCCGCCATTGATCTGATCGACACCTGCTTCTCCTCGCACTCGGTCGTCATCTGCGCCTCCGTCCAATACGTCTGCATTGAATCCACCATTCAACGTGTCTTGGCCGGCACCTCCGAAAGCAAAGTCATTTTGTGACCCCATAAAGAATATGTCGTTCCCCGCGCCACCAAAGGCCGTGTCTTCCCCAGCTCCGCCCGCCACACGGTCATCACCAGTCCCCAACGTGATGTGATCGTCACCCGCCTTGCTGCGCGCAAAATCGTCACCGTCGCCAAGATCTATGACCTCTGAACCAACGTCTCCGTAAACCGAGTCGTTTCCACCTTCTGCATTCACAGTATCATCAGCGCCCAGTGTAAAAATAACGTCATCACCGGCGCCGGCATTGATCTGGTTCGCGCCGCCATCCCCAACAATCTTGTCGTTATGCGCGGACCCTGTGACGTTTTCTATGTCGCTCAGGCTGTCTAGATCGTCACCGCCATAGGCCTCGCCCTTGTGCAGCTTGACCACAACGCGATCCGAAGCGTTTTCGTATGACGCTTCGTCCACACCATCGCCACCTTCAATGGTGTCTTTCCCGACACCGCCTTCAAGAGTGTCGTCGCCCGAACCACCCATCAAGTGATCATTGCCTGCCTCGCCCATCACGGAATCTTCGTCAGCGCCGCCATGCAACGTGTCCGAACCTGTACCACCGTTTAACGTATCATCCCCTGCCCCGCCTGAGCCAAGGTCATTTGCGGCACCGGTATTGATTTCATCATCCCCGTCCAATCCGAGAATAAAATCCCGCTTGCTGCCTTCTTGGCCTTCAAGCGCCCGAGACCCGGAATCATTGATCCACGTCACCGTAGATTCCTGTAATCCCTCTACGATTTGTGGCGTTGAGTCGCTTGCTGATGTCGCGGCCAGGTCGTCTAGGGATGTGTAATCCGTGCGCCCAAATTGTAACCAATGGCCATCGCGCAATGACAATAACGGGTCATTCACCAATGCGGAAATATTGGCCCAATACAAACCAGCATTGTGTTCTGCACCAAAACCACCGATTTCGTCGTTTCTAACATTTGGCAATTCTAATGCCTGAATATGGTCATAGAAATTGTGGTTAAAAAACAGGGTCAAATTTGGGACAAGGGACAGGGACGTATCGTCAAATTCTTGACCCCATCCGGCATACGTGACCCGATCATTCCAATGTGACAAACCGATATAATAAGACGGCGCTGATAGCTCGATTGAACCTGCACCTGTGCTGGTGAAATCGACCACCTCGGTGTCATACTGATCCGCGAACCCTTTGGACCCTTCGTCGTCATGATAGACATCCGGATCGACACCAGCCGAGGCCAGCGCCACAACCTTCAAATCCACATTGTCTTTTACACGGTGCGCATCAACCGAGGCGAAAATATCGGCCATCGAACCGCCAAGACTGTGACCCGATACAATTAACGTATCAATCCCATTCGAGGTGTCGTTGACGTAGGAAATCGCTGCTTCGACCAAATCCTGATGCGCCATATAATGTTCGTACAGGCCATCCCCGGTCCACGCTTGCCCTGTCGCAGCCAGAAGCCCGTCATTTGGGTCCGTGCCCCGAAACGTTAGCACAACCGCCTTGTCACCGTTTGACAGCGTCTTTTCTGCCAACAACCCCTGCGCGGGCCATTGGAAATCATAGTTCCCTTCAAACAACCCGCCCTCTTGCCAGCGGCTTTGGATAACGCCGAATGACTCTGCGACTTGTCGATAATGAAACCCTAGCCCGTCTTCATCAAGCAAAGTCCACCCGGCCAGCGCCACGTAATCGCGATAATTGTCGTCGCGCCCGTTGTCAGAGTTGGACCCGTTCACGGATTCAGGAAGGTCTTTGTCACCATAAATCAGACGCGCAAAAAATGCGGCCGCTTCAATTTCTTCACTAGAATTTGCAAGGGTGACGTCTTGTTCATCCTCTCGCGACACGCCGAAATATTCAGTGCGGTTCAAGTCACCTTTTTCCAGGCTACCAAGGCGATTGATGCGCACTTCGACTTCTTGCTCACCTGCATCTTCCACGGTGTAGGTGAGATATTCGTTCCAATTCTGACCGGAAAACAATCCGCCAGTTAACAACCCCGAGCCGACGCTTTCTCCGTTTACGAAATATTCGATTGAAAACGGCGCCACATATGAATCTGAAAGGTTCTTCAGTTCAGCTTTGATCTGAACTTCTTCACCGACCGTTGGTTCACCATACATGGTCAAATCCATGACCGCGACTTCTGGGTCAAAAACCGCGTCAAACGTTTCGGTACGCGAATTGTTGTCTGTGCGACCTTCTTCTTCTGAATCGTAAATCCGCACCTCAACCGAATTGATGCCCTCATCGGTGATCGTGTACTTGATCGTTTCGTCATTTTTCTGGCCGCCGAACAGACCAAAGGAAATTGAATCGTCGCCAATCCTTGTGCCATTTACATAATAAGCGAGGCTGAATTGGCCGATTCCCAGGTTGCCAACATTCTCGGCAGTCGCGCGAATTGTGACCTCTTCCCCAACGCGCTGATCGCCTTCGATCTTGATGTCTTTGACGATAACGTCCCGGAAATTGTAATCTACTTCTACTTCCAACCGATCCAGAGTCAGCGTGACACCTGTGTCGTTTTGAATCTCGAATTTCCAATCCCCACGCACCTGCGCGCCATCTAGGAACAAGGAAATGATCGATTTTGAATCCGTACCCCAAAACGAAATATCGTAATCGTTACTTCCGTCACTGTCATTGTTGTCGTCTGTGTCTTTACCAAAGCCGTCAAAGTTGGAATAGATTTTCACGCGCCTGTCGTCGGGCGCACGCACCCAAATATCCACCTTTCCCAGATCAACCGCTGCCCCGTCCTGGTAATCAATGAAGAATTCCATCGAGACGCTCTCGACTTCGGAAAAGGCAAGGTCACCAGAGGGATTGAAGGAAAACGTCCGAAATCCACCAAAAATACTTTTGTCATTAAAATTCTCATAGCGAGCAATTGGCATAAAAAAATCCATTTAAAAAAAATCTGACGAAGATTCCCACAAGTCATGAATTTTGCAAGCTTTTTCCGCAACTTCACTACCAATGATTGAATATCTCAGCGCGAAACCAGAACGGCCTGTGGCAAACGTTGCTGATCGCCTGTTAGCCGCAAATATGTTGAGCGGGGTATTCCGTCAGACGTTCTCAACATACCGCCTCTTGGTGTCCGCTTGGGCAGGTCGGTCAATATTCATAACCTTATCAATAGATTACACTACAAATCCCGTTACCATAGTTAACGAACTGTTAATGGATCAGACACAGTAAAGTCTTAATCAGTCCTAATAATTCCCAAACTTCAACAGTAAGCATAAACCATCAAAGGATCAGAATGATCTCAACCGAAACTTGGTCGAGGAATCTGATTCTTAATGTCCATTTGCCACCAAATGTTCTGGCTCACTTTTAGCACGCACGAAACGTTCGTTCCGTGTGGACACGTCAACTGTTTGACCACTCTTTGTGTGATCTGCGCATTATCGTTGCTGGGATTTTGCAAGCCGTGCCAAATTTTCCAACGAATGCGCGCATCCCCTTTCCCATGGCTGGATCAGACCACCGTTCTTTTTCCCAGTTCCCGCGTCAATAACGCGGCCTTTAAAGGTGAATTTTTTCCATGTGTACCCTTTGCCAAACTCTGAACCCCGAAATCACGGTCTATGATGACCACGGCATCCCAAGCCTTAACGAAGGCTCTGTCAGCGCAACTTATGATCAGTCCAGCAGCACGGCGACGTCGGCGGGCAGACCTGTCTATTCTTTGGATCAGGTCGCGGACCAACTGACGGAGGGGTATTGGCAATCGAATGGCCGAACAGAGCGATCGTTTGACGTCTCAAGTGGCGATACGCTGACCGTGAACCTGTCCGGGTTAAATTCGGTTGGTCGTGAAACTGCGGAACAGGCGCTTGAGGCTTGGTCCGCGGTCAGTGGACTGAATTTCCAGCAAACAAACGGCACTGCAGATCTTACGTTTGATGACAACAATTCGGGCGCGTATGCGCAGTCTTACACAATCGGATCAACGATCACCCGGTCCACAATCAACGTTGACGATGCATGGGTGAATTACGGTGCGTATTACTTGCAAACCTACATTCATGAAATCGGCCATGCCTTGGGTCTGGGCCACGGGGGCAATTATAACGGCAGCGCAAATTATTCGCGCGATGCGCATTATACAAATGACAGCTGGCAAATGACGATCATGTCGTATTTCGCACAGTCGCAAAATCCCGATGTCGACGCCAGTTTTTCCTATGTCGCAACGGCCCAGATGGCAGATATTCTTGCCATTCAAAACCTATACGGAACTCCGACAAATGTCCGCACAGAAGACACTGTTTACGGCGACGGTACCGGCCTGACTCAATTCGGCATGGATCTTCTGTCCGGTCGATCCATTGCGGTGTTCGACAGTGGCGGAACCGACACCATCAATCTGTCAACGCGTACAAATCATCAAACCCTGAACCTCAATGCTGAGACTTTTTCGAGCATCGACGGGAAGACAGGTAACTTTGCGATTGCCCGTGGTACGGTGATCGAAAATGCGATCCTTGGGTCGGGCAATGACAATCTGACCGGCAATGCGGTTGCCAATGTGCTTGATGCAGGCGCTGGCCGCGACACCGTGGACGCGGGCGCAGGGAACGACACAATCACAGGCGGTGTGGGCGCGGATGAACTTCGTGGCGGTGACGGTGCTGATCTGTTTTTGTACAACAGCCTGACCGAAGGCGGAGACACGATACTGGATTTCAGTATCACAGAGGGTGACAAAATTGGTGTCGCCGCATTGTTAGCAAGCCTTGGCTACACAGGATCTGATCCAGTCGCGGACGGAACGCTGTTTCTCGAAGCGGGTGCTGGCGGTGCGTATATCACTGTAAATATGGATATTTTTGGCGGTGTTGGGACAACTCGTCTGGCCTTCATTGATGGTTTGACCACAACTGCGTCATTGGAAACGATCACTGACATCAGTGGTGGAATTCCGACAGATCCCGGAACAGACCCTGGTACAGATCCTGGCACGGACCCTGGCACAGGCCCAGATGACCCTCAACCAACTGGCAGCGTCGACACCGTCTATGTTGTGACTGATCAGTGGGTCGAAGGATGGACAGAGGCAGGCAGCATAATCCGCGATACGGATGGCGGAACCGATGTCCTAGACATGAGCGATGTAACCCTTGCAACACGCGTCAGCCTTGTAGCGGGTGAATCCGGGCGCGTTGGCTCAAAAGGGATTACAATCGCGGATGGGACAGAAATTGAAAACATGATCATGGGCTCTGGCAATGACCTTGGCTGGGGCAACGCGCTTGACAATGATCTGGACGGGGGCGAGGGGCGCAACCGTCTTTATGGCTTAGAGGGCGATGACACGCTGTCTACTGGCAGTGGCCGCGATATTCTGTACGGCGGCGAAGGAGACGACCACCTGACCGCAGGGGGCGATCGCGATTTGTTGGATGGAGGCGGCGGAGACGATGTCCTGTCCGGGGGCGATGGCACAGATCGTCTTCTGGGTCAGCTTGGTGATGACACGATGTCAGGCGGTGCAGACAACGACTTGTTGGACGGAGGCGAAGGCGCGGATAGCATGGATGGCGGTTCAGGAGACGACCGCCTTAACGGCCGCCTTGGCAACGACACGCAGAACGGTGGCGACGGAAAAGACCGCCTTTACGGAGACGAGGGCGACGACAGCATAACCGGCGGCAACGGTGATGATCGAATATATGGTGGTGTCGGAAATGATACGATCACTGGTGATGAAGGCGATGACAACATCAACGGTGGAACTGGTGACAACCTCATCTATGGCGGCAACGGTGACGATTTTGCCAAGTCTTTCGAAGGCAACGACACGATCCACCTTGGCGAAGGAAACAACCGCGGGTTTGGCGGTGCAGGCGATGACAGCCTAAGCGCTGGATCCGGGAACGACTTCCTGCGTGGCGACGATGGCGATGATACACTTGACGGCGGCGCTGGAAATGACCGGCTTTATGGCGGTGATGGCCATAACCTCGTGTATGGCGGAGACGGCTCTGATTTCGTTCGAAGCAACGGCGGCAACGACACTATCGAAGTTGGGGCCGGGGATGACCGTGTTTATTCAGGTGGTGGTGATGATTACGTTGACGCGGGCGACGGCCTGAATTTCATCAGAACAGATGATGGCGATGACACCGTCATCGGCGGCTCTGACAATGACAGTTTGTATGGCGGTGCAGGCGATGACGACATGTCTGGCGGTGAAGGCGATGACTATATGCGTGGCGACACAGGCGACGACACCATGTCCGGCGCAGACGGTCATGACAAGTTGCAGGGCGGTGACGGCTTTGACGCGTTGATCGGCGGTATGGGAGACGACACACTTGAAGGTGGAAATGACGGCGACGAGCTATTTGGTGGTGCCGGGAATGACAGCCTGAACGCTGGAAAGGGTGACGATACCGTTGATGGCGGAAGTGGCGCTGATTCAGTGCGTGCAGACACAGGCAATGACGAAGTTTACGGAGGTGTCGGTCAAGACACCATTGACGGTGGTGCTGGTGACGATTTGATCGATGGAGGCGAAGGTGCGGACCGCCTTCTTGCTCAGATTGGGGACGACACTGTCATTGCTGGAAATGGTGATGATTATGTATCGGCATCTGGTGGCGATGACGTAATTTATGGCGATGGCGGGAATGACACGGTGACTGCTGGCACCGGCGCGGATTCAATCTATGGCGGCGCTGGAAATGACAGTTTGATCGGCGGAAATGGCGATGATCACATCGAAGGGGGCGCGGGTATTGATACGATGCGCGGCGGTGGAGGCGCGGATACCTTTGTGTTCAGCAGCACCCAAGACACTCCGGACACCATCCTCGATTTCCGGGCAGATTTTGGCGACGTGCTGGACGTATCCGCGCTGTTGTCTGGGTCCGCATACACCTTAGAAGATGCAATTGCCGCAGAGGTCTTTCACCTTGTGGATACGGATGCAGGCGCGAAACTGGTTCTTGATTTGGATGGAGCAGGTGGCGCTGACGGCATCGATATTGTCGAACTCACCCGCATGAAACCAGATGTCGATTTAAGCACGGATTGGTTGGCCTAACGCGGCTTGCACCACGACGTTAGGCGGGCCCTGCCCCGATCATGCGCGATCACAAGGACTGAACACGCAACAAAAAAGGCGCAAAGCAATGCTCGCGCCTTTTCAAATCTAATTTTGACAGCAATTAAGCGGCCAAAGCGCCTTTGGCTTGGTCAACAATTGCAGCAAACGCTTCAGGTTCGTTCACAGCAAGATCAGCCAAAACTTTACGGTCAACTTCGATACCGGCAAGGTTCAAACCGTTGATGAAACGGCTGTATGTCAGCGCTTCGTCATGTGAACGTACCGCAGCGTTGATCCGCTGAATCCAAAGTGCGCGGAAATTCCGCTTGCGATTCTTCCGGTCACGTGTGGCGTATTGGTTCGCCTTATCGACCGCTTGACGTGCGACTTTGAACGTCGATTTACGACGGCCATAATAGCCTTTAGCGGCCTTGATGACCTTCTTGTGACGCGCATGCGTCGTTGTTCCGCCTTTTACTCGCGACATGTCTCAGGCTCCTCTTAGCGGTCGTAGGGCATAAAGCCCTTGACGATTTTCGCATCAGGTGCGGACAGTTCTGTCGTTCCACGTGCGTTGCGAATAAATTTACGAGTGCGTTTGATCATGCCGTGGCGTTTTCCGGCCTGACCACCGATGACCTTCCCGGTCGCCGTCACTTTAAAGCGCTTCTTCGCGCTCGACTTGGTCTTCATCTTGGGCATTTCCGTCTCCTAGTTTGAGTTCGGTTGTAAGGCGACTCGGCATGCCACACTGGCCGGCCACCCGAACGAAGCGCTGCTATAGGCAGAGCAGCAACGGATGGCAAGTGTTTCTTGGGTAAAGAATGATAAATAGCGTCCCGTTTTTCGGCGGCGTTAGTGGGGCAAGATGTTATCTGTGAGGCATGTTGTTTGAATTACCAAATCACGAAGCACTTTATAAAGCGCTGTTGGCACGTGACGAACGGTATGACGGTGTTGCTTTTGTTGGCGTTTCGACAACTGGTGTCTTTTGTCGTTTGACCTGTCCTGCACGCAAACCGAAATCGGAAAACTGCACATTCTTTGCGTCGGTGGCGCATTGTATCGATGCCGGATTTCGCCCCTGTAAACGGTGTCATCCGGTGCAACCCGCAGCACAGTCAGACCCGGCAGTTTCAGAATTGTTAAGTGCACTTGAAAAGCAACCAGATTATCGATGGACTGAAATTGATATTGCACGGATGGGATATGACCCTTCAGCAATCCGAAAAAACTTCAAACGTCAATTTGGCATGACCTTCTTGCAAATGGCACGGCAAAGGCGACTTCAACAGAGCTTTACTGTCCTTGCGGACAAATCCAAAGTCATTGAAGCCCAACTAAGCGCTGGATTTGAATCACCAAGCGCGTTTCGACAGGCTTTTGGCAAACTCATTGGTCGCTCGCCCAGCTCATTGAAGGGCGACACTTTATTGAAGGTGGATTGGATTACCACGCCACTGGGCGACATGGTCGCCGTCTGTTCCCCTAGCCATTTACACATTTTGGAATTCGTCGACCGCAAAGCCCTTCCGACAGAGCTAGAGACACTGCAAAGGGTGACCAAATGCGACCTCAGTATTGGGAAAAGCGCGCCAGCCGAACAAGTACGTGCTGAGCTTGGTGCATTCTTTTCGGGAACAAATCCAAGCTTCGAAACGCCGCTGGCTTTCAATGGGACTCCGTTTTCGAAGTCAGTTTGGACAGAGCTGCAACAAATCCCGGCCGGCACAACAAGGACCTATACAGAAATTGCGACCAATATCGGACGGCCTGATGCAACGCGCGCAGTTGCACGGGCCAACGGCGCGAACCAAATCGCGATCATAGTGCCGTGTCACCGGGTTATAGCCGCTGATGGATCTTTGACCGGGTATGGCGGCGGTTTGTGGCGAAAACAGAAACTTATCGAAATCGAACAACATTATAAAAACCGACACCGAGGAGACAAAGAATGAACCAAGCCAGCAAAGCCCAAACTTTCAAAGAGATGCACAAAAAAGGAGACCCCATAGTCCTATACAATATTTGGGATGCAGGAAGCGCCAAGACGCTTGTACAAGCTGGAGCATCAGCGGTGGCAACCGGCAGTTGGTCTGTCGCAGCGGCGCAAGGGTACAAAGATGGTCACGGCATTCCATTGGACTTCGTGCTGCAAATCGTGAAGCGCATTGCCCTGACAGTTGATGTCCCTGTGAGTATAGACTTTGAAGGCGCTTACGCAGACTCTGCATCAGATGTGCGCAAGCACGTGGCGCAAGTCATCAATGCCGGTGCGATTGGTATCAATTTTGAGGATCAAATTGTCGGTGGTCAGGGGCTGCATCCCATTTCGGGACAGGTTGCCCGCATCGAGGCCGCGCGCAAAGCAGCCGAAGACGCAGGTATCCCTCTCTTTATCAATGCACGCACTGACCTATTTTTAAAAGCTCCGAAAGACGCAGATCATTCCGAACTTATGGATGAAACGTTTGAACGTGCAAATGCCTACTCAGATGCAGGCGCAGACGGGTTCTTTGTTCCGGGATTGACCGATCTTGGATTGATCCAAAAGGTAACAAGCCAAGTCGCCTTGCCGGTAAACGTCATGATGATGGGGCCACTGTCCTCGCCGAAAGTTGCCGCAGAATGCGGTGTGTCGCGCGTCAGTTATGGCCCGCAGCCGTTCAGAAAAGCCATGGGCGATCTTTCCAACAGTTTTCAGGAACTGGCCTAAAGGATCTGGCCAATAACCCTTACAAAAGCATTGGGGATGTCCTGCAAAGTATAGCCGCCCGGTTGGGTTTTGATTGCAAACAACAACAACCCGCCAGCTATCAAAATGGTCAAGGCCGAAGCACGCGGGGCCCGCTTGTCAGAAAAGGCTGACAACATAGAGGGCACCGCTAACCCAGCAAGAATCAAGCCGATAACCAAGGCCATGTCAGGTGTCATAATATTCGTCTCGCTCTAACCTATTGAGCGAGATGTTACTCTGGGTCGGTGCTGAAAATCAAACGTTCGTCGCAAGGTGCTACACGTAAGATGTTTGTTGTGCCCGTCACATTGAACGGAACACCGGCTGTAACAACGATCTGATCTTCAGGGCCCGCCAATCCAACTTCGCGTGCGGCACGCGCGGCACCAACAACTGCCATTTTAAAGCGTTCCATGCCTTCGATCATCACACAGGTACATCCCCAAGACAGGGCCAATCGACGGGCCGTGCGTTGTAAGGACGTCAAAGCAATAATCGGCACACGTGGACGTTCCCGCGCAACAAGCAAAGCAGTTGTACCCGATTGCGTATAGCAACAAATCGCTTTGATATTCGTGGTCTCCGCAATTTCGCGTGCGGCAGACACAATGCCATCCGCAATTGTCGTTTTGACGCCTGTGCGGCTTGCGTTGATAATGTCACGATATGTCGGATCACCTTCAACTTCGGTCGCAACATTGTTCATAGTCGACACAGCTTCGATTGGATATTGTCCGGCGGCACTTTCCGCGCTCAACATAACAGCGTCTGCGCCTTCATAGATCGCTGTCGCCACGTCGCTGACTTCGGCGCGTGTCGGCATCGGGCTTTCAATCATGCTTTCCAACATCTGCGTCGCCACAATCACCGGTTTCGCAACAGAGCGACATTTGCGGACAAGACGTTTTTGAATTGGCGGAACTGCATGCACAGGCAGTTCGACACCCAAATCACCACGTGCGACCATGATGCCATCACTGGCCGACAGAATTTCTTCAAATTTTTCGACGGCACTTGGTTTTTCGATCTTGGACAAGATCGCGGCGCGACCTTGCGCCAACTGACGCGCCTGCTCGACATCGCTGGCACGCTGAACAAAGCTAAGCGCCAGCCAGTCGACACCCAAATTACAAACGAATTCGAGATCCTTGAGGTCTTTTTCAGACAGAGCCGCCAATGGCAATTCAACGTCTGGAACGTTGACACCTTTTCGGTTGGAAATCGTTCCACCTGCAACAACAACGCAATCTGCGAAGTCGACACCACAATGTTTGACCTTCAGGCGAATCTTCCCGTCGTTCACAAGAAGAGTAGCGCCCGGTTGCAACGCCTCAAAAATTTCCGGGTGCGGCAGGCAGACACGTTCCAATGTGCCGTCGGTTGAATCCAGGTCCAGCCGGAAATCCGCACCTTCGACCAACTCTTCGGACTCTTCCGCGAACGTTCCAACACGCAATTTCGGCCCCTGCAAATCTGCAAGAATCGCGATGGCGGAATTCGTGTCTTCTTCGACTTGCCGAATGATCTTGTGACGTTCCGCGATTTCGTCATGAGCGCCGTGGCTCATATTCAGGCGGAACACATCCGCGCCCGCTTCGTGCAAGCTACGGATCACTTCGTATGTTGATGAAGAAGGCCCCAGCGTTGCCACGATTTTTACATTGCGTGCGCGTTTCATTGTTATCCCCTTTGTGGAAGTGTTAGCGTTATCGCTCAATTCTACGGCAGCCTCAACTGCCCAAATTCATTCGCGACATAAAATATCGAACTTAGGGCCAAGCTAAAGAAAACAAACAAATAAACCTTGAACAATGGCGTGAACATGCCAAAGTGGTGCACAATAAGTCACCACGATTGAGACGAAAGGGCTGAAAGCATGGATGATCAAACACGCTTGGAACTGGAAGCCGCCGCCTTTCGACGCTTGCGCAAACATCTCATGGAAGATCGTACTGACGTACAGAATATCGACATGATGAACTTGACGGGGTTTTGCAGAAATTGTCTGGCCCGCTGGTACCAAGAGGCCGCATCAGAAATTGGAATCGACATAGCCAAAGACGAAGCACGCGAAATGTTCTACGGGATGACCATGGCCGAGTGGAAATCCAATTATCAAACTGACGCGACAGATGCCCAGAAATCTAGTTTCAAGAAATCCTTCGCTGAAAACGTTGGCAGCGAATCGTAAGACCGCACTTTGATATCAGTTCAACTTTGGCTTGGTTTCGGATGCGTCCGTTTCATGAAGGTCGTTGTGACCGCCCTGCCCGCTTCCACAGCCTCAGCTACACCATCAAATTCCAACGTTATCGCGGCTTTGTCGATTTGATCTAGGGCGACTGTTACGTTGTCCAAAGCAAGAACGATCCCGCATAGCCCAAAGATATTTGCCCCCCCGCGCAATCTATGAAGTGTTTCGCGCAGGTCCTCTTGATCAAAGTCTGATCCTGCTTGGTCTAGGGCATCCAGCGCCGTATCCGCGTCATTGAAGAATGCCGCAACCGCCTGTTTAAATCGGTCCCGACCTAACAACCCCAGCAATTCTGTCGCAACGTCCGTATCCAATGCACCATCCACATTGGTCGCTGCCGCTTTTTCAGACTGACGCGTTGAGCCAGCTGGAATATCGGACAGAAGCCGGCTTAGCGTATTCAACCGAATTGGCTTTGTTTCAAAGGCATCCATGCCTGCGTCTTCTGCATAGGATTTGTATTCATCAGCCCCATGTGCCGTTAGCCCAAGTACAAAAGTATCGCAATTTGGACCGTCACCTGACCGCAATTCGCGGGTTGCGTCCAATCCGTTTAGGTCAGGCATGCTGAGGTCCATGATGATAAGATCGAACTTATCTTTGGACGCCATCTCAACGCATTCGCTTCCCGTTTTTGCGGCAAACACATTGTGCCCCATGGCGATCAGCATTTCCTGAAGAACCATTCGATTTACAGCGTTGTCTTCGACAACCAATATCTCCTTCTCCTTCTTTAACGCTGAGGCTGGCAGTCTTACGGTCGTCAAATCTGCATTCGCCTCTTGGTCAGGAGACCGATTCAAAGGAACAGTCAGTGAAAAAACACTGCCCTCGGCGTCATGACTGTGCACATTCAATTCACCTCCCATCAGCCGCGCGATCCTTCGCGAGATCGAAAGACCAAGACCATCGCTTCGACTTTGGCGTCCTTCTGTGGGGTTAAGAACAAACGAATGTTCAAAAATCTTTTCTTGGAATTCGCTTGGAATACCCGGCCCGGTATCCTGGACTGTGATCGTGATCAACGAATGTGACACCCCATGAATTCCCGAAACCTTGACGGCGATACCGCCTTGTTCAGTGAACTTAATCGCATTCCCCACAAGGTTCGTGATGATCTGACTTATTCGCCCCTTATCCCCCATGAACTTTAGCGTGAGGTCTTCGTCACATTCAAAGGTCAAAAACAACGATTTCTCGCGTGCCAAAGGCTCTAATACGTCCACAACCCGGGCAAGGGTCTCTCGGACGCAAAAGCGCTGTTCTGTTATGGCAAGAGCGCCGGATTCGATGCGCGTGATATCCAACGCTTCGTTGACATGTTCCAACAAAAGCTCACCCGAGGCTGCGGCCACTTCAATGTGCCGCTCTTGACGCTTTGTCAGACGGGTCGTGCGCAACAGGTCCAAAACCCCCAGTAAGCCATTTAAAGGCGTGCGCATTTCATGGCTCATCACGCTCAAGAACTGCGACTTTGCCTTATCCGCTTTTTCTGCCGAGTCGCGGGCGTCGATCAGTTCCGTCTCAGTAATTTTACGTTGGCTGATGTCGCGCAAATACGAGATGAACAACGGGCTGTCCGACTGCCCAGATTCCGCGACACTGATCTCCATTGGAAAGGTTTCGCCTGTTTTGCGCATGGCGAGAATTTCACAGCGACCCTTGTCCACAATATGACGAATACGTTGCACCTTTTTCGATGCTGCAGTGTCCGCAGAACTGCTGTTGTGCACCGGGATAAATGTGTCTTCCATCGGGGCTCCAAGAACTTCGTCCCGCCGCCATCCAAAGATTTCCTTTGCCGCTTGATTGTATTCGACAATGCACCAATCCGCGTCTGCCACAACAATACCGTCCAAAGCAGCCGCTACAGTAGACGACAATCGTTCAGTCGTCGCACTTAGTTCAACGTCACGATCGCGCGCATGTTCCAACAATCGGCCAAGAAGAATCAGCAAACCGGACATACCGAACAAAACACTCAGCGCGATCCCCCCGGTTATTGCCAAATTGTTTGAGAAATTCCGCCTTTGCGCCCCTTCAACTTGAGTCGCTTGCGCGTTTCCCAGAACTGAAATCCGCCGCGTCAGCGGATGGGTTTGATGAACGACCTTGGACAGTTCTGCTAACTCAGCTTTTCCAATGGTCGGGTTCGAATCCAAAATGGCTTCGAGCTCTGTGCGCAGCCCTCTTAATTGCTCCAGCACGTGTTGGCTTTCTAAATTCCCTTCCATCAGCCGCGGAAATCTTCCTTCAGTCACCAAGTTGATGCGGCTAATGGCAATATCGGCCCGTAAACGGACAAGGTTTTCCCGAGGTTCTTCCACCAGTTGTTGCTCGGCAAGAATTCGACCGAGATTGGCGATTTCGGATTCAGTTTGTAGGAAAGTCCAGGCCATTTTGTCACTGTTGTCAGTCGACAAAAGCCGCAACTCACGTTGTAAATTAACCCCCAACAACACAAGAAGACCGATCAATGCGGCGATAGTCATGGGAATGATAAGGCGGATCGGCAGCATACGCAGCATAGACCTAGTCAGTTCACAAACAGAGTAAACGACTGACGTGAGTCATTCCATGGCGGATATACGGTTCAACTGCCAAATTGAACGGGCATATATGACTTCGGTTTGGTATTTTCGGTCAGAATCGAACGGATAGACCATCCAGAATGGCCCTTTTTCTCGGATTGACATCAGCTCGCCGTTTTGGCGGGTTGCAATCAATGGCTGGTTATCTTCAAGGTCTGAGAGGGTCAGCGTAATGGCGTAATCATTCAGCGCTATCAGTTCGAAAGAGGACCCTTCCACGCCAGCCGCTTTCAAAATTTCGGACAACGCAACACCGGTGAAGTCAACCACACCTTCTGTCCAGATTGTCGTCGTTTTAAAACCGGACTGATCGAGCTGATCAAGGTCTTCAATGCTGAAGGCGACCTCGTTTCCCTTTTCAGTGATGACAGTAAGAGAATGCAAACCCTGCGCCATTGCAGGCATAGAAAAAATGCAAAAAATAATGGCAAGAAGGTTCACTGTGAGTGGTGACTTTTTTAACATTCTCTATCTAGCCGGAAACGAGGTCTTTTCATATTGTAGTCTCTTGTTTTCTGTCGTCGCCAAGTAAAACGAGTAGGTACCTATACTTTAGGGTATATCGGTGTTAGAATTCCGTATATCCAAACACGGTTAAGCGTCCACTGTTTTAGAAGTAAGAGTATGGCCAACATTCTTATCGCCGATGATCATGAATTGATCCGAGACACTCTTGGCGCATATCTCAGCGGACTGCACGATTTTTCAATATTTACTGTGGATTCTCTAGAAGGCGCAATGGTCGAACTCAAAAGCTCGACCGTTTTTGACCTTGCGATTGTGGATTACCGCATGCCGGGCATGAACGGGTTGGATGGATTTGCATTGGCTATGCGACGCTTTCCAGCCACCAAGTTTGTTCTGATGTCAGGCATGGCAGGTTCCGACGTGGCGTTGAAAGCGATGGAGCTGGGCGCGCGCGGTTATTTTCCAAAATCTCTGTCCGCGGAAATGATGATTGGTGCCATCCGCTTGGTGCTGTCTGGTGACCGCTACTATCCGTTTCAATTGGTTGAACAGACCCCGACGGACGAAGCAGGCAACAACTTTCGCAATTTGTCTGATCGCGAGACACAGACATTGCGTCATTTATGCGAAGGCAAGTCGAACAAAGAAATTGCGCGGGCATTGAACGTGCAAGAGGTCACCATAAAACTGCATGTCAAAAACATGCTGGCCAAGCTGAACGCCAAAAACAGAACCCATGCGGCGCTTATCGCCCGCGAAGACGGTTTTTGTTAAAGCCTAAACCGCGCGCTTGCGGCTTTCATCCAAGTAAATTTCACGCAACCGTGGCGCAACGCGACCGGGCGTTCCATCGCCAAGAGTTGCCCCATCAATTTCCACAACTGGCATTACAAAGGTCGAAGCGGAGGTTATGAACGCCTCGTCGGCTTCCTTGGCTTCGTCAATGGTGAACAGTCGTTCTTCGACAATCATTTGCGCTTCTTTGGCAAATCGCAAAACTGCTGTGCGCGTTATGCCATGCAGGATATCGTTTGATACTGGGCGGGTGATAATCTTGTTGCCTTTGACGATATAGGCGTTGTTCGACGTGCCTTCGGTGACGTGGCCGTCCTGTACCATCCACGCATCGTCAACCCCAGCTTTCTTGGCCATCATCTTGCCCATCGACGGGTACAGCAATTGCACGGTTTTGATATCGCGGCGTCCCCAGCGAACATCCTCAATACTGATAACCTTCATGCCCTTCTGCGCCGCTGGACTGTTTGCCAAGCCCGGCTTGTTTTGCGTAAACAACACAATGCTTGAGGGTGTCGTTTCCGGGTCCGGGAATGCGAAGTCGCGATCTGCTGGGGCTCCTCGGGTGATTTGCAGATAAACGAGGCCATCTGTAATCTCGTTCTTGGCAACCAATTCCCGATGGACAGCCAACAAATCATCCGCAGAAATCGGTGAGGCCATGTCCAGTTCGGTCAACGACCGTTCAAGGCGCTTTGCATGACCTTCAAAGTCAATAAGCTTGCCATCCAGAACCGATGTCACTTCGTACACACCGTCAGCCATTAGAAAACCACGATCAAAAATCGAAATCTTGGCTTCGTTTTCAAGTACGTAGTCGCCGTTCACATAAACAGTGCGCATGTCTATCCCCAAAGTGTTGCTGCGGGCGGATGAACGCCAGCCGCGTCAAAAGTTAAAGCTGCCGCGCGGTCTTCGGCCAGAAGCAACGGGCCGTCAAGGTCCACAACTGCCGCACCTTGCGCAACCAGCGTTGCAGGAGCCATAGCAAGCGAAGATCCGACCATACACCCAACCATAACGCCAAAGCCTGCAGAAAGCGCTTCATTCCGAAGCGCCAACGCCTCGGTCAAGCCACCGGTCTTGTCCAACTTTATGTTTACGACATCATACTTGCCCTTTAGGGCCGCCAAGGATGCGCGATCATGGCAACTTTCATCAGCGCAAACAGGCACTGGACGTGCCAAGCCAATCAAAGCGTCGTCTTCCCCAGCGGGCAGTGGCTGTTCGACCAAATCCACTCCAAGACGGTTTAGATGTGGCGCAAGGTCTGTGTATACGTCTGCGGACCACCCTTCGTTGGCATCGATGATTATCCGTGATGATGGTGCCCCTTGGCGTACCGCTTCCAAGCGTGGCATGTCATTGGGCGTGCCCAACTTGATTTTCAACAACGGACGAAATGCGTTTTTGGCTGCATCGGCGCGCATCTGCTCTGGGTCCGCCAACGACAACGTATAGGCCGTAATTTGCGGAACCGGAGCAGTCAGTCCAGCCAATTCCCATGCACGTTTACCAGACCGTTTTGCTTCCAGATCCCAAAGCGCGCAGTCCACTGCATTGCGCGCGGCACCCGCTGGAAGAATATCGTACAATTCCATCCGGTTTAGGGTGTCCGGAAGGGCTTTGATCTGATCCGCAACACTAGTTAGGCTTTCACCATATCGCGCATAGGGCACGCATTCGCCCCAACCGTGATATCCCTCATCCTCGATCCGAACAGTAAGCACTTGTGCCTCGGTTCTTGAACCACGTGAAATGGTGAACACTTGTGCCAGCTTAAAGACATCACGCTCGACAGTGATTCTCATGTACCAAGTTCCAATCTAATCTCGGTTAGCGATCGGGTCTTTTCGAAACGCGCTGACCTGCTCACTTAAACAGCTAGCAGACCGTCGACCAATTTGCTCGCGCCAAAGCGGAACGGATCAGTGGCTGGCAAGTTCATGCGATCTTCGATCTCATCCAGCACTTTCTTTGCCTCTGCATCGTCCAAAGCTTTGGTGTTGACTGAAACACCGGCAACCCGACAATCCGGGTTTGCAATACGCGCCAAAGGCAAGGCCGTATCACGCAATTGCTCTAGCGACGGCAAGGTGAACTGTGGCAGCCCACGCATGTGCGTGCGTGTGGGTTCATGACACAGGATCAACGCATCTGGCTGTCCGCCGTGAATCAAGGCCAACGTCACGCCTGAATAAGACACGTGAAACAAGCTTCCTTGCCCTTCAATGTGGTCCCAGTGATCTTCTTCATTGTCCGGGGTCAAATACTCAACAGCACCAGCCATAAAGTCAGCAATCACAGCATCCAGTGGCACGCCTTTTCCTGTGATCAATATACCAGTCTGTCCCGTGGCGCGAAAATCAGATTTCATCCCACGTGCGACCATTTCGGCGTCCATGGACATGGCGGTATACATCTTGCCACAGGAACAATCGGTCCCGATGGCCAGAACCCGTTTGCCCAATCGCTTTTGTCCGTTGGCAATTGGATAGGCGACAGATGGTACACGCACATCATGCAAGGTCCGTCCGTTGACCTTCGCAGCCGCCTGCAGTTCATCTTCGTTCCGCAAAAGGTTGTGCAACCCAGCAGCAAGATCATACCCTAGCTGCAAGGCCTTGACCAAAACCGCTTTCCATTCGTCGGAAATAACGCCACCACGATTGGCGACACCGATCACCAGCGTTTTCGCGCCTGCTTTCAGACCCTCTTCCAGCGTCATGTCCGTCAGACCCATATCGGCACCGCAATTGGGCAACCGAAATTGACCAACCGCGTTATCTCGTCTCCAATCGACAATGCCTTGTGCGACTTTTCCGGCCAATTGGTCAGGTGCGTCACCCAAAAACAGCAAGTATGGTGTTTGAATCATGTCTTGTCCCCACGCGGCTCATTTGTTGCGTTAAGTGGTAAGATACGTCGAACCGGCACGAATAATATTGTATTATTTCACCAAAATTCAACTTTTCTGCAAGTTTCCATCACTTTTGATGATATTTCCGCATGTTTCTCCCGTTAGCAAATCGACCTTTCGAATATCGACCCATTGCTGCACTTGCAAAATTCAACCGAACTGAGTATCGCGCAATATACGGGCACTTTTTGACCCCAAAGCGCAATAAAATTACCGGGAGCCTTGACCCTTGTCCTTTCGCATCCAACCCGCCTCACCCAGCCGCCCCAATCGTTGCCAGTTGTTTGGGCCCGGCTCTCGCCCTGCCATTTTTGAGAAAATGGCAACCTCAGCCGCCGACGTGATCAACCTTGATCTAGAAGACAGCGTCGCACCATCCGACAAGGATAGCGCCCGGAAAAACGTGATCGACGCCATTGGGAATGTAGACTGGGGGAACAAAACCCTATCCGTCCGCATCAATGGCCTTGATACGCCATATTGGTACCGCGACGTTGTCGACCTGCTGGAACAGGCGTCCGAACGACTGGATCAAATCATGATCCCAAAGGTCGGAAATGCTGGCGATCTCTATGCTGTTGACGCGCTTGTCACGGCTGTTGAACGGGCCAAAGGGCGCGAAAAGCGCATTAATTTCGAGGTCATCATTGAAAGCGCTGCGGGCATCGCCCATGTCGAAGAAATCGCCGCAGCCAGCCCGCGACTTGTAGCAATGAGCCTTGGCGCCGCAGATTTTGCCGCGTCAATGGGAATGCAAACCACCGGCATCGGCGGCACGCAAGAAAACTACTACATGCTGCAATCTGGGACAAAACACTGGTCTGACCCGTGGCATTGGGCACAGGCGGCGATCGTGGCGGCCTGTCGAACACACGGCGTTCTTCCTGTTGACGGACCATTTGGCGATTTTTCAGATGACGAAGGGTTTCGCGCGCAATCTCGCCGGTCAGCCACTCTTGGTATGGTCGGAAAATGGGCCATCCACCCAAAGCAAGTTGCCTTGGCCAACGAAGTTTTCACACCGTCCGAAGCGGCTGTTCAAGAAGCGCAGGAAATTCTGGCTGCAATGGAAGCAGCCAAAGCCAAAGGCGAAGGTGCTACAGTCTATAAAGGCCGCCTTGTGGATATCGCCTCGATCAAACAGGCCGAAGTGATCGTAAAACAAGCCGAACTACTTAAAGGCTGAACACGTCAGGGCCTGAAAACGCCGGGCCCGAAAAACGCTGAGGCCAAAAAGCCGGGGATGGTGGGCGGGGTGTCGCGACCGTTAGGGCGCGCACGCCGTCATCATCCCCACGGGCATTTGATTTGGCCCGAACCCAAATATGTGGCACGTTATTCCTGTCACAAAGGAAATTCACACATGCGCATAATTATGTCTTCGATCGCAATGGCCATCGCACTTTCCAGCCAAGTGTTTGCTGAAATGACTCAACGCGAAGGCTGGACGGTTTTGACGACCACTAAATCTTATTCTCAACTCATCGGCGACTTAAAATCCGCAGTAAAAGCCAACAAATTTGGCGTCGTGACACAAGCTGGCCCAACAGCCGCTGCTAAAAACCGCGGCATCAAGATACCTGGCAATCGCGTCATCGGCGTATTCAACAACGTCTATGCTGTGCGCACCCTGAACATATCGACCGCTGCTATGATCGAAGCTCCGATTCGGTTCTATGTCACTGAAAATGAAAACGGCTCTGCAACGCTCAGCTACAAACACCCCTCAACCGTATTCGCCCCCTATATTGGCGAAGCAGGACCCGAGCTGGAAACCATCGCCTCAGAATTGGACGTGACTTTTTCAAAAATCGCGGACGCGGCGGTTCAATAAGGCCTTACCCAGCAAAGCCAAACCAACACGTCTTCAAATATCAGTTTCGCATATCTTTCGGTGATCCGAGCACAACATAAGTCGTGATTGCGTTAACCTGCGCCAAAGCACCCAGCAAATCTGTGTGGAATGCTTTGTATGCATCCAGATCCGCGCATTCGATGCGTAACAAATATTCGATTGTTCCCGTGATGTTGTGACACTCACGCACAGGTTCGGCCTGCGCCATTGATTTTTCGAACAACCGCTGCGCGTCACGCGAATGATCATTCAATCCAACACCGATATAGGCCAAGAAACCGCGCTCTCGCTTCTTTCGGTCAACAACCGCGCGATAGCCCTGAATAATACCGCTCCGCTCCAAGGCTGCGACACGGCGCAAACAGGCAGAAGCAGACAACCCAACGCGATCAGAAAGAGCGAGATTGCTGATCCGTCCATCGCGCTCAAGCTCACGCAATATATGTTCGTCAATTTGATCAAATTCACTCATATGTTGCGAATATTAATGCAGTCGCTCAACCTTTGCAATTTATTGCCGTCAGAAATCGATCATTAATTGCGCCATGACTTATGATCTAATACTTGCCCTTTGCATATTCGCCTTCGTCAGCTCCATCACCCCGGGGCCCAATAACCTGATGCTCATGGCATCTGGTGCAAACTTCGGATTTGTTCGAACAGTGCCTCATATGCTTGGGGTTGGGCTTGGCTTTGTCTTCATGGTCATTCTTGTCGGCACCGGTTTCATTCAAGTCTTTGCCACCTACCCGATCAGCCACACCATTCTAAAAGGCATCTCAGTTGTCTATCTGATCTGGCTGGCTCTGAAAATTGCAGGCAGTGCGACCACTGAAACAAAGGACGCAGAAGAACCGGCACCTTTCACCTTTTTGCAAGCTGCCGCCTTTCAATGGGTTAACCCGAAATCATGGGCAATGGCCCTGACCGCAATCACCGTTTACACGCCTGACACATCGCTTGCGACGATCGCTCTGGTCGCGTGCGTCTTTGGGTGTATCAATATTCCTGCCGTCAGCTCTTGGACGCTACTTGGTCAGGGAATCTCTCGTTGGCTTCGAAATCCCGGACAGCGAAAGCTGTTCAATTGGGCGATGGCCGCCCTTTTGATCCTGTCACTTTATCCTGTCTTGTTTCCCTAACGTTGCAAAGCCGCGCGCACGCGGCCATATAGGCCTGAAAGAAATGAGGGGGCCGTTGTGAGCCAATATCTCGAGTTCGAAAAACCCTTGGCTGAGATCGAGGGAAAAGCGGAAGAGTTGCGCGCGTTGGCCCGTGAAAACGAGGGCATGGATGTCACAGACGAGGCTGCGGCCTTGGACGTCAAAGCGGCAAAATTACTTGTCGAGTTGTACGAGTCGCTGACACCATGGCGAAAATGCCAAGTCGCGCGCCACCCGGATCGCCCCCATTGTATTGATTACATCGACACGTTGTTCACTGAATACACCCCGCTGGCCGGTGATCGCGCTTTTGGTGACGATCATGCGATAATGGGTGGGCTTGCTCGCTTTAATGACAAACCCGTTGTCATTATCGGCCACGAAAAGGGCAATGACACCCATTCTCGCCTAAAACGCAATTTTGGCATGGCACGGCCCGAAGGGTATCGCAAAGCCATTCGCCTGATGGATATGGCGGATCGGTTTGCGTTGCCGGTGATCACGCTGGTTGATACGCCCGGTGCCTATCCCGGCAAGGGCGCAGAAGAACGCGGGCAATCCGAAGCGATTGCGCGTTCAACTGAAAAATGCCTGCAAATTGGCGTGCCACTGGTCTCTGTCATCATCGGGGAAGGCGGATCCGGGGGTGCGGTCGCTTTTGCAACTGCAAACAGATTGGCGATGCTGGAACATTCCGTTTATTCCGTCATTTCACCAGAAGGCTGCGCATCGATCTTGTGGAAAGACGCGGAAAAGATGCGCGAAGCCGCCGAGGCTTTGCGCCTAACGGCCCAAGATCTAAAGCAGTTGGGTGTAACAGATCGCATTGTTTCAGAAACCATTGGCGGCGCACACAGGCATCGTGACCAAACGATCCAAGATGTCGGGAACGCAATCACCGCCATGCTCGAAGATTTGTCCGATATGGATGCATCAAGCTTGATTGCAGATCGTCGTGAAAAATTCTTGGGGCTCGGCTCAAAAGGGCTTGCCGCTTAGGTTCGAAGTGCTAGCAGAATCGGACGGTGACATGCTACATATGGCGGCATGTCACTTGCCAACCCCAACATAAACGATGAACGCCCTGTCATTCGCCAGCTTGATGAAGCTGCGATCAATCGCATTGCTGCGGGCGAAGTGGTCGAACGACCAGCATCTGCCGTTAAGGAACTGGTTGAAAACGCACTGGACGCCGGGGCGCGCCGCATAAGCATTGATATTGCCGAAGGCGGCAAAACCTTGATCCGGATTACGGACGATGGGTTTGGCATGTCTGCGGACGAATTGCCCTTGGCGCTATCACGTCATGCGACATCGAAAATCGACGGCTCGGACTTGTTGAACATTCATACGTTTGGCTTCCGAGGCGAAGCGTTGCCGTCTTTGGGGGCCGTTGGTCGATTGACAATCACAAGCCGTGTGAGCGGTGCCGAAGCTTTCGAGATCGACGTCCAAGGCAGCAAGGTCAGCCCCGTAAAACCCGCCGCCTTAAGTGCGGGCACCGTCATCACGTTGCGGGATCTGTTTTATGCAACACCCGCACGCCTCAAATTCCTTCGCACCGATCGGGCAGAGCTGCAGGCGATTACGGACACAGTTAAACGTTTGGCCATGGCCGAACCTTTCGTGCGCTTTGAATTACGAGAAGTCAGCGATGCCCCACGGGTTCTGTTTCGCACAGAAGCTCAGACAGGCGATCCGATTGCTGCATTGTCAGGACGTTTGCGTGACGTGCTAGGGGCGGAATTCACTGAAAACGCGATTGCCTTGGACGCACAACGCGAAGAACTGCATCTCACCGGATTTGCTGCTTTGCCGACATATTCGCGTGGCACGGTCGTCGCGCAATATCTGTATGTGAACGGGCGCCCCGTCCGAGATAAACTGCTCAGCGGTGCGTTGCGGGCGGCCTATTTCGATTTCCTCAGCCGCGACCGGCATCCGGCCGCCGTTTTGTTCGTGGATTGCGATCCGACCTTGGTCGACGTCAACGTACATCCCGCAAAATCCGAGGTTCGCTTTCGAGATCCGGGCATTGCACGTGGGCTCATCGTATCTGGGCTTCGGGCGGCATTGGCAAATGCGGGTCATCGTGCATCGACCACTGTCGCCAATGCCACGTTGGGCGCGATTCAACCCGAACCGACGCAACCACGTGTTTATCAAATGGATCGCCCCTCATTGGGGCCACGCGGCATGGCACTGCCCCCTGCACCCGGTTTCGCGGATCTGAGCGAGGCGTTTAGCGGCGCGGTCTATGAACCGGCGACTGAAGACGTCATTGAAAACACCGATTTGCCGTTGGGTGTTGCGCGCGGACAGGTCCACGAAAACTATATCGTTGCCCAAACAGCGGACGGCATGGTGATCGTTGATCAGCACGCAGCCCATGAACGCCTTGTCTATGAAAAACTGAAAGACCAGATGGCGCAAACTGGCGTGGCAAGGCAAGCTTTGCTGATCCCGGAAATCGTCGAACTTAGCAGCAGTGAAGTTGCGCTTTTGCTAGAATATACAGACGATTTGTCCCGCATGGGTTTGGTGATCGAAGCGTTCGGGGGCGACGCAATCGCCGTGCGCGAGACACCTGCAATCTTGGGCACTGTCAACGCCACAAAACTGTTGCGGGATATCCTAGATGAATTGTCGGATGGCGACGTCAGTTTTCAAGTCCAAGCCCGAGTGGAAGCGATCCTAAGCCGCGTGGCCTGTCACGGTTCAATCCGATCAGGACGACGCATGCGGGCCGAAGAAATGAACGCGCTGCTGCGTGAAATGGAAGCCACGCCTCATTCGGGGCAATGCAACCACGGTCGCCCAACATATGTAGAGCTAAAATTGAAAGACATCGAAAGGTTGTTTGGACGCACATGATCCAAATTGGTACGTTGACGCTTGATACAAACGATCCGTTTGTCATGGCCGGTTTGGTCGCCTCTGGACTGATTTTGCTCGTGTTGTTGCTGTTGATTTTGTCGCTGCGCGCTTCGTCACGGGCCGCCCGCGCGCTTGGTCCGATGACACGACAGCTTGGCATTTTGGGGCAAAACGTTCAGCAATTAAGCCTTGGCCAAGAACAGCTGCGCGGCGGGCTTCAAACCGTGTCCGACACGGCCACAAACGGGCAAACGCAGGTTATCCAAACCGTCGAAACGCGTCTGGCCAATGTGCAGCAGCAAATGCAAGATCGGCTGGCCGATAACGCGATGAAATCACAACGTTCCTTGACCGAAATGCAGGAACGCATGCGCGAGTCATTACATGGTTCGTCCAAACAAACCGCGACATCGCTGACGGCTTTGCAAGAACGGCTAGCTGCTATCGACAAGGCCCAAGACAACATTACCAAACTTTCCGGCGACGTGCTGAGCCTTCAGGATATTCTGTCCAACAAACAGACACGCGGTGCGTTTGGTGAAATCCAACTGCATGACATCGTAGCCAAAGCGCTGCCTGCAGAAAGCTACAAGTGGCAACCTACTCTGTCGAATGGCAAACGCGCTGATTGTCTGATTGATTTGCCCAATCCCCCCGGCCCCATTGTCATCGACAGCAAATTCCCTCTGGAAGCCTACGAAGCGATGCGCGCCGCAGAAAGCGACTTTGAGCTGAAAGAAGCGGTGCGGCAGATGAAAACGGCGGTGCGCAAACACATCAACGATATTGCCGAAAAATACATCCTTGATGGTGAAACGGCAGATGGCGCCTTGATGTTCCTGCCATCCGAAGCCGTCTATGCCGAACTGCACGCGACCTTTCCTGATATCATTCGCGAAGGGTTCGACAAACGGGTTTGGATCGTATCGCCGACCACCTGCATGGCCACGCTGAATACGATGCGCGCCATTCTGAAAGACGCACGTATGCGCGAACAGGCGGGCGCGATCCGACGAGAGCTTTCTCTTTTGTTCAAAGACGTGGACCGCCTGGGGGATCGCGTCGGAAACCTTGATCGTCATTTCGGGCAAGCGGCCAAAGACATCGCAGATATTCGCATCAGCGCCGACAAGGCTGGCAAACGTGCGCGGCGTCTGGATAACTTTGATTTTGAAGAGATCGAGGAAAGCCCAAGCGTCGTCCAGCTGAAGCGACCAGATTGAAACCACTTGCCTGAACGCTGATCCCTGCGCAACCTGCCAACACAAAAGGGAGGACGCGCAATGATGAATGCTGGGGTAATTGGTCTGGGCGATATGGGGTCAGGCTTGGCGAAAAACCTGATTACCAATGGGTTTCAAACGCGTGGTTACGATTTGATTGACACGCGGATGGCGGATTTTCAGAACATGGGCGGACAGGCGGCATCTTCTGCTGGGGATGTTGGGACGGGCACCGACGCTGTTTTTATCATGGTCATGAACGGGGATCAGGTCAAAGATGTGATCTTTGGCGAACAGGGCCTTGTGCACACGATGCCCAAAGGCGGGTGCATCCTGTTGACGGCGACGATCAAGCCGAAAGAGGCGCGTGAGATTGGCGAAAGGCTGGCAGGAAGCGGCCTTCATTTGATCGACAGCCCGGTGTCGGGCGGCTTCCCCGGCGCACAGAGCGGCACATTGACGATGATGGCCGCCGCGCCAGACAACCTCCTTGATACATACAAGCCCGTCATGGATGCCGTGTCCGCCAACATCCACCGCGTGGGGCAATCCCCCGGAGACGGTCAAACCGTGAAGGCCTGTTTGCAATCGCTTATTGGCGCGCAATTCTCTGCCACCTTCGAAGCCGCTGCATTGGCGGCAAAGGCCGGTGTTCCGGGACAAGTCATCCTAGACGTCTTTTCGACGTCTTCAGCCGGGTGTGGGGTCGTCAACAACGCCCTGGAAAAGATCATTGACCGTCAGTTCGAAGGCACGGGAAGTCACATCAACACGATGCACAAGGATCTGACCATCTCAATGAACTTGGGCGAAGAGCTGGGCGTGCCTCTTCATACTGCTGCATCTGCAATGCAGATCTTTCATGCCGGTCGTACAAAATATCCCAATGGGGACAATTGGGTCTGCACACGCGTCATAGAGGAAATCGTCGGTGCGGAGCTTCATAGAAAGGGCACAAAATGAAACTGGGAGTCATTTGTGACGGCATCAGTCGTGACCTGTCACACGCCGTCGACGTCATGGACGAATTTGATCTGGAATTTGCAGAGCTGCAATTTGTCGGCGAAAAGGAAGTGGGTGATCACAGTCCCGCAGAAATTCATGAAATTGACCAGCTTTTACGGGACCGCGGCAAACCCGTTTCCTGCCTCAGCCGCCACATATTTGCAGGTCTGACAACGGCCAACGCACCCGGGGACGACACACATACACGGCACATGGACGCGTTGAAGCGCGTCATCGACATGGCTGATATCGTGGACAGCCCCCTTGTTCGGATCATGACGAATAAGAAGGAACAAATCCTGTGGGGGCAAAATGGTGCTGAAAAATGGAACGTTGCGCATGGTGCATGGGACAAGACGCTTTCGCTGATCGCTCCAGCCATTGAGGTGGCGCGCACGGCAAATATCACCCTTGCCGTGGAAACCGGAAACGGCACGATGGTCAATTCGAACTACACCGGTCGCAAACTGATTGATGATTTGGACGCCAAGGATGTTCTGAAAGTGCTGTGGGACCCAGCAAACAACTGCTGGTGTCACGAACGTGCGTGGCCAGATGGGTACGAAGCGGTAAAAGACGGCTATCTTGGGCATGTTCATATCAAAGATGTTCAGGTCGACACACCTCGCGCCACACTCGAAGTGAGACGTATGGGAGAGGGTCAATTGGCCGATCAATTTGAGCCATTGGCAAAGGCCCTTCGTCAGGACGGTTATGATGGTGTCATCAGTTTCGAAAGCGTCTTCCATCCGGGAAATGGTCAGTTTGAAGAGGGATTTCGACAGTGCATTGGTCGCTTTAAACAGATCTTTGGCACCTGACCTAAAAGATGATCCAAATTGCCAAGGGTTGCGTATCCCTTACGTTAAGGGATGAACGGGAAACCTCATGCGATTGGTATGGATCGTTGGAACCGTCGCACTGCTTGCATCCAGTGCAGCATTGGCAGACATGCAAAAAATCGAAACCTTCGAACAGTTCGTTGAATTTGTTCAAGGTAAGAAGCTGACTCGCCCACTGATCAAACTCGAAGTGTCAGCAGACGGTCGCATCAGCGGTCGTGGTGCAACTTGGGATATCGAGGGCAATTGGAGCTGGCAAAACGGGTATTTTTGCCGTGACCTGTTTTGGGGCGGTGATGCGCTTGGGTACAATTGCCAAGAAGTACGCGTGAATGGCAATCGAATCCGGTTTACTTCGGATCGCAGCGCTGGTGACACCGCCGTTTTTCGCCTAAACTGACCTTTAAAAGTCGACAGCCAGACCTTTATTCTCCCAATCTCCGTAACGCACAGGCTCTGGTCCGTCGCGCCCACCCAATTCGGTCGGCTGTTCCGAAGCTTTTGCCGCCAGTCGTCGTTCTTCGGCTTCTGCTAGGGCACGTTGTGCAGCGGCGGGAATATCTGGATTTGGAGAAGTCTTGGACATAGCGGGTTTCTTCCTTTGTCGCTTTGATATACGCCCCATGCCGGATCAAACAACCCATTGACCACATGATTAAGGGATACCCTTTGGCACAAGATCAGGCCCGCGCGGGCGCAATACGATTGCTGGATGGCGTTTTGATTGATCAAAAATTGATCACCGAATTGCTGAATGATGGCGTTTTGGAACATCTGGCACCCGAAGATCGCGCACGTGCTCAGCGATTGGCGCTGGACACGCTGCGCTGGCTCGAACGGGCGGATCGTGTGCTGGCCAAACATCTGCGCAAACCCCCGCCAGTTCCAGTGCACAACATTCTGCGCCTTGCGACGGTCGAACTCTGCCACGGCGGTGCGGCCCACGGTGTTGTGAACGAAGCCGTCAATCTGATCGCCAAACACAAGCGTCATGGACCTCTCAAGGGGATGGTCAATGCTGTACTGCGTAAGGTGGCCGAAAAAGGCACCGAAGAATGGCAAAAGCTGCGCGTGCCTCATTTGCCCAAATGGATTCGCAAACCATTGGTTGCGGCTTGGGGTGCCGAAGCGATGGGCCGCATGGAGATCGCGCATGCTAAAGGTGCGCCTTTGGATCTGACCTTGAAAGCCCCATCTTCAACTGTAACCGAACAACTAGACGCGCAACAATTGCCCTCGGGTAGCCTTCGATTGCAGTCCCCCGGACAAGTGACTGCACTTCCCGGATTTAGCGATGGTGCATGGTGGGTTCAGGACGCGGCGGCCGCTTTGCCAGTCAAAGCCTTGGCACCACAGCCGGGTGAACAAATTTTGGACCTATGTGCAGCGCCGGGCGGTAAAACGATGCAATTGGCCGCCTCTGGTGCGGTTGTTACTGCTGTCGACGTGTCTGAGGGCCGAATGCAGCGCGTCCAGCAAAACCTCGAACGCACCGGATTGAAAGCAACCTGTCAGGTTGACGATGCATTGAATCTGACAGGCACTTGGGACGCCATCCTTTTGGATGCGCCTTGTTCGGCCACAGGGACCATCAGACGACACCCCGATTTGCCATTTGCAAAAACCGGAGAAGAGTTTGGGGCGTTGATCGAACTGCAAGCAACCATGATTGACCATGCGTGGTCGTTGTTAAAACCGGGGGGGCGCATGGTCTTTTGTACATGTTCACTGCTTCCGGATGAAGGCGAAGCGCAGGTGGAAGAAGCGTTGCAACGTCATTCAGACATGAATGCCGACGCGACTGCGTTTGATGGAATCGGCGTTGATCCGGAATGGATTGATGACTTGAACGGGCTGCGCTTACGACCCGATTTTTGGCCGGATCAAGGTGGCATGGATGGGTTCTATATTGCGATGCTACGCAAAGACGGCTGAAAATCGGTGACTCGTGACCTTCGCGAGTCTATGCTTGCCGGAAAACGCGCATCAAACGCGTAGAGGCAGGGCAGACATGTCAACACCACAGGGTTTTTCCGCGCACATGACGCGGACATTGAATCGATGGAGCGCAGGGCGCGCAACGCGAGGGTCTTCTGTGACCGCTTTCCGGACCGCTCCGGAACCCAGAACCATTGGCAGTTTTGCGCGCGGTCGTCAGTTGCTGGCAGGAAATTACCTATTCGCCGGTCACCTTGTGCAAGGTCCCAACAGCATGCTTTGGGATATCGATGTGCGTGACGCCACATGGATCGAAGAAACACAAGGGTTCTCTTGGCTGGATGACTTGGCCGCAGTTGGTGACATGAACACACGCGCCTTGGGTCAATCGTGGGTATGGGGCTGGATAGATCGGTTTGGACGCGGCAGCGGACCAGGATGGACTCCAGACCTGACCGGACGTCGCCTGATACGATGGATAAACCACGCCCTCTTTTTGTTGCGCGGACAGGACGCCCCGGTCAGTGATTTGTTCTATCGATCATTGGGTCACCAAACGGTGTTTCTGTCAAAACGCTGGCACGCTACGGCACCCGGATTGCCACGGTTTGAGGCCTTGACTGGATTGATCTATGCCGCGTTGGCCCTTGAAGGTATGGACCATCTGGCGGAACCGGCGATCACGGCTTTGGCCAAAGAATGTGACAGCCAAGTTGGCGGTCAGGGTGGATTGCCAACGCGCAACCCCGAAGAATTACTGGACGTTTTCACATTGTTGACATGGGGTGCTGCTGCATTAAGCGATGCTGGCAAGACAACCCCGGACAGTCACCTTAAAGCCATTGAACGGATTGCACCGACGCTGCGCACTTTGCGACACTCGGATGGGGGGCTTGCCCGGTTTCATGGCGGTGGTCGCGGCTTAGAAGGTTGGCTTGATCACGCATTGGCTGCGTCTGGGGTCAAAGCGCGCCAACCAGACGGCTTATCGATGGGATATGCACGTTTGTCTGCCGGGCGCACAAGCATCATCGTCGACGCCGCTAAACCACCATCCGGCAAAGCCAGCTCAAACGGGCATGCGTCTACTCTGGCCTTCGAACTGACCAGCGGGCGACGTCCGTTGATCGTAAATTGTGGATCAGGCGTTCGGTTTGGACCCGATTGGCGACGGGCTGGACGGGCAACACCATCACATTCCGTTTTGTGCCTTGATGGGTTTTCCAGTTCCCGACTGGGATCATCGGACAAAGATTCCAGCCGCGAATTGCTGACCGAAGCGCCGGACCAAGTTCCGATAGAAGTCAGCCAAGCACCGGACGGTTTGCGATTCCAAGGCGGGCATGATGGCTATGCCAAGACACATGGGCTGACCCAAGCGCGCACGTTGGAACTGACATTCGACGGGCGCGGATTGGTTGGAGAAGACTTGCTGCTTGCGATTGAAGATTCGCAAAAACGTCGTTTTGAGGCTGCGATGAACGAACGCCGCTTGGCTGGCATCCCATTTGACATCCGTTTTCATTTGCACCCCGAAGTAGATGCGGCCGTTGATATGGGCGGAACTGTCATTTCCATGGCTCTTAAATCAGGTGAAATCTGGATCTTCAGGCATGACGGAACACAACGGTTAAGCCTTGAACCAAGTGTTTTTCTGGAACAACGTCGCTTAAAACCGCGCGCCTCTCAGCAAATTGTACTGACTGGGCGTGCGACACAATTTGCCACTCGGGTCCGGTGGTCCTTGTCCAAAGCGCAAGAAACTGCCATTGGCGTGCGCGACTTGAGACCTGATGATGAACCGTCCAATGACGACGGCACCAGATAAACCAAAGGACCCTTTGCCAATGACTGATCTTGCGCCTCTTCGCCGCGCCCTGTTGTCTGTTTCTGATAAAACCGGACTGGTAGAATTTGCCCAGGAACTGGCCGGGCATGACATCGAATTGGTCAGCACTGGCGGGACTGCTCGCACATTGCGAGACGCTGGGCTTACGGTCAAAGATGTTTCAGACCTGACCGGCTTTCCCGAGATGATGGATGGTCGTGTAAAAACACTGCATCCTGTGGTTCATGGCGGACTGCTTGCGTTACGTGACAAGGCTGATCATACCGACGCAATGGACGCGCACAACATTGGGCCCATCGATCTGGTTGTCGTCAATCTTTACCCATTCGAGGACGCATTATCGCGCAAGGCGGGATATGACGAGATGATCGAAAATATCGACATCGGCGGCCCTGCGATGATCCGGTCTGCGGCGAAAAACCACCGCTTTGTCAGTATCATCACAGACGTGGAAGATTACGCGCCGTTTCTTGAAGAGCTGTCTGCGAACAGCGGCCAAACAAGTTACGCCTTGCGCCAAAAACTGGCGGCGACGGCATATGCACGTACGGCTGCCTATGACACTGCGGTCAATACTTGGATGGCAACGCAAATAGACGGGACACCAAGACGCCGTACCTTTGCGGGCACCTTGTCCCAAGAAATGCGGTACGGCGAAAACCCACATCAGAACGCAGCATTCTATACCGATGGTTCAAACCGTCCCGGTATCGCGACCGCAAAACAGCATCAAGGCAAGGCGCTGAGCTATAATAACATCAACGACACAGATGCCGCCTTCGAGTTGGTCAGCGAATTTGCGCCCGAAGATGGCGCCGCCTGTGCCATCATCAAACACGCAAACCCGTGTGGCGTGGCGACAGGTGCCACTCTGGAAGAAGCGTATACGCGCGCATTTGACTGTGATCGGACCAGCGCATTTGGCGGAATCATTGCGCTAAACCAAAATTTGGACGCAGCAACCGCCCAAAGGATCGTCGAAATTTTTACCGAAGTGGTCATCGCCCCCAGTGCAGATGACGCAGCCCGCGAGATTTTCACATCCAAGAAAAACCTGCGGCTTCTGACAACAGATGGTTTGGCAGATCCACGCACGGCGGCGCTGGCCTTCAAACAGGTGTCCGGTGGTTTTCTTGTTCAGGACAAAGATGTTGGGCACGTCACAAAAAGCCAATTGAAGGTCGTGACAGAACGCGCGCCAACTGAAACTGAAATGAACGATATGCTTTTGGCTTGGACCGTGGCCAAGCATGTAAAATCCAATGCGATTATATATGTCAAAGACGGGGCAACCGTCGGCGTCGGAGCCGGACAAATGAGCCGCGTCGACAGCTCGCGTATTGCGGCCCGCAAAGCACTGGATATGGCAGAAGCTATGGGATTGCCGGCGCCGTTGACCCAAGGATCGGCTGTGGCATCTGACGCGTTTTTCCCGTTTGCAGATGGGCTTGTAACGGCTGCAGAAGCAGGTGCGACGGCGCTTATTCAACCCGGTGGATCAATGCGAGATGAAGAAGTCATCGCCGCAGCGAACGAACTTGGGCTGACCATGGTCTTTACCGGCCAACGGCATTTCCGCCACTAGGAGAACGCATGCGACTTGTCGGTATCACCGCGCTGATTGCGGCCTTGTTGGATCAAATCAGCAAATATGTTGTTATTCACGACATGCAGCTTTGGCGCGTGCTGTATATCGAGATTTGGCCCCCATTTTTGAATTTTCGTTACGGCGAAAACCGTGGGATTAACTTTGGTTTGTTCAACAACGGCGTAAACCCATGGGTCTTTGTTGGGCTGGCGGCCGTTATCTGCTTGACCGTTTTGTGGTGGATGCGGCAACCCCAACCGAAACTGGCGCAAATGAGCGGCGGTTTGTTGATTGGTGGGGCTGTCGGAAATGTCATTGACAGAATCTGGTATGGCTATGTTTTAGATTTTCTCAACATGTCTTGCTGTTGGATCAACAACCCATTTTCCTTCAATGTCGCTGATATCTTTATCTTTGCTGGCGCCATTGGATTGGCATTCTTTGCACAAGACGCAAACAAGACGAAAAAGGGTGCGTGACAATCCACCAAAGGCTGAGATATTAATCAACCGAAGTTAAAGGAGAGCACGATGCGCAGCACAAGCCTGCTGATCATTCTGAGCGCGCTGATGCTCAGCGCCTGTGGTGAACCCAGCCTGCGTGAATTGCGCAATCCGGGTGAAGGCCCGGACGAATTTATCGTGGCTCCTCCGTTGCCGTTGCAGGAACCGGAAAGCTATTCATCTTTGCCGCAACCAACACCAGGTGGCGCGAACATTACGGACCCAAGACCCCTTGATGATGTTGCGGCGTCTCTGGGTGGGCAACGGTCTTCTTCGTCAGGCCCAGTGCCCGGCGCGGATGCAGGCATTGTAAGCTATGCAAGCCGAAAAGGTGTGGCGCCCAACATTCGCAGTCAACTTGCCAAAGAAGACGCAGCTTTCCGCAAGCGGCAAGCCCGGTTTGCGAATATCAAGTTGTTCCCAGTTGATCGGTACGCAGATGCCTATCGTCGCCAAGCCATCAATCCCGAAAAAGTCGCCCGAATTTTCCGGCGCGCCGGGATCGTAACGCCAACAGCGCCCCCTGCATCACGTTAATCGTGTTAATATTATAACAAATGCGCCAGTCCTCTTGAACCAAGCAGGGCGCGGTGTAGCTATGAGTCACGCCCAGTTTGCGAGAGGAACCATAATGACCAAAGCGCGCGCCTTTCTATTTGCCGCCGCCACGGCCCTGACACCGGTCACCGTTAAAGCCGCAGATGATCAGGTCACGACGTTTTCATTGGATAACGGTATGCAAGTCGTCGTCGTCGAAGATCACCGTGCCCCTGTTGTTCAGCATATGGTGTGGTATCGCGCCGGATCCGCTGACGAAGAACCCGGCGCGTCTGGCGCCGCACATTTTCTGGAACATTTGTTGTTCAAGGCGACGGACAAATTGGAATCTGGTGAATTTTCTGCGGTGGTCGCTGCCAATGGCGGCAATGACAACGCATTCACCAGTTATGATTACACGGCATATTTTCAACGCGTGGCCGCCGACCGGCTCGAGCTGATGATGCGGATGGAATCGGACCGGATGCGCAACATCCGACTGACAGAACAAGATATTCTGACCGAACGTGATGTGATCATTGAAGAACGCAATCAACGCACAGAAAACAATCCACGGTCTTTGTTTGGCGAACAGATGAGCGCGGCCCAGTATCTGAACCATGGATACGGCATTCCAATTATTGGTTGGATGCACGAGATGGAAACGCTCGATCTGGAAAATACGATGGCGTATTATGATCGCTTCTATCATCCGAATAATGCGGTTTTGGTTGTCACTGGTGACGTCACGCCGGGAAACGTGCGCGAGCTGGCCGAAACCTATTACGGCGTCATTCCGGCTGATCCGGAAAAACGCACATACGAACGCACCCAAGAACCACCTCAACGCGCTGAACGTCGGGTCATCTATCGCGATGCACGTGTTGCGCAGCCCTATGTCCAACGATCCTATTCTGCCCCAGAACGTGATCCCGGTTCTCAGGAAAAAGCAGCCGCTTTGACAATTCTGGCTGAGGTTTTAGGGGGTGGCACAACGTCCTATCTGGCCGAGAAACTGCAGTTTGATACACAAAAGGCAGTGTATGCAGGATCGTTTTATCGCGGCACGTCGCGTGACGACACCAGTTTTGATGTCCTTGTAGTCCCCTCGCCGGGTGTCAGTCTGGAAGAAGCCGAAACGTTGATGGACGAAACTTTGGCGCAGTTCATCGAAGACGGCGTCGACGCAGAACAATTGGCCCGCATCAAGCAACAGCTCAAAGCCGCGCAAATCTATGCGCGCGATAATGTCGACAGCATCGGCAACCGCTATGGGCAGGCAATGTCCACAGGTCTCAGCGTGCAGGACGTCCAAGATTGGCCGAATATTCTGCAAGCCGTGACAGGAGATGATGTGATTGAAGCAGCGCGTGCTGTGATGAACAAGCGTGCCAGCGTAACGGGCTGGTTAATGCGTGACGAAGAGGTGACTCAATGATGCGGATATTTGCAACACTGTTTTCTCTGGTTTTCCTGACCATACCAGCACAGGCAGAAGTCAAGATCGAAGAGGTCATCAGCCCCGGTGGCATCAAAGCGTGGTTGGTCCAAGAACCCTCCATTCCGTTCATGGCACTGGAAATTCGGTTTCGCGGCGGGGCTTCGTTGGATGCACCTGACAAACGCGGTGCGATCTATCTGATGACTGGATTGTTGGAAGAAGGCACCGGAGATCTTGATAGCCGTGGGTTTGCGAAAGAAGTCGAAGGATTGGCGGCGTCTTTTGGATACGACACAGGTGATGACGCGGCGCGTATATCGGGCCGATTTCTAACAGAAAATCGGGACGAAGCCGTTGAATTGTTGCGGCGCTCTTTGCTTGAACCAAGCTTCAACCAACCCGATATCGACCGGGTGCGGGAACAGGTCTTGTCTGGTCTGCGCTCAGACGCGCAAGATCCAAACAATATCGCGCGGTTGGAATGGGATTCAAAAACCTATGGCGATCATCCCTATGGGTCAGCCTTCAAGGGTACTGTGGAAAGCGTTGAGGCTTTGACACGGGACGATATCGTCGCCGCACATTCAGCTGTCTTTGCAAAAGATCGCATTTACGTCGGCGCGGTTGGCGATATCACCCCCGAGGAACTGGGTCCGATGCTGGACAAACTGCTGGGTGATTTGCCGGATACCGGGGCGGCTATGCCTGTTCAGGCGGATCTGCAAATCGAAGGCGGATTGCACGTTACTGAATTTGACACGCCTCAATCTGTCGCCATCTTTGGTCACTCTGGCATTGATCAGGATGACCCTGATTTCTTTGCAGCGCGGATTTTGAACCAAGTTCTGGGGGCTGGCGGATTTGAAAGCCGTCTGACCACCGAGGTACGCGAAAAACGTGGCCTCACTTACGGTGTCTATTCGTATCTCGCATCGCAAGATTTGGCGGCAACGGTTCAAGGTCAGGTGGCGTCGGCCAATGACCGGATCGGCCAAGCCATTGAAGTCATCAAGGACGAATGGGCCAAAGCTGCAAGCGAAGGTATCACTCAGAAAGAACTGGATGCGGCCAAAACCTATGTCACGGGTGCGTATCCGCTGAATTTTTCGGGCAACGGTCAAATCGCGCGGATTATGGTGGGCATGCAAATGCTGGGACTGCCGATCGATTACATCGCGACCCGCAATGAAAAAGTCGAAGCTGTAACGCTTGAGGATACGAACCGTGTGGCAGCCTATCTGCTGAAGCCAGACAATCTGATGTTTGTCGTCGTCGGCAAGCCCGAAGGGCTTTCAGCCAACTAAACTCGGACAGCCAACTAAACTCGGACGGACAGAAAATTAAAAAAGGCGGGGCTGGTGCTCCGCCTTTTCTTTATTCGCCGTATGGCACCCAGATCGTTTTGACTTCGGTTGCGGCTTGCAGGAATTCGCGCCCCTCGCCGTCTGTTCCGAACCAATCCCGTGCTTTGGCGTTGTTGACCCAAGTCCTCTTTAGGTTGCTTGCTGCCCCACGTTCGATTGAGCCAGACGCATCGCTGCCGGAAAAAGACCAAACAGCGTCAATGTCCATATGCGACGCCATATGGCTGGTCAGATCAGAATGCGCACCCGTCAAGATATTGACCACTCCGCCCAGCACATCGGAGGTTTCTAAGACTTGATAAAAATCCGTTGCGGCCAATGGAAATGGTTCTGACGCAGCAAGAACAACGCGATTGCCCATCGCAATGGCAGGCGCCATCAATGAAACAAGGCCCAAAAGCGGTGCTTCATCCGGGCACAGCGCCGCGATGACGCCGACGGGTTCGTTCATGGCCAACGCGACCCCTCGCATCGGGACACCTTTGGCCTGCCCATCGTATTTGTCGGCCCAAGCTGCATAAGTGAACAATCTGTGCACTGTGGCTTCGACTTCGGCAGCCCCTTTGCGCCCACCTTGCATTGCATCCAAACGTGCCGCGAATTCTGAACCGCGCGCCTGTAAATTCTCGGCAATGTAATACAGGATCTGGGCGCGCAAATGCCCGGTTGTTCCAGACCAGGATTTAGCCGCTTGCGCCGCCTCAACCGCATTGCGCAGATCTTTTCGGTTGGCCAACCCGACTTGGCCCAGCAACGCGCCAGACTTGCCATAAACCGCCCGAGAATACCCACCATCGGGTCGGGCTTGTTTGCCACCCACATACATTTTCGCGGTTCGGTCCAACGGGTCCGCTGGCGAACCGTCCCCTTGCAGGGCCGCGATAGGTTTCAGCCCCTTTTGGCTGCCTTTGGGACGTGTGTAGGCCTGCAAGCCTTCCCACCCGCCTTCGCGACCAAACCCGCTTTCTCGGACGCCACCAAAACCAGCGGCTGCATCGAACAGGTTCGTTGCGTTGACCCACACCACACCGGCCACAAGCTTTGGTGCAATGTCCAAGGCAAGGTTGACGTTCTCCGTCCAGACTGTGGCGGCAAGCCCATAGCGCGTGTTGTTGGCCAATTGCACAGCCTCGGCAGGCGTGCGGAATGTCGTTGATACCAAAACAGGTCCAAAAATCTCTTCTTGCATCAATGTGTCAGCGGTATTCAAACCGGTGATCAGCGTCGGCGGATAAAAGCTCCCGATGTTTGGCAGTTCGACCGATGCCTGAAACGTTTCACCTGCTGTATTGGCTTCGACCATGCCTTTGATGGCGGCAAGCTGCACGGGGTCGACAACAGCCCCCACATCAATCGACTTGTCCAGTGGATCACCGACACGCAGTTTGTTCATCCGTGTGCGCAGCTTGGTATAAAACGCATCTGCAATCGGCTCATGCACCAACAAACGCGACCCGGCACAGCACACCTGCCCTTGATTGAACCAAATGGCGTCAACAAGCCCTTCGATTGCGCTGTCGATATCCGCATCGTCAAACACGATATAGGGCGATTTCCCCCCCAGCTCGAGCGTTAACGCCTTGCCGCTGCCTGCCGTTGCTTCGCGAATGCGACGCCCCACAGATGTTGATCCGGTAAACGCGACCTTGTCGACATCCGATGCCACGATCATTTCACCCACGGCCCCGTCGCCGGTGACGATATTCACGACCCCTTTGGGCACGCCTGCTTCTTTGCAGATATCCGCAAACAACAATGCCGTCAGCGATGTGTATTCCGCAGGTTTCAGAACAACCGTGTTCCCCATCGCCAATGCAGGCGCGACTTTCCATGCCAGCATCAAAAGCGGGAAGTTCCACGGCACGATTTGCCCACACACACCCAAGGCTTGGCGATCAGGCAATTCCGCATCCATCAATTGCGCCATACCTGCGTGGTAATAGAAATGGCGCTGCGCCAGTGGAATATCGATGTCACGGCTTTCGCGAATGGGCTTCCCATTATCGAGGCTCTCAAGCACTGCAAACAAACGGCTGTGTTTTTGCAAAACACGCGCAATCGCATAAAGAACGCGCGCACGCCCATGCCCACCCAGCTTTTGCCATGTCCCTTGCGCCTTGCGGGCAGCCGCAACTGCGGCATCCACATCGGATTGTTTGGCTTGCGATACTTGAGCAAGGTTTTTCCCGTTGGCCGGGTTCGTACTGGGAAATCCTTTGCCTGCTTTTGTAAACGCGCCGTCGATGAAATGACCGAATTTGCGATTATGCGAATCCAACCAGCTTTGGGCCTCGGTCGTGCTTTCAGGAGCCAGGCCGTATTCCATGCTTTCAAAGATGTCTTTGACTGTCATACCAAGGCTCCTGTTGTGCAACCTTCCGGCGTAAGCACTCGTTTTGATGAGGGTGGAATTATTGCTGGATTGTTTACGGGTCTGCCACCGCTCTTTGGACTAAGCTTATGCATGCTGATTATCCCGCTGCGTGACGCCAGTTGGCTGAATAGGCGCCAGTCAAATGGTGTTCCAACTGACGTTCAATATCACCCAAAAGCGACGACGCCCCGAAACGGAACAGGTCAGGGCGCAACCAACGGTCGCCCAATTCTTCTTTCATCAATGCCAGATACATCAAGGCATCTTTGGCCTTGGAAATGCCGCCTGCGGGTTTGTACCCAATCCGGTATCCTGTGTGTTCATAGTATTCGCGGATTGCGCGGATCATGACCAACGTGACGGGCAGCGTCGCATTCACGCTTTCTTTGCCCGTCGATGTCTTGATGAAATCCGCCCCTGCCATCATGCAAACCAAGGATGCGCGTGCCACGTTGCGCAGGGTGCCCAATTCGCCGGTCGCAAGGATTGCTTTGACATGTGCTTCGCCACAGGCGTCGCGCATTTCTTTCATTTCGTCATACAAAGCCTGCCAATTGCCCTCAAGAACGTGCCGCCGCGAAATCACAATGTCGATCTCAGCCGCGCCCGCCGCAACACTTTCGCGAATTTCCTGAATGCGCAGATGAAACGGGGAAAGACCTGCAGGAAAGCCTGTTGATACAGCCGCAACTGGAATGCCTGTGCCTTGCAATGCGCGCACTGCAGCTGGGATCATCTCGTGATAAACACACACGGCACCGGTGGTCAGGCCATCCATACCCAACGCATCCAGCATATCCTGACGCATGGGCTGCCGGGCTTTTGCACAGAGACGCGCAACACGTCTGTCTGTGTCGTCGCCAGACAACGTTGTCAAATCAATGCAGCTAAGCGCGCGCAACAGCCATGCTGCTTGGTGATCTTTCTTGATCGAACGTCGGCCGGGCAGCGTCTTACATCGTCTTTCAATAGCCGACGTATTGGCTTGAACGCGACGCACCCATTCCAAATCAAGGTCCATGCCCGGATTGCGCGGTTCTGTGACCTGCGGCAATTGGGTCTTTGTTTTCAAAATGGATGTGGCCGGTTCTAGCATCTCTCACCTCCGATAGGAGCACAGCTTGTGGTCGCATGCGCGGCAATGCAAGGCAAGACATGCCTCTGCGCAAACTCTGCACAAATCACCTGCGGCAACTGCACGGCTCAATGTCAGTTTGAGTTCAAAGAACAAAAGAACAGGGACAAACAAACATGAAAACTGCAGTGATCAGAGGCGTTCCATTGGCGATGCAACGCGATGGTTGGTGGATGGACGGGGTCAAACCGCGAACACGAAAGCCCGCCAAAGCAATGGATTCAGATATGGGCAAGTGGCTTGTTTTACTTGCATTGATCGCTTTTGGCGATGCCATGATCTGGCATGTATGGCCCGGATTGTCGCTTGCCGTTTTCGCCTTAGCGGTCATCGGTGCCAGCCTTCTGTTTGCTCCAAACCTCAGCCGCGCACGTCTGAAAATATGCCTGATTGGCGCAGGTCTGAGCGTGTTGCCCGTAATCGAAGTCGTACAACCGCTGTCGGTCTTTTTCCTGCTGTCAGGCGGTTTGGTTGTTTTGTGTGGAATCGCAGACGTCAAACTTCAGTCGCTTTTGCGGTCTTTCTTGCGCTATCCTTGGGTCGCAATTGCGTTCAGCTTTCGTGATGTTTTGGATCTGACCAGTCGATTGCGCATCCTAAACATGAACATTCGCGATCTGGTGATGGGTTGGACGATTCCTTTGGGGTTGGGGCTGGTTTTCTTGCTGTTGTTTGGCAATGCGAACCCGTTGATTGCAGATTTTTTTGACCAAATCTCTTTGACGCAAATTCCAGAACCAAACATGACGCGATTGATCTTTTGGGGCGTGTTGGCCTGTGTCATCTGGGGCGCTTTGATTGCGCCGCGCTTGCGAAATGCGCTGATGGCACGAAAACCGCAACGGCATTTGGTTCATCGACCCGGATTGATCAACACACGGTCATTGGGTCGGTCTATGGTGCTGTTTAACCTGATGTTCGCCGTCCAAACCTTTATGGATTTCGCATTTTTGTATGGTGCCACCGAACTGCCCGAAGGTGTGACCTATGCCACTTATGCCCATCGAGGCGCGTATCCCTTGCTGATGACTGCGCTGCTTGCTGGAGCGTTTGCCGTATTGGCCAGACCGCTGACGGACAATTCCAGTCTATTGCACAGGCTTCTTATCCTTTGGCTGATACAAAACATCTTGCTGGTAGGGGCATCGGCAATACGGTTAGATCTTTACATAGACGCATATGGTTTGACGCGACTTCGGATGGCGGCGGGTATTTGGATGGCCGTCGTTCTGGTGGGGCTGCTGATTGTCTTGTGGCAGGTTTACAGACGTCACAACACAGGCTGGCTTTTGATACGCAACGCGTCCCTTGGATTGTGTACTTTATACGTCTGTTGTTTCATCAACTTTGACGGCATCATCGCACGGCATAATTTCACAACCTCCGGAAAACAGGATTTAAAATACTTGTGTTCCTTAAGCGAAGGCGTTTTGCCAGAATTGGACCGACAAGGTGTGAACGTTGAATACCGTTGCCCGGCCTGGAAACGCCCGGAAATGTCCCAGCCAAACGATTGGCGCGAATGGGGCTTTCGCAACTGGCGTCTGCGCCGTAGCTTGGCGCAATCAGAGGTGAAGGATGTGCGCCATGATCCTTATCATTGAGGACGATCCAGACATTCGCCAGATGTTGCGCGTTGCGTTGGATCAGGCCGGGTACGAAACAGACGAAGCGGGCGATGGTCCAGAAGGCTTGGCCAAAGCACAAAGCGGGCGGTTCGCAATGATATTGTTGGATATCGGCCTGCCCGGCATTGACGGTCTTCAACTGTGTCGTCGCCTGCGGGAAACCCACGAAACACCCATCCTTTTTCTAACCGCGCGCGACGACGAAGTGGATCGCATTCTGGGCTTTGAATTTGGGGCCGATGATTACGTCACCAAACCGTTTTCGCCACGTGAATTGATGGCAAGGATCAAAGCGATCCTGAAACGCACGCATCTTCCTGTGACAGAAGGTTTGCATCGCGGGGTGTTGCGATTGGACAAAGACCGGCATGAATGTTCTATCGCCGGGCAGATCGTGACATTGACCGCGCGCGAGCTTGATCTTCTGGCCCTGCTGATGAAACGACCAGATCGCGTTGTACCCCGTCCAGATTTAACGGATCGGCTTTATGGTGTTGGCCAAGCCGTCAGTGACCGCACTTTGGACAGTCATTTGCGAAATTTACGGCAGAAATTGTCAAAAGCTGGTTGCCCGGATGCTGTCGAAACGGTGCATGGCGTTGGTGTGCGGCTGGGGCCTTGCCTTGGCTTGGTGACGACCGAGTGATGCAAAAGTGGCGCCCTCCCCTTGCCCTTGTGATCGGTGGCACCTTGGCCGCCCTGCTCAGTGTTCCCTTGGTTGGAATTGGATATTTTCGCCTTGAGGGTAATATTCTAGGTTGGGGCGAAACCACATGGCTTCTTGGCTGGATTGTGTTTGCCGCGACATCAGTTTTGGCGTTTTTGTTGTGGCGGCTTGTGTTGCGACCAATCTGGAGCCTGACACATTACGCGCGTGCCCGATTGCACGGCGAAGACGCAATTCCACCCACACATTTCGGCACGCCAGAACTGCATGCTTTGGGCACAGCTGTCACTGAAATGAGCGCTGCTTTGCAGGCGCGCGCCAACAGTTTGCGCGCCTATGCAGATCACGTCACTCACGAATTGAAATCGCCGCTCACATCGCTGCGCGGGTCGGCCGAGATGTTGCAAACGACGGATGATGCGAACACCCGCGCAACATTGATCGACAATATCAACCGCGCGTCCCTGCGCATGGAACAATTGTTGGAACATTTGCAAGCCCACGCCAAAGCGTCTCAATCTGCAGGGCAAGGCACGTGCCAATTGTCAGATGTTGCGAAAAACCTCAACAAATGCGTTGTCGAAATCGACGGGCAAATTCCATTGGCGGAACAGGACATTTCAACCGTTCTTCAGCATTTGCACCAAAATGCACTGGCACATGGAGCGACCAGTCTTTCGCTGACTGTGGAACCGGGTGTTTTGTTGGTCGCTGACAATGGCACAGGAATCGCGGCAGGGGATCGTGACAGAGTGTTCGACCCATTCTTTACAACGCGGCGGGATACAGGCGGAACAGGTATGGGTTTGAATATCGTTCAGACCTTGTTGCAAGCGCGCGGCGCGCGTATCGCATTAAAAGACGTTCCAGCCGGCACCTGTTTCCAAATCACCTTTCCCGCCTAAGCCGCCCGCAATCAACTTCCCCGATATGTTGAATACCCAAAGGGCGACAGCAGCAGTGGCACGTGGTAATGCGACTCTTTTTCTGACATCCCAAATCGGATCGGGATCACATCCAGAAATCGAGGGGATTCCAGCGGCGTGCCACAGGCATCCAAATAGCTGCCCGCATGAAATTCAAGCTCGTATGTGCCCGTGACGAACACATCATCCGGCAGGATCGGTGCATTGGTGCGCCCGTCTTCGTTTGTGACCATTTCAGTCACTTTTGTCCGCGCCTCGCCATCCAGCCGCCAAAGAACTATTTTCAAGCCCTGCGCCGGACGACCAAGCGCCGTATCCAACACATGCGTCGTTAGATATCCACGTGCCATTGCATCCTCTCCCGGATCGCTTCATCGTGCGCCTACTTGAATGAAATAGATGGGTTTTGTCCATGGCTGATGCTCCACCAAGATATCCGCGGAATTTTCTTGGTCATGGTCCAAGCGCCCCAAACGCGGCTTGGCCCAATAACGCACGGATCGCGATTTCGTTTGTGTTGAACTATGAAGAAGGCGGCGAAAACTGTCTTTTGCACGGAGACGCCGCATCAGAAGCGTTTTTGTCCGAGATTGTTGGCGCAGCCGCGTGGCCGGGTCAGCGGCATTGGAACATGGAATCCATTTATGATTACGGCGCGCGCGCTGGATTTTGGCGCTTGCACCGGCTGTTCACCCAATCAAACATTCCGCTGACCATCTATGGGGTCGCGACGGCATTGGCACGGTCACCCGAACAGGTCGACGCCATGAAGGCCGCAAATTGGGAAATCGCGAGCCATGGACTGAAGTGGATCGATTACAAAGACCACACCCCCGACGCAGAAGCTGCAGACATGGACGAGGCGATCAGGTTGCACACAGAAGTCACCGGCGCGCGTCCGCGTGGCTGGTACACGGGTCGATGTTCCGTAAATACGGTTCGATTGGCAGCAGAGCGTGGGTTTGATTGGATCAGCGACACATATGACGACGATCTGCCATACTGGGCCCAGTTTGAAGGGCGTGATCAATTGATCATACCCTACACTCTTGATTGCAACGACATGCGCTTTGCGACGCCACAAGGGTTCAATTCGGGTGACCAGTTCTTTGCATACCTCAAGGACACGTTCGATTGCCTTTATGCAGAAGGCGCAGAAGGACAGGCCAAAATGATGTCCATCGGTTTGCATTGCCGATTGATTGGCCGCCCCGGACGGGTTCAGGCGCTGCGTCGCTTCCTTGAATACGTTCAGGGATTTGAAGGCGTTTGGTGCGCAAAACGCGAAGACATCGCCGCACATTGGACTGCATCACATCCTCCATCAGTTCAATTGCGCCCTCATCAAATGGGTCATTCGGAATTTATGGAGCATTTTGGCGGAATTTTCGAACATTCGCCGTGGGTCGCTGAAGGGGCATATGCGCTTGAATTGGGTGCTGCACACGACAGCACCGCAGGGCTGCACAACGCGATGTGCCGTGTGTTCCGAAGCGGAGACAACGATGCCCGTTTAGGCGTTCTGACTGCGCATCCCGATCTTGCCGGCAAGCTGTCACAAGCCAAACGTCTGACTGAGGACAGTACATCCGAACAAGCAAGCGCCGGATTAGATGCATTGACTGACGCAGAACGCACGCAATTTGAAACATTGAATGCAGGTTATGTCGAAAAGCACGGGTTCCCTTTTATCATCGCTGTTCGCGATCACGACAAATCGGGTATTTTACGCGCATTTGAACGACGTATCGCACACGATACACAGACAGAATTCCAAGAGGCATGCAATCAAGTCGAACGCATCGCCCGCTTGCGATTGGAGGCCATCCTGTGACCTATGCATTTCCACCCGGCGGGTTGCCCGACCAATCTGAGAACCCCGAAGGCACGGCCGTGTTCACGGATGCTTACGCAGTGTTGCCCGCCAATACGCAGCGCGACATTGTAACGTCCTTCTTGCCCGGTTGGGTCGGGGCGCGCGCTTGGATACTGGCTCGTCCCCTTTCAGGCTTTGCCGAAACATTCGCACAATATGCGTTGGAACTCGCGCCGAAAGGTGGATCCGACACACCTGAACCAGACCCAGAGGCGCAAGCGGTTTTGTTTGTCGCCAGCGGTTCTGCGCGTCTGCGGCTTGGCAACGAAATCCACGATCTGCGCGCGGGGTCTTTTGCATTTATTCCGGCAGGTACGATCTGGACGCTTTGGAATGAAAGCGACACACCTTGTGGCATTCATTGGATCCGCAAACGCTTTATTCCTGTTGATGGTCTGGCGGCACCCGATGCGATCGTGACCCATGACGATGACGTACCAGCCCATGAAATGCCTGATTGCGATGGCGTTTGGGCCACGCAGCGGTTCATTGATCCTTCGGATCTAAGGTATGATTTCCACGTGAATATCGTAAATTTCAAACCCGGTGGACGCATCCCATTTGCCGAAACCCATGTCATGGAACATGGGCTGTATGTCCTTCAGGGCACGGCTGATTACCTGTTGAACAAAGATTGGGTCAGCGTCGAGGCTGGTGATTTTATGTGGCTTCGGGCCTTTTGTCCGCAAGCGTGCATTGCCACTGGAACCGAACCGTTTCGGTACTTGCTTTACAAGGACGTTAACCGGCACGTTCCGTTGGCTCCGTTCGGATGATCGAAGTTCGGTGCCAACCCCTAACGGCCAAGGCGTTTGCGCCCTTTGGCGACGTGCTCGAGGCAACCGGTTTGCCCGACAAAGTGATCAATGCTGGCAATTGCGGACGTTATCATGATCGCGCCGCACTTGAATTTGGTTCTGACGGGCGGGCGGGTATCTCGATATTTCAGGCAAAGCCACGCCAACTGCCCTACACGCTTGATTTGCTTGAACGTCATCCGGAAGGCTCGCAAGTCTTTGTACCCATGTCAGCCGACCCGTTTTTGGTCACCGTCGCCCCAGACGAAAATGGACGTCCCGGCGCGCCTATTGCGTTCCTTACATCACCCGGTCAGGGGATAAATTTTCACTGCGGCACATGGCATGGTGTCCTGACTCCGTTGAAAGCGCCCGGTTTGTTTGCAGTTGTTGATCGCATTGGGAAAACACCAAATCTAGACGAGTTTTTTCTTGATCCTCCGTATCTAGTCGTCTCTTAGTATCCTGCAGCGCCCAAAAAAGAGGCGCGACATTCAATGGGACGAGAAAATACGATATGTCTGATTTAAATGCAGGACACTGGGATGATCCCAATGACACGCCACCATTAGCCCAAGCAGTTCCGCTGGGATTACAACACGTTTTGGCAATGTTTGCCTCAAACGTCACGCCCTCCATTATTGTGGCAGGTGCGGCCGGGCTGGCTTTTGGCGGAGCTGAACAAGTTTACCTGATCCAGATGGCAATGTTGTTTGCCGGGATCGCGACGCTGTTTCAAACTGTTGGTATCGGCCCGATCGGGGCACGGCTGCCCATTATGCAAGGTACAAGCTTTGCCTTTGTGGGCGTTTTGGCCGGTGTCGCCGCAACCCAAGGTCTGGGCGTTGCGTTGACGGCTTGCCTAATTGGCGGCGTCATTCACTTTTTTCTGGGCTCGGTTATCCAACACCTGCGTTGGATGTTTCCGCCTCTTGTCACGGGCCTCGTGATTTTGGCCATTGGTCTCTATCTGATCCCTGTTGCTATCAAATACGCGGCTGGCGGGGCTGCTTCGTTCCAAATGGAAGCCGAAAGCTTTGGCAGTTTGTTGCATTGGTCCGTTGCTTTGACCGTCGTCATTGTTGCGCTGGTGCTTAAGTTCTTTACCAAAGGCACATTGTCCAACGCTGCCATCTTAATCGGTTTGATCGCTGGGTATGTTCTGGCCATGGCACTGGGCATGGTGAATTTCGGCGCGGTTGAAAAAGCAGCCGTGTTCATGGTCCCAACTGCCTTGCCTTATGGATTTGAATTCAGTTTGGGCGCAGTTGTTGCGGTAACTCTTGTTTCCATTGTGTCTGCCATCGAAACCGTCGGTGATGCGTCTGCAACAACAAAAGCCGGAGCCGGTCGCAAAGCAACGGACAAGGAAATTGCCGGGGCGACCTATGCTGACGGATTGGGGACCGCAGTGGCGGCCGTCTTTGGTGGATTGCCGAACACATCCTTCAGCCAAAACGTTGGCATCGTGGGCATGACTGGCATCATGAGCCGCCATGTCGTCACGATTGGTGCCGTGATCCTGATTGCGTGTGGTCTGTTACCCAAAGTTGGCGCAGTTATCGCATCAATGCCGTTGCCCGTATTGGGCGGTGGTGTGATCGTTATGTTTGGCATGGTTGCGGCTGCAGGCTTGAACGTGCTGACAGAAGTCGAAATGAACAGACGTAATATGGTTATTATTGCGGTGTCTTTGGCTGCGGGCCTTGGCCTTAATCTGGTGCCGACAGCGGTTCAATATGTACCGGGTGTGCTGAAAGTGTTGATGACAAGCGCAGTTGCACCAACTGCATTTGTTGCCATTTTGCTTAACCTCATCCTTCCAGAGGAAGTCTGAGCGCTTAAATCTGGGGCACTGCGCATGACCGCGCGGTGCCCTTTTCAAACGCGGTACAAACTTTGGACATCTGATTTTCGGGTTTCAAATGATCTTTGCACCTGACGTCCTCGCCCCCAAGCATATGTAGGCCCGTCAATTCTGTCGAATGCGGGAAGCCGTTCCATGATAGAATGACCTCTTTAACCAACATATCGCCTAAATGACGGCTGCTTGCCGCAGGAAGACATTAGGTCAGGCATCATTTTTCTGTGACCATTGATGTAATCAGTTTATACTCGGTTCTCTGGAGGACATAGATAACTATGAATAAAGAATTCGGGCAGATCCGTCGCGGTCGGAAATTTGATCAGGTTCTGGATGGAGCCCGGCAAATTTTCATGGCGGATGGCTTTGAAGGTGCAAGTGTCGATGACATCGCCAAGGCGGCGGGTGTTTCGAAAGCGACTCTTTATAGTTATTTCCCTGACAAGCGGCTTTTGTTTGTTGAGGTCGCACGACATGAATGTTTGCGACAAAGTCAGGAAGCTGTCGACAATATTGATCTGTGCGCTTTGCCCCGTGATGTGCTGGGGCAAGCCGGGCGACATTTCATGCGGTTTATTACATCAAAGCTGGGTCAGCAGATCTTTCGCATTTGCATGGCAGAAAGCGAGCGTTTCCCTGAGATCGGGCGCGAATTTTATCGTTCTGGACCGAACGTTATGCAGGCCGAAATGGGTATCTATTTCGAAGCCGCGATTGCACGGGGTGAGCTGAAAATTGACGACCTGACATTGGCTGCTTTTCAATTTGGGGAAATGTGCAAAGCCGAAGTCTGGATGAAGATCATGTTCAAGGTGATCGATGACGTCTCAGAAGCTGAGATCGACCGCATAGTTGATTCCGCTGTTGAGACCTTTTTGGCCCGCTACGCCACCTGATCTCTCTCGACACGTGACTGCGACTCGGGCATGTTCCAATTTGGAACAAAGCAGGAACATATCTTGGTAAATGCGCGCCGCATCCTTTCATTGTGGTTTCCCCGACTAGAGGCCGAACGCCTGATCCGGCAAGCACCGGAATTGGCCGAATGCCCTCTTGTCGTGATCAAAGACCAAGGCAATGCGCAAATCGTGGCCTCGATGAACGGCATCGCCCAAGGGTTTGGACTATATGTGGGCCAACCAGCGCGGGACGCCCATGCGATGTGCGAAGGGTTGGTGGCGCAAGCCTGCAACCCAGTGGGCGAAACACGGTTTCTCGCGACGTTGCAGCGATGGGCCAGCAAGTTCAGCCCGTGGGTTTCCCCCGAAGGATCAGACGGATTGGTGGTTGATCTGACCGGCTGCGCTCATCTGTTTGGGGGCGAAGAAGCCCTGCTGAGTGTTGTGCAAGATGATTGCAACGATCTGGGGCTGACTGTGGCCATGGGTCTTGCCGATACACGCGGCGCGGCATGGGCGCTGGCGCGGTTTGCAGGACAAGGCGCACAACCGGACAGATCAGGGGATGCCATTGACCAAGAAGCCCGCGCGACTCGGTCCCGTGCCGGCAAACGTCGCCACTGGACAAAGGGAGGGGCAGCCCCCACCGTTACAGCCACACGGCAGACATTGGCCGGGCGCATTTCCGGACAAGGACAGACCTATTCTGCTCTGTCCCCTTTGCCTGTCGCAGCTTTACGGCTGGATCCCGAAATAACCACACAGCTTGGGCGTCTTGGGTTACGCCGCATTGGCGATCTTTTGGGCCAACCCCGTGCCGCCTTGGCCCGTCGATTTGGAAAAGGTCTTGTTTTACGGCTGGATCAGGCCATGGGCAGCGCGCCTGAACCCGTTTCTCCGGCCAAGCCACCAGATCATTTTGCAGTTCGCATGACCCTTCCTGATCCCATCGGCCTGGAAGAAGACATGCTGGCCGGGCTTGATCGTCTTCTTCCGCGTCTTTGCGAAACATTAAAAACAAAAGGGCGCGCGGTGCGACAGATCACCTTGCAGGCCTTTCGCAGTGACCATGGGATTGAATCCATCTCGGTCGGGCTGGCACGACCCAGTCATGACCCCCACCGTATTCGCCCCTTGTTGGCAATGAAGTTAAAGGAAATAGACGCAGGCTTTGGCATCGACATGTTGCGCCTTGAGGCCACACAGAACGAACCTTTGCACAACGCCCAAACGGTCGGGCATCTGCATGCAGGGCGCGCAGTGGCCAAACGGCTTGAAGCCGGAACAGCGCTGGATGATTTGATTGGTAAATTGGGGGCGCGTGTTGGGTTAGAAACCATCACACGCGTCCACCCTGCCGATAGCCACATCCCCGAGAAATCACATCAAGTGCTTGCCGCCGCATGGTCCGCCCCGTTTGATGGGCCATGGCCTCGTGCCGCGTCAGCCCGTCCAATGATGTTGTGGTCGCCCGAACCGGTCCATGCCCCAGCGACACCTGATTTGCCGATGGATTTTCGTTGGCGGGGGCAAACGTTGCAAACGGTGCGAGCACAGGGGCCAGAACGGATTGCACCTGAATGGTGGCTGGATGATCCCGAATGGCGCACAGGGGTGCGTGATTATTGGTGCGTGGACACCACATCAGGACGTCGCCTTTGGTTATATTTTGCACACGGATCGGCAATGTCGGCGGGATGGTTTTGTCAGGGCGACTTCGCTTAAACAAAAACCTCGCCCGCTAACTCTTGCAGACCAATCGCCCCTGTGGTTCCGTCATGGCATGGAAAACTGGGATTACGTTATTGTTGGCGCAGGCAGCGCCGGGTGTGTGCTGGCAAACCGGCTCAGCGAAGACGGCGCGCGTGTGCTTTTGCTAGAAGCCGGGGGTCGCGATACCTATCACTGGATACATATCCCCGTTGGATATCTGTACTGCATCGATAACCCACGCACCGATTGGCGGTTTCGCACCCGCAAAGAACCTGGATTGGGGGGACGCAGCCTGATTTACCCGCGCGGCAAAGTACTGGGTGGATGTTCGTCCATAAACGGAATGCTGTATTTGCGCGGCCAAGCCGCCGATTATGACCACTGGCGCCAGCTTGGCTTGACCGGTTGGGGATGGGACGACGTTCTCCCCTATTTCTTGAAACACGAGGACAATGCCGAAGGTTCCAACGATCTGCATCAAACCGGTGGCGAATGGCACGTCAATAAACAACGCTTAAGCTGGGATATCCTGGATGCCTGGAAAGAGGCAGCCGTACAGGCAGGATTGCCCCCAACCGAAGATTTCAACACGGGCGACAACGAAGGTGTTGGGTATTTCAGGGTCAACCAAAAGAACGGCTGGCGCTGGAACACGGCCCGCGCCTTCCTCAAGCCCGCCGAACAAAGACCAAACCTGCAGGTGGAAACAGGCGCCCATACCGAACGCGTTCAAATGACCGATGGACGCGTCACAGGGGTTGTCTATCGCAAAGATGGGCAACAATTCGAAGCCAAAGCACAGCGCGAAGTCATACTAAGCGCGGGTGCGATTGGGTCTCCGCATATATTGCAATTATCCGGGCTTGGTCCGGGGCAATGGTTGCAGGATCAAGGCATCGAAGTTTTAAAGGACATCCAAGGCGTAGGAGCCAATTTGCAAGATCATTTGCAAATCCGCTGTGCATGGAAAGTATCCAATACCAAAACGCTAAACACATTGTCGGCGACATTGATGGGCAAAGCACGCATTGCCGCGGAATACGCGCTGAAACGCAGCGGACCGATGTCGATGGCCCCATCGCAATTGGGCGCGTTCGCGCGCTCTGGTCCGGATGTCGCCACTGCCGATTTAGAATACCATGTGCAACCGCTTAGTCTGGATGCATTTGGGGACCCGCTGCACAGCTTTGATGCGATCACGGCAAGCGTCTGCCATCTGCGCCCCGAAAGCCGTGGTCACGTAAAGCCGCTGTCCCGCGATCCATCCGTTCAGCCGGAAATCGCGCCTAATTATTTAAGTGCAGCCAAAGATCAGGACGTTGCTGTCCGCGCCATACAGTTGACACGTCGCATTATGGAACAAGACGCTCTTGCACAGTTCAATCCAGAAGAATTCCGTCCCGGTTCGGATATCACCTCGGAACAAGCGCTGGCCGAAGCCGCCGGGCACATTGGCACAACCATATTTCACCCCGTGGGCACCGTGCGAATGGGCGCAGACGAGGAAAGCCCACTGGATGAACGATGCAAGCTTCGCGGTGTCGATGGGCTGCGCGTCGTAGATGCAAGCGTGATGCCAACCATAACAAGCGGCAACACAAACGCACCAACGATCATGATCGCGGAAAAGGCCGCAGCGATGATCCGCGAAGATGCAAAGTCGCATGGAACGTCGCACAGCTTTGACTCGGCACGTCAGACTTCTTGAATTCTTGCGACGGGCCTCGTCAGACAATACTGGCCCAAACGCCAAGCATTTCTGACCAAAACCCACTGCCACGACGACCTAGGTAAATGTCGCCACCGTGGACAAAGCGGGCTTTTCTAACAATTGAAAGATTGGTTTGAATTGCCAAGCATAGCAATTAGGTCGTTTAGGCTCACTGAAAGAGCCTAAACGAAGCCGTAGATTATTCTGACTTAAATTTCATGTCCGCGGGGTCAAATGTTGTGACCTGAACGTACATCAAACCGTCGCGTGTCACGTAGGCATCCGCGCCTTTATAGGGCTCCTCAAGCCATTCCGCTTCAACTCGCCAAGATACGTTGACGGTGTCGCCCACTGTTTTTACTTTTTCCGCGATGAAGGTTGCGCCGATAAAACCACCCTCTTCGCGAGGGGTGCAGAAGCCAGCGAAAACGTCACCGATTGCAGAGCGACCCTCGACCCAAACGCCGTTGGGCAGAATGATCAAGACTTCTTCTGGGTATTGCGCCATCAGGCGATTCCAATCGCATGCATTCAAAGCGTCGACATGCTCAAATGTTACGCGCTCAGCATTTGGTTGCATGACTAACGGTGGTAGCTCTTTCGCATGGCCGTCAGCAAAAGCCGACGATGCCCCAAGCGTTACAAATATGATTGCCGATCCAAGCACAGAATATTTCATGTTCCCTCCCCCTTTTCCAATGGATCAACCGAAACACGGATTTCGCCAAGGACAAACACGATGGATCATGAGTTATATCTGCAAGTCTTATTTTCTCGGGAAATAGACCAAGTCGCTTGAGTTTTCCGGTAGATAGCGGGTTTCGATGTAACGTGTTGCATCGATCAAGCAGGGCTCATTCCTGACGCTAATTGCAAAATGTATGACGGGCAGCGTTCATTTCATTCGCAAAATTTCTCATCCCTTATGAGTGGCTTTGCTGTCTTCGGGGGCCTGATCACGATCGAACATCCCATAGTCACGGATGACGCTGGACACGCGCAGGCGGTAGTTTGAAAATAGCCCTCCGCGCCCCTTTGATTGTGCGTCGCGGTGTGCCGTCAACGTGCGCCATTCATCCAATGCAGCTTCGTCCCGAAAGAAGGAGAGCGACAGAAGTTTGCCCGGTGTGGTCAAGCTTTCAAATCGTTCGACCGACAAGAACCCGTCAATCTCATCGAGCATTGGGCGCATTTCTGCGGCCACACCCAGATACGCAGATTTGCATCCCTCGGCTATTTCTACTTCGAAAATGACCGCAATCATGTCCTGTTCTTCCCTTCCGCTTTCTTCAGCCACGTTCGGTCTTCTCGTAAAAGAAACCCTTCACGCTGCGCAAATTCATAGTTTTCCCGCCCCAACGGATCGGCGGCCAAACGTGTTCTGTACTGTTCATAATCAGCAAGCGACGCGACATTGTAAATTCCATACGCCAATGTACTGGATCCTTCATGTGGTGCGAAATACCCAATCAGATCTGCTCCACACCGCGGAATTGCTTCGTTCCAATTTCTTGCATAATGGCTGAAAGCCTCTTTTTTCGTCGGATCGATTTGATAGCGAATGACACATGTCAGCATCGGGTTCTCCTTTTTGATGGACAACACATAGACGCTTGCATAATTCCAATGCTTCGATCAGTATCGAAGTATGAAAGAAGGTCCAAATATCGCTGAAGTCGCCAGTCTTATTGGCGAACCCGCGCGCGCCAACATTCTTACCGCGTTGATGACAGGCAAAGCCCTGACGGCAACCGAACTGGCGCACGAAGCAGGTGTCACCGCACAAACGGCCTCAAGCCATTTGCGTAAATTGGAAGATGCGCAATTGGTGACACAGCGCAAGGAAGGGCGGCATCGGTATTTTTCACTTGGTGGCGAAGACGTTGCACAAGCCTTGGAAAGTTTGATGGGTCTTGCCGCAGGGCGCGGTCATTTGCGCACGCAAACCGGGCCACGTGACAGCGCATTGCGCCACGCGCGCGTCTGTTACAGCCATCTTGCTGGCGACATGGGCGTACACATGTTCCAATCCATGCAGGCGTCAGGTCATTTTGCGACATCCAAAAACGGGTTGATTTTGTCCCCATCTGGAACCGAGTTTGTTTCAGAACTTGGGTTGAACTTAGAGACCCTTCCGCCCTCTTCTGCACCTATGTGTCGCGAATGCTTGGATTGGAGCGCGCGGCAATCTCATCTCGCCGGTCGCCTTGGCCGAGCGATGCTGGCCCAAATCATCACACTTGGTTGGGCCAAACGCATTCCCGACAGCCGGGTTGTGCAGTTTTCAAAATCTGGTCAACTGAATTTTGAAGATACGTTTGGATGTTTTCCAGCGCCTGAATAGGCAATTTATTGCGACACATTGCGATCAAGCTGGCACATCAATGCGTTTGGTCAAAAAACTACTTCTCATTTTAGCATTCCATCTACATTCTGTGCCAAATCTTTCAATTTGAACGGACCGGGATAATTCAAACGAACGCCCATCTTTCACCACAAGCCGCAGTACGAGACGGTTTGGCGGAAATTCATCCGAGACTATGGCGTTATGCTGTCGCGTTGACGGGGCGTCGCGATTGGGCGGATGATCTGGTTCAAGCCACATGTTTACGCGCAATCGAAAAAGCCGAACAGTTCCAAGTCGGAACGCATTTGGACCGGTGGATGTTCGTCATGGCACAACGTTTGTGGCTGAACGAGTTGCGTTCACGCAAGGTCCGACAAGGAAGCGGATTGCAATCGGTCGAAGACACTCCGCTTGCTGATCCGTCTCCTGGGGTGGAAACGAATATAATGGCGCACCGGGTGTTATCATTGGTACAACAGTTACCTGATGCCCAGAGGCATGCTGTCTTTCTCGTTTACGTCGAGGGCTACAGTTATAAGGAAGCCGCCGAGATTATGGATATTCCAATCGGCACAGTAATGAGTCGCCTTGCTGCAGGGCGTAAGCGTTTAAATGGTCAGATGGCCGAAGAAGGAGTCACAGGATGAGCGATGCAAGCTTTTCCGATGAAGACTTAACAGCGTTTCTGGACGGAGAAGCCGATCCTGAATTGAACGCTTCGATTACGGCCGCTCTGGACACCGACGCAAATCTGACTGCGCGCCTTGCCTCTCTGGATTTGCCAATAGCGGCGATCCGCAGCAGTTACGACGCCCTGTTGTCAGAAGCACCGGAATTACCGGAAGAAGAAAGCAACGCCTTATCTGGCCGCAGAATTTGGCCTTGGGCATTTGGAACATTCGCGACGGGACTCGCTGCCGGATTTGCGATGGCGGCTTTCCTTCCCAGCGACGCACCTGCACCTTCGGAACCCGGCTGGAAAGCCGTCGTTGCATCATACCAGTCGCTTTATGGGCAATCCACGCTGGACGGAATGAACCCAGCCGAAGACGAATCCCGCGCGCAGTTGGCTCAAGTTTCTGCGGCGATTGGGTTGGACCTTAGCGATTTACCTGCGCCTGCCGGGCTACGTCTTAAACATGCGCGATTGCTCAACTTCAAAGGGCGCCCACTTGCCCAGTTGGCGTATCAAAGGGAAGACGGCACGCCTGTGGCGCTGTGCATCATAAAATTAGCAAATGGCGAAGCAAAGCCTATGAACCTCGAAACATTGGCGGGTTTAGGCGCGGCAAATTGGAACGCCGGAGGGTTTGGGTATCTTTTGATCGGCGGCGATGACCAGCAAAAGATCGAACCCGAAGCCGTGCCTTTTGCTCGGTGGAGCCAGTCCGCGACCTAAATGCATTTATTATTGTTTCAGAGTTAAGGCAAAACCGCCTTATTGCTGCATTGGCTTGACGCGTATCGGCATCAAATCTTCATCAAAATCACGTGATTTCCGTGTGCTTTCAGTGCTCTAGGCACTCGAATTGCCTGTTTCCCGTTCCGGTTCAATAACTTTAAAGAACGCAAGATTATCCCAAGACTGCCCACATCCTGCCCAGATTCCCACTGATAAGCATATGCAACGAACACGAACGAAGGGATCGAGCATGGATCGCCTCACCGAAATGGAAGCCTTTGCCACAGTCGTGGACCAAGGTGGATTTACGGATGCTGCAAAGAAGATGGGTATTTCAAAATCGGCTGTGTCAAAGCACGTCTCGAGTTTGGAGGCGCGTTTGGGGGCACGTCTTTTGAACCGGACGACACGACGCGTTTCGCCGACAGAAATTGGATTGGCTTATTATGATCGAGCGCGCCGCGTCTTGAACGACGCGGGAGAAGCTGACGCTTTGGTGACGTCTATGCAATCGGCACCATCAGGGCTTTTGCGTATCTCGGTCGCAACGGATTTTGGTGTGAACCATTTGTCCCCGGTGATTGGTGAATTCTTGTCAGAATTCCCGGACATCACAGTCAACATGGTTTTGAACAACCGATATGTCGAACTCATCTCTGAAGGGTTTGACATGGCAGTGCGCATTGGTGAGCTTGAAGATTCCACGCTCAAAGCGCGGAAACTAACAGAAACGACCAAACGTATGATCGCGGCACCTTCGTATTTCGAGCGGTATGGTCGCCCGCAAAAGATCGACGATTTAAACGAACATAAACTGTTGCATTATTCGAACCAGTCTTCTGGAAATGTTTGGAAACTGACATCACCGTCTGGCGAAAAACGTCAAGTTCGCACCGCCGGATGGCTATCGGTCAATGACGGACAATCACTTCTGAATGCCGCCATTTCAGGTCTTGGTATCGCTTACTTGCCCAGCTTTCTGTACGCAGACGCCATGAAGAAAGGTTTGATCGAAGACGTCATCCCCGATCTTCCTGTGGAAACTCAGGGCATCTATTCCGTCTATCCACCCGGACGGTTTACACAGCCAAAAGTAAGGGCATTCATCGACTTCCTCGTACATGCATTTGCAGACAAAGGGCCGACCGACTGGTAAACTTAAGCCTTTCGCTCTTTTCTATTTAGCCTACGCTGGCGGTTCCATGATCGCACAGCGTCCACTGCTCGGGTGCCGATCACAGACCTTGCAACCCGTCGAATCTTGTCGACACGGCTTGCGTCTGCGGCAAGAGATTTTTGCCCAAACGCTGCGCTGCCCAACTGCTCGCTGACTGAACGCAGCAATCTCGCCCGCGTTTTTTGGTATTCCTCAGCGGTCGGCTTGGAATGTGTGGTTTGCTTTTTGAGATGTGCAAAAAATTCAATCCCGTGGGTCTGGGAAATTTCTACAACCTCGAAATCCATCAACCCCAAGTAACTCAAGTCCCTGAGGTAAAGCTCAAACAGTTCAGGGATCAAAATGTTGCAATGCGTATCCGTGTAGGGTTCTGGGTCCTCTAGCTCTTTTTGAAACCTCCTATATTCGCCCTCAAAATCGAAACACAAAACCGCTTCGGGTGCTACGCGACGATCCAAAGTCGTCGTCATGTCTTCAAAATCACCATAGAGAAATCGAATTTGATTGGCGTTGGCATCAAAAATCGTGGCTGGGCTGGGTCGTTTGGGCGACGACAAAATGAAATCAATTTCTCCAACCGGCCCCATCTTCTCTAGAAGTACTGCGATATCGCAGGCGTCCCCGACCAAATCGACTTCTTCGATCTGAGTTCTCTTTGAATCCGAAATCAGTGGGTCAACTTGCGCCTTGCTTCGCAGCGTTTCCGTATCGAACACGTCAAGAATAAGAAGATTTGGCGCATCTTTCTTTTTCAGAATCGGATTGTGGAATGGCGCAATTTCAATGCCCTGCCCGTTTGTGTCGGTATGCTTTAGAACGCAATCAATTCCGTTCCTAATTCTCCGCCAATATTAGTTTGCGCCGCCTGAAAGCAACACAACCTCCACTCTCCGGTTCCGATTGCGCCCCTCTTCTGTAGCGTTGCTTGCAATCGGCGCTAAATATCCCACGCCGTTTGCTTCGATACGGTTCGGTTGAACATTGAATACATCAATCAATCGCTTACGAACTGATTCAGCACGCGCGCGGGACAATCCAGTGTTTGTCGCGAGTGATCCGACATTATCCGTATGACCCACCACTGCTATTCGCAGGTCCGGATCAGACGTCATTAATTCTGCAAGCGCGGCAATCGCTTCGAACGGTCCATCGCCCAAATTAGATGAACCTGTTTGGAACTGAAGACCCGAAAGTTGCGCGACACCCAAAGTTGTCAACGCGTCTTGCACGTTTGTTGACGGCGCTTGGCGGGAATTTGAAGCCTCAAGCGGTGCATCTGCAACGGACACGTCCTTTGACGTTTCATTTGTGAATTGATCCGGAGAAGCGCCCAACTCACCCGCCTGAATAACCTGTAAATGGGCTGCGGAACTGGCGGTGCTGACCAACAAAGTAACGGCGTTTTCGGGCATACTTACATCGCCCTGAATCGCCGTGATAAAGTGAAAACCGCGTAAATTCACGTACATTGCCGGAGCTGGCAGGGTTTCGATAGCAAATCGGAAATCAAACCCACCACATTCGACATCGGCGCAATCCAAAACGATATCATACCCCGACAGTTCCAGTTGCTCGCGTAATGGTGCTAAAATCTGCAGGGGTGTCACACCGGGTGAAGCAATGCGAAAGACACTGCGGCGAACTTGCCCTTCCAAGGTCGTGCCTCGCAAACCTCCGTCTCGGTACACATCCAAAGGGACAAAATAGTTGTCAGGATCCGTATTCTGACTGGCTGTTTCTGTGGCGTTTCGCGGCAGCGTCAGATCAAGACCTAAAGCGCTGCTTGCTAAAACACAGAATACAAAGGCCAGTCTCGCAATCATCTGGCCTGCTTGTGATATTCTGGGTTGGGCATCATTGCAGCCGCACTTGCCACCCGGTTGGACATATTAAAGAAAGCAGCCACAGACGCGATGTCCCAGATATCTGGGTCTGAAAACCCCACGTCCCGCAATGCTTGCCGATCTGTTTCTTCGATCTTGTGACTGGCCACGGTCAGCGCTTCGGAAAACAGAAGCATAGCGTGTTGGCGTGCATCCAAATCAGCCATGCGCCAATTCATGACCAATTGTTCACCCAACTCTGGCTTTCCCGACAATTGGCGCACTGCAGCTCCGTGCGCGACAAGACAATAGTAACACTTGTTGATGGCCGACACTGCCACACCAATCATCTCGCGTTCCAGCTTTGAAAGGCCACTTTGACCGAGCATCAAGTCATTATAAAGCGCTGTGAACCCATTTAGCTTTTCAATATTAAATGCATAGGCCCGCAGCACGTTTGGGACCATTCCAAGCTTTTCGGCGCAGATATCAAAGTACTTTTGGGTCTGCTCAGGCAGAGGATCGACCATCGGCAGGTCCAATGCTGTGGGTTGGTCGCTCATGTCGTCTCCTTGATACGGTAATGATAGGCTCCACTTGGCTGAAATCCCAAGCGTTTATACAAGGTGTTCGCAGCTAAGTTGTCACGAACACACAAGACGCTTACCCAAGCGGCCCCATTTGCCTGTGCCCAGAACGCGGCTTGGCGCATAATCCACTGTGCTACGCCCTTGCGACGTTGGTGCGGCAATACTTCGACGGCATGCACCATACAAACGGTGTCGTGCATCCCGGCAAAGGCGACCCCCGCAGGTTTGTTGTTCCATCGGCAAAACACAGCGGTCTTTAGGTTGGCCCGTTCCATGACTTGCAATCTGGCTGGACCAATTCCGCCTTCGGCCCAAATCTCTGTCATGATTGCCAAAGGTTCCCAAATGGAAAACGCCGTCACAGCAGGAATAGCTTGCGAAGTCAAAAGCTCAACTGGAGCAACATACAATTGAACTGGGTCAATCACGGCATACCCTGCGTTGTCCAGTTTTGCGTCCAACGCGTCTTCGCCTTCGCGGATCATGAACAGTGCGGGTTGCTTCAAGTCACGCATGCGCGCTTCGGCATCTGCAATTTCTGTGTCGTCTGGCACGTGATCAACAGTGGTCGCAGACACCCTTTTGCCGCCACCCGCGCCATCGCGAAAGACAAAACCATTCGCGTGCCAAGTCTTTGCTGGCGGCCATGTGGCTTCGCAGACGTTGTAAAGGGTCTCTGCTGTGGGTGATGTCACGAAAATACAGCCCTCAACGCGTCGCACGCCTGAGACACACGCGTTGCATCGGCACCACGGATTACGATGTTCGATCCATGTTTGCCGTTGTGCTGAAAGGGATAAGATCCAAAGGACAAGTCTGGATACGTGTCGACCAATTGCCCTAGAGGTTCGGCAATGTCTCCTTCACCACGATCAACACGCACACTTTCAGACAACAGTGGCGCGCCACCTGTTAATTGCGGAAGAACGCTTGCCACCATCGCTTGAAAAACACTTGGCACCCCGGCCATGACGTGCACGTTTTCGATGGTGAACCCGGGCGCAGTGCTGACGGGATTATCAATCAGCGCTGCGTTGTCCGGTATCCGCGCCATGCGCAATCGCGCGTCGTTCAGTTCAAGACCAGAGCGTTCGTAATGCGCAACAAGAAGTGCGCGGGCATCTGCGCGAACGTCTATGCTTTGTCCAAACGCATTCGCCATGCAGTCGGCCGTAATATCATCATGTGTCGGTCCTATGCCGCCGCTGGTGAACACATGGTCATGCCGCTCTGACAAGGCGCGCACCGCATCGATTATGTCATCGGAATTATCGCTGACAACGCGTACTTCACGCAGGTCAATGCCGCGTTCAGTCAATTGGCCGGCAAGGTAATGCATGTTTGCATCCCGTGTTCGCCCCGACAGAATTTCGTCGCCAATCACCAGCATTGCTGCAGTTGGATTTACCATATCCGCTCCTTGAGCCTCGTTCCGCTCCGGTATAGGCCCGTGACCATGCGCTTTCAAACCGAACTTGTCCCCGCCACGTTGATCAAACGTTATAAACGCTTTCTGGCCGATTGCCGTTTGGAAGATGGTCGGGAAGTTACCGCACATTGCGCCAATCCGGGTTCAATGATGGGATTGGCCGAACCGGGAACGCGCATTTGGCTGGAACCAAATGATGACCCAAAGAAAAAGCTGAAATTCGGCTGGCGTTTGATTGAACATGCCAATGGCCACTTTACAGGGGTTGATACGTCGGTGCCAAACCGTGCATTGCGCTCGGCACTTCAAAACAGGCAAGTCGCCGCTCTTGCTGAATATGACAACGTGCGCGCCGAAGTGAAATACGGTGAAAATTCGCGCATCGACTTCTTGTTATCAACTGAGGATCGCCCAGATGCCTATGTCGAAGTCAAATCCGTAACGTTATCCCGCCAAGCCGGCCTTGCCGAGTTTCCCGACAGCGTCACCGCGCGGGGTGCCAAACATTTGGTCGAATTAGAGCGCATGGTGCGCGCAGGTCATCGCGCCGTCATGCTGTATTTGGTGCAACGCACGGACGCGGACCGTTTTGATCTGGCTCGGGATATAGACCCGGTTTATGCTGCGGCATATGATAGCGCGCGTTCGGTGGGGGTTGAAACCTTGGTTCTTGGAACAGAAATAGGCCCCCAAGGCGTCCAAGTCGGGCAACCTTTGCGAAAAGTCGAGTGACCCCACTGGCTGTCAGTGACAAGCTCGCGTAATATCTTTGCGATCCAAATTGGGAACAAGACAGTGGAACAAGAAGCACGTGGTCGTCTGACAAAGGACGGTATCCGCATCTATGACGAAGCCGACTTTGCTGGAATGCAAGTTGCGGGCGCGTTGGCCGCGCATATTCTTGACTGTATGCCGGAACATGTTTTTCCGGGCCAAACCACCGGTCGCATCGACGAGATCATCACGCAAATGGTCAATGATGCAAAGGCAACATCGGCAACGATTGGGTACAAAGGGTATAAACACGCCTCGTGCATTTCAGTAAACCATGTGGTGTGTCACGGCATTCCCGGTGACAAGATACTTAAGGATGGTGACATCCTGAACATCGACGTAACGGTCATTGTCGATGGATGGTTTGGTGACACGTCGCGCATGTATGTGGCCGGTAAGCTGCCTCGCAAGGCGGAACGTCTGATCCAAATCACGCATGACGCGCTGATGATTGGGATCGAGGCTGTTAAACCCGGCAACACGTTCGGCGATATCGGACACGCAATCCAAGCTTTTGTTGAAGGTCACCGTATGAGTGTGGTGCGTGATTTTTGCGGCCATGGACTGGGCCGCGTGTTTCATGCCCCGCCTAATGTTTTGCATTACGGCCGCCCGGGCACCGGCGCCATTCTTGAAGAAGGCATGTTCTTTACGATTGAACCGATGGTCAATCTTGGCAGGCCCGAAACAAAAACGCTGGCTGATGATTGGACTGCCGTGACGCGGGACAAATCACTGTCGGCGCAGTTCGAACATTCCGTTGGCGTCACAGCGAACGGGTTTGAGATTTTCACGCTAAGCGAAAAAAACCTGTTCCATCCGACATTCACTCAGGGCTGATTGGGTTCCAAAAGCGTGATGTGCGTCGTGCCATAGCGGCGCTGGTCCACTGATCTGAAACCGTCTGGCGGCGCCATTGGCGCTTCTTCTTCCCAAACGATCAAGCTGTCCGTACTGATCCAACCGGATTCCAATGCAGACGATATGGCCAATGCGCCAAGGTTCTGACCGTAAGGTGGATCAAGAAACACCAGATCGAATGGATCGACTGCACATGGCCCCAGACGAGTCGCGTCTTTTTTGGCCAAGTGACATCGGTCCTGCGCATTCAACAGGCTGATGTTGCTTGCAATCAGCTTTTGCCCAACCCGCCCGTTTTCAATGAAAACGGCGCAGTCTGCACCACGGCTGACCGCCTCAAACCCCAATGCGCCTGTACCTGCAAACAGGTCCAACACACGCGCACCCGATAATGCACTGCGCGCACTTAGGGCGGAAAATAGGCTTTCGCGTACACGGTCTGGCGTCGGGCGCAGATGTGCACCTGCGTCCCCCTTGCCGACCGGTGTTAAACGTCGACCACGCCATTCGCCGGCAATAACCCTCACCCGCGCAACAAAGCCTTTAGATCCGCAGACGCGTCCGCGATAATGTCCGAAGGTGCAGGTTTACCCATTTCGATCAATCGTTTTCCCACCATATATCCGCGCGGATCGTTTGCGGCATCCACAGCCAAAAGCGTTTCTCCGGAATAATACCAGAACGAAACACTGGTTTCAGAGCGTCGTGTGACGACGCGGTCATAGCCTGTATTCAGACCTGCAATTTGCAATTTGACGTCGTATTGGTCTGACCAGAACCACGGTTTCGCAATATAGGTTTTCCCCGCACCCATGATGTTTTCGGCAACGGTTTCAGCCTGATCAATCGCGTTGGGAACCGATTCCAAGCGTATCCGCGCACCTCGATAGGGAAAAGAGGCACAATCGCCAGCCGCCCACACATGTGGTGCAGATGTGCGACCCTGTTCGTCGGTTTGAATTCCGTTGTCCAAGGTGATGCCTGCATCGTCAGCCAACTGCACATCAGGTGCGATCCCGACTCCGACCACCACAAAATCGACTGCCAATTCCGACCCATCGCTTAGAACGGCACCGGAAACCACACCTTCGCCTGTCAATTTAGAAAGTCCAACACCCTCACGAACATCGACACCATGCGATTGGTGAAGTTCGCGAAAATACGTGCTAGTTTCGGCGGCCGCGACACGCTGAAGGATGCGATCCGCCATTTCCACAAGCGTCACGTTCAACCCGCGTTTTGCGGCAACGGCGGCGGCTTCCAACCCGATGTAACCACCCCCAACGATCAAAACGCGTGCGCCGTCCTGAAACAACGGGGCCATCGCATCCACATCTTGCAAATCGCGCACCGTGAAGACGCGATCAAGGTCACCACCAATTGATGCAGGCAAACGATGCGGTTTGGAACCGGTGGTCATCACCAATTCGTCATATTGCATGGTCTCACCATCTATCGAAATGGTTTGATTGCCCGTATCAATATTCGAAACCCGCTGACCTAAACGAAGATCAATATTCTGATCCGCGTAATAGCTTTGAGGACGCAGAAACAGGCGTTCTAGCGCCATATCCCCTAACAAATACGCCTTGGACAATGGTGGACGTTGATAGGGCGGTTGCGTTTCAGCACCAACCAAGGTGACGGAACCATCAAAACCAAGCCCTCTGAGTTTGGCGACACAGGACGCACCGGCCTGTCCTGCTCCTATTACAATGATATTTGACATCAACATCGCCTCTCGCCCTTGCACCTTACCAGCCTATATCGCACTCCTGACAGGACGCAATTCAAAGAAAGGAACTTCGATGGCTGTCTCAACTGGTGACTCTCTTCCCGAAGCAACACTGATCCAACTTGGAGCCGAAGGCCCAGAAGCAGTGTCGCTGTCCAGCAAGACTGCAGGACGCACGGTGGTTGTGTTTGCTGTTCCGGGTGCTTTTACGCCCACGTGCCATTCGGCCCATGTGCCCAGCTTTATCCGAACAAAGGATCAATTTGCTGCCAAAGGTGTGGACGAAATCATTTGCGTGTCGGTCAACGACCCGTTTGTCATGAAAGCGTGGGGCGAAGCCACAGGCGCGTCAGATGCGGGCATCACAATGCTGTCTGATCCAGAAAGCGCGTTTACAACGGCAATTGGTATGAACTTTGACGCACCACCAGCCGGGCTTATGGCCCGTTCAAAGCGGTATGCGATGCTTGTTTCGGATGGAAAAGTGACGCATCTGAACCAAGAAGAGGTTCCTAGCGCGTGCGAAACATCCGCGGGCGAAGGTTTGCTGGATTCAATGGGCTGATCCCTCGGCAAGCTTGTCCATCTTTTTGGCAAGCTTCACATCCAAATCAGTCAGACCACCCGCGTCGTGGGTGGTCAGTGTGACATTCACCGTCTTATAGACATTGCTCCATTCAGGATGGTGGTTCCATTTTTCCGCCCAAATGGCCGATTGCGTCATCCATCCAAACGCAGCCACAAAATTATCAAAAACGAATGTTTTTTGCAGCGCGTCGCGATCATCGGCCATGGTCCATCCCGCATCAAAAAGGGGGCCCAAGGCAGCCTCGCGCAACTCAATGGACAATTTATCGGTCATTGCTGCTCCTCTATCTGGATTTTCTTGAACGGACCGTAGTCGGTCAGGATTTCGATTTCTTCTTCAATCGCGCGGCGTTCTGCCTGTAGATATTTGGCAATCGCATCGGAAAAGCCTTTGTCATTCACCCAATGCAGTGAATGCGTTTGCGTTGGCAAATACCCACGCGCAAGCTTGTGTTCGCCCTGCGCACCCGCCTCGACACGGTTCAAACCTCGTTCGATCGCTATGTCGATGGCTTGATAATAGCACAGTTCAAAATGCAAACATGGGTGATGTTCAGTGCATCCCCAATACCGCCCGAACAACGTTTCCCGTCCAACAAAGTTCAAGGCCCCCGCAACGGGCCGCCCCTCACGTTCCGCAAAAACCAAAACGATATCGTCACATAATCTGTCTTGGGCAATGTCGAAGAATTCGCGCGTCAGGTAAGGTGATCCCCATTTGCGCGCACCCGTATCCTGATAAAACTGCCAGAAGGCATCCCAGTGTTCGGGTTGCAAATCTTTGCCTGAATAAGTCCGGATGACTCCGCCAAAATCCTGCGCTTGTTTGCGTTCTTTGCGGATGTTCTTTCGCTTGCGGCTGGACAGTGTTTCCAGAAACCCGTCAAACGACTCATACCCTGCGTTTTCCCAATGAAATTGCTGTGTTGTTCGCCCCAAAAGACCGATGCGTTCACCCAGATCACGTTCTTCTTCCGTGCAGAACGTGATGTGCAACGAACTGATCCGGTTGTTTTCGGCCAATTGAACCGCACCTTGAATAAGCGCTTGGGTCCCCAGTTCAACAAAATCCGGATGCACCAAAAACCGCCGCCCAGTGGCCGGTGTAAATGGCACTGCCAATTGCAGCTTTGGATAATACCGCCCACCGGCATGTTCGAAAGCATGGGCCCAGTTGTGATCAAAGATGTATTCGCCTTGGCTGTGGCTTTTGGCGTACATCGGCGCCACGGCAATCGTTGCGCCGCCAACAGTGGCCTGAAGGTATTGCGGCTGCCAGCCAGTGCCCGGTCCAACCGATCCACTGTCTTCCAAGGCCTTTAAAAAGCGGTAGGTTGTGAACGGATCAATTGGCGGACCACCTGAAATGGCTTCCGGGCAAGCACACGCGTCCCAATCCGCCTGCGAAATCGCATCCAGGTCCGGTAGGATACGAATTTCCACCTCTTGTTGGGACATATTTGGGTTTTGCTCGCTCACATCCGATTATCTGTGTCCAGAACTGTGTTGATCAAGCGGAAACAGACGGAAGATAGCCCTCAAAAGTCACATTTTGGGCAACTGTCCGCGCCTTTGCCTCTTCTTCCGCTGACTTGATCGTCCAGCACAACACATTTGCGCCTTCGGCCTTCAAATCACGAACACGGTCACTGTCCAAATCAGCGGCCTCGTGACTGATAAATGTGGCACCGACCCGGTCATAATCAGAGATCATCCGAAGATGGGTGCATGTGTCTTCCGGCAATGGCCAACTTGTTGGATTAAAGGCGCTGGTGGTCAATCCACGCGGCCATTGCGGTGCTTGTTTCGCAAAATGTGCAATCGAATGTGGATTGAAGGACATCACGCCAATTGGGCCAACATATCCATTCAACGCAGCAGCAACAGCGTCTTCCAACGGTCCAACAGACGGGCCCATGGCCCCGTCTTGATCTTTTATTTCGATCAACAACGGCACGCGGCCACCAACGATTTCCAAGACTTCGGGCAAAGCTGGAATACCTTCGGATCCGCCGATCAATTGCACCGAACCTAAATCAGACGCGCTTCGTTGTCTGACTGGTCCAGTCGCTTCGGCCAGTCGTTCCAGCGAAAAGTCGTGAAAGACCATCGCCTTGTTGTCCGAGCTTAGCTGCACATCAATTTCGATGCCGTAGCCATGATCAATGGCAGCTTGAATCGCGGCGCGGCTGTTTTCAGGCCGACCATCAGAAACATCGTGCAAGGCGCGATGTGCCAATGGCGCGTTCAGGAACGATTTAGGAAGGTTCTGTTTCATTTGATCTGGAAAATGCCTTCGATCTCTACGGCCACCCCGAAAGGCAGCGATGCGGCGGACACAGCTGACCGCGCATGACGGCCCCGATCCCCAAGCGCATCAACAAGGAAATCCGACGCCCCATTGATGACCTTTGGCTGATCACCGAAATCTGCTGTCGAATTGACAAACCCGGTCAGCTTCACAACCCGAACAAGGCGTTCGATATCGCCACCACATGCCGCCTTCAATTGCGCCAACAGACCGATTGCACAGGTGCGCGCAGCGTCAGCGCCTGCGTCGGTTTCCATGTTATCCCCAAGCTTGCCTTTGATCAGGCCATCCGCGTTCATGCTCACTTGGCCAGACACATAGACGGTGTCGCCTGTTTGAACAAAAGGCACATAATTCGCGGCGGGCGCAGGCGCATCAGGGAGCGTGACACCAAGCTCTGACAGGCGGGCTTCAATGCTCATGGGCTATTCCTCTTCAAAACGATTTCCCGCACGCTAGACCGAAAGCATGCAGGCGACCAGAGGCCGACCTGCACTTTTTGATCAGCTCTCGCGGAAGGCGCGATTAAAGTAATCAGCCAGAGGTTTGATAAGATATCCCAACGGGGACCGATCTGCTGTTCGAATGAACGCCTCAACCGGCATTCCTGGAATTAGGATTTGCCCATTGGTCAGCTTTTCGACTTCGCCTGGATTCAAAATAATCTCGGCGCGATAGTAACTGACGCCCACTTGTTCGTCTTCAAACGCATCCGCAGACACCAATGTTACCTTACCTTCAAGCTCTGGGGTCGTGCGTTGGTCCAGCGCTGAAAAGCGCAGGTTCACAGCCTGCCCTGTCACGATCTGGTCAATGTGGATTGGGTCAACACGTGCAGCGATAACCAATGGCCGGTCTTGCGGAACAAGATACAAAACCGGATCGGCCCCGCGAATAACCGAACGCATGGTCTGCACGCGCAGGCCATAGACGATCCCAGACACAGGCGCGCGGATCAATTGGCGTTCGATATCTGCAATCAACGAAGATCGCTGTTCCACAAATTCTAGTTCGCGGTAACGCAAGTCGCGCAGCGTTGTGATCGCTTCTTCGCGGCGCTGCGTGGTCAGGGACAGTTCTTGAATTTCAAGCTCAGTAATACGTTCCTGTGCTTGCGCCTTAGACGCGGCAAGTTCACCCAACTGACCGCCCAACGATGCTGATTGGCGTTGTAGCGCCAAAACAGTACCGGCCGGCGCAAGACCACGGTCAAACAACGATTGTTGACTGGTCAGCTCTTGTTGGATCAAGGACAACTGTTCCTCCAATGAGGTCTCTTGGGCGTCGATCCCTTGGATCTGATTGGTGATCTGAATGCGCCGTTGTCCCATTTGTTCTTTCTCGCGCGCGGTACTTTCGCGGCGCGCAAAGAACAAATTGTTTTGACCATTGACCAATTCGTCAATGTCGGAATTTTGTTGAGCTCCGGAAAGCAGCTCACCTTCGAATTCAACTAGATCATCCCCGTCGCGCTCTGCTTCCAAACGACCGCGACGCGCCATCAGTTCATACAATTGACCTTCGACGATTGACAACTGGGATACCAATTGCGTTTTGTCCAATTCGATCAAAACGTCGCCAGCGATGACGACATCGCCCTCTTGAACTCGGATGTCAGACACCACGCCACCGGTTGGGTGCTGCACAATCTGACGGTTTTGATCCACTTCGATCCTGCCAGACGCGATGATCGCGCCCGAGATTTGGGTGATGACACCCCACGCCACAAATCCGCCGAAAAAAACGACAAGACCAATCATTCCAATGATGACCGGCGCTCGTGCGCTCCAGTTGTTTTGACTCATGTCACACCTCCGGCAGCAGTTGGTGATTGTTTGATTTGTTGGTGATTTTTAACCATCGCTTTGAGCACTTCTTCTTTCGGGCCAAAGGCTGCTCGCATTCCGTTCTCAAGCATCAACAAGGTATCGCATTCTTGAATAGCCGCGGGTCGGTGGGCCATGATCATGATCGAGTGACCCATTTCCTTCATGGCGCGTATCGATGTGTTCAGCGCCAACGTCCCTTCGTTATCGAGATTTGAGTTCGGTTCATCCAGAACGACCAAGACAGGATCGTTGTACAATGCGCGTGCAAGACCAATGCGCTGGATTTGGCCACCAGACAATCTGTGAAGACCGGATTGAACACGGGTGTCATAACCCTGCGGCAGCTCCAGGATCATTTCATGCGCATCGGCTTTTTTCGCAGCAGCAACAACAGCTGCGTCATCCGGTTGCGGTGTCAATCGTGCGATGTTCTCTGCAATTGTGCCATCAAACAACTGCACGCGCTGCGGCAGATAACCAATATGTTGACCCAAAATATGCGGTTCGTATTGATCAAGCGCTGCTGAATCAAGCCGAATGGACCCACCAGCCGGTCGCCAAACCCCTGTCAAAGCCCGCGCCAACGTTGATTTACCCGCACCCGAAGGTCCGATAATCCCCAATGCCTGTCCGGGCCTCAGTTCAAAATTCAAGTTGCGCAAAGACGCTTGTTTTTCACCGGGAGGAATGACCGTAAGCGCCTTGGCCACCAATCGCGCTTTTGGTTTGGGCAACGCTGTTTTTGGGGCTTCGGGGGACACCGTTCCAAGCAGTTCTGCCAGAACTTCCCACCCTTTCATGGCACGTTGAACAGCAGGCCATTGGTTCAACATCATTTCGACAGGCGCAAGCGCGCGGCCCAAAAGGATAGAACCCGCGATCATGGCGCCCGGTGTCATTTCATTTTGCAAAACAAGGTAAGCCCCAAGACCCAACATTGCGCTTTGTAAAAACAAGCGAAGTGTTTTGGTCATGGACGTAAAACCGCCGCCAACATCCGTTGCACGAATCTGACCCTGCAGCGCTTCCATGCGCGTTTCTTGCCAGCGCGAAAACGCGTTGTCGCGCATTCCCATGGCCTGAACCATCTCTGCTTCGATCCGGATTTGATCAGCCATCGCACCAGCGCGTTGGCTGGCCATTCCTGCATCCGATTGTGGACGGCGCGACAGCCATTGGTTCAAAACTGTGATAAGAACCAACACCAAGCCACCTGCCAAAGCAGTCCAACCTAGCAATGGATGGAACAGAAAAATCCCGGCAAAGAAGATCGGTGTCCACGGCAAATCGAAAAATGCCATCAAGACGGGTGACGTCATCAAGCGTTGAACGGATTCGAGATCGGCTAGGCCAGATTGCGTTTGCAGATCAGGCGCGACAGCGGACTTGCGAATGACCGCGTCGAAAACACGCCTGTCTAATTTCGCCTGAAACCGCGCACCCACGCGCGCCATTATGCGACCGCGTGTGTAATCCAGCAGCCCCATGATCCCGTAAAGGAAAACCACCAAAAGCGACAACGCGATCAATGTTTCTTCGGATCGAGAGCCTAATACCCGATCGTAAACCTGAAGCATGTAAAGCGGCCCGGTCAGCATTAACATGTTTGCAAACATACTAAAGAGACCGACGACCCAATAAAGGCTTCGACTTTCGGCACGCGCAGCCCGCAGTTCGGCCCGGCCCTGTTTCATGATTTTGTCTTGCATTAGTACCTTTAAAGTTCGCCTCAGGTTCGCTATTGACCAAGAATTGATCTAGTGATCAACACCGTGTCGCGTTCGTGCCACAGGACGTGAATTCCGTACTGTCGCATCTGGGCAAAGTAACGGTAAAGATTAACTAGCCCAATAGCATATTCGTCGGAGATTACCATTGCCTCTTTTGGAACACGCATTTCGCATAACTGTCGGCATTATTACGCTGGTATTGCTGGGTGCTTGTTCGCCACAACGTGACGTTTCATCTGGTTCTAGTGGATTTCACGACCCATACGAACGGCAAAACCGAAACGTCCACGCGTTTAATCGCGGATTGGATCGCGCAATTGTGAGACCCGCAGGACGTGGTTACACAAGTGTATTGCCTGACGAAGTTGAAGATAGCGTCAATAATTTCGCCTCTAATTTGGGCGAGCCATCTAACGTTGTGAACAATTTGCTGCAAGGAAAGCTGAAAAACGTTGGCATTTCCACAGGTCGGTTCGTGATCAATACGGTCCTTGGATTTGGCGGATTGTTTGATGCAGCTTCCGAATTTGGCGTTTCCGAAGTCGATACAGATTTCGGTGAGACGTTGCACGTTTGGGGAGTCAAAGAGGGCGCGTATTTGGAATTGCCGGTCGCTGGTCCATCAACTCAACGGGATACTGCGGGGATGGTTGTCGACTTGTTCACAAACCCATTGAGCTATGTCTTGGATAGCCCTGAACGGTATTATGGGCCTTTGGCTGGTGGTGTATCACGCATTGGTGATCGCGGACGTTTCACAGATACGATCGATGACATACTATATGAAAGTGCAGACAGTTACGCGCAAGCTCGTTTGATCTATTTGCAAAACCGACGTTTTGAGTTGGGACAGGCAGATGCTTCATCCGAGATTGACCCGTTTGCTCTTGATACGGAAGGTTTCTAAATGATGTTTCGCCGCCAGTTTCTATCTACGTCTTTTTATGCAGGGCTAACGCTTTCTGCCGCTCCTGCGTTCGCACTAACTGAATCGCGCGCACGCAGTTTGGTCACTGACCTCGTTGAGGACATCAACGGCGTGATTGGATCGGGCAAATCGGAAAAAGCTATGTTCCGAGATTTCGAACGCATTTTTGCGCGCTACAGCGACACGTCCTACATTTCCGCTTATGCAATGGGCGTTGATGGGCGTCGCGCGTCGACTTCGCAAAAGCGCAGCTTTTCGAAAGCCTTTCAGGGGTACATCTCTCGCAAATATGGTCGTCGTTTCCGCGAATTCGTGGGGGGCCGACTTGAGGTGAAGAACGTCAAAGCCGTCAAGAATTGGTACGAAGTTTCAACGACGGCATTTCTTCGAGGGCAGTCCCCGTTTGATGTCACCTTTCACGTCTCTGATCGAACCGGCAAAGATTTGTTCTTCAATATGTACATTGAAGGGATCAACTTATTGCTGACCGAACGCACCGAGGTTGGCGCGCTTTTGGATCGCAATGGCGGTAGCATCGACAAGATGATTGTCGATCTCAAAAAACAAAGCTGATCCCGATAAAATTGATCTAAGTTAACGATCATCGCCACTTGTATTGCGCGGTGGTCCGTTGCTGCGGTTTGACCCAATTCCAAAAACGTCGCGCAGCACTTGTTCGATAACACCTTCTGGGCGCGCCTGTTGGCGGGGTTGTTGGCGTATTGTTTCAGGCGTGCTGTATTGTTGGGCTGGCGTTATCATTGGCAATGGCTTGTTTGGCAAACCTTCATGAACGCGCTTCATGGTTTCGTTCCAGATGTCTGCAGGCAACCCACCACCCGTTACCCCCCTTAACGGAGTGTTGTCGTCATACCCCATCCAAACACCAGCAACGTAATCAGCTGTGAACCCAATGAACCACGCGTCTCGGGCCGCCTGGGTTGTGCCCGTTTTTCCTGCGATTTGGCGACCATCAAACTTGGCGCGTCCACCGGTACCTTGGCTGACGACCTTTTCCATCATCCAAATCAATTCGCCCGCTGCTTGGTTTCGAATGACCCGTTCACCGATACCACCGCCAGTGCCCATCAAAGGCTCTTCATCACCGAGCAAGCGCAATTCAACCAATCCATAAGGCGTAACGGATGACCCCCCGTTTAATATGCCTGCGTATGCTGCAGTCATGGTCGTCAAAGTGCTTTCCGACGCCCCCAAAGCAAGTGCGGGCCCGGCTGCAAGTTCGCTTTTCAAACCAAACTGACTGGCCACTTGGCGAACCAAGTCACGGCCAACATCCTCGCTGATTTTGACCGCCGGTACATTCAAAGACTGTTCAAGCGCATTCACAAGGCTCACAGGTCCCGCGAACTTTTTCGTATAGTTCTTCGGACACCACTCGCCCGAACCTGGAATGTTCAGGCAATAAGGAGCGTCATCAACAATGTCGTAAGGTGATCGTCCCAAGTCCAACGCGGCGGCATAAACGAACGGCTTGAACGCCGAACCCGTTTGACGTTTCGCCTGAGTGGCACGGTTAAACGCGCCAACCACTTTGGTTTCACGTCCACCGACCATTGCGCGCACTGCGCCGTCTGCACTCATGACCACGACGGCTGTTTGCGCTTTCGATCCTTCGCTCACTTTGTTTTCAAACACCTCGCGTACGGCTTCTTCGGCGGCCTTTTGAATGCGTTGGTCGAATGTGGTGCGGATCACGACATCTTCTGTTGTGTCCCGCGTGAAGAATTCCGGGCCAGACGACATGACCCAATCCGCATAATATCCACCCGCGCGCGCAGCCGCAGCTTGGCTTAACTTAGCCGGGTTTTTCATCGCTTCTGCGCGTTCTGCGTCGCTCAGGTAACCTTGGTCATTCAACAACCGCAGAACGGTTGCCGCCCGGTTCTGAGACCGTTCAAGATTGGCCGTCGGAGCAAGAATAGACGGGGCAGTCAACAAACCCGCAAGCATCGCACCTTCGGCTGCGTTTGTTTCGGATGCTGGTTTGCCAAAATATCGCCGCGCAGCAGCTTCTGCGCCATATGCGCCGCCGCCAAAATAAGCTCGGTTCAAATAGATCGATAGGATTTCGTTCTTGGAATACTTGACCTCCATGGCCAGCGCATACAACGCTTCATGCGCTTTTCGCTGCAATGAACCACGACGACAATCCGACAAATACGCCGCTTCGCTTTTCCATTCATCTGGATCAAATTCACGACCAAGGCACAGCAGTTTCGCCGTTTGTTGCGTAATAGTAGACCCACCATGCCCCTGTAACGGTCCGCGCCCTTCTCGAAGGTTGATCCGCACGGCACTTGCAACCCCACGCGGGCTGATACCAAAATGGCGGTAAAATCTCTTGTCTTCGGTTGCGACCACTGCGTTTCTAAGATGCTTTGAAACGTTTTCAGCGGATACAACGCCTCCGAATTGGTCACCACGCCATGCAAAAACAGCGCCATCGCGATCCAGCAATGTCACCGATCCGCGCGCGCGCCCATCAAGCAATTCATCTACGGCAGGTAGCGTTGTCCAAAAATAACCAACCGCCAATGCAAGAAAGAACAAGGCAAATGTACTTACACGCCACGTAATACCCCAACACAAACGCCAAACAAATCGCCAAGCGCGCGCAAAGATATTCGTTTTCCGCACTGGGCGGCGCTTTGCCTTTTTCCGAGTCGCTTTTCGTTTTGGTGCGGGTTTTACCGTTTTCTTTGCCGGATATCGACGATCGGCAACCAAAGGTCGCTTTTTCTTGCGTGAATCACTCATGACATCTGCTGTCTGCCTGTTTTTTTACGTATATAGTGGTTCGAACTGAGAAACGCACACCTTCCTTTCGCAGTTCTTCAATATATACTTTGCTTATTTTTTAATCTACCGGGACTGCTTGCCTATTTTTTAATCAAAATGCCCCCAAACTGAACCTCGATTCAGGTGTCACACCTTTGCCTTAGGCGTCCTCTGCCTTCTTTTACCGACCACAATGTGGGTGGGCCTCTGGCCTGCTAGGAAAAAGGGGACATGTGGTGAAATTGATCATAGCGACAATCAAACCGTTCAAGCTTGAAGAGGTGCGCGAGGCGCTGACCGAAGCGGGTGTGCGCGGGATGATGGTGACCGAGATCAAGGGCTTTGGCTCGCAATCAGGTCACACAGAAATCTATCGCGGCGCTGAATACGCCGTGAATTTCGTACCCAAAGTAAAAATCGAAATCGCGGTCGCGGCAAGCATGGCTGATCAGATCGTCGAAACCATTACCAAGACGGCTCAGACGGGCAAAATCGGTGACGGGAAGATCTTTGTTTTGGATATCGAACAAGCTGTGCGGGTACGCACCGGCGAAACCAACGAAGACGCGCTTTAACGCGATTGTTCCAAAGGAAAACGGACAAATGAAACTTATAAATACACTTGCTCCGGCTTTGGCACTGGTTGCTTTGCCCAGCCTTGGCCTTGCTCAGGACGGACCGACCCCGGGGGTGAATGCCTCGACGGACTCTGTCTTTATTTACAACAGCCTTCTCTTTTTGATCGGTGGGTTCCTTGTCTTTTGGATGGCAGCCGGTTTCGCGATGCTTGAAGCGGGTCTTGTTCGTTCCAAGAACGTTGCAATGCAGCTGACAAAGAACATCGCGCTCTTTTCATTCGCGGCGATCTTTTACTATTTGATTGGCTACAACTTGATGTACCCGCTGGGTACTTGGATGATGGAAGGCGTTCTGTCCGGCGTTTGGGGTCCGGGTGTCATGGAAGCCGTCGGAGTATCCGCAGAAAACGCGGATGATTACACTTACGCAGCAACTGCTTCGGATTTCTTCTTCCAGCTGATGTTCTGTGCGACAACGGCTTCGATCGTGTCTGGTACAATGGCTGAGCGTGTCAAACTATGGCCGTTCCTGTTCTTCGTTATCATTCTGACGTCCATCATCTATCCACTGCAAGCTTCCTGGAAATGGGGCGGCGGTTTCTTGGACACTGCTGGATTTCTGGATTTCGCCGGATCTACTGTTGTGCACTCTGTTGGCGGTTGGGCTGCCTTGGTCGGCGCGTTCATCCTTGGACCACGTATCGGCAAATACAAAGACGGCAAAACAATCCCAATGCCCGGTTCAAACCTTGCCCTGGCAACATTGGGAACGTTCATCCTTTGGTTGGGTTGGTTTGGCTTTAACGGTGGATCACAATTGGCAATGGGGACAGTCGGTGATGTCTCAGACGTGGCACGCATCTTTGCCAACACCAACACAGCCGCCGCTGGTGGCGCTGTCGCAGCGTTGATCCTGACGCAAGTTCTCTACAAGAAACCTGACCTTACAATGGTTTTGAATGGCGCACTTGCAGGTCTTGTTTCAATCACAGCAGAGCCTTTGACCCCTACTTTGGGCATGGCGACGATTATTGGCGCTGTTGGCGGTGTGATCGTTGTGTTTGCTGTCCCAATGCTTGATCGCATGAAGATCGACGACGTAGTCGGTGCAATTCCGGTGCACCTGTTTGCAGGTATCTGGGGCACACTGGCGGTCGTTCTGACGAACAAAGACGCAACTTTGGGCGCACAGATTTACGGCATCGCTGTTGTCGGCATCTTTACAATCGTCGCCTCGGCAGTCGTCTGGCTGGTGCTTAAGGCAGTCATGGGATTACGCGTCGATGAAGAAGCCGAAATCAATGGTCTCGACATGGCGGAACTGGGCATGGAAGCCTATCCCGAATTTCACAACGCCTAAGGTCCTCCCCTTAGGTTGGTCAACTAACCGGGCGTTCGCGCCCGGTTTTTTTGTTGGCGGATGTCGCAACTGATTTATTAGAAATTGATCACCAATGGGCAATGATCTGACACTTCTGGATCATAGATAACCTTGAAATCCCGCACGTCATCGTTGTGACTGACAAGCATATAGTCAGCGAATTTTCCCGGCTTTTTATAAAACGAATTCCGCGTGCTGGGGAAACCCCAATGCGCCACCAGTTCAGTTAGCCCAGCTTGCGTGAGGATTTTCAGGGTTTCACTGTCGGGCTCAACATTAAAGTCACCGCAAATAACATTCAGATCCCCCACACGCGATATGCGTCGCGACACATCAAGAAGCCGTTTCGCTTGAATCGCGCGCTCTGGTGTGTCCATCTTTCCATTCAGATCACGCAGCCCATGCATATGAGTCACACAGACCGGTCGGTCGTTTTCATAATCATAGACCCGAACACCATGTGCGTTACGCGACCGCGGGTGATCACCATACCCCACTGGCGAATACTCTTTGTGCACAAACCCCTGCACCTGTTCGATAATAGGAATGGATTTGTGAACGAAGGTTGCCAACCCAAACTGGGAAGGGATCGAAATCTGATCATCCCAAAGAACACCTTGAGCCGCAGGACAAAACACAGCCACATGATCTGGCAATGCGCGACACACATCCCGAAAAAAGTTGGCCCTTTGCGGCAGGACGTGATCACCGTCGCGATAGGTTAGCCAGTCTTTGTCGGTTGCCGGGCTGTGCACCACTTCTTGAAGGCATAGAATTTCTGGCGCCGATGAGGCGACGAAGGGCAACAGCACATCATGCAGCTTGCCACCCCAGCCGTTCAAACACATGATTTGCAATTGCCGACCTCGCCAAGACCCTGCCTTGAGGCAGTACCGTGCAGGTTAGTCCTTTGCGAGTATCACATCAAATTTGACCGCCAAAAACGATTCATTGACCTTACCTGACAATGCCATTCCGTCTGGAAAGTCTGAGGCGTCTTTTTCATGGTAAGTCATGACAAGATCATCGCGCACGCCAAAAACAGTGTCTTGATCAAGATATGGGTCATCTTCTGGGAAGATTTCCGTCACCAAGCTGCGATATCCTGGGGCCTTAACGATAAAATGCAAATGCGATGGTCGCCAAGGGTGACGGCCACATGCCCGCAGAATATCACCGACAGGGCCGCTGGTCGGAACTGTGTATTCGACCGGTTTGGCCGTCGTGAACGCATAACGTCCATCATCCCCCACCGTCATAAGACCATGGAATGAAAACATGTCCTGCGCGTCATCCTGACTTGCATAAAGGCCATTGGGCGCCGTCTGCCAAATGTCCAATTCAGCCCCTGCAATCGGATTGCCATCGGTGTCCCGAATGACACCTTCAGCCAATAGAATCGGTCCGCCAAATTCGCGCTTCATGTCACCACCGACCGCCAAAGGAGGCGCTCCGGACACGTGGAAAGGTCCAAGGACCGAAGATGATGTTGCGTCATCCCGAGAATGCAGCATGTCCACAAGTGACGACATCCCCAACACGTCAGAGGCCAGCACAAACTCATGGTGGTCTTCGGTCTCAATAGCTGCGCACCCTTCCAAGAATGCGATACCTTGTCGCCACTCGTCGTGGGTTAGCTTTGTCTCGCGGGCGAAATCATGCATGTGCTGAACCAACGCATTGAGAATTTCGCGCGTCCGCGGGTTCATGTCCTTGGCCATATAGCTTTTGAACACGTCTGTAATGTTGTCTTTGGTCACGTTGCGCATGGCGAAACTCCTTAAAGAAGAGCGAGGCTGAGAATGGGGAATTCGATCAGGATGAAGAGAATGATGAGCATCACAAACGCAAATGGCAGCGCGCCCATGAACACATCCTTGAGCGAAATACTGTCGTCATTCAGTGTCGATTTGATAACAAAACACGAGATCCCAAGCGGTGGCGTCAAAAGCCCGATTTCCGCACCAACAACAGTGATGATGCCAAACCAGATCAGTGACATGTCCAATGCTTCGACAAGCGGCAGGAACAACGGGACAACGATCAAGATGATGGACGCCGTGTCTAGGATCGTACCCAAAAAGATCATCAGCAAGACATATAACAGCATGACCATCCAGAACGATGCCGAATTGCCGGCAAGCAAATCCTGAAGTTGGTTTGGCAATCCTGCAAGGCCCAGCATCCGGCTATAGATCGATGCGGCTGTGATTAGGAACAAGATAGCCGCGGTGATATGACCGGTTTCCAACAAAGCTTCCCAAAAACCCTTGAGCGTCATGGACCGGCGCGCCAGTGCGATGAGCAATGCCACAAGCGACCCGGTCGCGCCCGCCTCAACGGCAGTCATCCACCCTGAATAAATCCCACCCAGAACGATGGTTATAAGACCCAAAGTTGGCAGCGTTTTGGATGCGACCTCGCGTTTGGACATCCATTCGGTTTCCCCAATGGCGCGCCCTCCGACAAAATTCGGCGTGTAGCGTCCCATGAACCAAATCGCACCGACATAGGCAACGGCCAGCATGATCCCCGGAATGACACCTGCAAGGAACATGTCTCCCACGGATTGTTCTGCGACAAAGCTGTAGATAATCAACATCGCCGAAGGTGGGATGATCATGCCCAGAACAGACGACCCGGCGACAACACCCACCGCAAAACGTGGGTTGTAATCCTGAGCAATCATTTGCGGTACGGATACTTTTGTGAACACAGACGCCGACGCAATGGATGACCCTGTGACAGCCGCGAATACAGCGTTCGCGCCCACTGTGGCCATACCAATGCCGCCTTTAACTTTGCGGAATCGCATTGTCATGACTTCGTATATGTCCCGGCCCAATCCCGCCTTGGACACGACTAAGCCCATAAAGGTGAACAAGGGGATGGTTGCGAAACTGTAAACCATTGCGCTGTCACCGACGGCGACTTTCAGCAAGTTCAGAGACAAGGTAAAATTGTCCCGCATGATCCAGATCGAAATGATCGACACCATACCCAATGCAACAGGGATATAGAGGCCAGCATAGATCAAAAAGACGATGGCAACTACGGAGACTAGGCCGATTTCAATAGGTGTCATTTAGTTGGCTCGCCTGTTTTCGTTGATGCTGGATCATCATGCTCGGGCACGCGGATCAACTGCGGGCGATCCTGTCCAGTGATGACCTTGAGAGCAAAAATCACGCAAGCTAATGCGCTGCCCGACGCGATAATCAGTTTCACCGGCCACCAAGGCACGGTGAAAACGCCAGGCACCCCAAAGAAGTCCTGCGTGCCCCACATTTTGATGAACTCGGGGAACATGATGTATGCAATCAGGCCCATAAAGATTGCGGATATCGCGTTGATGATGCGTCGCATGGCGGCTGTCAGACCCGGTCGACGGCTATGCAACAGGTTCAAGAACCCATCTGAGCGCGTCAGTCGGTCGACCCGAATAACGTCTGCCAGTTGTAAAAACACGATGAACACGACAGCAAGCTGAACGATTTCGTACGTCCCTTTAAGGGGGGCGTTAAACACCCCTCTGGCGATCACATCAACATTCAGGATCACCACCAACGTGAGTACAGTGCATGTACCTGCAACGTTGGCAGCAATCGCAAGGGTATTTGCGACCCGAGACAGGCCGGTCAATCCAGACTTGAGCATTGTCTTAGCCCTTTCTCGGGTCGGTTAGTGAGTTTAAGGCTTGGACCAATCGCGAACACCCACGAAGCCAACCGCTTCGAGTTTGCCCAAATAGGCATCAAGCATTTCAGTCCCCGGCTCGCCTTTGTCATTCAAAGTGGCGGCCCATTCCTGTGCGATGTTTGGCATAGCTGCCGCCCAAGAGGCGCGGTCGTCATTGGACACTTCAATGATCTTCCCGCCTGCTGCAACGTAAGCTTCTTCAGCTGCCGCGGCGCGATCCATTGCGATACCCGCAAGATGATCACGATAGTCGACAGCAACCGCTTGCAAGACTTCTTTGACCTCATCAGGAAGTCCATCCCAATAGTCTTTGTTCACAGTGATCGTCTTGGAATTCACTGCGCCCAAATCTGCACGCAACATATATGGTGCCACTTCGGAAATCTTGAAGGTTGCGGCCGCTTCGGGCCACAACATGCCCGCGTCAACCAAGCCGGTTTGCAACATGTTATAGAAGTCGGTCAAACCGCCGCGCACACCAGCCGCGTCTTGGATTCCTTCTAGATAACGCAAGTTCATACCTGCACCGGCGACTTTGAAGCCTTCCAGATCGGAGAGAGCGCCCACTTCTTTGGTCGAGAACATCTGATAGCTGTTCAACACGACACCAGTTGCCAGATACACTTGGTTCTGCGCCGCGAATTCGTTCTGCATTGCAGGGAATTCACGTGCGATTTCATCGATAGCTTTCGCAACAGCGCGTGCATCACTTGATACAAATGGTGTTACAGCCGAAAGACCTTGGCTGGGCAGTTTCGAAGAATGGAAGATGGTGGTGACAATTCCAATGTCGCCAAGGCCCAGCTCAACTCCTTCAAGGACCCCTTTGGGTTTGACGATGGAACCACCATAGTTTTCCTGCCAGTCCATGACATAGTTACCGTTTTCGGCCAAACGGCGATCAACTTCGGGAATGAAGAAATTTGTGAATTCCTTTACCCAAAGTGCCCGGTCAGGATAGCCATCAATGACAACAGCAGAAACGGTTTCCTGTGCCACGGCAGGAAAAGATGTCAGTGTTGCTAGGGTCGCCCCCAATAATGCGCGTCGTGTCCATTTCATCAAGTTTTCTCCTCCCAGAAAAAGGGCATTTAAGCCCAGCTAGTTTTAGTCTGCTTTCACCCAATTCACTGTCAAATCTGTGCCAGCTGCTTCAAACAGCTTGGCGATTGCGCAGTATTTGGAAGTCTCTGCCCCGACCAGATCCAAGTCTGCTTGGCTGGCAGACGTGCTGCAATTTACGTTTAATGTGATCTGCGGAAACGGAACGTCGATTTCCTCTTGCATGAGAACGCCGCGCCGGTCGAATTTGCAATCTGCGTCGATTGTGATCTCGCCCAAATCGATACCCAAGCGATGCGCATTTTTGTGTCCGATCACGTTGGTACACGCGATCAAAGCGGTCATCACGGATTCCGTCGGAGTAGGACCAAGGTTCGTGCCACCCCGTTCGGTTGGTTCGTCGATCACAACATTCAGGTCACGAACCGGAATTTCGGTACGCGCATGTGTCGGGCAATTGGCTTTTGCACGATACGTGACGACTGTTTTCATTTTAACGGCCATGTGATTTCCCCTCAGATCACGCTGCAAACTTTGTCGAATGCAAAGCGTGGTAATTTTTGAAACAATGCGGTTTCATCCGCATATCCGATGTTGCACAGAAAGTTGGACGTCAGGCTTGTACCTTTGAAGAATTCTTCGTCCACAATCGCGTTTGAAAAGCCTGACATCGCGCCAACATCCAAACCGACTGCCCGTGCTGCGATCATGAAATAGGCCCCTTGCAAGGTCGCATTTCGATAGGCTGTGTCTTGGCAATACGCGTCGTTGCCATCAAACAAATGCCTGCGATCTTCGTGCGGAAAGAGGAAAGGCAATTCCTGCCAGAAATCCATGTCCTGCGCGATAATTGCCGTGACGGGTGCGCCCATCATCTTTGCCACGTTCTGTGGTTTTAACGACTTGGCAAGACGTTCTTTGCCCTCTGGAGATTTCACAAAAATGAACCGTGCAGGCAAGGTGTTCATCGACGTCGCGCCGTTAATCGTTATGTCGTAGATTTCTTCCAACATACCGTCTGGAATGGGCTTATCTGTCCACGCATAATGTGACCGTGCATCCCGCAGGATCAGGTCAATCGCGTCGTCCGAAAGGCGGCTGATCCGGCCACGCAAAGCGCGATGATCTTCCTGCGCTTTTGCACGCAGTTCATTTAGCTCTGCGCCAGTAGGAGCATTCATTGTGCTGCCACCACGCTGCGATCTTTTTCGTCGACGATCGGGTTAGAACAAATGCCGATACCTTCGATTTCGATATCTACGACTTCCCCTGGCACCAACCAACGCGGGTTTGGTTTTTTGGCATGACCCACACCTGGGGGTGTTCCCATGGCGATCAAATCACCGGGTTCTAACGTGGTATATTCCGAGATCGTTGCAATGGTTTGCGCCACAGACCAAATCATGTTGCCCGTGTTAGACGATTGCAAAACCTCGGACCCTACACGGCTCTCGATTTTGAGGCCCGCTGCTCCGGCTGGTAATTCATCGGGTGTGACGACGTAAGGACCGACCGCGCCGGTATTGTCAAAGTTTTTGCCAGGCGTCCATTGATGGGTCTTGCGCTGGTAATCCCGTACAGAACCGTCATTGAAAACCGTATATCCAAAGACGTAATTCAACGCGTCTGCTTCGGAAATGTGACGGCCACCTTTGCCCACAACGATCATCAATTCCGCTTCATAGTCCAACTTGTCAGAACAGGTTGGGCGCACCAAAGGCGCACCCGCAGCCATGATCGAGTTCTTTCCACGCATGAACAGTGCAGGGTAATCGGGGATGTCATATCCCCCTTCTTTGATGTGGTCGGTGTAATTTAGTCCAAGGCAGATGATCGTGCCGGGCTTGGCAACTGGCAACGCGGGCACGATTGAGTCCAGAGCCACGTGTGGCGCAGCGCTCATTTTCGCAGAAACTGATTCTATCAGCGTCGGATCATTGATTAACGCCATCAAATCCGAGCCAACGGCGGCGTCTAAAGCTGTAAGATTAACGGCTTTTTCGCCCGTTACAGCAAACACAGCCGCGCCGTGCGTCGTCTCGCCCACCAGATATTTCATATGCATAATCCTTGTCAGTTTGGATATTTTCTGCCTACAATATCGACACAAGTCAATAAATATCGATATTTTTAAATTTCGGGGAAATGAAAATGGTTGCATGGGCAGACTACAAAGCGGACGCGAAATCACGCGGGGCATTGGCATTGGAACTATACGTTGCGGTGTCCACCCCTGCTAAGGAACCCCAAGACGTAAAGGCGTCCTTGCCTGACCACCTCGCCTACCAAGCCGAGCTTGAACGCAAGGGATCTTTGGCCCTTGCTGGACCTATGTCGGACGAAAGCGGTGAGAACATGCAGGGGGTGGGCCTAATCATTTATCGCGCCGAAAGTTTGGAAGCCGCCCATATGCTGGCGAATGCCGATCCAATGCACAAATCGGGCGCGCGTACATTCGTCATGCGACGTTGGATGATCAACGAGGGTTCGTTGAACTTAGCTGTTGGGTTATCTACTAACGCTGTCACGCTGACCTAGGGGGAATCTCAGCATGAGCTTGATGGACGATACCAGCGGCAGAGAAACGTCTGCCACGCGCGCGGCCTATCTTTCGTTGCGTGAAATGATCCTTACAGGTGCATTGCCCGCCGGAAAGAAACTCAAGATCGAAGAGCTGCGCACCCTGCTGGATACGGGTGCGTCTCCTGTCCGCGAAGCGCTTAGTCTGTTGACCTCTGACATGCTGGTCGAACGGATAGATCAACGCGGATTTCGTGCAGCCCCTGCGAGCTTAGCAAACTTTGACGAGATTCTAAAGTTGCGGACCGTTTTAGAAGACATGGCTCTGCGCCAATCCATTAATTTGGCCACACCAGACTGGGAAGAACGGCTTGTTCTGTCGCATCATCACATGAAACGTTCGGCAGACACGGACACATTTGAAGACGCACATAAGAATTTTCATATGACCCTGATCAGCAATGCCAATTCCCCTATGTTAGAGCGGTATTGCAGTCAGCTTTACGATCTCAACATCCGCTATAGATACCTTGCTGCTGGCGGAGCGAATTATCAAAAGCGTGACATTACAGCGGAACATGATGATATCTTCGATGCCGCCGTTCGGCGCGATGAGAATGCAGCCTCGGTTGCGTTGCTCAGCCATTATCGATTGACTGGCGAGTACTTGTCGACGCAACTCACCTATCTTTAATTATGACGATTTAAGCTATCAATTTGCAATAATATCGATATTATTGCAGTGTGACATCCAAAGATGGAGAGACACCTGTGCAGCGCAATCGGTTCCTTGGCGACCTATTATCCACGCTTTTTGACCGCAACGGAACATTGCAAAGTTCAAACGACAAGCGCGATATCTACGAATTATGCCGCGCGTTGCTGTCGCCAGAAGGCGTCGTTTCGGGCCAAACACTGGCTGCGACGGTGCTAGATCGATACCGATCGCTGCCAGAAGAAGAAAAACCAGCCTTCTTTTCATTTCTGAATGACGAATTTGATATCGACGTACCTGAGTTGACGGCACTCGCAGCAGCATACGCCAATGATCCGTCGCTCACCGCGTTCAAAGCGCTGTCAAAGTCTTCGGAACCCAAACGCCAAGAATTACTGCGCAGATTGAACCAACCTGTTGGGGCGACCGCGGATATCGTGGCGATGCGGGTGGACTTGTTGCGCAGCCTAAAAGCCAATCCAGAAATTGCACGGTCGGACCACGATTTTGTTCACCTGTTGCGAAGCTGGTTCAACCGCGGTTTTTTGGTTCTCAAGGCAATCAACTGGGATTCACCTGCGCGCATTCTGGACAAGATCATTGCGTATGAAGCGGTCCACCAAATCAACGATTGGGACGACTTGCGGCGACGATTGTTCCCGCCGGATCGCCGTTGCTTTGCATTTTTCCATCCATCAATGCCTGACGAACCATTGATCTTTGTAGAAGTCGCATTGACCGAAACGATTCCCGGGTCAGTCACTGACTTGCTGTCTGATGGTCGCACGCCATTAGAAGCCGAGGATGCAAAAGTCGCGGTTTTTTATTCAATCTCCAACTGTCAAAAGGGATTAACGGGGATCAGCTTTGGCAACTTGTTGATCAAGCAAGTGGTTGCTGAATTATCGCTGTCGTTCCCACAACTTGAGAAATTCGTCACCATTTCCCCCATTCCTGGTTTGAACCGTTGGCTTACCACACAAACGGACGATCCCGAACACGGTCACGTCGCATCCGCGATCTTGGAACATCGTGCAGGGCCCCAAGATATACGCATTATGGCCGCGCGGTATTTGCTGACGGCAAAGCGCAAAGATGGCATGCCCATTGACCCGGTCACGCGCTTTCATTTGGGAAACGGTGCAGAAGTCTATGATATCCACGCCAACGCTGACATGTCGAAAAATGGCCTTAAGCAATCCAGTGGTGCGATGGTCAATTACCTCTATGATCTGTCCCTAACAGATCGTTACCACGAGGATTTTGCGATGAATTCCGTCGTATCGGCCGCCAAACCTGCACAGTCTTTGTTGAACTCTGCCCTGCCCCCAAAACCCAAGGAAGACGCGTCGTGACCAATACCCTGTATGATGCTCTCATTGCGCGCCATGCCCATAGCGACGCTCTTTTTCTTACGCTTGACGATGGGACCACGCGGACATACGCGCAGTTTGTCGAACGCGTCGCCCAATTGGCGCATGTGTTGACAGAAGCAGGTGTAAAACCCGGCGACAGAGTCGTTGTTCAAGCTCCGAAATTACTGGACACAATCGCCCTGTACGGCGCGACGGTTCAGGCTGGCGCGGTCTATTTGCCTCTGAACACTGCATATACAAAAAGCGAACTGGCTTACTTTATCAACGATGCAACGCCCGTTCTTGTTGTTTGTGACGCGCGCAACGAGGCTGAGATCACATCAATCAGCGGGGAAAGCGCCCGCGTTTTGACGCTTGCCAGCGATGGCAGTGGATCGTTGTCCACAGCAGCAAATGATAAACCCACAACATTTGAAACCGTGTCCCGTGGGCCAGATGATCTCGCCGCATTGCTTTATACATCCGGCACAACTGGACGCTCAAAAGGCGCAATGTTGAGCCACAAGAACCTGCTGTCCAATGCACAAAGCTTGACTGATCTGTGGCAGATCACGGGTCAAGATCGACTGATCCACGCCTTGCCAATCTTTCACACACACGGCCTGTTTGTGGCGATGAACACGTCATTGTTGGCGGGCGCTCAGGTGCGTTTCATGGCCGCTTTTGATGCAGAGACGATCATCGCGGAAATCCCTGCGTCGACGATGTTGATGGGCGTGCCGACATTCTACACGCGACTCTTGGACGATGAGCGTTTGAACAGTGATCTGACAGCAAATATGCGCCTGTTCGTATCCGGGTCTGCACCGCTTTTGGCAGAAACTCACACCGCCTTTGAAGACCGCACAGGCCATCGCATCCTTGAACGGTATGGGATGACCGAAACCAATATGATCACCTCTAACCCGTTTGATGGCGAACGGCTGGCCGGCACTGTTGGATACGCTCTGCCTGGCACCGAAGTCGTAATTACGAATAATGGTGACCCCGTCACCGACGGAGAGATCGGGATGATCGAAGTTCGCGGTGACAACGTGTTCAAAGGCTATTGGAACATGCCTGAAAAGACCGCCGAAGAATTGCGTGACACAGGGTTCTTCATCACTGGTGATCTGGGCATCAGAACACCGGATGGACGCGTTTCTATTGTTGGGCGGCAGAAAGATCTGATCATTTCTGGGGGCTATAACATCTATCCCAAGGAAATTGAGGATGTGATCAACGACATCGATGGTGTTCTGGAAAGTGCCGTGTTTGGCATTCCACATCCCGATTTCGGAGAGAGCGTTTTAGCAGCGGTCGTTTTAGAGGACACAACTGTAACGGCCGACGTTATCGCTGAAACAGTCGAGACGCATCTAGCCCGTTTCAAACATCCGCGCCGCTATATCATCACCGAAGAATTGCCTCGCAATACAATGAGCAAAGTTCAAAAGAACGTCTTGCGCGCGGAATATAGCAAATAACTGCCGATTTGGTGCCGTCTCCTTTGCCATTCAGCGCAGTTGCTAATCCTTTTCGTTGCTTTCTCTTGGTCTTCGATCTCTTCTGACCAGATGGCACGCGCAAGGGATCACAGTCATGACTGACCGCAAACTTTACCTTGGCCCTCTGACCGACAACAGACGTTGGGATATGGTCAACATTCGCTCGGATGACGTGTTTGTTGTTACGCCTCCGAAATGCGGGACAACATGGATGCAAACCATCGTTGCGTTGCTGTTTTCCGGCGACCCAAATGTTGAAACGGAATTGTCCGTCAAAATGCCTTGGGTCGACATCCGCATCCGCGAGATATCAGAAATCGCGGAGAGACTTGAGCAAATGACTGCTCGCCGATCTATGAAAAGTCACACACCGTTGGAAGGGCTGCCGGTTGACAGCAAAGCGCATTACATATGCGTCTTTCGCCATCCTCTGGATGCGCATTTTTCATTTCGCAAACACGTGCGCAATATCCCAATGCCTTGGTTCGATGTTTGGTATCCTCATGACGACACCGACGGCACTACATTCAAACGCTTTCTAGACGGTGGTGCGGAAGGGTTTGATACGGACCTGATGCCACTTGCGCACATTATCCAGCATTACAAGGCCGCGATGGCCCTTGCCCATCAGTCCAACGTGACCTTGGTTCATTATGCTGATTTGACCCGCGACTTGGCAGGAAATTTCGCAAAACTGGCTGCTGCGCTCAATGTATCGCACCCTGCGCACGTCATGGATCAGTTGGTTCAAGCGGCCACTTTCGACCATATGAAGGCCAATGCAGAACGCTATGCTCCGTCTGGGGGCAAAGGTTTCATGAAGTCTGATTCTGACTTTTTCCACAGCGGCACCAGCGGCAAATGGGAAGGTGAATTAACCAACGCGGAACTGGCGGCGTATGACAATTTGATGGATGAATATCTGTCGCCACAAGAACGCGCATGGCTTGAATTTGGGACCGCTCATCAAGTGGATGCTTAAGTCCCGAGAGTTAGCTCGTGCAAAGTACAATGTCTTTGCACGAGCCTTTTTCGTTTAACGCTTTTTCGTAAAGATCAATTGGAATACCCCCACAGCTTACGGCTGGTTGGTCTTTCTGATCTTACAAAAAGTCTGCGCGACCCGGTGTGAAACAGTCCACCAGTTTCCCAGGTTCCAAACACACGCACCCGTGGGTCAGATCGGAGGGAATGATAAGGCTTTCACCTGGCCCAACTTCACGTTCGGCATCGCCAAGCGTGTATCGGAAACGACCGCTTTCCACGTATGTCGATTGAACATGCGGATGATTGTGAAGCGCACCAACTGCACCAGCCTTTTCAAAGCAGAATGCCACGACCATCAAAGATGGATGCTCGGACAGCACTTGGCGAGTGATATTTTCACCAGCTGGAACAATCGGAAATTCAGTCATTTTCGGTCCTGTCATTACAAAATCAGGAGAACAGCATGCCACCATTGATGTCGATATTTGTACCCGTGATGAATGCAGAATCACCGCATGCGAGGAACAAGATCAGATTTGCTGTATCGTCTGTGTTACCTTGACGCTTGACCGGTGCTGCGGCTTCGAAACCGCGACGGCCCGCGTCAGGTGTGTGGACGTTGTGGAAATCGGTATCGATCATACCCGGACACAATGCATTGACGCGGATGTTCGGACCTAATTCTTTGGCCAAAGCACGTGTCATAGTCATAACCGCACCTTTGGATGTCGCGTATGCAACCGCTCCTGCACCGCCACCGTCGCGACCAGCTTGGCTGGCAAGGTTCACGATTGTTCCAGTTTCGATGTGCTCGAGACATGCTTTTGTCATCATAAACACACTGGTCAAATTCAGGTCCATCACTGTGTTCCAGTGATCCAAAGACATATCGGCAATTGTCTTTCGGGCGACCAAACCACCGGCGTTATTGACCAGAATGTTCAGGCCACCGAATTCGGAAACTGTTTTGGACACGAGCGCATCAATGTCTTCTTGCTTGGTCAGATCACCTTTCATCGCAAAGGCTTTTCCGCCTTGCTCAGTGATTATCTGGACAGCCTCATCCGCTCCGGCGCTGCTGGAATGGTAGTTGATGGCGACATTTGCACCTTCAGCGGCCAGTTTAATAGCGGCAGCTTTCCCAATGTCTCGACCGCCTCCGGTGATGATGGCGGTTTGCCCAGCTAGTTTCATTTGTTATCCCTCTTTATCATATTTTGGGTTCTGATCGTTTCGCGTAGAAATTAGTGGTCCCTGATAAGCACCCGTTTAGTCGCACCACGGCTCCACCAATTCAAACGAATCCGATTGTCTTTGATGTCCACCTTAAGTGACGTTCGCTAACCTTGAAAATCAATGCAACTTAAACGTGCATTTTTGCCAGTTTTGCGTTCGCTCTTAACGTCGATTCTCAATTTCACTAATACTGGTATACTAGTCATTTATCTGGTATACTAGTGCGAACTGGTTCGTGAAACTGTCATCTTTTGGGCGATTAAGTTGACGTACAACGATAGGCGGACCAAAGTTCATTTTTTGGTCAAGGCTTCTTTAAAGGGCTTTTGGGCAATTTGCAGGGAGAGGGTGGAATGGCACAATCGACACAACTTAGCGAGCGGCGAACCAGTGTTGATGACATTTTCGACCATCTTCATGCTGAAATACTCTCGTTGAACTTGAGGCCCGGCGACAAAATTTCCGAGGCCGATATCGCGGCCCAATTTGGCGTTTCGCGCCAACCTGTGCGGGATGCATTCAACCGCCTTGCGACACTGGACCTTTTGCAGATACGCCCACAACGAGCAACCGAAGTAAAAAGATTTTCGACACGCGAAATCGTAAAGTCCCGCTTTGTGCGCGCTGCCATTGAAAAGGAAGTTTTACGCTGCGCTGCTCTGTATTGTGATGACCAAGACGCAGAAGAACTGGAAAGAGAACTTACGGCTCAAAGGCAAGCGATTGAGGCCAACGATCTGGATGCTTTCGGAAAGCTTGATTACGTATTCCACAAGATAATTTGCGGGATCGCCAAAGCGGAATTTGCTTTTGACGTCATCCGGATGGAGAAATCCAAAGTTGATCGTCTGTGCACCCTGAGTTTGTCAAAAGATGATCGCATGCCTGCCCTTGTGGCGGATCATCAAGATATCGCGCAAGCGATCATAAGCCACAATCCTGACCAAGCCATCGAAATCGGCATGCGCCATCTGTCGCGGCTTGACGATACCATCAAACAAATATCGATCACCAACGCCAACTATTTTGAGCCCGCGGATGTTGAAACAAGTAGATAGTCACCAAGGTGACCAACGCCTTTTTAAGTTACAGCTTCATGCATCAATTGCTGAAATTTAATCTCGTTTCAGACACGCCGTACTCGACACTTCAATCAAAAGTATCTTCAGACTGATTAGGACATCGAATGAACACTTCTAAACCCGCCGTCGGAGCACCCATCGGGGAGTTCAATTTTCTCACTACAGATGGCGGACAAGTTTCTGTTGGTCAGCAAAAAGATCGCTGGACGATGCTGTTCGTATATCGCGGTCGGCATTGCCCGCGATGCAAACGGTTTCTGAATAAATTGGACTCTGCCTTGCCCGCGTGGACGGACGCCATGGATATCGTTGTCGTTTCTTCGGATTCTAAAGACAAGGCCATGGCAGACAAGGCAGAATTTGGGTGGAGTTTCGAGCTGAGCTACGGTTTGACAGAACAACAAATGCGGTCTTTGGGGCTGTATGTTTCTGATCCACTGTCCGAAGCTGAAACCTCAGACCGATTCGCCGAACCCGGAGCGTTTGGCATCCGACCCGACGGAACATTGATGCTTGTTGATATCTCAAACGGACCAGCAGCCCGCCCCGATTTAGAAGAACTTTTGGACGGAATGGTCTTTAACATCGAAAACAACAGACCTGTGCGAGGCACTGCCTGAAAACAACAAACTAACCAAAAGATATGCTAACATTTCCGTGATGATTTGATGCTACCACAGACGAGATGAACGTCCGAAAAGTAGTGTGAATATCATCTTACGAATTGACAGTTGACAAGTCTGGTATACTAGTCTTCTTTTAGGGTTAGCGAAATGAAATCTAGTGCGGGTGAGGGGCGGCGCTATGCTGCGATTTTTTGCCCGTTGCATAAGACAACGATACTACGTTCGCAAAAAGAGTTCTAATTTCTAGGGAGGATAGAATGTTTCAAAATCTTAAAAAATCGTTTGTAGGTGCAGTCGCCATGACTGTGCTGGGAACGGCAACGTTCGCAGATGACTGGCGCGGGTGGAATATCCACGTCGACGGTTACCCAAACACCGTTGCGATGGATGCCTTTGCTGCGGCGCTTGAAGAAAAGACCGGCGGCGAAATCAAGCTGCAAATGTTCCACGGCGGCACACTGGGAAGCCAGCCTGATGCGGTTGAGCAAGTCCGTGCTGGCGCTTTGGCCATCGGTAACTTTAACCTTGGTCCGATCGGTCCGATCGTTCCTGCGGCTAACGTCGTTTCCTTGCCATTCGTCTTCAAAGACGTACCTCACATGTTCCGCGTTTTGGACGGTGAAGGTGGCGCAGCTATCGCAGCTGGCATGGCCGAAAAAGGCTTGCTGCCACTTGCATGGTATGACGCTGGCGCACGTTCTTTCTATAACGGTGACCGCGCGATCAACACACCTGCCGACGTTGTTGGCATGAAAGTGCGCGTGATGAACAATGAACTGTTCACAGGCATGATCAACGAAATGGGCGGCAACGCGTCACCAATGGCGTTTGCAGAAGTCTACCAAGCGCTGAAAACTGGCGTTGTGGACGGTGCAGAGAACAACTGGCCTTCCTATGAATCAACTGGCCACTTCGAGGTTGCAGGTTTCTATTCGCTGTCACAGCACCTGATCATCCCCGAGTGTATCTGCATCAACGCTGACACATTCAACGCATTGTCTGCCGATATGCAGGCTGCTGTAACAGAAGCCGCTCAAGAATCCGCGCTTATGCAGCGTGGTCTGTGGGCCGAACGTGAGGCTGCAAGCCGCGCGGCGGTTGAAGCAGCTGGTGTTGTAGTAAATGATGTTGCTGACAAAGCACCATTCCAAGCTGCGATGGGCCCGGTTTACGAAGCTGCCTATGCTTCAAACCCAGCTCTGCGTCCTTTGGTAGAGCTTATCCAGTCAACTGAATAAGCCTCTGACTTAATTGAAGACCTAGGCGTCCGGCCCCTGAACACTGGGACCGGGCGTTTTTTTCACCGGAGACATCAGATGAACGATGCACGCACACCCCCTAAATCGATACAACGCATGAACTCGGTTCTAGATGGAATCGCTTTTGTGTGTCGGGTCGTCACGGGCATAGCACTTGTGGTGCTGACCGTAATGTTTGGCTGGCTTGTCTTTGGCCGCTATGTTCTGAATGCGACCCCTACATGGGTAGAACAGGTCGCATTGCTTTTGGTGATGCTTATCGCCTTTGTTGGCGCAGCTGTCGGCGTGCATGAACATACACATCTATCTGTGAACATTTTGCGTTCGGGCGTTGCAGCGCGCATACGCACCGTTTTTGTTGTGATGACCGATCTAGCAATGGGCGGTTTTGGCGCGCTGATGCTCTGGTACGGATCGCAACTGACTTTGTTTAAATGGGGATCATTAATCCCGCTTCTTGGGGTGCCAGAGGGCTTGCGCTCTTTGCCACTCACCATCAGCGGTGGGTTGATCATGATCTTTACTATCGGCCATCTGATCCGCCTTTACGCGGGTGTGGATGAACGCCGCGACAGCATCGAATAGGGGACGGCCATGGGGCTTTTTGTACTTCTTGGGGTTTTCGCCCTATGCGTAGCCATTGGCGCACCTGTTGCTTTTGCATTGGGGATTTCGGCACTCGCAGCCTTCTGGTTTGAAGGTCTACCGCTTATGATCGGCTTCCAGCGGATCATTTCAGGCATCAACGTATTTGCCCTTATGGCAATCCCGTTTTTTATCTTTGCAGGCGAATTGATGTTCCATGGCGGCATCGCCATGCGCTTGGTCAGATTTGCACAAGCGGCAGTTGGCGCGGTGCGCGGTGGCCTTGGAATCGTCAACGTATTCTCATCGATGCTGTTTGGCGGCATCTCGGGCTCTGCAATCGCAGACATTTCGGCGCTTGGGTCAATCCTTGTGCCGGTGATGAAAGAAAAAGGCTACGATGCCGACTATGCCGTGAACGTCACGGTTACGTCGTCTATCGCGGGCATCATTATCCCACCCAGCCACAACATGATCATCTTTGCAATCGCCGCAGGCGGAGGCATCTCGATCTCAAAACTCTTCCTCGCGGGCGTCGTGCCCGGCGTGCTGATGTGCCTGTGTCTGGCGGCAGCAGCATATATCGTGGCCGTTAAACGTGGATACCAAGCAGAGAAATTTCCGGGATGGACGGCTTTGCTTATTGCATTCTTTGGTGCGATCCCAGGACTGATGACAGCGGTCATAATCGTTGGTGGCGTACTGTCAGGTGTCTTTACTGTGACAGAATCCGGTGCTTTTGGTGCGATTTATGCGTTCCTTGTGACATTGCTCGTCTATCGGGCCATCACTTGGGATAATTTCCGCACCGCCGTGGGACAATCTGTTCGCACGACGGCAATGGTGATGATCCTGATCGCCTGTGCCGGAGCATTCGCTTACATGCTCACTTTCTACCGAGTGCCCAATCTAACCGTTGAGCTTCTGACAGGACTGACAGACAACCCGATCCTCATTCTATTGATGATCAACCTCGTCTTGTTGATACTGGGCATGATCATGGATATGGCGGCGCTGATCTTGATCTGTACACCAATCTTTTTGCCAGTGGCAAACGCGCTTGGTGTGGATCCTTATCAGTTTGGGATGATCTTGTTGGTTAACCTTGGTCTAGGGTTGTGTACGCCTCCTGTTGGGTCCTGTCTGTTCGTCGGTTGCGCCGTCGGAAAGCTGCCCATGGAAAAGGCCGTGCGTACCATCTGGCCATTCTATTTCGCCATCTTCACCGCACTTATGTTGATAACGTTCGTACCTGCGATTTCACTGACACTACCTCGTTTGCTCGGCGGTTGATCAAAGGATAGCGGTGCGTTCCACTACTTTGGACACCTGAACAGAAGCGACTTTGCACTGGCCGGGTCCCGGAGTTTCAAAAAAAGCCAACTCGCACAAATAGTGCGTGTTGGCGTCCAAGGGTCCATTCTAAACGTCGTTGAACAATGCTGTTTGTTTGGACAACAAGATTGGTGACAACTGATCGACAATTTTTAAAATATCATCTTGGTTATCATCTGGCGAAACAGCCAGTTCAGCGGCTTTTAACATCGCGCAGCGCAAATGTGGGAACGCCTCAACCGCAACCTGAAAACACGGATAGATATCACGTGTATACCCATTGAGTTGCTTCAGTTGGCTTTCAAACAGTGAACGAACAATGCGTTTCATCAGCCATTCGCAGATGGCGTGATAATCCTTGTCCTCTTCCCAATATATTTCCCATTGCCTCAGCCATCTGTCTGCGTCACGCAGATGGGCGACGCAATGCGGTCCGATTTGCGGCTCTAAGAGTTCAGGCAGATAATCATGTCCGAAGACCGTGTAACCACTGTGAGCAAGGGTGAACCTCATCCATGCCCAATCTTCGTGGGTATGAAAATCGGCACATGGGATGAAAGAGATCTCAACCGGAACACCCTGGATCGCATTACAGCCAATGTCTTTAATTGACAGTGCGGTATCATCAAAAATGAGAACCAGATCCAAATCAGCTGCTTCACTGACAGAAGCCCCACGAGCAACGGACCCCCGCACCGCCATTGAAAACAGACCATTCGCGTTGGCCATCTTAAATTGATCAGCGATGTCTTTCAGAATCGGATGCCAACTGGCGTGAGGTGCGCGGCCAATTCTTGGCAATATTCCATGAATATCAGCTTGTACAAGTCGACCTATGGGACGCAAACCCATTACATTTTCCTACTTAGCCAATTCGAAATCCAACTCTGGCTCAGGCAATGTACGTTCGATTGGCAAGCCGACATTGTCTCAGATACCTCGAAGGCCCAATCTCCCTCGAGGATTTATCAAACCGCAAAGTCTTGTAGGCATCCATGTTACAGCACGCGTATCACGTCTTTTTCAACGGACAGCATATAGCCACGACGCGCAATGTTCTTGACCAACAATTCGCTAATCATCTGGTTGCCCAGCCCGTCACGCAGCCTTTTGATCCGCGTCGCGCCTGCGGCTTCTTCGCAATCCACGGCTGAACGTCCCGAGATCAACGCTTCGAGTTCTGAACCCGTCAATACGTCGTCATCCATACGCGCTTCGGCGAGGACACCAATGGTTTCCATCGCAGCTTCGGTCAGCTTAAAGCCCATATTGTTCAAATAGACTTTGTTTTCTTCGCGACTGATCAACAGCGAATTGACCTGAATACCCGTCCGCTCAATTTGCGCGAAGCGACGGTTCAGGCTGACCAACAACAGCAAAAAGACTAGGGCGGCCACCATCATACCCGCAGCAAATACGAGCAATACAAATATAACGACTCGGTAGCTTGTTAACGTATCTGAAAATGCCGTTCCGGATTGGGCCAAAATCTCCAACAGCTTGATCTCAGCTTGGCTGGTCAAATCCGCATTTTCAATGAACATACGTTCAACACGCGCGTCAAACGCGTTTGCATCTGGCAGATTCACAAACAACAAGACCGCAGCGATGCCTAAGGTCACGACAATACCGGCAAGACCCAAAAGAACCATCCGGTCCCCTGTCTTGCGATTGTCAGAAGCGGAGGTAGTACTGTCCGGCACTGTCTTTCCTTTGACTCAGCCCCTCAGGCCCAAAGACCGACACGACCTGCAAAAGCGTCCAACCCTTTGCCGTCAAACGTCGGGCCAATTCGTTCTGTGCCGTCGAGCGATTGCAGGCGCTGACTTGCGCCACGCCATAGTGCAACCGCAAGGGGTTGTCTTTCTTGGCTTTGTAATCCGCGTAACACTGCGCCGACGCCATCACAGTCAGGCCAGCATAAAGCAGTACGGAAAGAACAATCTGTTTCATGTCGGTAAGATGCGCGGGATTTGGATGATATTCAATAACCATAGGGATTTGTCTTGGCTGATATTCGATAACATGAGCCTGTTATTGCCTGTCTGATGCACCCTGCCCCACCTTTGGATCAGCCCGGTCACATACAAAACGCCGGATCGCACTGACCAAATAAGGAGCTGCCCATGCATCGCCAATTCATCGCCGCCGTAACTGCCATGTCCGTTGCAATCACGGTCTTCGCCACACAACCAGCCCGCGCCGGTGACGAAGAAGTCGCCCGCGCTTTGGCCGCCATCGCCGGCATCGCAATTCTTGGGGCTGCCATCAAAAGCTCTCGCGACAAAAAGAAAGAGCGCGCTGCGCAACACTCTTATCCTGCGCAACCCAAAGTGCATCGCCATGTTCAGCCGCGCCCATTACCCAAGCGCGTAAATCGCAAATTTCTGCCACGGCATTGCTTGCACAACTTTCGGGACCGCCGCGGCAGCTTTTCCGCATTTGGGCGTAATTGCCTGAACAAAAATTACGGCTTCACCAATAGCCTACCACAGCACTGTGCACGCTCGGTACGCGCCAACCGCGGACATCATACTGTGTATAGCGCCCGGTGCCTCAGCAAAAATGGTTTCAAAGTTGCCCGCCGTTAAGAACGGGTAGACTCCGCCCAGTTGTGTTCCCTGTTTCGGGTCGGAGTACTCTTGGGGAGGCGTTTCGGGACGCCTCCCCCTTTTTTGTTCTCATTTCTGGTTCAGATGGTGCCGACGCGTTTTTTCGACCACATCACAATCAATGCGGCACCCAACATTTCGATCAAGGCAAGTGGCAACGCGACACCGACAATTGCGAGGGTAGTTAGGTTCATGTTCCAAAGTCCAAGCCACAGGATAACAAACACTGTTGCCCACACACCTGTGCCTGCCAGTATGGCGTGACGCACGTTTGTTCCAAAACGGTCAAAACTGATCCAAGGAATCAACGTGGCTGCCAAGACGAGGATCGTGTCCCACACACCCCAGATAAGAAAAACAGACATGTTCATCGGCGCGACGCCTGCAATGTCAGGAAACGCGTCCCGCATCATCGGCATTATGAATACGAAATAGCGAAACACTTCCGAGATATTGATCCACAGGAAATTGAGGCATAGCGCCAAACCCAGACCTGCCTTTAATGTGTTCGATGGGCTCACCTGTGCAAAGGTCATTTTGCTGCCTCTTCTATCATGTTCAGAAAATCTTCGACACAGCTGCGCAAGGTCTCTGCATCATTAGTAACCCGCGACGTTGCCCAGAACCCGTTGGTGAAAACCACCATTACGTCCGCAAGTGCGTGCACGACCTTGGCATCGCCTGTTCCGGAATTGTTGAGTGCGTTGGTAAATCCGCTTTTTAGGCGGGCGTTATGTGCCTCAACCATGGCTTTGGCTTCCGGCATCACCGGGGCAACCTCGGTCGTTGAATTGGCAACAAGGCATCCTGGCCCCGGCAACCCGGCCTCAGATGCACGTTGAATTTGGTATTCGAAATAGCGGCGCACTGCATCCAGATCTGCACCTAGCGCTTCGACTTGGGCAAAGGCCGGGGTTACGACCGTCTTTTGGTAGACTTCAAAACAAGCCAAGAAAAGTTCGTCTTTGCCGCCGAACGCAGAATAGATTCCGTAGCGGCTTACCCCTGTTGATTTAACGAGGTCATCCATTGAGCTTGCAAAATATCCGGCGGTCCAGAACTGCTCTAACGCCAGTTCGACCAAGTTCTCTTTGCTATGTTGTGCGCGCCTAGGCATGGAGTCCTCATAACAGAACGATCATTCTGCTACAAACATTTTCGGAAAGCCCTTAACAATTAGACCGCGCGGCGAGATAAATGGTGCGAATGGGAGAACGTCGATGCCTGACTTTGAAATTGAGAGTAGTTTTAATGGTTTGATCGCTGGCGTAGACGAAGCCGGGCGCGGGCCGTTGGCGGGTCCGGTTGTTGCGGCTGCCGTCATACTGGACCCCAGTGACATTCCCGATGGTTTAGATGACAGCAAAAAATTAAGCCCCAAACGTCGCGCGAGCCTTTTGACCTTACTCTTGCAACACGCCCATGTCGGCGTTGGGATGGCTTCGGTCGAAGAAATCGACGAAATCAACATCCTACGTGCCGCGCACTTGGCCATGACGCGTGCTGTCCATGCTTTGCCTGCTTCACCAGATCATGTGTTGATTGACGGGAACATGATCCCCCGAGATCTGCGTCATCCAGCCACCGCAATCGTGCGAGGAGACGCGCGTTCTCTATCGATTGCAGCGGCCTCAATTGTGGCAAAAGAAAGGCGTGATGCCATCATGGTGGATTTGGCGCAACAGCATCCGGGCTATGGCTGGGAATCCAACAAGGGATACCCGTCGAAAAGCCACAAAGCTGCGCTTCAAAATCTTGGCGTGACCCCACACCATAGACGGTCGTTCAAACCCGTCCACAATATCTTGTATCAAGGGAAAAACTTAACCAGTTGAATCAAAAAAGAAATTGACGGCGAATCGCCTCTGACTCATCTTGGGATCAACCACAGAACGCATAAGCGTCACGGACAGAGGCAAACGATGACCAAACATATAAAGGGCGCTGAAGCGCTTCCTTTGAACGAAATTATTGCGGGTGAATGCATCGAAGCGATGCGGGGGCTGCCAGCGGCCTCTATTGATTTGATCTTCGCGGATCCACCCTACAATCTACAGCTCAAAGGCGATCTGCATCGCCCCGACAATTCCAAAGTCGATGCTGTGGACGACGAATGGGACCAATTTTCCGGCTTCAAGGCCTATGACGATTTCACAACCGCATGGCTGACAGAAGCGCGACGCATCCTTAAGCCAAACGGCGCGATTTGGGTCATCGGATCGTATCACAACGTCTTCCGCCTTGGCACGACACTGCAGGACCTTGGGTTCTGGATTTTGAATGACGTCGTGTGGCGCAAATCCAATCCCATGCCCAACTTCCGCGGCAAACGCTTGACCAATGCACACGAGACATTGATCTGGGCCAGCCGCGACGAAGCTGCGAAATACACGTTCAACTACGAAGCCTTGAAGGCGCTAAACGAAGGCATCCAGATGCGTTCGGACTGGGTTCTGCCTATTTGCACCGGTCATGAGCGTCTCAAAGATGAGAACGGCGACAAAGCGCATCCGACACAGAAACCCGAAAGCCTGTTGCATCGCGTCATTCTTGGCACGACGAACCCCGGCGACGTGGTTTTGGATCCGTTCTTTGGCACTGGCACAACTGGCGCCGTGGCCAAGATGCTCGGTCGTGAATTCATCGGGATCGAACGTGAAGAATCCTATCGCAAGGTGGCCAAGAAGCGTCTTGCCAATGTACGCAAGTTCGACAAATCCGCACTAGAGGTCAGCCAATCGAAACGTGCGCAACCGCGCGTGCCCTTTGGACAGTTGGTCGAACGTGGTATGTTGCGCCCCGGCGAAGCTCTTTATTCCCCACGTGGTGACATGGCTAAGGTCCGCGCTGACGGCACGTTGGTTGGCCATGACATCAAAGGATCAATTCATCAGGTTGGAGCTGCTCTTGAAGGCGCTCCAAGCTGTAACGGATGGACTTATTGGCACTTTCGGCGCGATGGCAAAACCGTTTCAATCGACGTGTTGCGCCAACAAGTTCGCTCCGAGATGCACGACTAATACCACCCTCCAAAAAATACCGCCGGTGCCTGTGGTCTTTAGGTTCACCTCGAGCCAGGTACTAAACTTATCCCCGCCCTTCGTGGCGGGGTTTTTTTCGATTCATCGGTGGCCAAAAAAGAGATTTGAGCGGAACCATTGGGTCGGCAAAGAACGACCCACAGGAACAATAACTTTGGCAGTCTTGTCCCACAGATCGGCCGCGGAACAAGACGTCAGATGTTCAATGCTATGCGCGCTCAAACGCCCGCTTTGACAATCGCTTCTGCAAGCAGGGGCACTGTTTTTGCATTCAAACCCGCGATGTTCATTCGACTGTCGCCAATCATATAGATCGCATGATCTTCACGCAGCTTTTGAACCATTTCAGGCGTTGTGCCCAAGCGTGAGAACATTCCTCGATGCTGAGCCAGAAACCCAAAGCGGTCTGAGCCTGCAACGCGCTGCAATTCGTCAGCCAGTTTGGTACGCAAGCTGAGCATCGATTGACGAACGTCTTCCAGTTCAGTTTTCCAATCTACCCGCAACGCTTCGTCATTCAAAATGGTCGTGACCAGACGCGCGCCATGATCTGGTGGGAACGAATAATTCTGGCGATTCAAAAACGCGAGAGTCGCTTGGGTTAACCCCTGATCAGCAGAAGTCACCATCAGAATGCCCGTACGTTCGCGATAGATTCCAAAGTTTTTGGAACAACTGCCCGCAATGATGCATTCAGGGACACCCGCAACAACGGCGCGTGTTGCCGCCGCGTCTTCTTCCAATCCATCCCCAAAGCCTTGATAGGCGATATCGATCATTGGGGTTGCACCGGTGCGGTTAAGCAGCGCGATCACCTCTTGCCATTCAACCGGGTTCAAGTTGGCCCCAGTTGGGTTGTGACAACACCCATGCAGCAAAACAAGATCACCCGGCTTTGCATCTGCAAGGTCAGCCATCATCCCATCGAAATCAACGCCGCGCGTGTCTGCATCAAAATAACGGTAAGGCACTGTTTCAATGCCAAGGTATTTCAAAATCGAAAGGTGGTTGGGCCAGGTTGGGTTCGACACAAATACACGGCAATTTGCGTTGGCATAACGCGCCAATTCAAAAGCTTGCCGTACGGCACCTGTTCCACCCGGCGTCGCAACGGCTGAAATCTGGTCTCGGGGAAGTGTGTCACCCAATATTAGATTAATCATCACGTCAGCGAATGCTGGATCACCTGCAAGCGACGTATACGCCTTGGTTGTCTGTTCCTCCCAAACGCGCTGCTCAGCGGCCTTAACGGCCCGCATGATTGGCGTCTTGCCCGCCGCATCCTTGTACACTCCGACACCGAGGTCGATTTTGTCGACCCGCGTATCGGCGCGGAACATGGTCGCGATTTGCAGGATCCCGTCAGGGGGTTGCTTGGCAAGTGTAGAAAACATCAGGCCTCTCCAGTGGCGATAGGTAAAGTATCAAATTGGCCCCATTCGGTCCAAGACCCGTCATACAAGGACCATTGGTCATGTCCGATACGGGTTAAACCAAGGGCAAGGATCGCGGCGGTCACGCCAGACCCGCAGGTGGTAATGATGGGCTTGGTAAGGTCCAAGCCTGCTTTTTCAAAAACGTTTCTTAGTGCCGGAGGATCAATCATGGTTCCATCGGTGTTCAGCAAAGAACCGAACGGAACGTTTTTTGACCCCGGTATGTGTCCAGACCTTAGCCCTTCGCGTGGCTCAACGCCTTCACCGCGAAATCGATCATTGGGCCGCGCATCCAATATTTGGGACAAGCCAAGCTTTGATGCCTGACTGACATGGGTCACATCCCGAACAAGGTCGTTTTGATAGCGGGTCGACATGTGACGATCTTTTATGATCGGGGGCATGTCTTCTACGTCACGCCCTTCCGTTTGCCATTTCGGAAAACCGCCGTCCAGAACAGCGACGTCCTTATGCCCCATCAGCTTGAACGTCCACCAAACTCGCGCTGCCGACATGAGTCCCATACCGTCATAGACAACCACTTGATGGCCATCCCCGACACCCAAAGCGCGCATACGCGACATGAACTTTTCAGGTGGGGGCGCCATATGAGGCAAATCGGACCTCAGGTCTGCGATTTCATCGATGTCAAAGAAGCGCGCGCCGGGAATGTGACACGCATCAAATTCGGCTTTCGGATCGCGTGCAGCGGCCGGCAGATACCATGATCCATCGATCACACGCATATCTGGATCATTCAAATGTTTGGCCAACCAGTCCGTTGAAACCAGTGTCTTTGGATCATCAGTCATGGCGGAATCCCTGAGTGCGCGGCAAAAACGCCTTTGGGTAACGCCAGCGCGCCTCAGTAGCAAGGGGCGCTCGCATTTGATCAGAGTAAATTGACTGCTGTTCTGGAATAACTGTGCGCTTGGTCTGGCTGACACACCACATCAGCTTAAGAAAACTGGCGATTTTAGTGTGACACCCGGGCGCGGCTGAAGTTACCGGCTCCGTACCCAACAAGTGGTGGCTTTTGAAACCCACGCACCGGATGCTCCCGAAGGATGAAAGTAAAATGGGCATGCACATCCCTTAAATCACGTGGGAAACAAAGGCTCTTTTTCCCAGCCAGAGGAATGACCCTCGGTGGTTCAATTGCGCAAGCACCTTGATTACATGGACTGAATCAAGAGGAGATAATCGTGAAACAAGCCGCTGTCATCTTGGGTATTATCGGGGGATTGCTTGGAATGCTCACCGGATTTTTCGTACTTGGCTATGTCGAATTTGTCAGTTGGTTCGATACTCAGGTTGATCAAAACCTGCTTGTCGAGCCAACAAATGCACAACGGCTTCAGATTATTGGTGTTGTGGCGCCCGTTCTGGCCATTGCTGGTGGTGCCATGGCTTTTCCAAGACCCGCGTTTGGTGCCGTATGCCTGATGGCATCTACGATAGGGATGGTATGGGCGTTTGGGATTGGCGTATTTACGATGTTCCCAATTGTCATGACCGGTCTTGCGACAGTCTTTGCGTTAATCGGCTTTGCCGCCAAGGAGCCCGGTACAATTTGAACGCGGAATGTCTACGTCTAACTGTTGTGTTTTAATAGACGTTGCTTTTGTCGGTTCCAATCCCGTTTGGCCGAGGTTTCCCGTTTATCCGCAGCCTTCTTACCTTTGGCGATTCCAATCTTCAGCTTCGCCATGCCCTTGTGGTTGAAATAAAGCACAAGCGGCACAAGGGTTAAGCCTTTGCGTTGAGTTGCATTCCAAAGATCTGAAAGCTGCTTACGTGACACAAGCAGTTTACGGCGGCGGCGTTCTTCATGGCGGAACATCTTGGCTTGCGCATAGGGCGCAATATAGCTGTTCACCAGCCAAAGTTCACCATCATCAACCGTCGCATAGCTTTCGGCAATATTTGCTCCGCCTTGGCGCAAGGATTTCACTTCGGATCCTTCCAATATGATACCGCACTCCAGATCGTCTTCGATCTGATAGTCATAACGCGCGCGCCTGTGTTCGGCGGCAATGCGGTAATTGGGATCTGACTTACCTTGTACCATAGGAACATGGACATAGGGCCGGTTGTGATTGGACGCAAGCAATGCAAACCGGTTTCACGATAGTTGATTTGGTTGTGGCTATGTAGGTCATGCGCACGTCACCCAAGGCTAACCCCTGCGTTTCATACTGGATTGGGTAATTTTGGATGTGTGTTTCTGAAATGCACGCCTCTGTTGGCTTAGATATTCTTGTCAATTGCCCTCAACGTCCGGGCCTTGTTTCGTTGGAAAGAAGTGAAGTTTTGGGGCGCATATTTCTGGACAATTTGAAGTGTTAATCAGCATGTAACATCCCCGTACTATTACCGGACTTGGGTGAAAATGAGGTGTGGGTATGAGCGCGCAAGGTGACTTGCAGCCAATCATCATCAAACGAAAGAAAAAGGGTGGTGGTGACGGTCACCACGGCGGCGCATGGAAAGTAGCGTACGCAGATTTTGTGACCGCGATGATGGCCTTCTTTATGTTGATGTGGCTGCTAAACGCGACAACGGAAAAACAGCGGAAGGGGATTGCTGATTACTTTTCCCCAACCATTGCGATCAATCGAATTTCTGGTGGCGGTGACGGAGCATTTGGCGGCAACAGCGTCTTTTCAGAAGAAACGCTTCCGCAAAATGGAACTGGAGCGTCCTCCCAAAGACCGACAACTGCGCGGCAGGCGAGTGGGGAAACAGGTGGGGCAGACAACAGTGAACTGACAGAAGCACAGGATGAAGTTTTCAAGTCTCTGGATGCACGTCTCTTGGGAAAGGGCGGTGAATCATCCGTCATGGAAAACGAAATCGAACACATTATTACAAAAGTGACGGATGAAGGGTTTGTGATCGAAATATTCGCGTTACCGGATGCACCAATTTTCGAACGCGATGGCATCACGCCCACTGCCTTGCTGAAAGCAATTGCACAGATGATTGTCGAAACGACCCAAATTGTTTCCAATGGGTTTTCAATCGAAGGATTCGTTCCAACTCAACCGATTGTTATCGCGGAAAACTCTGTCTGGTCTCAATCCAGCGATCAAGCAACAGCGATGCGCATTCTCTTGGAGAAAGAAGGGATAGAGTCCAATCGAATGTTGCGCGTAATAGGACACGCGGATCGTGAACCAGCCGTCGAAGATCCCATGGCGGTCAGGAACAACCGCCTGGAAATAGTTCTTTTGAGGGAATGATGGGAAAAAGAAGCAATTTTATCTGTTAGGGCAGAATTAAGGCCACACGCTTAGGAGTGTCGATGAAGTTCGATACAGCAGAAAGGCGTGTATATGACGATTTCCTCATCGCTCAATGCCGGTGTGGCAGGTTTACAAGTAAATGCTTCACGTTTGGCGTCCATTTCAGACAATATCGCAAACTCGAGCACATACGGCTATAAGCGTGTTCAGACTGACTTCAGCTCGATGGTTACATCCTCGGCTGGTGGCACATATTCTGCGGGTGGGGTGCGTTCAAGTACAACACGCCTCATCGATCAGGCGGGCTCGCTGGTCGCGACAAACAACGCAACAGATCTCGCCGTGAGCGGACGAGGGTTCTTGCCAGTCGCTCAGTCTGCGCAAGTTCAGGTCGACAACGGCGATCTTCAAATGCATCTGGTTACAACAGGTTCATTTCGCCAAAATGCCGATGGATATCTGGCCACCGAAACAGGTTATTACTTAATGGGTTGGCCTGCGAACCAAGATGGTTCTGTCACCTCAGGGTCCAGAGATACGTCAACAGGGCTAGAGCCAGTACAGATCAACGTAAACGAATTCTCTGGCCAGCCTACAACACAGATGCAAGTGGCGGTTAACCTTCCCGCTAACGAAACAACTTCGACCAGCCTTGGGACGCCACAGCCGTTGTCTGTCGAATATATCGACAATCTAGGAACTTCGGAAAATATCAATATTTCGTTCACGCCAACAATCCCCGCGTCGGGGAAGTCGAACGAGTGGACAATGCAATTAACTGATACGGCATCTGGTGGTGCAGTTATCGGTGAATACGTGCTCAATTTTAGTGATGCGCGTACGGGTGGTGGTACCTTGAGCGGCGTTACCACGACCTCTGGCGGAGCCTATGACCCGGTCGAAGGTACAGTTCTAGTCAACGTCGCCGGTGGACCAATTGAAATTGACATCGGTCAGATTGGGGGCGGGAGCGGGATGACACAATTGTCCTACAGCTTTGCCCCAACATTGATAACCAAGGATGGTTCGCCTGTAGGTAACATCGCCGGGATTGAAGTCGACAGCAACGGTTACGTCCGCGCCTTGTTCGATACGGGTATTTCGCGTGTTGTTTATCAGGTACCGCTTGTTGATTTGCCCAACCCAAACGGAATGGTCGCGCTAAATGACCAAACCTATTTGTCGTCTCCACAAAGCGGAAGTTTCTTCCTATGGGATGCTGGCGATGGTCCGACAGGTGAAATCGCGTCCTATGCGCGCGAAGAATCCTCTGTCGATGTTGCGGGCGAATTAACCTCGATGATTCAAACGCAACGCGCCTATTCGTCGAACGCCAAGGTCATTCAGACCGTCGACGAAATGTTGCAGGAAACCACCAACATCAAGCGTTAATGACCCAAAACGGTCGAACGTTGGAATGAGGGAACAATAATGAGTATCTCAGGTGCATTTAACAATGCGATGTCCGGTTTGGTCGCCGCCGGACGGGCGTCGCAAGTTGTTTCCGATAACTTGGCCAACGCCCTGACCCCTGGTTATGGGGTCAGGAGCCTTGAGTTAACTTCGCGTCTGATTGGTGCATCGGGCGGCGTCGAAGTTGTTGGCGTCACCCGAAATTCCGATCCTCAACTGATGGCGGATCGAAGATTAGCGACCGCTGAAAACAGTTTCCATAGTGCAACTACGCAATATATGGAACGATTTGAATCTGTGCTGGGAACCCCCGATCAAGTGGGCTCGCTCTCAGCACAGCTTGCTGACTTCGAAAACGCGATCATCTCAGCGGCAAGTCGGCCTGATGCTGTCGAACGTATGGGATCCGTTCTTCAATTTGCTAGTGCCTTGGCCTCTGGGCTAACCGATGCATCTAACACTCTTCAAGCAATGCGGGGCAATGCTGATCAAACGATCAATAGTCAGGTTGACACCTTAAACGGGGCACTCAAAGATCTAGAAACGATAAATACTCGGATTGTCGCACAAAGGCTCCAAGGTCATGACACGTCTTCAATGCTGGATCAACGGCAGTCATTGGTTGATGAAATAAGTGAAATTGTACCCGTACAGATCATGGAGCGTCCAAATTTTGGAATTGCTCTTTATTCGACGGGTGGGACTGTCTTACTGGATGGTCGCGCTGCTGAACTTGAGTTCGAACCAACCACGATGATTACCCCGTATATGTCGCTCAGTGGCGGTCATCTGTCCGGAATAACCGTAAATGGGGTTTCCATTGACGTGTCTAGTGACAAAGGGATGTTACGCGGTGGTTCACTGGCCGCTCAATTTTCAATTCGTGATGATTTAGCACCCGACGGGCAAACTCAACTGGATGCCATTGCACGTGACTTGATGGAGCGTTTTGAAGATCCGAGCGTGGATCCAACGCTTGGTGCTACGGATCCAGGGATATTTACCGATGGTGGTTTGAGTTTTGATCCACTGGCCGAAACCGGGCTTTCTGAACGATTAACAATAAATGCATTGGTTGATCCTGCACAGGGTGGAGAAATATGGCGCCTACGCGATGGGCTTGGCGCAACTTCACCGGGCGACCCAGGCAATGCGACCTTGTTTCAGAATTATACAGATGCGCTTTCGGCCAGGCGAACTCCTGCATCCGGTTCATTTGGATCTGGTTTTTTTTCCGCTGTGGAACTGACCGCTGGACTTCAATCTCAAATTGGTTCCGACCACCTTCTTGCCGACAGACAATTGACGTTTTCTTCCATCCAAATGGTTGAGTTTCAACAATTAGAATTGGAACAGGGCGTCGACACTGACTCTGAATTGCAAAAACTGCTGTTGATTGAACAAGCATATGCCGCAAACGCTCGAGTCATTCGCGCTGCAGATGAAATGATGCAACAGTTATTGGGGATTTAACACATGACAGGCGTAACTCTTGGTGATTTTGCCCAAAGTTTTATGTTGCAACGGCGCGGTGTCAGTTTGCGAGCAGAGCTCACGAAACTATCCGAAGAATTAGCCACGGGACAAGTTTCGGACGTTAGGGATGTTCTGGCGGGGAACGTATCGTTTCTGGCTGATATGGAACATGACATTCGCATATTGGACGCATACCGCATAGCAGGTCTAGAGGCTGAGAGCTATACAAATGCAATGCAATTGTCGCTTGAAGGAATTCAGACGGCCGTCGGAGATTTGGCGACATCCATTATCGCGGGTTCGGTGACTCAAACCGCCACATCCATTGAACAGAACGCTTTTCAAGCGCGCAACTCGTTGGAATCCATGATGGCAAAATTGAATGGAGATGTAGGCGGTCGAAGCTTGTTTGCTGGTGCCGCGACCAAAACGGCCCCTGTCGAAGACGCCGATACATTGCTTAATACGCTTGAGTTTTTGATCGCAGGCGCTGCGACGCCAGCTGACGCACGTTTGGCTGCAGAGACTTGGTTCAATGATCCGTCAGGATTTGCAGCGACAATTTACAAAGGATCAACGGAAGATCTTTCCCCATTTCTAGTCGGCGATGGAGAAAATGTGGCGGTAAATGTCAGAGCAGACAATGAGGCACTTAGGGACACTCTTATGAACGTTGCGCTTACGACACTTGCCTCGTCCAACGCATTGTCTTTCAACTCCAGCCAACGCGCCGAATTGCAGCGCGACAGTGGCCTTGCTTTACAATCTAACTTAGAAGATTTGACAATCGTTCGCGCCCAAATCGGAACGGCAGAAGCACGCCTAGACGCAATCGAAACAAAAAACGCCGCTGAAAAAACGTCATTGGAAATGGCTCGAAACGACCTTCTTGGCGTCGATCCATTCGAAACTGCTACAAAATTGGAAGACGTACAATTCCGTTTGCAAAGTATCTATGCTGTTACCGCTCGGTTGTCCGACCTTTCATTGGTGAACTTCATCCAATGAGCATGTTCAAAATTTGCTTCATTTGGTTTTTCTTGGCCAGCGCGGTGTCTGCCGGTCCCGTCCGCATCAAAGATCTTGTTGAATTTGATGGCGTCCGTGGGAACGACCTCATTGGTTATGGATTGGTCGTTGGCCTGAATGGAACAGGTGACGGACTGCGAAATGCGCCGTTTACCGAAGAGATCATGACAAACATTCTTGAACGCCTTGGCGTGAATGTAACCGGAGAACAATTTCGTCCGAAAAATGTAGCTGCCGTGTTTGTCACCGCAGGTTTGCCGCCATTCTCACGCACCGGGTCCCAGATCGATGTGACAGTCTCCGCAATAGGAGACGCCAACAGCTTACTTGGCGGCACTTTAATCATGACCCCGCTTAATGCTGCAGATGGACAAATCTATGCAGTGGCGCAAGGTACCGTCATCGCAGGTGGCGTTACCGTTGAAGGTAATGGTGCCAATGTAACCCAAGGGGTTCCAACAGCAGGCGTCATTCCATCCGGTGCGCGAGTAGAACGAGAGATTGATTTTGACCTAAGCGATCTCAATAGCATGCGCCTTGCTTTACGGGATGCTGATTTTACAACGGCTGCAAGGATAGAGGCCGCGATCAATGATAACTTTGGTCGCCGTGTCGCCATAATGCAAGACTCCGGAACTGTCACGTTAAACGTACCCGCAACCCGCATGCAATCCGTCGCACACGCAATTGGTCGAATTGAAAATATCACGGTCCAACCCGAGCGCAAGGCAAGGGTCGTGGTAGATCAGCGATCCGGCACAATTGTTATGGGCGAGGATGTTCGAATTTCTAGAGTAGCGGTAAGTCAAGGGAACCTCACACTACGCGTCCAAGAACGTCCAATTACTATTCAACCCAACCCCTTCTCGGAAGGTGAAACTGTAGTGGTGCCAAGAACGGAAGCCGCAATTGAAGAAGAGGAAGGAACCGGGCTGGCAGAAGTCCCAGACGGAACATCCTTATCTGAAGTCATCGCTGGCTTGAATGCCCTTGGAGTCTCGCCAAGAGACATGATCGACATTTTAAAGAGCATCAAGGCATCGGGCGCATTGCATGCGGAGTTCATTGTCCGATGAGGTTTGAGGTGCCTTAAAGTTTCCTAGACGTCTGCCTCGTTCATTTTCTGCTGTTTCATTTCATAGCCAACTGGCGACAGCATATCGTTGTTGGTGTGCTTGCGTGTTGGGTTGTAAAACATCTCGATGTAATCGAACACGTCTT